>JAFYGI010000051.1 GCA_017543265.1 Bacillota bacterium | reverse complement strand
TCCTTTTCTGAAATGCCTTCCGGGCATTCAGCCCATTGTCCTTGTCGATAAAGTTCCACACACTCTTTCTTAAATTCATAAGTATAACGCATAAAAAATACCCTCCTTACTGGGTGTCCAGTAAAGAGGGTACATATCAGGGGTGCATGGCTTTTTGTTTTAGTCTATTTTAATGTTTTTTGTGTTTTTCTGTGCCACACACTCGCTGCCCGAGCGGTTAAGCTTATTCTTGCAGTTTGCGAACACGATATCCTCGCAGTCCTCCAGCTCGAATGCGGGGCCGTCTGCGCCCACAACCGTTACGTTGGAGAAGCTGATATCCTTGCTGTTTGCGATAAAGAAGCCCTTTTGCTTCATATCCTCAATGCCTGCAAGCATAGCGGGTTTACCGGGTATTGCATCATCCGCAAGGGAGATATAGATGTTCTCAAAGGTGCAGTCCTCCACAAACTGCTCCGCAAGGCCGTAGAAATAGCCTGCCGCCGCATTTACCTGCTTGCAGGTCATATTTGCAAAGTGCAGTCTGCGGAATGCAGGGGTCTCGTCGGTGATGGGGTAGGGGTTCTTGTCCCAGACATACTTGTCGTCACCGCGGGGGCCGCAGAAGTAGTAAAGGTTTGCGATAAACGGGCAAAGCACGTTTTCCATAACGATATTGTCAACGCGGATATCCTCCACAACGCCGCCGCGGCCGCGTCTTGATTTAAGGCGGATACCTCTGTCCGTGCCCTCAAACACGCAGTTTGAAATGGTGACATTTATAATGCCGCCGCTCATTTCGCTGCCCAGCACAACGCCGCCGTGGCCGTGTACCATGGTACAGTTTGAAATGGTGATATTTTTGCAGGGAACGCGGTCTGCCGTGTCCTCCGTGCCCGCCTTTACGGCGATACAGTCGTCACCCACGTCGATATGACAGTTTGAGATATGCACGTTTGTACAGCTCTCGGGGTCGATACCGTCGGTGTTGGGTGAATCCGAGGGGTTGTTTATCGTAACATTGTCAATAGTCACGTTGTCACAAAGAATTGTGTTTATCGTCCAGCTGGGCGAATTTTTAAGCGTAACATCGCGGATAAGCACGTTTTTGCACTCGTAGGGTGCTATCATCTTGGGACGGGGATATTCGTTTTCCTTTGCGCGGAATATCTTCCACCAGAAAGCACCCTGTCCGTCAAGCGTGCCGCGGCCGGTAAGCGAAACATTCTCCGCATTGTCGGCGTTTATGCAGCTTGCGTAGCATTCGCGCTTAACACCCTCCCAACGGGATGTAACAACGGGGAAATCCTTTATATCGTTGCTGAAAAGCAGGGTAGCACCCGCCTCCACACGAAGCTCGATATTGCTTGCAAGGAAAATAGCGCCCGTTAAATAGGTGCCTGCGGGTACATATACCGTACCGCCGCCGTTTGCCTTGCATTTTTCAACTGCTTTTGCGATAGCATCCGTACAAAGGGTCTTGCCGTCACCCACCGCACCGAAGTCCAAAATATTAACTAATGACATTTTGTCATCTCCTTTCGTAAGCCTGCCGCTTGCCGATGTTAATACGACAACTCGTATTTTTTCAGCAGGTCAAGCATTGTGTCTGCATTTTTTGTCTGGTTGGGAAATGCGCTGCTGCCGTATATCTTTCTGTGTATCAAAAATTTTAACTGATGTCTTTGCGGCGTTTCAAAGAAAGCGTTTACCGTACAGTAGCCGAAAATGCTTTCTTTTACGGTTATTTTGGTCAGCTGCTTCATTTCCTCCGCAAAGTCAAGGGACTCCAATACGGTCATTTTGTGCCCTATCAGCCTTTGCTCGCTCGTCAATGCGACATACCCGTAGGTTATGTTTTTGTTTGATGCAAAAAAACCCGTCTGCCTGAATAAACAGTATATGGCGCACTCTATCTTTTCATCGGGGAAGAGGAGCCCGCCCAGCGTTTTGTACATATTGGCCTCGTTTACGGGCTCATCGAATATACTCATAAAATTACCTTTTAGATCAATAGAGAGGATATTTTGCAACTATCTTGGCAACTCTCTCCTTAGCCTCGGCCTTGCTGCCCTCAAAATCTCTTGCGACCATACCGATAACCTTGGCTATCTCGACCATGTCTTCCTCAACCATGCCGCGGCTTGTTGCAGCGGGTGTACCTAAACGAACACCGCTTGTAACTGCGGGCTTTTCGGGGTCAAAGGGGATAGCGTTTTTGTTGCAGGTGATATTTACCTCGTCAAGGCGTGTTTCAAGCTCCTTGCCCGTGATATTCATGGGACGAAGGTCAACAAGCATAAGGTGGTTGTCCGTACCGCCCGAAACAATGTTGAAGCCTTCCTTTACAAGCTGGTCGGAAAGTGCCTTTGCGTTTTTAACTATCTGCTGTGCATAAGCCTTGAATTCGGGCTGGAGAGCTTCCTTGAAGCAAACAGCCTTTGCGGAGATGACGTGCATAAGAGGGCCGCCCTGGATACCGGGGAATACAGCCTTGTTTATCTTCTTTGCAAGCTCCTCGTCGTTTGTAAGGATAAGACCGCCTCTGGGGCCTCTTAATGTCTTGTGAGTTGTCGTTGTCACAACATCCGCATAGGGTACGGGCGAGGGATGAAGACCTGCCGCAACAAGACCTGCGATGTGCGCCATATCTACCATAAAGTATGCGCCGACTTCCTTTGCTATCTCTGCAAACTTAGCAAAATCTATTGTCCTGGAGTAAGCGGAAGCACCCGCAAGGATAAGCTTGGGCTTGCACTCAAGGGCGATGCGGCGTACCTCGTCATAATCTATTGTGCCTGTTTCCTCGCTTACGCCGTAGGGAACCACGTTGAAATACTTACCGCTCATATTTACCTTTGAGCCGTGTGAAAGGTGGCCGCCGTGTGCAAGGTTCATGCCCATGTAGGTATCGCCGGGCTGCATAAGCGCAAAGAATACCGCCATATTTGCCTGTGCGCCCGAGTGGGGCTGAACATTTGCAAACTTGCTGCCGAAAAGCTCGCAAGCGCGGTCAATGGCAAGGTTCTCTGCAATATCTACCTTCTGGCAGCCGCCGTAGTAGCGCTTGCCGGGGTAGCCCTCTGCGTATTTGTTGGTCATGGGTGAGCCCATAGCAGCCATAACTGCCTTTGATACAAAGTTCTCGGATGCAATAAGCTCTATATTGCTTCTCTGACGGTCAAGCTCCGCAAGGATGGCGTCAGCTATCTCGGGATCGACGTTTTTTACTGTTTCAATGTCATACATATTGGTATACCTCCGAAAGTTAATAAATTACAGTTACTTCTATTTTATTATAAATTGCGTATAATGTCAAGTTTTACTGCACCTTTGAGTTTTTACGTTTTTTTGTGTGATTTTTGCTTGAAACAAAAAATGTAATAAAACGGAAATATTATTTTTATAGACTTTTCTGTCGGTCTATGCTGATATTTTTTTGGGAACATCACTGAATTGTGGTTTTTGAATCCCGAAGTATACGCGCCTTAAAGCAGAAAAAAGGGAAACCCGATCTACTGCACAAGCTGTCGTATTATCTGCATTATGCGTACATCCGAGGGGGCAAGGCAAAACTGCCCCTGTGCCCGCTTTACGCCGTTTGCTATATCGGCAAGGTGACGGTCGAGCGCCTCCTTGTACCGCCTTAACGCGGCCTTGTCGGGGGTCAGCGGCATTTGTGCAAGGTTTTCGCTGTCCTCCAATGTCACATCCTCGCCGCTTTCGGGCGCAAGCTCCGTTTTGTCCAGCAGCGTTACGGCGTGTATGCGCTGCTTTTTGTATGCAAGCAGCTTAAAAAGCTCCGTTTTGTTGTCGTCGGTGAAAAAGTCCGAAATAATGATGCAGGTGCCCTGACGAAGCGCCAGCGGCCTTATCTGCTGTATAAGACTGCCCCCGCCCGCAAACTCCAGCCTGTCAAGATAGTCCACGGCCTGTCCTATCCTGCTTGGCGATGTCAGGTCGGTCAGCGGTGCGGTGTTAAGCGGATAAATATTTATCCTGTCCATATTCAGCATGAACATATATGTAAGGCAGGCGCAAAGAAGCTGTGCCTGCAATTTTTTGTCCCCGAAGCCCATTGAGCCGCTTGTGTCCGGTATAAGGTTCACGTTTGCCTGGCGCTCCTCCATAAACAGCTTTATAAACAGCTTGTCAAGCCTGCCGTAGCTTTTCCAGTCTATGTTTTTTATGCTGTCGCCCGCCACATAATTGCGAAAGTCGGAAAACTCCACGCTCTGACCCTTTGCGCGCGACTTTCTGCGGCCTCCGCCCGCCGTGGTCTCGGTCTTCAGCTGCAGCGTCATTTTTTTCAGATTTTCCATGTATTCCGATGTGAATGCCTCGCGTAATGTCATTTTGTCCGCTCCTTGCCTAAATATGATATAAAAATTATAGCACATATCCCGAAAAATTTCAAATTTTTTTGGTGTTGTTAAAATACACGCAAATTAAGCCTTGAAATTATTATTTTATGTGTTATAATGTTTAGATAGGCAGTTTTATAAAATAATACGGAGAACAAAGATGAAAAATACAAAAGCAAAGGGAAGCGCAAAGGCGCAGACAGGCCAAAAGAAGGCGGATGAAAAATTCAGGCTTAACGCCTATCATATAATACTTATAGCCGTGCTTATACTGGAAATAACGGTTTTTAACTACCGTTTCTGGTGCGGCCTGGGCAGCACCCCCATAGAGCTGACGAATTATGAGGCGGGCTCGGGCGTGGATATGTACGACAACAACAGGATAAAGATAAAAGAGAGCGGCGACAAGGAGATAGTGTTTAAAGACATAAATGCCGAGGTAAAAAATATTTATCTGGATATCGTCGATGTCAGGAGCCGTGACAAAGGGCGCGAAAAAAACGGCGATGTCTGGGACTTTAACAAGCTGGCCGTTGTGGTATTTGCCACAGACGATGGCAACAGCCAATATTTTGAGCTGCCCGAGCGTCTTGTCGTTGCCGGTGTGGAGCGCACAAAATACATCCCCATCGAAAGCACGGGTATGACAGACAAAATAAAGCTGCGCTTTAACGGCAGCGAAAACCAGACGCTTATTATAAACAGCGTGCAGGTCAATAAGGGCGTGCCCTTTTCATTTAACCTGTTCAGGATAGGCTTTATTTATGCGGTGATACTTGCGATATACATTTTGCGGCGAAACAGCAGCCTTTACGCAAAGCCCCTTACATGGAGCTATGCACAGCGCTGTGCAGTGATGGAGGCCATTGCGATAAATATCATCATATCGGCAATGGTGTGCTTTACAAACCACCGCTTTATGGATATCCATGTGCAGTATCACGACCTGGCGGAGGCCTTTGCAAGGGGCGAGGTCGCTCTTGATTTTGAGCCCGCGCAGCCCCTTTTGGATATGGAAAACCCCTATGATACAAAGCTGCGCGACCAGGTAATGGCGGAGGCGGGCACCACCTACAAGTGGGACCACGCTTATTTTGAGGGTAAGTATTACGTTTATTTCGGCGCATTGCCCGTGCTGGTGTACTATCTGCCCTATTTTAAATCAACGGGCGAGGAGTTTCCCGTGCAGTGGGGCGTATTTATAAACGCCTGCGTATTTATCGTTTTTTCCTACCTGCTTTTAAAGGCCATAGCCGACAGGTGGTTCAAAAAAATACCGTTTGTGACATATATGCTGCTTTGTCAGGTGTTTGTGTTTTCAAGCGGCTATATATTCGGCCTGCGAAAGGCCGACCTGTACGCAACGCCGATAACTATGGGTCTTGCGCTGGTCACGGCGGGACTTTATTTTTGGATAAGCTCCGAAAACAGCAAAAAGCTGCCGGAGGACATTGCAAGGCTTGCCATCGGCTCGACGTGCATAGCGCTTTTGTCGGCGTGCAGACCGCAGTATCTTATGGCGGCCTTTGTGGCGATACCGCTTTTCTGGGATCAGGTGTTCAGGCAAAGACGGCTCTTTTCCGAAAAGTATATGTCAAGGACGCTGGCATTTGTAATGCCGTTTGTCATTGTTGCCGCTGCGGTCATGTGGTACAACAAGGCACGCTTCGGCTCGCCGTTTGACTTTGGCGCAAACTACAACCTTACCACAAACGATATGACACACCGCGGCTTTAAAATAGACAGGATAGGGCTTGGCGTATTTGCCTACTTTATACAGCCGCCCGCATTTTATGCAAGGTTCCCGTTTATCACAAGCGCCAACCTTTCAAACTATTACGGCGGTGTGACAATTATGGAGGTAATGTTTGGCGGCGTACTGGCATCACAGCCCGTTGTATGGCTTTGTGTCATGCTTAAAAACATTAAAAGCGAGCTGAAGCAAAAGGGTATATTTGCCCTTGCGCTGTCACTTATCGCCTTTGCCTTTGTGGTGGGCATTGCGGATGCGGAAATGGCGGGCATACTCTGCCGCTATTACATGGACTTTTCGTATCTTATTATTATTGCGGCTGTATTGGCTGCGTTCACATTATATGAAAAATACGGCGACAGAGCGGCTTATGTTATAAGCGTGCTTTCGGGGCTCAGCCTTGCATACGACTTTGCAATGCTGTTTGTCTTTGGTGATTACGGCCATGAGTGGACAAACCCCAATTTCTATTACGGCATCGTGTCTGCGCTGACATTCTGGATGTAGGAGGTATCTTATGAGCGACAAAAAAATTGCGGTACTTGTACCGTGCTACAACGAGGAAAAGACGGTCGAAAAGGTCTCGCGCGACTTTATGGCGGCGCTGCCCGAGGCGACCGTGTACGTTTACGACAACAATTCGACCGACAGGACATACGAGATCGCCACAAGCATAGGCGAGCGCGTGGTCGTAAGAAAGGAATACCGTCAGGGCAAGGGAAATGTTGTGCGCAGTATGTTCAGGGATATAGATGCGGACTGCTATATAATGATAGACGGCGATGACACCTATCCCGCGGAGCACGCACGCGAAATGTGCGATTATGTGCTTAACGACGGCTTTGACATGGTAATAGGCGACAGACTTTCAAGCACCTATTTCAGCGAGAACAAGCGTATGTTCCACGGCTTTGGCAACAAGCTGGTGCGCTGGCTTATAAACAAGCTTTTCAAAAGCGATATAAAGGACATAATGACGGGCTACCGCGCGTTCAGCTATGACTTTGTAAAGATGATGCCCATTACCTCGTCGGGCTTTGAAATAGAGACGGAAATGACGATAAACGCCCTTGACAAGCGTTTTAACATAAAGGAGATACCGATAAATTTCCGCGACAGACCCGAGGGCAGCGTGTCAAAATTAAACACATTCAGCGACGGTATGAAGGTGCTGCGCACTATTGCGGTAATGTTCAAGGAATACCGCCCGATGATGTTCTTCGGTGCGATAGCATGGCTGTTTATACTGGTAAGCGTCGGATTTTTCATCCCCGTTTTTATGGAGTACCTTACAACGCATCAGGTGCCGCGCTTCCCGACACTTATATTCTCGCTTATCTGTGCGGTCATCGGCGTTATTTCCTTTGCGATAGGCGTTATTCTGGACGTGCTTGTCAAGAAAAACAAGCAGGACTTTATTATAAGGCTGAATATACTTTCTTCAAAGAAAGACAAATAAAAATTTTATACAGGGAGGGTCTTTATGAAAACATTGGTGATATTTTTCAGCGCCGAGGGCAAAACGGCGGGCATAGCAAAGCAGTTTGCCGCCGCAAAGGGTGCTGATGTATTTGAGATAGTGCCCGAGCAGCCGTATACCGCGGCGGATATAAGGTGGGTAAACCCGCTTGCACGCTGCAACAAGGAAAAAATGGGCAAAAGGATGTGCCCGTTGCGGGAAGTGTGGAAAACTTTTCCGAATACGATACGGTGTATCTCGGCTTTCCCATCTGGTACGGCGCAGCGCCTAATGTGGTAAACACATTTTGCAAGGCCTATGACTGGAGCGGCAAAAAGGTATCTGTTTTTGCCACCTCGGGCGGCGGCGGTCTGGGCAAGACCAAGGAAAAGCTGGAGCCTTACCTGTCGGGGGCGGCGATAGTGTCGGCAAAGCTTGTGCACAGCGCAGACGAAATATAATAAAAAACGGAGCCGAAACATTGAAGATACCGAGATCTTTAATGCAGCAGCTCCGTTTTTTTGTTTTTTATCCCGTCGTATCTGCGGCCGGGTATTTTGTGGCAAAACCCCTTACGATCACACGCGGAGAGTCGGGGTCTATAAACATAAGGTCGCTGTCAAGGTTGCCGCTTGGCTCCTTATCCCTGAAATATTCGGTTTTGGTGTCGGCGGGATAGCCGTGACCGTTGCAGTACACCGAAAACCTTATATCGTACAGCCCCTCTTTGACAGCGCCGTCAAGCGGCATCCTTACAACAGTTTCGCTTTGCCAACATAACACCTTTCATTTTGGTATCCACTCCTTTAGTGCGGGAAAATCGTTTTTTGCATCAATATCCGTATTTTTGCAGCTCTTCTATATATATGTTCGCTATCGGGGTAAGGGCGGCACCCTTGCGCTTTATATAGCCGATGGTCATTTTTTCGTTTTCTTTAAGGGGCACGGCACGGTAGCCGTCACCGTTTAGCTCGGCGCAGATTATGCCCGAACAAAGGGTGTAGCCGTTTAGTCCCACCATCATATTAAGCATGGTCGCGCGGTCGTTTGCCCTTATCAGACGCTTGTATTCGTAGGTGCTTTTTACCTCTTCGGCAAGGTAAAAGCTGTTGTTCTGCCCCTGGTCGAAGGCCAGACAGGGGTAGTCCCCCAGCTCGTCCATGGAGATAACGCTTTTATCCGCAAGCGGGTGCCCCGACCACAGGTAAACATAGGTATCGCAGTCAAACAGCGGCGTAAACTCCAGACTGTTTTCGCTTAAAAGCTTTGTCATGACCTTGCGGTTAAAGTCGTTGATATAGATGACACCCAGCTCGCTTTTAAAGTTTTTCACGTTTTCTATTATCTCGTATGTGCGGGTCTCGTGCGCGGCAAACTCGTACTCGCCGTCGTCGGCCTGCTTTACCGTGTCCACAAAGGCTCTTACCGCAAAGGAGTAGTGCTGCATGGACACGCTGAAATGCTTTTTGCTCCGCCTGCCCGCGTACTTGTCCTCAAGCAGGGCGTACTGCGCACAGACCTGGCGGGCATAGCCCAGAAATTCCTCGCCGGCGGGGGTTATGGTTATACCGCGGTTGGAGCGCAGAAATATCTCCAGCCCCAGCTCCTCCTCCAGCTCGCGTATGGTGCCCGACAGACCGGGCTGTGATATAAAAAGCCGTTTTGCGGCCTCGTTCATGGAGCCGCAGTCGGCAACGGTTATCGCATATTTCAGCTGTTGTAATGTCATATCGCTCAGCTCCCGTTGTTTCTGAAATGCTCTATCATCGTGTTGGTCAGGCTTAAAAGTGATTGTGTCGCGGGTATGTCCCCGCGCTTGAACCATGTCGCCTCGGCCAGCTCGTCCTCGTCCACGGTGGGGGTGTCGTCACCGTCCAGCTCGCAGAAAAAGCCCACCAGCAATGTGTCGCTGAACGACCACGGCTGGTTTTTGAAATATTTTATGTTTTTGACCCTCAGCCCGACTTCCTCCATTACCTCGCGGCGCACGGTGTCCTCCAGGGTCTCGCCCACCTCGTTATAACCCGCTATAAGGGAATAGCGCCTGTAGGGGCTGTGGCTTTTGTTGTATTTTGTCAGCATTATGCGGTCGCCGTTTGTAAGGGCGACTATCACGCAGGGCGAAATGCGCGGATATACCGTCTTGCCGCATTCCGTGCATATAACACAGCGCTTGCGCGTGCCGCGCTTTGTCTTTGCCCCGCAGCGTGAGCAGAATTTGTTTTCCGCATACCAGCGGTGAAGCTGTACCGCGGTTATGCCCGCAAATGCCTTCCAATGCGGTGCGGCGGTGCGGAAATACTCGGGCTTGACAAAATTCCAGCCCTCAAAGCATACGCCCTCGTCAACATCGGTCATAAAAATATTTGTATCGTCTATCCTGAAAAGAAACACGGGTCTTGACTTTATGTCAAAGCCGCCCACGGCAGGAAACCATGTGCGTCCGTTCTCCTCGTGCACAAGTATATCGCTGCCCCTGAAAATAAACAGTATGTCCTCGCTTGTGGGTGTACACGGCGTGTATTCCACATGGTATTTGTGCGGCGCAATGTCCTGTATCATGTCATGCCCTCCTTTTTTGTTTTAATTATAGCATATTTTTACGCAAATGGCAAATGTATGCACAAAAAAATCTACCGCATAGAGAACACACGGCAAAAACGCAAATGTTTTTCGGCGTCAGTATTTTTCCCGCTGTAAGCCGAAATTATTTGCGCTATATCCCGATATGCAAGCCCCCAAGCTTATTTATACTTGCATAAGCGGTCGATTTATGGTATTATATGATATCATATAATCTTTTTCAGGAGGACAAAAAATGGTTGAATTATATAACACGGGTGCCTACCTTATAAACGGCACACAGCTTATAAAGGCTGACGACACGGCGGCATTACAGGCGGCAAACGTTACGGCGGATGCGCAGCAGGCGCGTAAAAACACCATTGCATACGGTATTTTACAGGCGCACAATACCTCGGGCGACCCCGAAAAATTAAAAATCAAATTTGACTGCATGGCAAGTCACGACATTACCTATGTGGGTATTATACAGACCGCGCGTGCATCGGGCATGGAAAAATTCCCCATCCCCTATGTACTGACCAACTGCCACAACAGCCTTTGTGCGGTAGGCGGCACAATAAACGAGGACGACCATATGTTTGGCCTTTCCGCGGCAAAGAAGTACGGCGGCATTTATGTACCCGCGCATCAGGCGGTCATCCACCAGTTTATGCGTGAGATGATGTCGGGCTGCGGCAAGATGATTCTCGGCTCGGACTCTCATACACGCTACGGTGCTCTGGGCACCATGGCAATAGGCGAGGGCGGCGGTGAGCTGGCAAAGCAGCTTCTTTGCCAGACCTACGATGTAAACTGTCCGCAGGTCATCGCAATTTATCTTACGGGCAAGCCCTCACCCTTTGTGGGTCCGCAGGACGTTGCGCTGTCGATCATCGGTGCCGTATTTGAAAACGGCTATGTTAAAAATAAGGTAATGGAGTTTGTCGGTGACGGCATTTCAAACCTCAACGCCGAGTACAGAAACGGCATTGACGTTATGACCACCGAAACTACCTGTCTTTCCTCCGTCTGGAGAACGGACGATACAATTAAGGAATACTACAAGGCACACGGCAGAGAAGGCGATTTCAAGCAGCTTGACCCCGGCAGCGTAGCATACTATGACGGCGTTGTTTACGTTGACCTTTCAAAGGTTAAGCCTATGATAGCTATGCCTTTCCACCCCAGCAATACATACACAATTGACGAGCTT
The DNA here is from genome assembly GCA_017543265.1 of Bacillota bacterium. Taxonomy (GTDB): domain Bacteria; phylum Bacillota; class Clostridia; order Lachnospirales; family CAG-274; genus RGIG4310. The sequence goes on along the minus strand of JAFYGI010000051.1, from coordinate 54,803 downwards.
AACGCAAACCTTGAAGATATACTTGCGGACGTTGAAAAGAAGGGCGCAAAGTCCATCGACAACCCCAAGGTGACATTCAAGCTGCGCGATAAGATCAAAAACGGCAGACTTTATGTGGATCAGGGTGTTATTGCAGGCTGTGCGGGCGGTACATTTGACAATATCTGCGATGTTGCGGATATCCTTAACGGTCAGTCCATCGGCGCGGACGATTTCGCATTAAGCGTATATCCCTCCAGCCAGCCCACATTTATCAGCCTTGTGGAAAACGGCGCTATTGCAAAGATCATGGCGGCAGGTGCTACCGTGCGTTCCGCTTTCTGCGGCCCCTGCTTCGGTGCGGGCGATGTTCCGTCAAACAACGGTCTTTCCATACGTCACTCGACAAGAAACTTCCCCAACAGAGAGGGTTCCAAGCCGGGCAACGGTCAGATCGCCTCGGTTGCGCTTATGGATGCACGTTCTATCGCCGCAACCGCTGTAAACAAGGGCTATCTTACCTCGGCGGAGCAGCTTGACGGCATAGATTTCACAAAGCCCAAGTATTTCTTTAACAAGACGGTTTACGATAACCGCGTATTTAACGGCTTTGGCAAGGCGGACCCGAGCGTGGAGCTGAAGCTTGGTCCCAATATCACCGATTGGCCCGAAATGAGCGCTCTTCCCGAAAATATTTTATTAAAGGTGGTAAGCCTTATCACAGACCCCGTTACCACAACGGACGAGCTTATCCCCTCGGGCGAGACAAGCAGCTACCGCTCCAATCCTCTCGGCCTTGCGGAATTTACACTTTCGCGTAAGGACCCCGACTATGTGCCCCGCGCAAAGGCTATACAGCTTGCGGAAAAGGCTATCCTTGCGGATAAATGTCCCGCAGAGGCCGTTCCCGAATTAAAGCCGATAATGGACACCATTAAAAAGAGCTTTGAGATATCAAGGGCAACTATGGGTGTCGGCAGCACCATTTACGCCGTAAAGCCCGGCGACGGCTCCGCAAGAGAGCAGGCCGCAAGCTGTCAGAAGGTACTCGGCGGCTGGGCTAATATCGCCAAGGAATACGCAACAAAGCGTTACCGCTCCAACCTTATCAACTGGGGTATGCTTCCCTTTACCTTTGACGGTGAATTACCCTTTGAAAACGGCGACTTTATCTTTATCCCGCAGGTCGCAAAGGGTGTTAAGGATAAGGCCGGCGAGTTTAAGGCCTATGTCGTAAAGGATGGCAGCATGAAGGAATTTACCCTTAAAATGGGCGAGCTGACAGACAACGAAAGAGAGATAATCTTAAACGGCTGTCTTATAAACTATAACAGAAATAAAAAATGAGGTGTAAGCGTTGTGGAACCGTTATACGAAGCAATATTTGAATATACTCCCCAAAATCTGCGCGAGATAGTATGGAGCATACATAAGAAGATCGCTCTCGGCATTATGGCGGCAGCGGGAATTCTCTTTTTTCTTCCGGAGCTCGGACGCGGTGTGGCAGCTGCACTTGTATTTGCGCTGGCAGGAATGGGAGTTTATCTGATCTTTTATCTTGTACAGTTTTTACTTACAACGTCAAAAGCGTTTAAACAAAGGGAAAAGTTCGGTTACACAAACCAATACAAGTTCTATGAGGATAAGTTTGAAGCATATTATCAAGGCAGCTCATTAAGCATTGAATATGAAAAATTATACGGCATAAAGGAAACCAAGGATCATTTTCTGATTATTCTCGCCGACAAACAGGTCCTCCCGATGATGAAAAAGGACTGCCCAAAGGAGCTTTTGGATTTTTTGAGAAATAAAATTAAAAACACCTGATAAAAATGATCTGTAACGGGTCGCAGCATTGAGGGTCGCTTATCTTCAATGCCGCGGCCCCTTTTTTGCAAAAAACGCAATCCTCGTATCATAATTTTTAATAATATTGTAATAAAATAACAGGGTTTTATATGTTATAATACTAAAAGATTTACTAATACTATAAAAGGGTCGGTATATATCATCCGAACCGATCCCTGTGAAAGGAAAGCAGTATGTATCATAAAAAATACGGATATGCGGCGGCGTTTTTATGTGCCGCGGCAATTTTTACGGCCGCTTTCTCCACGGCGGCAATGGCTAAAAGCAGCTCGCTGAGCAAGGTGAAAGCCGCAGAGGTCAAAACCGCGGAGGAAACGACAACTGCCGAGGAAACTACGGAAGCGACCACGCTGACGGAGCAGACAACATCAAAGTCCGAAAAGACCACCAAAAAGGGCTCGACGGGCAGGTCGAAAAAGGGCTCGAGCAGCGCGGCATCCAAAACGGTGACCACCACGCAGACCACTACCGAGGAGCAGGAAACACAGACCGAGGCACCCACGGAGACCACCACACAGGAAATACCCGTTGATGCAAACGGCATACCGCTTACGGGCGTGGAGCTGGCCGTGCATAACATTATAGCACAGACTCCCAAGGACAAGTGGGCAAAGGAGTATACGGCAGACTGGAAAGAGGAAACGGCCGAAAACAACGACTATGTGCTTAAACAGCGCAATGTCACCTTTGAAAACGGCGACTTTTTCTATATGCACCGCTATACCTTCAAGAAAAACGACCCGACACCGCTGGTAACGGGGCTCAGCATACCCGGCAGCAAAATAGAGATACGCTATATAGACGCAAACAACAACTGGTATATGTCCACCAATACGGAAAATACCGCCTACGAGACCATGTATATAAATACCGACAAAATGTCGATGGTCATAGGCGTACCCGCCGTATACCTTAACGACACCACCGCGGCTACGCTTGTGCGCGTGCCCGAGCAGGAAAAGAAGGTCGTTATCACAAAGGAGGACACGGGCTACAGGCTTACCTACGAGTTCCCGCGCAATACGCAGGTAATGGGCGAGATATGGGTGCTGCGCTCCAACTACAAGCTTGCGGACTGGTCAAGCGCCAAGCATTTTGAGGCACTTAAGCAGGATCTTAGCAAGCAGCGCAGACTCTGCTGGGACGGTTATTATTTCCCCATCCCCGCAAACTACAAGCCCTATGCGGAAAATATGTTTTACAGACATCCGTCAAACTATGTGGGCGCAAGCTTTGTCAAAAACAGCGACCTGCTTGCCACAAGGGAGCTGGGCTATGTAATGACAAAGATCTGCATGGCAAACCAGAATGCGCAGGGCTACTGGCAGACGGGGCCGCAGTCGGAGTGGCTGATGAGCGATTTCAGCATTGATGCGGGCTTCTACGACACACGCTTTAACACGGATTTTGCCGAAAACCTTTTAAACGCATACAAGACCTACGGCAATGAGGAGTTTTTAAGTGCGCTGGTGCGCTACGGCGAGTTTTTCAAAAGCCATGCGGCGGAGCACAGCTACAAGACACAAAACGGCGGTATACTGGTGGAGGACTACGGCCACACAAGGACACATCTGCCGACACACGTTTCACTCAATCATCAGCTTGCGGAGCTTAACCTGCTTTACAAGATGTATGACCTGACCAAGCACGAGCCATATCTGGAGCTTGCGGACAAAATGCTGCTTGCGATAGAGGATACAAGGGACCAATGGGTGCTGCCGAGCAATAACCTTAACTATGCGCTGTACTACACGGGCACCTACAACACAATGGTCGATTATCCCTATCTTACCTATAACGACTTGTATATGACAAGGCATTTGTTAAGGACATTCTTCAACAAAAATTCCGATACGGTACAGTATCTTATGGACTGCAAGCTGGATTGGATGAAGAAAAACAATGTAACGGGCTATTACGAATAACGCCCGCGGCATCGAATTTGCAAAAAACAATATATCATAAGGGACTGACGGTTTTTTGTCGGCCCCTTATTTTGGGTATTAAGGAGGCAGATCATGCTTGATTTTTTACGCGCCCTTATATTGGGCATAGTCGAGGGCATTACGGAGTGGCTGCCCATAAGCAGCACGGGGCACCTTATACTGGTGCAGGAGATAACGGGGACGATAGTCAGCCCCGAGTTTGAGGAAATGTTTGATGTTGTTATACAGCTGGGTGCGATACTGGCGGTAATAGTCCTGTTTTTCCACAAGCTCAACCCGTTTTCCCCCTCCAAAACAAAGGCGGAGAAAAAGCAGACCTTCACGCTGTGGTACAAGGTTATCATTGCCTGCATCCCCGCGGCCGTTATCGGTCTGCCGCTGGACGACTGGCTGGATGATCATTTGTACAACGCCGTTGTGGTGGCGCTTATGCTTATTATTTACGGCGTGTGGTTTATCGTTATCGAATCGGGCAGGAAAAAACAGCCCAAAACCACGGAGCTGGAGGACCTTACATACAAACAGGCGCTTATTATAGGCGCATTTCAGATACTTGCACTCATACCCGGCACCTCCCGCAGCGGCAGTACCATAATCGGCGGTATGATAGCGGGCTGCTCGCGCTTTGTGGCAACGGAGTTTACGTTTTTCCTGGCCATACCCATAATGTTCGGCGCAAGCTTTTTAAAGCTTTTAAAATACTTTGTAAAGGGCGGTATGTTCACGCTCGGCCAGTTCGGCGTGCTTGCCGTGGGCATGATAGTTTCCTTCGGCGTTTCCGTACTTGCGATACGCTTCCTTATAGGCTATATCAAGAAAAAGGACTTCAAGGCTTTCGGTGTCTACAGGATAGTGCTCGGCATCCTTGTTTTGCTTTATTTTTCTTTTATTAAGTGATACGGGGGCGGTGCGGTATGAAAATAACTGCAATAACGCCGCAGAAAAAGCGGTCGGGGCGGTACAATGTCTTTATAGACGGCAGCTTTTCCTTTGGCATAGACGGCGTTGACCTGCTGTATTACAAGCTTAAGGAGGGCGAGGAGCTTTCGCCCGAGCGCTATGATGCGATAATGGAGCAGCTGGTCTTTATCAAGGCAAGGGAAACTGCGCTTAAATATATTGATTTTAAGGCGCGTACCAAAAAAGAGGTCGTGCAGAAGCTTCGCGGCGAGTATTCCGACGAGATCATCGGGCGCGTGACGGAGCTGCTTGAAAAGTACAAAATAATAGACGATAAAAACTATGCAAGGCTTTTTGTGCGTGACTGCCTTAATTTAAAGGGCTGGGGCAGGCGGCGCATACTGGCCGAGCTTGCGGCAAGGGGAATAGATGCCGATACGGCCGCACCCTTTTTTGAGGGCACGGACGAGGTAATGCGGCAAAAGGCGCAAAAGCTTTTGGAAAAACGCATAAAAGCGCCGCTGTCCGATGCAAAGGAATATAAAAAACACATGGATTTTCTGCTGAGGCGCGGCTTTGACATCGAAACGGCCAAAAACGCCCTGGAGCAGTACAAAAACGAGCAATGATAAGGAGACGGGATATGTCCGGATTATTTATAAGCATAGAGGGCACCGACGGTTCGGGCAAGACCACGCAGATACGCCTGCTGGAGCAGTATTTCAAGGACAGGGGCTTTTATGTGGTCTGCACGCGCGAGCCCGGCGGCAACATGATAAGCGAAAAAATACGCGAGCTGATAATAGACAAGGAAAATACGGAAATGACCCCCGTTACGGAGGCGCTTTTATACGCGGCCGCGCGGGCGCAGCACGTTGCGTGTGACATTATGCCCGTACTCAACGATGGCGGCATAGTGATAAGCGACAGATTTCTGGACTCCAGCCTTGTGTATCAGGGCTGCGCAAGGGGTCTTGGCATAAAAACGGTAAAGGATATAAACAAATATGCGGTGGACTCTCTGGAGCCCGATATAACATTTTTCCTGCGCCTTAAGCCGGGCGACGGCATAGAGCGCAAGAAAAAGCAAAAGGAGCTTGACCGCATGGAAAGCGAGAACGAAAAGTTCCACCGGATGGTGTACGGCGGCTATATGCAGCTTGCACGCCGCAACAAAAAGCGTATCAAGGTGATAGACGCGCTTAAAAGCATTGACGATATCCACAGGGAAATTGTGGAATACATAGAAAGGCTGTTTGAGCAAAAGGGTATTTAAGGGTAGGTAAATGGACGGATACGACGGCATTTTAAACAATGATATGTTGATAAAAAGTCTTAAAACGGCGGTGCGCAGCGGACGTGTCGGCCATGCCTATATTTTTGACGGAGAAAAGGGCAGCGGCAAAACAAGCGTTGCAAGGGCGTTTGCAAAGACCCTCAACTGCGAGGCGGGCGGCGATGCCCCCTGCGGAGTCTGCGCCTCCTGCCGCGCCTTTGACGACAACAACAACCCCGATGTGATATACATATCCGAGGAAAAATCAATAAAGGTGGACACCGTGCGCGAGCAGATAAACGCCGCCATAATGACACGGCCGTTCAGCTACAGGTACAAGGTCTTTGTTATTAGCGATGCGGACACGATGAACCCGCAGGCGCAAAACGCATTTTTAAAGACATTGGAGGAGCCGCCGTCATTTGCGGTGTTCCTGCTTTTGTGCCAAAACTTCAATAAGCTGCTGCCCACCATACTTTCGCGCTGCATACTTTTCAAGCTGCGCCCCCTGCCGCAACCCATGCTTAAAAAATATCTCACAGACAGGGGCTTTACGGCCGAGCGGGCGGACACGCTGTCGCACTATGCCCGCGGTATAGTCGGGCGTACGCTGGAGCTGGACACGGACGAGGGCTTTGCCGACCTGACGGCGGCGGCCTTTGATATATGCACAAATATAAAAAAGTGGGACATAGTGGAGCTGTTTTCAAACTGCGGCGTATTTGCAAAAGACCGCCGCGGGGATATTGACACATTGCTCCGCCTAATGTATTATATATTCAGAGATGCTCTTATATACAAGACCACGGGCAATACACAGCACCTTATACACAGCACCCGGCTTGATCGGCTGGACAGTGTATGCGCCGCTTTCAGCACACGTCAGCTTATGAAGGCCTGCGATGCGCTGGAACAGGCACGCGGCCGCATGGCCGTAAACGGCAGCATACAGTACGTTGTGGAGGAGCTGTTTTACAGGATAAAGGAGAGGTGACAATGACAGTTATCGGTGTCAGATTTAAAAAAGCGGGCAAGATATACTATTTTGACCCCGCGGGCAATACATTCAAGCGCGGTGACGGCGTTATCGTGGAGACCGTGCGCGGCGTGGAATACGGCACGGTGGAGCTTGAAAACCGTGATGTGGACACGTCGGATTTCGGCGCGCCCATCAAAAAAATAATACGTCCCGCGACCGAAAAAGACAAAAAGATAGCAGAGGACAACAAGGAAAAGGCCAAAAAAGCAAAGGAGACCTGCCAGAAATGTGCTGACAGCCATAACCTTGGCATGAAGGTCACGGATGTTGAAATGACCTTTGACATGAACAAGATAATATTTTTCTTTACCGCGGACGGCAGGATAGACTTCCGCGATCTGGTAAAGGATCTGGCGGCCATATTCAAAACAAGGATAGAGCTCAGGCAGATAGGCGTGCGCGACGAGGCAAAAATGCTAAACGGCATAGGTGTCTGCGGCCGCTCGCTTTGCTGCGCCACCTTCCTTGGCGATTTTCACCCCGTAAGTATAAAAATGGCCAAGGACCAGGGGCTTTCGCTTAATCCCACCAAAATAAGCGGCATTTGCGGCAGACTTATGTGCTGCCTTAAATACGAGCAGGATACCTACGAATATCTCAACAAAAACCTGCCGCACGAGGGCGATATAATACAGACCGATCACGGCACGGGCGAGGTGCTCAGCGTAAGCGTGCTGCGCCGCATAATAAAGGCCGCCGTGGACACGGGCGAGGACGAAAAGGAAGTAATGTTCTTTGACCCCTCCGAGATAAAGGTGGTCAAGCGCAAGCATACCAAGGAAGAACGCATATCAAAAGACGATCTTAAAAATTTGATGGATGATTAAAAAATGGGTAAGGATTTATTAAAAAAGGGAGAAAGACTGGACGATCTGCACCGCAACGGCTATATGCTGATACAGGACCCCGAAAAATTCTGTTTCGGGCTTGACGCGGTGCTTTTATCGGGCTTTGCAAAGGCCAAGCCGGGCGAGATCGTTATGGATCTGTGCTCGGGCAACGGCATAGTGCCTATACTTATGGAGGCAAAAACAGGCTGCGACCAATTTGTCGGGGTAGAGATACAGGCCGACAACGTGGATATGGCAAGGCGCAGCATAAAATACAACAAGCTGGAAGACAGGATATTTATGGAGTGCTGCGACCTTAAGGAGCTGGGCAGCATATACAACGCGCATATGTTTGATGTCGTGACCTGCAACCCGCCGTATATCAAGGCAAAAAGCGGTGCGGTAAACGATATCGGCGGCAAGGCCATAGCCCGCCACGAGATAATGTGTACGCTGGACGATGTATTTGCGGCGGCGGCAAAAATGCTCAAATACGGCGGCAGGCTTTATATGGTGCACCGCACCAACCGCCTTGCGGATATTTTCGAGCTTAGCAAAAAGCACCGACTGGAGCCCAAGGTGATGCGTTTTGTACACGCCTGCATCGACAAGGCACCCTCTATGGTGCTTATCGAGTTTGCAAAGGACGGCAAGCCGCATCTGGAGGTACAGGCACCCATGATAATCTACGCGGCGGGAAATGTTTATACAAAAGAGGTAAACGATATTTTTTACAATTGAGGTCTTAAAATGAGCGGTACATTATTTGTCTGCGGCACGCCCATCGGCAATATCGAGGACATGACCCTGCGCTGTCTGCGCACCCTGAAGGAATGTGACCTTATCGCCGCCGAGGACACGCGCCAGAGCGTCAAGCTTTTGAACCATTACGATATAAAAACGCCGCTGACCAGCTATCACGAGCATAACAAGGCCGAAAAGGGGCCGCAGCTTGTGCGCCGGCTGTTGGACGGCAAAAATATCGCCCTTGTGACGGATGCGGGTATGCCCGGCATTTCCGACCCGGGCGAGGATATGATAAAGCTTTGCTACGAAAACGGTATCCCCGTTACGGTGGTGCCGGGGCCTACGGCGGCGGTAACGGCGCTGGTCTTGAGCGGGCTTTCGAGCCGCAGCTATGTTTTCGAGGGCTTTCTTCCAAGCGGGAAAAACGCAAGAAAGCAGGTGTTGGAGGGGCTTAAAAATCAAACCGCCACCATTATTTTGTACGAGGCACCCCACCACCTTAAAAACACCCTGAAAGAGCTTGCGGACACCTTGGGCAGCCGTCCCGCGGCCTGCGTAAAGGAGCTGACAAAGCGCTACGAAAATGTCAATAAGCTGCCCCTTGACAAGCTTGCGGCCTATTACGAGCAAAACGAGCCAAAGGGCGAATTTGTCATAGTTATAGAGGGGCGCGAATACCGCGATATAGAAGAGGAAAAACAGGCCGAGGCCGCCCAAATGACCATAGAGCAGCATTTTAAAATGTATCTTGATAAGGGCATGGACGAAAAAAGCGCCATGAAGGCTGTCGCAAAGGACAGAGGGATAGGCAAGCGTGAGGTCTACGGCATAATAAAGGGAGAAAACAAATGAAAAAGGCAATTTTAACAGTTTTGTTTGCAATGGCAATGTCGTGTGCGGCAAATGCGGCAGCAACGGCGAATATAACGGTAAACGGCAGCCCGATAGACTCGGATGCGGTGATAGTTGACGGCAGAACGCTTGTGCCCGTGCGCGGCGTTTTTGAAAAGCTGGGCTTTGCCGTGGAATGGACAAACGAAACAAAGACCGCAAACTTTAAGGGCGCGGGCTACTCCATAGATATAAAAAGCGGCGAAAACGGCTTTTACTGCCTTAATACCCGCACAGGCGAAAACAACCTTGTTAAGCCCGATGTGCCGCAGCAGATAATTGACGGACATTTTTACATCCCCCTGCGTGCCGTGTCCGAGGCCATAGGCGCAAAGGTGGAATGGGACAGTGCCGCCAAGACCGCACGCATAATCAAGACCGAGGACGAGAGGCGCTTTATCCAGCTTGATGCACCGCAGGCGGGTGAAACAACGGCTGTCCTGCATACAAATATGGGCGATATAAGTGTAAGGCTTTTCCCGCAGTATGCGCCAAAGGCCGTTGAAAACTTTGTCACCCACGCCCGGAACGGCTATTACAACGGCGTTATCTTCCACCGTGTCATAAACGATTTTATGATACAGGGCGGCGACCCCGACGGCACGGGCATGGGCGGCGAAAGCATCTGGGGCAAGGATTTTGAAAACGAGGTAAGCCTTGACCTGCGCCATTTCCGCGGTGCGCTGTGTATGGCAAACGCGGGCCCCGATACAAACGGCAGCCAGTTTTATATAGTGCAGTGCAGGGATATAGGCAGCGATACGAAACGCTCCCTTGAAATGCTCAGGGGCATGAAAAACGAAACATACTACCGTGACGGTAACGGCAAGGCCGTGACCTACGGCGATGCTTTCCCCGACAGCCTTATAGACGAGTACGAAAATAACGGCGGCTGTCCGTATCTCGATATGGATTATACCGTTTTCGGCCAGGTTTACGCGGGCATGGATACCGTTGATAAAATAGCGGCGGTAAAGACCGATGCAAACGATAAACCGCTGGAGCCTGTAGTTATAAATTCAATAGAAATTAAAAATTAAAAAAGGGGAGCGGCCGCAAGCCGTTCCCTTTTTGTTATTTTATCTCCTTGCTGATAATGCCGAATATCCCGTCCTTTTCCATGCGCAGCTTCCATGCGGCTATACCTGCCGTGTCATGCTCCCTGACAAGTGCCGCGCGTTTTTTTATGCTCTGTTCATCCTCCAGCCAGCAGCGGTGCCTGCCCTCGGCATCGGTGTATTCGGCGTAGTTTTGCCCCGTCTTTTCGTCATAGGTAAACTCCGCGCCGTTGGCCTGCATTATCGCGTGTGCATCGTCCATTGAATAGGCCGCGCTGTCAAGGCCGCCGTTTGCGCTCTCCGTCCAGATGCGGGTGTAAAACGGCACGCCAAGTATCAGCTTTTCTTTCGGCACGCCCGCATTAAGCGTGGCGGTAACGGCCTGCACCGACCAGTCAAGGCTTGCCACGCTGCCCGCCTCGTCACCGCCGCGGTAATGCTCGTCATAGCCCATAACTATCACATAATCGACAATTTCGCCTACGGCCTTTCTGTTGTAGTACAGCGACCACATCTTCGGCACGAACAGGTCGCAGCTTAAAACCAGCCCATGCTCGCGGCAGACGGGCGCAAGCTCGCGCAAAAACTGTATCCAGTATTCGCTGTCGTCCTTCGGCACGGCCTCAAAGTCTATGTTTATGCCGTCCAAAGCGTACATATCGGCATAGGCAGCTATCTGCTTTATGGCGTATTCGCGCGTTTTGTCGTCCGAAAGCACCGCATGGCTTATCTCCGATGTAAAGTTGTCTGTCACAAGCCCCCACACATACACATTGTTTTGGTGCGCCCATTTCACATAGTCGGCATTGGCCTTGTTTATCACCTCGCCGCCCTCGTCCTTGAACGAAAACCAAGTGGGGCAAAGCACGTTCACACCCTCGGGCACGCCGTTTGACATTGTGACCGCCGCGCCCGATGCGTTTGATATCTGATCAAAAACCAGATCCACACGGCCGCTTGGGTACTGCGCCTGCCTTGCCTGTAAGATATCGTCCGCTGTCGGGTCTGTGCCGCGAAAATCGTATATCTCGACCCTGTCGGCGGGGATATAGCCCACAAAGCCGCACATTTCGCCCTCGCTCATCACCTTTGCAAGGTAAAAGCCGTCCTCCTGCCCGTAGCAGTATACAAGCGCATCCTTGGGCAGACTGCCGTAATACGCCTTTTTGTCGGGTGCGGCATACAGCCGTGTTTTCTTGCTTGTTTTGCCGCTGTCATGGCTGTCGCCGTCAACGGACAGCATATTGGTCTTGTCGGATATAAAGCTCAGCCTGCGGCCGTACACCCTTTCCACGGTCTCCAGCGGCAGATAAATGCTCCCCGCATCGTCATACACCGAAAAATTCAGCTCCAGCGCCTCGCCGTTGACGGTGCAGCCGTCCGCGTGCAGCCTGACCACCTTGTCGTTTGCGGTTATTATAACGCGCCCCTCGTCGGGGTTATAGTAAATGTCGGGGTCTATGTACTGCTTTACGGCGGACAGCGTTATATAGCGTATGCCGTCGTATTCGGCGGTGCATTCGCCTGCGGGGGTGCTGTCTATGACAAGGTTTGTCTTTGTCGCATCCAGCCCGCGGCTGCGGTAATAATTTGTTTTTTTGCCGCGGCCCATGCCGATAAAGGTAAGCAGCAAAAATGCCGCGATAAGCATAAATGCCAGTTTTATTTCGGGTCTTAGCCGCCTGCGTTTTTTTCGTACTTTTATTTCCATGATTTTTCCTCCGCATATAATTATAACATATCTTATGAAATATAAAACGAAAGATTATCTTAAATTTTATTGTGTATTAACCAAAAAACGGCCGAAACAAATCAGCCGTTTAAAAGTTTGTTTAGTATATCTATATATTTTTGGCGTATCCGCTCGTATTCCTCGCCCTGTTCCTCGCTCCACGCGACATCCATGTATTTTTGCGCGGCAAGCTCCATCTTGCTTTTGTAGTTTTGCCTTATGTGCGCCGCCTTTTCTGCGGTGCTTTTGCCGCTAAGCAAAAAATACTCTATCCTTGCCTCGTTTACGCAAAGTGCGTTTGCGCCGCCGGGATAGTTGTGGTCGGCCGCCTGCAAGGGGTCGTTTTCCCAGCCGCACACGGGGCATATATCATATTCGTCCTCAAAGGTGTATTTGCCGCATACGGGGCATTTGTCCTGTGTATCCATAATCGTCCCTCATTAAAAGATAAAAAGCCGCAGGGAGATACCCTGCGGCGAGTGCCGATGGCCGGACTCGAACCGGCACGAATGTAAATTCGCTTGATTTTGAGTCAAGTGCGTCTGCCAATTCCGCCACATCGGCAAGTCGTCAACACAAAGATTATAATATAAAATATGCCCGTTGTCAAGCTTTAATTCTTTCGTTTTCTTAAGAAATACTTAATAAATATATCAATGATTTTTTAATTTTTCGATGATATACTATAGACATAAAGGAAAGAGAGGAGCAGGCAGACATGGAAGAGATGACAAAAAGTATAGACGAAATACTGCTTTCTATAGAATCCAATCAGCAAACGATAGTTGATATGCTTAATACAGCAAAGCAAAACAATACAATGATAGCCGGCGAGATGCAGCATTACGCACGCACACACGCCTGCCTTAACAAGGAACAGATGACGGCCTATGCCGAATATGCCCGCGCATACGACAGCGTAAAGCAGGTATATACGGCGGCACGGGATATGACAAATGTACAAAGCATACATAACATACCCAACCAACAAGTGGCGTACAGCCTGCTTGACGAAATGCACACACGCCAGCTCGGCTTTATGGAGCAGCTGTGCGGTATGCTGGAAAAAGCGGGTCAGGCGCTTAAAATGCTCCGCACGGAGTCTTAACATACCCCTCCTTTTATATTTATATATAACCCCCCTGATACGCACATAAGCGTATTACAGCAAATAAAAAATCCCGCGGTTCTCACAGCCCGGGATTTTTTATTGTGCCTTAGTTTTTTATTGCGCCCTCCAGCGCCTGTCTTGCGGCATCGCATATCAGGCTGCCCGTGACGGAGTGATCGCTGTCAATGTCTATATCACAGCTTTGCTCGGCAACTATTTTGTCGGCCACTTCCTCGGCGGATGTGGAAAACAGCGGATAAAATACCTGCTGTGTTTCGCTGAGCCCTGTCAGACGCACGCTTTCTATGCGGTGTGCGGACACCTCTACCTCCACATTGACAGGCGAGCCCCGCAGCATTATCCCCGCGCAGTAAACGCCCGGGGCGTATGTAGGCCTGCTGCTGCGGCTTATAATGATTGCCGCCGTTATTATCACCGCGGCCGCCAGCGCCAGCGCAAGCACGGCCTTTAATATCTGCCTGAGCTTAACGACATATATCTTCGCACCCATTTCTGCCCTCCGTTAAAACTTTTTTATAAAGCTTATGCAACCGCAGGGCAAAAAATACGAAAATCATCATATATACATATCACCATCTGCGGGGGAAAGGGGTTGTTTGGTGTTTCCTTAAAATTTCTTGTATATGGATACAATTTATGTTATAATCAAAAGTAGAACTAATTTCAGGGAGGTATTATTTATGCGAATATTAGTCGTTGAGGACGAGCCCAATCTTAACAATGTTATCTCAAAGCGTCTTAAAAAAGAGGGATACTCCGTTGACAGCGCATTTGACGGGGAAACGGCGCTGGAGTATATATTGAGCATAGAATACAACGCAGTAGTGGTGGATCTTATGATACCGCGCAAAAACGGCATTGAGGTAGTGCGCGAAATGCGTGCCAGGGGCAATGTAACGCCCGTGCTTATACTGACGGCGCGTGACTCGGTGTCGGACCGCGTGGCGGGTCTTGATGCGGGTGCGGACGATTACCTTGTAAAGCCCTTTGCCTTTGACGAGTTTCTTGCCCGCATAAGGGCGCTGTTCAGGCGCAACACGGCCTTTACCGCCAATGTGCTTAAGGTGGCCGATCTGGAGATGGATATGAACAGGCGCACCGTATCGCGCGGCGGCAATGTTATACAGCTTTCATCCAAGGAATTTACCATACTTGAATATCTTATACGCAATAAAAACGTGGTGCTTTCGCGCGAGCAGATAGAGCAGAACGCCTGGGATCTGTCCTTTGACGGCGGCAGCAATATCGTGGATGTTTACATCAGGTATCTGCGCAAAAAGATAGACAGCGGCTACGACAAAAAGCTTATACACACGGTATACGGCTCGGGATATATTCTCAAGGAGGATTAAATGAGGGGCTTGACATTACGCAGCAAGGTCTCCCTTTGGTATACGCTGGCGATGGTGCTTATCACCTGTTCGTCGGTCATTATACTGGTCGCGCTGGGCACCACGCTTATACAGGCACGGCAGCGCACCGACCTTATAAATTTTGTCAACGATATGGCGGCAAACGCAAAGGAAGACGAAAACGGCACCATAACCTTTAACACAAGCTATATCACAAGCGGCAACTCCATTATGCTGGTGCTTTACGACAAAAATCACCTGCTTATACGCGGCTTTAACCCGCCCGGTATGCCGTCAAATATAAATATACCGCCCAATTCGGTCACTATAGCGCAAAACACCAAGACCAAGGAGCGCTGGTACGTCTATGAGATAGAGACCGAGATAGAAAAAAGCAAGTATTACCTGCGCGGCGTTACGGGTGTACCCATGCTTATAAACGATGCGTATGTGTACCCCATTATCTCCTCGGCGCTTATTATACTGCCGCTTATCATACTTATTGCGGTGCTGGGCGGCAGCGCCATAACGGGCAATGCCTTTTCCTACTTTGCAAAGCTTAGCAATCTGGCCAACAACATTCAGGACAGCTCCGACCTTTCGCAGCGTATCGGCATAAACTCAAACGACGAGTTCGGTATGCTGGCTACCAGCTTTAACTCGCTTTTTGAACGTCTGCAAAAGGCGTTTGAGCGAGAAAAGCAGTTTACGGACGATGCCTCGCACGAGCTGCGCACGCCCATTACCGTCATTTTAAGCGAGTGTGAGTATGCAAGCGACCTTGACGATATAGAGGAAATGCGCGAGTCGATGCAGGTGGTGCACAAGCAGGCAAAAAAGATGTCAACGCTTATAAATCAGCTGCTTACGCTTTCGCGCACGGGCGATCTGACAAAGGTGCTGCACATGGAGGAGTTTGACTACGGCGAGCTTATGACCATGGTCATGGAGGAACTGGAGATACAGGCGGTACAGCGTGACATACAGCTTATTAAAAATATCGACAAAAACATTTACGTTACGGGCGACCAGTCCATGCTTACGCGCATGCTGGTAAACCTTGTGACCAACGCAATAAAATACGGCAGGGACGGCGGCTGGGTAAAGGTCAGCATAACCCGCAGGGATAACTGTGTCGTGGGTATGGTAAGCGACAACGGCATAGGCATAAAAAAGGAAAACCTTACCAAGATATTCGACCGCTTTTACCGCGAGGACCCCGCACGCAACGACACGGGCGGCAGTATGGGTCTGGGTCTGTCCATGGTTAAGTGGATAACCGAGGTGCATAAGGGCAAAATAACCGTGGAAAGCACACCCGGCGAGGGTACGGTGTTCAGGTTTGAGCTGCCGATAATAACCGAAAAAGGAGAATGAAATATGGAATGGACGGAAGTTAAGATATACACCACCACCGAGGGCATAGAGCCCGTCAGCGCAATGCTGCTTGAAACGGGCATTACGGGTATACAGGTGGAGGACGACAACGAGCTTAAAAAGTTTTTGTCCGAAAGCAGTACATACTGGGACTATGTTGACGAGGAGCTTTTAAACAAGCCCGTCGGCGAAACAAAGCTTATAATATATGTAAGCGACAACCCCTACGGCAGCGAGATACTTATGAACGTGCGTGCGGGGCTGGAAAGGCTTAAAAGCATGGACATAGGCATAGACCTTGGCAGGCTTGCGGTGGAGACCACGGAAAACCTTAACGACGAGGACTGGCTCAACAAGTGGCGCGACTTCTACAAGCCCTTTACCGTGGGCGACAGGCTTTTGATAAAGCCCGTCTGGGAGGAGGTCGAAAATCCCGAGGGACGTGTGGTATTCAATATCAACCCCGGCCATGTTTTCGGCACGGGTCTGCACCAGACCACCCAGCTTTGTATGCTTCGGCTTGAAAAATACGTCAACGAAAACAGCGTTGTTGCCGATCTTGGCTGCGGCAGCGGTATTTTGTCCATTGTTTCCCTGCTTTTGGGTGCAAAAAGCGCCTTTGCGGTGGATATTGATGCAAACGCCATAAAAACGGCCTACGAAAACGCCGATTTTAACGGCATAGACCGCAGCAAATATTACGTCACCAGCGGAAATGTTATCGACAACAAGGCTTTGCAGGACGAGATAGGCTACGAAAAATACGATATAGTGGTGGCCAATATCATCGCGGATGTTATCTGCGCAATATCGCCGCTTGTAAGAAAACAGCTTAAAAAGGACGGCATTTTTATTTCGAGCGGCATTATACGCGAGCGTGTGCAGGATGTGTACGACGCAATGGAGGCCGCGGGTCTTGAGGTGCTGGACACCGACTACAAGGACGAGTGGGTCAGCATTACCGCAAAAATAAAGGGATAAGCCGCAAAACGGGGCGGCGGTATGCCCCGAAAAAGCCAAAAAGAGGACGAGCGAAATGCCAAAATATTTTACCCTGCCCGAGAATATACAGGGCGACACCATACAGCTTGACGAGGAGACCAGCCTGCACCTTTCGCGCGTTTTGCGCTGTGTTGTGGGCGAGCGGATAACCGTCGGTGACGGCAGCGACACGGACTACGAGTGCGAGATAACCGAAATAACCAAAAAATGCGTTACCGCCAAAATACTTGACAAGCACCTTAATTTAAACGAGCCCGCCGTAAAGATAACCCTGTATCAGGGGCTGCCAAAGGGCGACAAGGCCGAGCTTATAATACAAAAATGTGTTGAGATAGGCGTGTGTGAGATCATCCCCGTAAAGACGTGCAGAAGTGTTGTAAACTGGGACAAAAAGGCGGACAAAAAGCTGGAGCGCTGGAACAAGATAGCCAAAAGCGCCGCCGAGCAATGCGGCAGGGGCAGGATACCCGCTGTCGGGGATATAATGACCTTTGAGCGGGCGGTGGAGGACAGCAAAAAATGCGACGGCCGCCTTATACCCTACGAAAACGAGCAAAAAAACGGCCTTAAACAATTTTGTGACGGCTTTAAGGGCAAAAGCATAGCCGTATTTATCGGCCCCGAGGGGGGCTTTTCGCCCGAGGAAATAGAGCTTGCGCGGGAAAGCGGCATTATGCCCGTTACGCTTGGAAGGCGTATCCTGCGCACGGAAACGGCGGGACTTGTGACCGCGGTTATTCTTTTGCACCGACTGGAGGACGAGGGATGATATACTTTGACAATGCGTCCACAACGGCTGTTTTGCCCGAGGCGGCGCAAAAAATGTATGAGAGTATGCTGGAGTATACGGGCAATCCGTCCTCCCTGCACGAGCTTGGCTTTAAATCGGAGCAGGCCCTGAACGGGGCAAGGGAGAAGGTCGCCCGCGCTATGGGCGTAAATGCCAAAAATCTTTACTTTACATCGGGCGGCACCGAGGCCAACAACACCGCCGTCATCGGTACGGCGCTGGCCTACAAAAGCCGCGGTATGCGCGTGATAACGCAGACAACGGAGCATCCGTCCGTGACCGACAGCTTTCGGCATCTGGAGGAGCTGGGCTTTGATGTGGTGTACCTGCCCGTGGACACCTTCGGGCATATAAGCCTTGATGAGTTGAGTGCCGCGGTGGACGAAAAAACGACTCTTGTCAGCATAATGTATGTAAACAACGAAACGGGCGCAATGCAGGACATTGACGGCATAATAAAGGCCGTAAAGGCCAAAAATCCAAGCTGTAAATTTCATTGCGACTGCGTGCAGGCCTTCTGCAAGCACGCCCTGCCAAAAAAGGCCGACCTTATAAGCGTAAGCAGCCACAAGATAGGCGGCGCAAAGGGTGTGGGCGCGTTGTATATCGCAGACGGCACAAGGACGGAGAACCTGCATTTCGGCGGCAGTCAGGAAAGGGGTCTGCGCCCGGGCACGGAAAACCTTGCGGGCATTGTGGGCTTTGGCCTTGCGGCCGAGCTTGGCGGCAGGGACCTTGAACAAAAGGCAAAAAACGTATCTTCGGTCAAAAGCGAGCTTTTAAAGCTGACGGAGCTTTTGCCCGATGTTTATGTAAACGGTGCTTTGGACAGCCCGTATATATTAAATCTTTCGTTTTTGGGTGTGCGCGGCGAGGTGCTTTTGCACGCGCTGGAGGCGGACGGGATATATACCGCGACCTCCTCTGCCTGCTCCGCGCGGCTCAAAAACAAGCTTAAAATAGTGGATCTTTTAAACGAGGGCAGGGGCGAAAGCGCTCTGCGCCTGAGTTTTAATGCCGCCAACACAAGTGATGAGGCGGTATGTGTGCGTGAGGCTCTGTTAAAGCACGTTCCCGTGCTGCGCAAATTTCAGCCGAGATAGGGGGAGCAGATTTGTTTTATCATTTAAAAAAATGCGCTGCGCTGGTGCTGGCGGCGGTTTTGACGACAGCGGCGGTAAATGCGCAGGAGAAGGATGTTATAAGAGAGGGCGCGGGCTATACCACCGTGCTGTACGACCGCAGCAACGGTCTGCCCACATCCGAGGCCAATACCGTTTTGCAAACGTCGGACGGCTTTGTGTGGATAGGCAGCTACAGCGGTCTGGTGCGCTATGACGGGTCGGATTTTTACCGCTTTGACTCCTCGATGGGCATATCCAGCGTTATCTGCCTTTACGAGGACAGCAGGGGCAGGCTGTGGATAGGCACCAACGATGCGGGCATTGCGGTATACGAAAACAACGATTTTCGCTTTTACGGCCGCGAGGAGGGGCTTCATTCGGCCTCCATACGCTCCATAAAAGAGGATGCAGACGGCAATATCTTTGCCGCGACCACCTTTGGCATGGTCTATATCGACACCTACGGCGTACTGCACAACATGGACGACCCGAGCATCTACGGCGAGTATATAAAGGGACTTGACAGCGGCAGCGACGGCCGCATTTACGGCCTTACCTCAAAGGGCAATGTATTTGTGGTGGAGGACAAGCAGCTTAAAACGGTGTACCCCGACATTGCGGGCGAGGGCGATACCGTCTGCTGCATTACGGCGGACAAGGAAAAGGACGGTGCGCTGTACATGGGTACGGAGCGTTCGTCCGTGTACTACGGCAGCATAGACGACAGCTTTAAAAAGCTGGAGCATTATTCGACCGCGCCGCAGGAGCATATAAACCGCATAATGAAATATGCGGGTCTGCTGTGGATATGCTCCGACAGGGGCATAGGCCGCTTTACGGAGGATATGCGGTATTCGGGGCTTACAAACCTGCCCATAGACGACTCCATAGACGACATGATGGGCGATTACGAGGGTAATTTGTGGTTTGCTTCCTCCAGACAGGGCGTGCTTAAAATAGCCCCCAGCCAGTTTATGAATGTAAATATGGCGGCGGGCATAGAAACGGGCGTTGTAAACAGCACCTGTCTGTACAACAACAGGCTTTACATAGGCACCGACCGCGGCCTGAAGGTCACGGATATGGATCTTAACGAGGTGGACGACCCGCTTTGCGGGTATCTTGGCAATGTCAGGATACGCTGTATCAAAAAGGACTCCTCCGACAATCTGTGGATATGCACCTTCGGCGAGAAAGGCCTTGTATGCCTGCATAAGGACGGCAGCATAAAAAGCTTCGGCGAGGCGGACGGCTTCCCGTCCATGCGCTTCCGTACCATAGAGGAGATAAGCGGCGGGCGTATGGCGGTGTCCTGTACGGGCGGTTTTTACATAGTAAAGGACGACAAGCTGATAGCCTCCTACGAAAACCGCAGCGGTATCGCCAATGCCGAGATACTGTGCATAGCAAGCGGCGATGACGGTGAGGTGTATCTGGGCAGCGACGGTGACGGCATATACCGCATAAAGGACGGCGACATCAAGCGCTACGGCACGGACAAGGGGCTTAAAAGCGAGGTCATACTTAAAATAAAACGTGACGATATAAACGGCGTTTACTGGATAATCACAAGCAACTCCATAGCCTATGCCAAGGACGATGTCATAACCACGGTAACGGGCTTCCCGTACTCCAACAACTTTGACATCTTCCCCGACAATCTGGGGCGTGTATGGGTGCTTTCAAGCAACGGCATATATGTTGCCTCCGTACAGAGCATGATAAGCGGCGACAAGCCCGAATATCAGTTCTACGACACAAAAAGCGGTCTGCCCTGCGTGGCGACGGTAAACTCCTCCAGCGCGCTGGACGAGAATAACGAGCTTTATATGTCGGGCGGCACGGGCGTTGTGCGCATCAGCCTTGACAAAAACGACACCGATCTGAGCGATATAAGGCTCACCGTGCCCTATGTGGAGGCGGACGGCAAATTTTACCCCGTTATCGGCTCAAAGGTGACGGTGCCTGCGGGCACAAAGCGTTTGACCATATACGACTATGTGCTGACGTATTCGCTTAAAAATCCGCGCGTATGCTATCGGCTGGAGGGCTTTGACGAAAACACGGTAAACCTTACCAAGCAGGATATGGAGCCCGTCAGCTATACAAACCTGCGCGGCGGCACCTACAACTTCCATCTGGGCATTATAGACACCCTCGGCGGCAGCGAGCGCGAGCGGCTGGATATAACCGTGGTAAAGAAAAAGGCGCTTTACGAAACGACGCCGTTCAGGGCGCTGGCGGCACTTGCGGTGCTGGCGGCTTTGGCCGTGGCGGTGCATATCTACCTTAAAAAGAAGACGGAAAAGCTGCTTAAAAAACAGCAGGAGCAAAAGCAGTACATAAACGAGATAATACAGGCCTTTGCAAAGTGTATAGATATGAAGGACAAGTACACAAGGGGTCATTCCTTCCGTGTGGCGCTGTATTCAAAAATGCTGTCGGAGAAGCTGGGCTACAGCGCGGAGGATGCCGAGGAGGTATACAATATCGCACTTTTGCATGATATAGGCAAAATAAGCATACCCGACGAGATACTCAATAAGCCGGGTCGCGCAACGGACGAGGAATACGAGATACTTAAAAGCCATTCGCAAAACGGCTACGAGATCTTAAAGGATATTGCAATAGCGCCCAAGCTGGCGCTGGGTGCGCGTCTGCACCATGAGCGTCCCGACGGCCGCGGCTATCCCAAGGGTCTTAAGGATGAGGAAATACCGCAGCTTGCAAAGATAATCGCCGTTGCGGATACCTTTGATGCCATGTATTCAAACCGCCCCTACAGAAAACAGCTTGATATACAGGTCGTAAAGGACGAGTTAAAGCGCGTTTCGGGCACACAGCTCGACCCCGAGGTGGTGGACTGTATGCTGCAGCTTATCGCCGACGGAAAAATAGGCAAAAAACGCGATGCGGAAAATGCGTAACAAAACATAATAAAAGCCGAGGCATACGGATAAGCTCCGAAGTGCCTCGGTTTTTTTACACCTTGCGGCTTTCATGTGCGCAAAAATATATTATCTGTCTATCGTTTGCAAGCTTTTTTACAAGCTTAGCGGCTTTTTGCATATTTGCGGCATCAAGTCCCGCAAAGGGGTCGTCCAGCACCAGAAACGGGCGGTCATTCGGGAACATATTGTCCGTAAGCGCCAGCTTCAGACAAAGGGAGCAAAGGCTGCGCTGTCCCGTGCTTAAATGCGCCGCATCGCGGTTTTCGCCGTTTCGCTCAAAGAAAAGGCGGTAGTCCTTGTCCATGCTCACCCTTTCGCCCGGAACGTCCGACAGCATTTTTGCATACACAAGATAGCTGTCCCTGACGGGCTTGACATACTTGTCGTTTATCGCCTGTTCCGCGGCCGAGAGCATATCCCGCGCCGCCGTAAGTATCCTGCGGCGGCTTTCAAGTGCTTTCAGCCGTTCGTCAAGCGCTTTCAGCCTGTCCTCCAGCTCGGCCTTTCTTTCCAGCGCGGCATTTTTGCCGTTTGCCGCGTTTTTCAGCTTGACCAGGGTAAGCCGCTTTTCTTCAAGATCGCTTTTCAGCTGCTCGGCGTTTTCTGCGGTATTTTCGTCAATGTCCGTGTCAATGCGGTTTTGCGCCTTAAAATCCTCGGCGCGTTTTTTGGCCTTTTCCACCTCTGCTTCGGCGGTATCGAGGCTTTGCCTTGCGCTTTCAAGCGTGTTTATATCCGCGGCGGGGTCGGCTATGCCGTATTTTTCGCCGATGTCAGAGATAAATTTTTTGTGCCCCGAAATCTGCCTGTTTATATTTGAGGCCTCATTTTCAAGTCTCTCCCTGTCGCTTTTCAGCCGCGTAAAGCTGTCCGATAAGCTCATAAGCCTTGCAAGCGCATCATGGGCATCCGCGTCCATGCCGTATTTTGCGAAAAACTCCGATATATCGCGCTGTACGGCATCAAGCGCCGCATAACAGCCGCGCAGTTCCCGGTCGTTGTCCGCTTTTGTCTTTACATAGTCGCCGTATTCCGAAAGGTCGTTTTTAAATTCCGCATAGTCGGAGACCGCGCCATTTGCCGTATAATATCGGTATTTTACAAGCATTTCCCGCAGTTCTTCCTCGCATTGCCTGCATTGTGCGCTGCGCATGGCGGTCTCGTTCGCCCGGCCGCTGTCCCGCCTGTGCGGTGCGGCAAAGGCGAAAAGTATCACACCTGCGGCGATAAGCACCGTGCCCGCCAATATATTCACTTTAAGCGCAAGCAGCACGCCTGCGGCAAGCAATATCACAGCCGCCGCAAAAACGGGGATGTTTACGCCCCTGCGGGGCTGTGCGTCAGCTGCGGTCAAAAGCGCATCTATCTCGGTGCGCAGCGTATTGCAGCGTTTTACAAGCCCCTCGGCCTTTTCGGTAAAGGCATCGTCGGGCGGCTCCGCGGAAAAACGCTGTATCAGGTCAAGCTGATGCTCGGTGGGCTTTTGGGCTTCAAGCCCGCTTATTTTTGCATCAAGCCCGCCGGCCTCCCTCAGCTTTTTGGATATTTCCGCCTTTTCGCCGTCCGTAGGAAGTCCCTTTGCAAACATTTTTTCAAGCTCTGCAAGCTTTGCCGTGTCCTCATCGGAAAGGCGCGTGTTTTTAAGCTCTCCCGAAAGCCTGATATATGCGGTGATATGCTCGTTCAGATGTGTCAGCTCGTCAAGGCTCGGCAGACCCTTGGGGTATTTTCGGACTATCTCGTCACGCGCGGCCTTTCGGTTTTCGTACTCTTTCAAATGGCCCTCGTAGGTCTTTTTGTTGCCCAGTATCACGCGCTGTTCGTTTATATGCGTCAAAAGCGCATCATCTTGCTTTATCTTTGCATCAAGCTCGTTTATCTGTCCGTAACATTCCGCAAGTCCCGCGGACTGCACGCCTGCCTCGCTTATTTCGCCGAGTACCTCGTTGCGCTCCGCCTCGCACAGCGCGATCAGGCTGCTTTTGGTCTTTTTTTCGCCCTTTATCTGCTTGCGGGGCTTGTCTATAAGCTCCAGCGCCGCCGTAATATCCGTGCCGTCATCCGACATACCCACAAAGCCCGCCAGTCTGGCGCGTATATCGCTTGTGGCACCCAGCTCCGTATCGGCGCAGTCCAGATAAACGCTGCGCAAAAATGAGTCCTCGTTAAAGCCGAGCAGAAACTTGCCCGTGCCCTCGGCGGGAACGGGTATCTCGTCTGCACCGCAAAACAGCTTTACGCTGTCCCTGGACGGACTTTTTCGGTCGAAGTCCCGCTCTATGCGGTAGGTCTTGCCGTCCTTTTCAAGTGTTATGCTGCCGCCGAATTTTTGGCTGTTGAAGGGCGCATAATGCCGCCTGTCGTTAAAGGTGCTGTTTGTCTTGTCCTGCGGCAGCCCGTAAAGCATGGCGCGTATAAAGGCGGCAAGCGTGGACTTGCCCGAGCCGTTTTCAAGGCATACGCAGGTAAGCGCCTTGTCAAAGGTGCGGTCGTAATTACTCAGCGTGCCGAAATTTTCTATATGGCAGGATATCATCTTCATACCGTTATTTCCCTCCCCGCCAGTGCTTTAAGCCCCGTTTCGAGGATAAGCCGCTTTTCCTCATCGCTGTAGTCGGGGCTTTGGGTCACGGTGCGCACAAATTCCCCGCGCAGGGATATTTCGTCCTTGTAAAGCGAGATGTCTATGCGGCGGCTGCTTTTGTTTTTGACCGATGCAAAGAAAAAATTCGGCGTAAGCTGCGAAAGGACATCGTTTACAAGGGTGTCGGTGTCGTAATCCGTTTCGCCCGTGAGGATAACGCGCACGATATCCTTTTTTGGAAGCGCGGTTTTGTCCCGAACAGCCGTCAAAGCCTCGTATACGCTGTGGGTGTCGTCAAGCGGTACCTCTATTTCGTGTATGGTGCGTGCGGCACACGGCACAAATTCGGGGCGCATATCCGAGGTATCCACGACCAGAAAGCCCTTTTCGCCCGTCTCGTCAAAGCCCCGTCCCTCAAGACAGCCGCTGTAGGCGTAAATGCCGCGCTCGTCCAGATTGTCCGTCTTAAAAGAGTGTATATGCCCGAGTGCAAGGTAATCTATGCCCTTGCCGCGCAAAAGCGGCAGCGAAATAAGACCCTCCCCTTGGGAAGAGCCTGTCTGACCGTGTAAAATAAGTATGTTTTTGCCGCTTTCGGGCAGCGAAAGACTGTCGTAAAAGTCCGTGTGGTTTTGTGCAGTAAGCTCTATGCCGTAAAAATGCACATCACCGCGGTCATAGTGCGTAAGGCTGTCGGAAAACGTCTTTAAATTTTCGATACTGTCGTTTTTATAGGCACCTTGGCTGTCGTGGTTGCCGCGCAGATACAAAAAATCAATATCCGCATGGGCCTTCACGGCATCGTAGAAAAACTCCTTGTCGGAAATGGCGGGAGTATCGCCGTCAAAAACGTCCCCCGCCATTACGATAAGTGATATATCCCGCTGCCGTGCATAGTCCAGCATGGACAAAAAGCTTTTGCGCACCTCCGCCCTGCGCGTGAGCGCCTTGTCGGCGGGCAGCCGTGAATCCATGCGTGAGCCGAGATGTATATCGGCACAGTGTATAAATTTCATTTTATCAGCTCAATTCGTGGATGAAAATACCGCTGCGCAGCTTGGGCTCAAACCATGTGGATTTGGGCGGCATTATCTTGCCCGCATCCGCAATTTCCATAAGCTGTGCAACACTTGTGGGATACATTGCAAAGGCAACGGCCATTTTGCCGCTGTCCACAAGCCTGACAAGCTCCTCCAGACAGCGTATGCCGCCGACAAACGCAATACGGCTGTCGGTGCGCGGGTCGCCTATGCCCAGCACGGGCGCAAGCAGGTTGTTTTGCAGTATGGAAACATCAAGGCTGCCAACGGGGTCGGCCGCATCGAAGCTGCCCGACTTTGCCGTAAGCATATACCATGCTCCGTCAAGGTACATACCGAAGTCCAGCGCCTTTTTGGGGTGTCCGTCCTCCGCCTTTTTAACGTCAAAGCACTTTGATATCTCGTCAAGGAACTGCTCCTTTGTCCTGCCGTTAAGGTCCTTTACAACACGGTTGTAGTCCATGATGTGAAGCTGCTTGTCGGGGAAGGCTACCGCAAGATAGAAGTTGAACTCCGCGTTTTTGTCGTAATCCCCGTCACCGCGGCGTTTAAGGCCTACCTTTACCGCCGATGCGTTTCTGTGGTGGCCGTCCGCGATATAAAGCGCGGGCACCTTTGCAAATGCACCCTCAAGCGCCGAAATAACGGCCTTGTCGGATATTACCCAAACGGTATGTCCCACGCCGTCATCGGACACAAAGTCGTAAACGGGGTTCTTTGCAGTCTCGGCCGCAATAAGTGCGTCTATATCGTCCTTTGCGCGGTAGGTAAGGAAAATGGGGCCCGTGTTGGCGTTGCAGGTGTCAACGTGGCGAATTCTGTCCTGCTCCTTGTCCTCGCGTGTAAGCTCGTGCTTTTTTATCTTGTTTTCGATATACTCGTCTATCGAAGCACAGGCAACAAGACCCGTCTGGCTCCTGCCGTCCATGGTAAGACGGTAGATGTACATACAGGGCTCCTTGTCTTGGATGTAGATGCCGTCATCTATCATCTTTTTAAGGTTGTCCGCCGCCTTTTGGTAGACCTGCGGGCTGTAGATGTCAACGGACGGATCCAGATCTATCTCCGCCCTGTCAACGTGTAAAAACGAATAGGGGTCGCCCTTTACCATCTCCCTTGCCTCTGCCGAGGACATAACATCGTAGGGCAGAGCGGCCACCTTGGGACAAAGCTCTGCCGTGGGACGATAACCCTTGAACGCGCGTAATACTGACATATAGTACCTCCTTGATAAACCGCTTGCGCGGAAAAGTTTACATTTATGCTTACATTATACCATATATCGGGGGTGGATTTCAAT
Organism: Bacillota bacterium; assembly: GCA_017543265.1. GTDB lineage: Bacteria > Bacillota > Clostridia > Lachnospirales > CAG-274 > RGIG4310. The sequence continues at coordinate 27,884 of JAFYGI010000051.1, read as the reverse complement.
ATGATAATCATTTGACTTTTCGGTTTTTGTTAATAACGGCAGGGATTTTGGTGAGCCGCAATAACGCCGACGGCAAAAACGCAAAAATCCCCCGTCTTGACCGTTTCCCCGAAAGGGATTATAATAATAGATAATACAAAACGGATAAAACGACAAGGGAGGTATACACATGATAAAAAGCAGGATATCGGCGGCGTGCGCAAACGTCTATGCGGACACGGATAACTTTGTCACCGCCGGCGATGCCGCATATATACTGCAAAAAGCATTGATAGGGGCATACGAGCTGCCCAAGGACAGATAACGTCATTAAAAAAGCGGATATATCTCTTCCCTGCGGGAAAGCCCGCATTTGAGATATATCCGCTGTTTTTGTACTGCGCCCTGGGGGAATCGAACCCCTACCTTCCGATCCGGAGTCGAATGCTCTATCCATTAAGCTAAGGGCGCACAAAAGGCCTTATTGGCCTACGGCCTCCGGCGAAAAATTACATTTTCGCCAAGGTCTTATTGGCTCTCTTTTCGATAATTAACTATATATATACCCACGCAGACCATGACAAGTGCGGCAACGGGACGTATATCAAAGAAATTTTCGCCGAGGAATATCCCCGACAGAATAACGCCGAAAACGGGGTTCAAAAACCCGAAAAGTGATATCTTGCCCACGGGGTTATATTTTATCAGCTTTGCCCACAGCGTAAACGCCAGCGCGGACAGTACCGCCAGATATGCCATGCTCCACACACAGCCCATGCCGTAAAACGCTATCCTGCCGCCAAAGGCCGCACCCGTCACACACAGCATAACGCCGCCGAGTGCAAGCTGAGAGCCCGTCAGCACGGCAGGCTCGGTGCCCTGTGCGTAAATTTTGGTAATGACACCGCCCATTGCAAAGCAAAAGGCAGCCAGCATCATAAAGCCCTCGCCCATCAGCGAAAACCCCGACTCTATACCGCCGCCGAGATTGCAGATAACTATGCCCGCAAAGCCGAGCGCACAGCCTGCCACCTTTGCAAGCGTCATTTTGTCGTTTTTAAGGAATATCGCCGCCAGTATCACGGCAAAAAAGTTGCCCATTGCGTTTATTATACTGCCCTTTACGCCCGAAAGATGCGTAAGGCTGATGTAAAAAAAGATATACTCCAGCCACGTCTGCACCAGCGCCAGCAGTATTATGCCGCGTGCATCCTTTTTTTGCGGCAGTACAAGGCTTCTGCTTGCCGCGCAGTTGTACGCCGTCACCAAAAGTCCCGCCAGTATAAACCGTACCCCCGCAAACACCAGCTTGTCCGCTGCCGTGCCGTCCGTGATGCGAAATACCTCATAGCCTATCTTTATCGCAGGGAACGCACTGCCCCACAGAGCCATGGCTATTACCGCTATTATCAATATAACAGCCTTTTTGGTGTAAAAGGCTCTTTCCTTCTGCTCTCTGTCCATACGTCCCGCCTTTTCGTTTTTCAGCAACATTGATATTATACCACCATTTCGCGGCCTTGGCAAGGAAAAAATACTTTTGCCTTTTCCCGTTTTTTGCATTAGCCGAGGGAGCAAAGCGACCGAGCCTCCCGCTTCGCGGCACACGCCTTTCAGGGGAGCCAAGTTTAAGTTGCTTATAAACGTTTACAAGCTGTGCTGTAAGCAGTATTATAACAAACGAAACGTATGCGACAACGCCGGCAGGCAAAAACGCAAATGTTTTTCGGCGTCAGTGTCACAACTTTTGGCTAAAGCCAAAAGCCAATTGCTGCGCAATTGTCCGCATCCATCTTTGCGGTTGATTGTTCCCCCACTGTAAGCCGAAATTATTTGCGGGGCTTGCCGTTATTAATAAAATACTTACGGCAAAAAACATATAAAATCTGTATTTTTCATAAAAAAAACGTTGAAAAACGTTAAAAAACGTTGAAAAACGTTGAAAAACAGATTGAAAACATACGTCAACTGTGGTATAATGGTAGTGTGAAAGGTTGGGGAAAACCCAAGGTAAAATTAAATAGTTTTTTTATTTTTTCGGGACTTGCAAAGCGAGTCCTTTTTTATATCCGTAAACGGAAAAGGGGCAGTTCAGGGGCGGGGTGTAAGCGGCTATGTAAGCGGTGTACGGGGGGCGGGCGGTAAAAAAGGGGCAGTTCAAGGGCAGTTCGGGGGCAGTTCAAGGGCAGTTCAAGGGCAATTCAAGGTAAAATAATTTAAGGCAAACATAAAAACAGACGGCTCGATGGTAAAAAAATATGCCAAGTACAAACAAGTGAAAAGAAAATCACGAAAAAAGGGCAAACGAAGGGCAAGCCCAAAGCCGCTGTATAAGCGGCACACGAGAGATGACTGCCGAAAAGTGGGCAAACGAAGGGCAAACGAAGGGCAAACAAAGGGCAAACGAAGGGCAAACCAAGGGCAAACATAATAATAAATTAATAATATAATAATATTAATAAATATAATAATATAAAAAATAAAAAGAATTCATTTCATAAAGAGCCGAACCCTTGAATGCATATATAAAAAAACAATTGCAGTACCGTTCGTTTAATGGTATAATCATCTTATGAGTACAAAACGAGCGGAGGGATGAGATGCGTTACGGATATATCAGGACGGCGGCAGCGACACCGAAGGTACAGGTAGGCTGCTGCTCATACAACAAACAGCAGATATTAAAGGCTGTAAACGAGGCATACCGAAACGGCGCCGAGCTGCTTGTCCTGCCCGAGCTTTGCATAACGGGCTACACCTGCGGCGACCTTTTCGGGCAGAGTGCGCTTATTGACGAGGCGGAGAGGACTCTTGCCGAAATTGCAAAGGAGACTGCGGATATCGAAATGATATTTGCCGCAGGACTGCCCTTTGTGTATAAAAACAAGCTGTACAACTGTGCGGCGATCCTGCATAAGGGCAGGATATTGGGGCTTGTACCCAAGACCTATCTTCCCAACTACAACGAGTTTTACGAAATGCGCTGGTTTTCACCCGCACCAAAGGACAGCGGATATGTCGGCATTGCAGGCGGCGAGCGGGACATACCCTTTGGCACGGATATAATTTTCGGGGACAAAAACAACAAGGATTTTACCTTTGCGGCGGAGCTGTGCGAGGATCTTTGGGCACCCGACCCGCCGTCCATACGCCACGCACTTGCGGGGGCAAATATCATCATCAATCTTTCGGCGGGCAACGAGATAACGGGCAAGGCGGAGTATCGCCGCGACCTTGTTTCGGGACAGTCGGGACGGCTTATCTGCGGCTATATCTACGCCTGTGCGGGCGACGGCGAAAGCACGACCGACGTGGTGTTCTCGGGACATGATATAATTGCCGAAAACGGCCATATCCTTGCGGAAAGCACGCTGTTTGAAAACGGGATAATATATGCGGACACGGATGTTATGAGCATAGCGGCGCACAGGCGCAAAAACACCAGCTTCCGCCCCGACACAAGGGAGCATACCGCGGTTTGCTTTGAGCATATACCCGCGGACAACACCGACCTGCGCCGCTTTGTGGATCCCCACCCCTTTGTGCCGTCCGACGAGGGCAGGCGCGAATACCGCTGCAAGACCATTATGGATATACAGGCGCAGGGGCTTAAAAAGCGTATAGAGCACGTTCACGCGCAGCATGTTGTAATAGGCATAAGCGGCGGGCTTGACTCCACGCTTTCGCTTATTGTGACAGCGCGGGCGTTTGACCTTTTAAACCGCGACAAAAAGGATATAATAACCGTGACCATGCCCTGTTTCGGTACCTCCCAAAGGACACACGACAACGCGGTAAAAATGTGCGAGGCACTCGGCACGACCTTTATGGAGATAAACATACAAAACGCCGTTTTACAGCATTTCGGCGATATAGGCCACAGCAAGTATGTGCGCGACCTTACCTACGAAAATTCCCAGGCACGCGAGAGAACGCAGGTGCTTATGGACATTGCGGGGCGCTACAACGGCTTTGTTGTGGGCACGGGCGACCTGAGTGAGCTGGCGCTCGGCTGGGCGACCTACAACGGCGACCACATGAGTATGTACGGCGTGAATGCGTCCATACCCAAAACACTTATAAAATATCTGGTAAAATATGTTGCGGACTACACGGACAAGCCGCTTTTGAAGGTGGCACTCTACGATGTGCTGGATACGCCCGTTTCGCCCGAGCTGCTCCCGCCCGACAAGGAGGGCAACATAACCCAGATAACGGAGGACAATGTCGGCCCGTATGAGCTGCATGACTTTTTCCTCTACAACATGATGCGTATGTCCTTCCCCGCGGACAAGATACTTTTCCTTGCAAAGCAGGCGTTTAAGGACAAATACGACGATGAAACACTTGAAAAGTGGCTTAAAAACTTCTATTGGCGCTTCTTTAGTCAGCAGTTCAAGCGCAGCTGTCTGCCCGACGGCCCCAAGGTGGGTTCGGTCAGCCTCAGCCCGCGCGGCGACTGGAGAATGCCAAGCGATGCGGTACCGACGGATTGGTTAAAGGATATTTGAGAGGAGAGGCTGTTATGAAAAGATTTGCGGCATTATTACTGATCTTACCCTGTATGCTTTCGGGCTGTGCGGGCAGTACGGGCAGCACAGGCGGCACAGATGCCGACACGCCCGCAGCTTCGGACACCGAAACGGGCACACAGGCAAGTGAAGCTGCCGATACGCAGACAAGTGAAGCTGCCGATACGCAGACAAGCGAGACCTCCGACACACAGGCAAGCGAAGCTGCCGATACGCAGGCAAGCGAGACCTCCGATACGCAGGCAAGCGCCGTGGTTGACGAGTCAAAGTGGGAGGACCTTATGTTTTACAAGGTATCGGACATCGACAAAAGGAGTATGCGCTTTGGCGATATAGTCAGCCAAAACGATGTGACCATGGTAAATGTATGGGGCACCTTCTGCGGCCCCTGTCTGGAGGAAATGCCCGATATAGAGGCACTTTACAAAAAGTACAGGCCGCAGGGCTTCGGCGTTGTGGGTCTTACCTGCGATATAGCCGCCTACGGCGATATAGACGAGAGCGTGCTGAGGGATGCCCTTGACATAAGGAGCGACCTTGGCATAACCTACCCGCTTTTGATAGAGACGAGCGAGCTGGACGGGAAATTTGCGTCAAACTATGTGCCCGCAACATTTTTCCTGGACAAAAACGGCAAGGTGATAGACGAGGGCTATGTGGGCTCTTTAAGCAAGGCCGAGTGGGAAAAGGCCATAAAGGAAAACCTTAAAAAAGGGTGACAGGCTATGAAAAAAGCAGCTTTAAAATATGTGATATTTGTGGCCGCCGCACTTATGGTAATGTACGGCATGGTGAACGGCGAGCCCGAGACCGTGGCACAGAAAGCCACGAAGGTATGTCTGGAGTGTATAGGAATTGGATAACAAGGATATAAAAAAGGGTATGCGCAAAAGAAAGGCCGTGCAGTTCGGCTTCGGTCTTTTGCAAAACGCATACATCAAGGGCTTTTTGGACAAAAGTATATACAGCGGCAGGCTTAAAAAGCTGTGTGTGCCGGGGCTCAACTGTCATTCCTGCCCGGGTGCGCTGGGTGCCTGTCCGATAGGCGGTCTGCAATCGCTTTTTGACGGCAGGCGGCGGCAGACGGGGTTTTATGTGCTGGGCTGGCTCGCAATGGCGGGCATACTGGCGGGACGCTTTGTCTGCGGCTGGCTGTGCTTGTTCGGCCTTATACAGGAGCTTTTGTACATGATACCCGTACCCAAGATAACCGTGCCCGAAAAGGCCGACAGGAAGCTAAGGTATTTAAAATATGTCATACTTGCGCTTTTTGTGGTGGTGCTGCCCCTTGCTTACCGCGGCGGCAGCGGCTCGGGCGTGCCGTTTTTCTGTAAGTACATATGCCCCGCGGGCACGCTGGAGGCGGGTGTTCCCCTTGTGCTTTTGTGGGACGGTATGCGCGGTGCCGTAGGCGGGCTTTTCCTGTGGAAATCCACGCTTTTGGTGCTGACTCTGGCGGCATCCATGATGATATATCGTCCGTTTTGCCGCTATATCTGCCCGCTTGGTGCGTTTTATGCGCTTTTCCAAAAGATAAGCTTTACCCGCCTTGCCCTTGACAAAAGCAGGTGTATAGACTGCGGCAGGTGTACGGCGGTATGCAAAATGGGCGTGAATGTTACGCACGACCCGAACAGCGCGGAGTGCATACGCTGCGGCGAGTGCGTGAGCGCCTGTCCCGAAAAGGCCCTGCATTTCGGCTATGACGGCAGGGTGCGCCCCGCAGACGGTGAAGCATGATGAGGGGATATATAACCGAAAAATATACGGATATGCGCGGTGCCTACACCTCGCGCCGCCTTATGGAGGAGGGCGCAAGGGCGGGTATGGATATGCGCATAGTCGGTGTGTGCGATACCGTTTTGACGGCGGACGGCCTTATCTGCCGCGGGGAAAGGCTCGAAAAGGCCGATATGGTCATAAACCGCTTTAAATACGGCAATATCAAGGACGCTGTCGCCCGACTTGGCGATGTTTCCGTCAACGCCATCGACAAAATAAACAAATATGTGGATAAATCAAGACAGCTTGACATAAGCTCGTCCGCCATGTCGCGCCCCGTATCGCTGCTGGCCTGTGCGGGCACGGATATGGAAAGAATAGTCTGCGCCGTCGGTCTGCCCTTTGTTGCAAAGGGGCTTTGCGGCTCCCGGGGGAACATGGTCTATCTTGTGGAAAACGGGGAGCAGTATGCGGCGCTTTGCGAAAAATACAGGGATACGGAGCTGCTTTTTCAGCAGTTTATATCCACATCCCGCGGCAGGGATGTGCGTATGCTTGCCATACGCGGCGAGGTGGTCGGCTGTATGCAGCGCACGGCAAAAAGCGGCTTTAAGGCCAATTTTGCGCTGGGTGCGGACGTAACGGCATACCCCGCCGATGCGGACATCAAAAAAATAGCTGCCGACATCTACGCCCAAACGCGGACGGACGTACTCGGCATAGACCTTTTATTCGGCAGGGACGGCTATGTTTTCTGCGAGATAAACATTACCCCCGGGATAGAGGGCATAGAAACGGCCTGCGGCGTAAATGCCGCGCAGGGCATCATCCGTTTGAAAACGGACAGGGCATAGGACAGAGAAATTATGATAACCACAAAAAAACAGGCGGAGGACCTTATATACCGCAGTTATATGCTGGTGGGCAGGCGGCTTGACTACAACGCGCCCGACAGCGAAAAGCGACATCCCGAATATACGCGCACGGTCATACGTCAGCTTGACGAAAGATGCGGCGCAAAAAACATACTTGTTACGGGCAGCAAGGGCAAGGGCTCCGTGTCGGTGATGATAAACGATATCCTGCGTGCCCACGGCAAAAACACGGGGCTTCTGACAAGCCCGCATATATTCGACTTTAACGAAAGGATACGCCTTAACGGCGTGCCGATACCCGATGAGGAGCTTATAAAGCATTGTGACAGGCTTGCGCCCACGCTGGAGCTGATGGACATTACCATAGGCGAGCGGGAGTATATAAGCCCCGTTGCCGTGCAGGTAATGGCCGCTTTGCTGCATTTTTACGGCAAAACGGACTATAATATATTTGAGTGCGGCAAGGGCGTTTTATACGACGATGTAAACAACCTCGGCCGCGAATATTCGGTGATAAACACCATATTTGAGGAGCACACGCGGGAGCTGGGCGGCGGGCTTGAAGAAATAGCCTTTGACAAGTCGCACATAATAGTCGGGGGACAAAAATGCGCCTACAGTGCGCAGCAGACCCCAAAGGTATGTGAAATACTTGAAAAACGGGCGGCAGACTGCGGCGTTGTGCTAAAGACCTACGGGCGTGATTTTTACTGCGAAAACATTGTTTTAAGCGAAAACGGCACCGATTTTGACGCGGTAACGCCCAAAAACAGATACGAAAAGCTGCATATCCCGCTTCTGGGCGAGCATCAGGCGCGTAACTTTGCGCTGGCGCTTTGCGTGTGCGAGGATATACTGGGAAACACGGACAAGGAAAAAACGGCCTTAGCCGCGCGAAGCATTGTATGGCGCGGCAGGCTTGAAATAATATCAAGGTCGCCGCTTACGGTGGCGGACTGCTGTATAAACGGCATATCCGCCGCATTTATAAAGCCGATACTTGAAAAAATAAAAAGAACGTCTCTGGCGGCGGTACTGGCCGTGCCCGCTGACAAGGACTACAGGGGCGTTGCCCGCGAGATATCGGACATCGCCGACAAGATAATATTTACCCGTTTACAAAACCCGCATTACAAATTTGACAGGGCGCAGGCTGACTGTGTGCGCGGCGGGGTGTTTGCCGACGATATGGGGGCTGCCGCAAGGCTTGCGGCAAAGTCGGCCGATACTGTCTGTATACTGGGTACCGCGGCCATGCTGAGGGAAATAGAGGGGTACGATGAGGCTATTCATATTTTTTAAGGAAGTGGTCGATCGTGTACTCAAAAACGACCTTATCGCCTACGCAAACGAGCTTACATTCAAGCTTATGCTGTCGGTGTTCCCGTTTTTGATATTCTTTTTGACCATTGTTGCACATTTAAAAATCGAATACAGCGAATATGTGGACTATGTGCTGAACGATTTTCCGCCGGATGTGGCTGCGGTAATAACCGCCTTTTTGGAGGAAACGGTCTATGCGCGGCACGCGGGACTGATGTCGGTCAGCCTTGCCATTGCGCTGTACAGCGCATCATCGGGCTTTCACAGCCTTATCAAGGGCATAAACCGCGCTTACGGCGTGCGCGAAAAGCGTAATTTTATCTTCACGCGCCTTATAAGCCTGTTTCTTATGCTTATGTTTATGCTGACGATAACCCTGTCCATATATATACTTATCCTGCGCAGCCAGATAAATCAGGCGCTTGTGCATCTGCATATTTTAAAGGCGCTGCCAAGCGATACCTCGGCCGTGGTAAAGCTTTTGATGGTCATTGTTATCACGGTGGTGATACTGCTGGTGTACCAGCTGGGGGCAAATGTGCGGGTAAAGCCGCTTAACATCATGCCCGGCACGCTGTTTACGCTGGGCGGCTGGTTTTTGCTGTCAAGGATATTCAATATCTACATCAACAACTATGCACGGTATTCCGCGGTATACGGCAGTATCGGTGCGCTGTTTGTGTCGGCGCTGTGGCTGAATCTTTTGTGCGTGGTGCTGCTGGTGGGCTGTCAGGGCAATGCGGTGCTGGAGGACAAGGCCTTCCTGCGGGACAAGCTGGGCATAGAGGAAAAGCCGCCGCGGGACAAAAGTGCCAAAAAATACGACCTGTCCGAAAGGACGATAGACTTTGAAAAACTGACCCGCAGACGTGTGAAAAGGGCGGGAAAGATAAACGGAGGAGAAAGAAATGGAAGAAAAAATAAAGCAGCTCAATGAAATGTTTGAAAGGGTCAGACAGGAGATAGGCACGGCCATAATCGGTCAGAAGGAGATAACAGACTTTGTGCTTATCGGCATGATAGCGGGCGGAAACGTACTGCTTGAGGGTCTGCCAGGTCTTGGCAAGACACAGCTTGTAAAGACCATAGGCCGCGTGCTGGATATGGAGTTTTCGCGTATACAGTTCACCCCCGACCTTATGCCGTCGGATATAACGGGTACGGATATTTTTGTAAAGGACGAGCAGAGCTTTGTTTTCCAGAAAGGCCCCGTGTTTGCAAACATCGTGCTTGCCGACGAGATAAACCGTGCAACGCCCAAGACACAAAGTGCGCTGCTGGAGGCCATGCAGGAAAAAACAGTCACCGTTGGCAAAAACACCTACAAGCTGCCGTCGCCGTTTTTTGTGCTGGCAACGCAAAACCCCATCGAGTCCGAGGGTACCTACCCCCTGCCCGAGGCACAGCTGGACCGTTTTATGTTCAAGCTGAATGTGTCATTCCCAAGTGCAAAGGAGCTGGCGCAGATAGTCGAGCTTACCACCGCAAAGGCGCAGGAGCCGCCCCAAAAGGTGGCCGACAGCACGCTTTTTGACGAGATAGCGCAGACGGCAAAGCTGGTGCCCGTTGCGGATGCGGTAATGACCTATGCAATGGAGCTTATCACCAAGACCCACCCCGAAAACGGCTGGGAGCAGGCGAAAAAATACATACTTTCGGGCGCAAGCCCCCGTGCGGCGCAGGCGATAATAACCGCATCGCGCATAATGGCCGTGCTTAACGGACGCTACAATGTCAGCTTTGACGATATAAAGGCAGTCGCAAAGCCTGTTTTATGCCACAGGCTGCTGCTCAACTTTGAGGCGCTCAGCGACAATGTAAGCGCCGCAGACCTTATCGACAAGCTGATCGCCGAAAAATAAGCGGAGGAAGAAAAATGACCGTTGAAAGAATGAGAAATATCACCGTCAGCACCTTGCTTATAGTCGGCGGTGTGCTGACCGCATCCTACTCGCTTACGGAGTACAACCATTGGAACTCCGTGCGCCTTGCATCGGGCAAGACATCTGCCGTTGTAACAAACCTTGCACCTACCGAAAGGCAAAATGTTGTGGGCGTAAGCTACAGCGTGGAGGGCAAGCAGTACGACACCTTTATCATCTCCCACGACAAAGATTTACAGGTGGGACAGAGGGTCACCGTTTACTACGACAAAACGGCACCCGCCCGCACCGTCAATAAGCCCGATTTTGTAAATATGCTTTACGGCCTGGCCGCTATACAGATATTGGGCGGAGTGGCTGTACTTGTGTGGGACCCGGAGTAAGCGTGCCTTGAACAAACGACAAAAGCGGATATATCTCCCTTGTATGGGAAGATACATCCGCTTTTTGGCATTGCGGCAAAATATTACATCGCTTTTTTCATCTGCATAAGCAGGTGTTCAAACTCCCTTATCGCCTTACTGTGTATCTCGCGCGTATAGTTGACCGAATATCCCATTACGGTACCTATCTGCGCATAATCCATCAGCTTGACATATTTTAAAAACAATACCCGTGAATATCTCTCTTTTTCAAGCATATTAAGCTTGGATATAATATCGTGGCGGCACTTTGCAAGTGCGGCAAGATCGCGGTTAAGCTCCGCACGCAGGTTTTCCGTATAGGCCACCATGTCCTCGAAGCCCGCGCCGCCCGTACAGCTTTGCTGTACCTTTACATCGTCAAAGTTTGTCCCGTGCAGATCCTTGATGTTCGCCTCCATCTCCGCTATCTCCTGCTGCTTGAACTTTATGCGCATTGTGATGCGCCGTATCTGATTCAGAAAAAATTTTGCTGTCATAGTATCCCTCCATTATCACATATCGTGTTTTTTATCTATTTGCGAAATCCTTATTTACTCGGCTTTAACATGATTATACACCACATTTCGTGTTGTGTCAATAAAAAAATAGAAAATATGTTCGATTGGATGAATTCTCCCGACCCACGGTAAATCAGCACTCCCCCGTGATGTCGGCCGCATTTTTGCATGATGTTTTCGACTTGTTGCACGGTTGTTGTACGGATAAAGGGACAATAAATAAAAAATCGGAACGGATGAATTTTGCGTTTTTGCCTGCCAAGCGCTTTGCAATAACTTGACTTACCGAAAGGATGATTTTTTGACTTTCCCCATTTACATATTATATATGTGTGTGATATAATTAGGAGTGTAAAAGAGAATGTATTTTATACGTCTGCGAAGGACGAAGCGGATACCGCATAAAACGGTTTGCAGACATCGGGTATCCGTTCAGCCCCGTGCTGAACTACTAAGGTAGTTCGCTTCAAAGCGATTTCTCTTTTTCTACTGCGGGGCGCTGCATTGCAGGCCCCGTTTTTGAGGTGTGTTATGGACAGCTTATTGGACGGGCTTTGCGTAAAGCAAAACTGGCTTGACTTTCTGGCGGAGAAAAAGGCGGGCGGGCATCTGCGCCCGTTCGAGGAAAGAAAACTTAAAAAATACATAGAGGACGAGGGCTATATGCGTGTTATCCAAAACGGCCTGCACCTCTCCGCGCCCCAAAAGTGCCTTGTCAACAAGCTTGAAACGGGCAAAAAGCGCATTGTGTACCGCTTTGCCGATGACGAGGTCTGGGTGCTTAAGCTGCTTTGCGCGTTTTTGTACAAGTACGACAATAAGCTCAGCGAGGCCTGCTATTCCTTCCGGAAGGCGCATACCGCGCAAAAGGCCATAAGGCGCATAATGGCCGTGCGGGGGCTTGGCGGCAAATACTGTGTCAAAACGGATATACATAACTATTTTAACTCCATTCCCGCGGCAGAGCTTGCGGCGGCGCTGGATGATATCATAGACGACGACCCGCGGCTAAAGGCCTTTTTAAAGGAGCTTCTGCTGACCGATGCGGCATACGAAAACGGCAGCCTTGTTTACGAAAACAGGGGCGCAATGGCGGGCTGTCCCCTGTCGCCCTTTTTTGCCAACATCTATTTAAAGGAGCTGGACGACTGGTTTGTGGGCGAGGGCATACCCTTTTACAGATATTCGGACGATATGGTGTTTTTTGTGGATACGGCGCAGCAGGCGGAGTATTACAAAAACAGGCTCACGCAGATAATAACAAAAAAGGGTCTTGAAATAAATACGGACAAATGCAGCGTTACTGCGCCGGGCGAAAGCTGGGATTTTCTCGGCTTCGGCTATGTAAACGGCAGGATAGACCTGTCGGCTGCCTCCAAAAAGAAGATAAAGGGCAAGATAAGGCGCAAGGCAAAGGCACTTTACAGGTGGCGCGTAAAAAAGAACTTGCCCTGCGAAAAGGCGGCAAAGGCGCTTATAAAGCACTTTGACCGCAAGTTTTACGACGATATGCGCGATGGGGATTTTTCGTGGAGCAGGTGGTTTTTCCCCGTGCTCACCACCGCGGACGGATTAAAGGAAATAGACGGCTATATGCTTGAATATATCAGATATTTGTACAGCGGCAGGCATTACAAGGGCAACTACAAGCTGAGCTATGCCGACATAAGGGCTATGGGCCGCCGCAGCCTTGTAAACGAATACTACAAGTATCAAAAACAAGCCGCACAGCGGGATTTGGCGGTGCGGACAAACAGTAAATAACGGACGGTCACGGGAGGTTTTGCAATGAAGAAGATCGGCGGGGATTACAGGGTATACCGCGGTACGGCGGTGGATTATTTCAGGATATCGCTTATCACGCTTGCCCTGCTTTTGGTAATATTTATGAATATAAGTGTCATCTTCGGCGTTATGTCGGCGCAGACCGAGGAAATAGGCCGTGTACAGCTGGACAGTATCAGAAACGACCTGGAGGGCACCATCGACGAGGCGGAGCGTATAGTCATGCGTGCCGCCATAGGCTCGGAGCAGCTTGTGGACCTTGACGACGGCTACAAGACGCTGGAGGAATACATAATACAGCAGCGCCGCGCCCAGTCGGAGGCGACGGACGGTGCCTGCACCAATATCTATATCGCGGGCACAAACTGGCAGGTGATACCGGGCTTTGATGCGCCCGAGGACTTCCACGCCACCGAAAGAGTGTGGTACAAGGGTGCGGCGGAAAATTTCGGCGAGATATTTATAACCGAGCCCTATATCGACATTATAACGGGCGATATGTGTTTTACCGTGTCCACCATGCTTTCCGACCACGATACGGTAATAGCCGCCGACTACAACTTTTCCAGACTTCAGGAGTCCATATCCAAAATGACGCAGGACACCGACAGGACGGCGCTTATCGTCACCCAAAAGGGCATGATAGTCGGCTATACGGATATGAGCTACGTCGGCTCCGATCTTGAGCTGAGGCTGTCGGAATACACGGACGTTTTTAAAAGAGTAATTGCCTCCATGGAGCATCAAAGCTTCCGCGTAAAGCTGAACGGCAGGACACAGACCATTTTCAGCAGCGAAACAAGCAACAGGTGGTATATGATACTTTGCGTGGACAACTGGGCGCTGTACCGCGACAGCTACAGGCAGATAATGGTCAATACCGCCGTAAACCTGCTTATGGTGGTCGTTATAATCGTGCTTTATTTAAGAAGTGTGCATAACCGCGTCAAGTCCGAAAAGGCACTTGCCGTAAAGGAAGAGTTTTTGTCGGGGCTTTCGGTGGAGCTGCGCGACCCCCTTAACAGGGCACTCACACGCTGTAATTCCATGCTTTCAAGGCACGGCGGCTCCGCGGAGGATGTCAGCGAGATAAAGGAGTCGTGCATTCAGCTTTCGGAGATGTTTGACAACCTTTTCTCGTTCTCGTCCATAGTTTCCGAGGAAAACGAAAAAAATACGCCGCAAAAGCAGATAAACCTGCCCAAGGCGAGCCGTCTGGCGCGAAACGGCGTTATTGCCATACTGCTGCTTGCGCTTGTCAGCAGTCAGATAATAAGCATAAACTCCGCACGCGGCTGGGGCGAGAGCAAAATGGCGGGCGAGACCGTGGTCTATGACGACCAGCTGGAGCAATGGATAACAAAGCAGCAAAGCATTTTAAGTATGTTCACCAACATCATATCCGAGCGCCCCGAGCTGATGGACGACTACGACAGCGCGGTAAAATGGCTGGATGATGTGGTCAAAAACTATCCCGAGATCTCGGTCTGCTACATGGCCAACCCCTACAAAGAGCATACCGTTATAATGAACAACGGCTGGCAGCCCGACGAGGACTGGAAGGTGGAAAAACGCCAATGGTACATAGATACGGAAAGGTCGCAGGACGGCAAAAACATTTCCGTCCCCTATTATGACGAGCAGACGGGCAACTACTGTATAACCATGTCACAGGTGGTCTACGGCGAAAACGGCAGGTTTCTCGGCATATTCGGCATAGATTTCTTTATGGACAAGCTGGTGAACGTGCTGGGCGAAAGCTACACAAAAACGGGCTATGCCTTTCTTGTGGACTCCGACGGCGTTATCATAAACCACCCCAACAGCGACTATCAGATGTCCCAAGGCAAAATGACCAGTATAGAGGACACCGACTACAGCAGCGCCTACCACAGCAGTACATCCGCCGTGATACGCGACTACAACGGCAGTTTTATGACCTGTATGTCCAAAAAGAACAACACATCGGGCTTTACCGTTATGGTGGTCAACAGCTGGTGGAGCATATTCGGCACCTCGGTTTTGCTCTCGCTTTTGTTCCTTTTCCTTTTCGGCCTTTGCATTGCCGCCGTTACCGTGCTGATAAACCGCCTGATACGCTGGCAGCAGGATGTGAACCGCAGGCTGTCCGAGGCGGCGGATGCGGCGCTGGCTGCGGAAAAGGCACAGTCGCAGTTTATGGCGCAGATGAGCCATGAGATACGCACGCCCATAAATGCCGTGCTGGGCATGAACGAAATGATACTGCGGGAAAACACGGGCGGCGATATACAGGAATACTCCAACAACATAAAAAGGGCGGGCAGCACTTTGCTGGAGCTTATAAACAGTATTCTGGACTATGCCAAGATAGAAAGCGGCAAAATGGAGATAATACAGGCACGCTACGATACCGTGGGGCTTATTGACGACATGGTATATATGATAACCGAGCGTGCGCACAAAAAGGGGCTGGAGCTTATAACGGACATCGACCCCGCGCTCCCCAGGACACTTTACGGCGACGACCTGCGCATAAAGCAGATAATAACAAACATACTTACAAATGCGGTAAAATACACGCACAGCGGCAGCGTTACCCTGCGTATCGGCGGCAGATATACCGATGCGGAAAATTACGAGATGCAGGTGGCGGTAAAGGATACGGGCATGGGCATAAAGCCCGAGGATATATCGGCGCTTTTCCAGTCGTTCAGGCGGCTCGATGCGGAGAAAAACCGCAGTATAGAGGGCACGGGTCTGGGCATTTCCATTGTGCAGAGGCTCCTTAACATGATGGGCAGCGCTCTGGAGGTGGAAAGCGAGTACGGCAAGGGCTCCGTGTTCAGCTTCCGTCTCGGCCAGAAGGTGATAGACAAGTCCCCGATAGGCGAGTATGTTGTGGGCATGACGACCGATATGCAGGGCGGCGGCGAGGGTCGGCTCATGACCGAAAATGCCGATGTGCTTGTGGTGGACGACAACGATATGAACCTTAAAGTGGCCGCGGGACTTATGAAGCGCTGCGGTATAGTGCCCGATGTTGCCGAAAGCGGCGACGGCTGTATAGAGCGCATAAGCGCCAAGCATTACGACATTGTGTTCCTTGACGATATGATGCCGGGCAAAAACGGTGTACAGACCCTGCATATCATAAAGGACAGGGGTCTGCTGCCTGCGGACACGGTCGTTATCGCGCTTACCGCCAATGCCGTTGCGGGCGCGAAGGAAAAATATATAAGCGAGGGCTTTGCGGATTATCTTTCCAAGCCCATAGAGGTAAACAAGCTTGAAAAGATGCTTGAAAAGTATCTGCCGCCGCAAAAGACGGTATCGGGCGGTACTGCCGCAGACAGGGCGGACACTCCCGCGGGCCTGCCAAACTCCCCCGTGGAGCAGCTTAAAGCGGCGGGCATAAACACAAAGGCGGGGCTTGGCTATGCCATGAACAGCGAGGAATTTTACGCGGAGATGCTGGCTGCCTTTGCCGAGGGTGCAAAGGAAAAGTCGCGCGAGATACTGCACGACCTTGAAACAGCCAACTGGAAGGATTACCGCACGCGCGTGCACGCACTTAAAAGCACGGCTAAAATGATAGGCGCGGACAAGCTGGCGGAGCGGGCGCTGTGGCACGAAAACGCGGCAAAGGAAGAGCGTGTTTCGGACATCATAGCCGACAATCCGCAGCTTATGGAGATATACAACAAGACCGTCAAGGACATAGAGGCGGCACTTAAAAAATAAGGAGAGGTATTATGAGGAAAATTATGATAGTTGACGACGAGGAAATGATGCTGAAGGTCGCACAAAGGGTGCTGTCGGCGGATTACGAAACGGTATGCGCATCGTCGGGCGGCGAGGCGCTGGAGGTGTACGAGCGGGAAAGACCCGATATGATACTTTCCGACCTGCTTATGCCGGGCATGAGCGGGTTTGAGATGCACAAATGCCTGCAGGAGCGCTACGGCGTGCATATCCCCGTTGTTTTTATGACTGCGGACGAGAGCGGCGACATTGAGGGCGAGGGTTTTGCCATGGGTGCGGACGATTTTATCCGCAAGCCGTTCCGCCCCGATGTACTGCTTAAAAGGGTGGACAATATCATCAAAAATATAGAGCGCATAGACAGCCTTACCGCCGAGGCGACAACGGACAGCTTTACGGGCTTTTACAACAAAAGCCATGTCACGCGGGAGCTTTCGGAGGTCTGCTGTACGCAAAGCGGCACCCTGCTTTTGACAGACCTTGACAATTTTAAGCTGGTCAACGACATTTACGGCCATGATATGGGCGACAAGATACTTACCGCCTTTGCCGATGTTATGCGCCGCAATATCCGCACGGACGACATTGTCGGCAGGATAGGCGGTGACGAGTTTGTGGTATTTATCGGCGGGGAGACCTCCGAAAAGACGGTGGCATCCGTGGTAAGGCGCGTGAACGAGCAGCTTTTGAGCGCTGCACGCAGCCTTATGGGGGAGGATATGAATATCCCCCTGGGCGTGTCGGCGGGTGCGGTCTTTGTGCCGCAGCACGGCAGGGACTATGAGTCGCTTTTCAATATGGCGGACAAGGCGCTGTACTATGTAAAGCAAAACGAAAAACACGGCTATGCGGTGTATATGCAAAATTATGCGGGCAATACCGACGGTGAGGAAACGCCCGAGCAGACCATGCACAAGCTAAGCATGGTGTTTGAGGAAAGAAATATATCCGACTCGGCGCTGTGGCTTGGACAGGACTCCTTCGGGCAGGTCTACCGCTTTATGATGCGCTACATACAAAGCTACCGCGGCATGGCCTACAAGGCGCTGCTTACCGTAAAGCCGTTTTCGGGCGGCATCGGCGGGGCGGAGCTTGCCGCGATCGCGGAGCAGTTCGGCGGGATACTTGACCGCTCCCTGCGCAAAAGCGATATTATGATGCAGTACCGCAGCAACAGCTTTTTCCTGCTTTTGCCCGAAATGTCCTCCGACAATATCGGAAAGGTGCTTGACCGTGTGACGGAGCAGTGGAACAAAACGGAATTTTCAAAAAGGGTAAGCATAGAATATGTTACCGAGGCCGTATATGCCGACGATCTGGACGAGAGGGAAAGACGGCGCAGACAGTAGTTCTTCCCGGGGAGGTTTAAAAATGTACAGAATAATGGTTGTTGATGATGATTTTCTTTACCGCAAGGCGGCGGAGCATATACTTAAGGGCGCGGGCTTCGAGGTAAGCTGTCTTGACTCGGGCGAGTCCCTGCTGGCCTTTGCGGGCAGCCCCGTCCCCGACCTTATACTGCTGGATATACACATGGGCGGCATAGACGGTCTGGAAACGATGTCAAGGCTGAAAGGGCTTGGCTGGGCGGCGGCCGTGCCCGTTATCTTCCTTACCGCGGACGATGATGCGGAAACGGAGACCCTCGGTCTGTCGGCGGGTGCGATGGATTTTATCAAAAAGCCCTTTGTGCCCGAGGTGCTTTTGCTGCGTGTGGAGCATACGCTGGAGCTTTTGCGTCTTCAGAACAGCCTCCAGACCGAGGTGGAGCGCAAAAGTGCGGAGGTCATAAGCGAGCACGAGAAAAACGAGCGTCTTTCCATGCAGGTCGTTGTTACGCTTGCGGGCGCGATAGATGCAAAGGATACCTATACAAACGGCCATTCGGAGCGTGTGGCCAAGTATGCCAGCCTTATTGCAAGGCGTGCGGGCTATTCCGCAAAAAAGTGCGAGGAGATACGCATGATGGGGCTTTTGCACGATGTCGGCAAGATAGGTGTCCCCGATACCGTTATAAACAAGCCGTTTCGCCTTACCGACGAGGAATATGCCATCATAAAGACTCACCCCGTCATGGGCTACGATATACTTAAAAACATAACCGAAATGCCGCAGCTGGCTATCGGCGCACGCTGGCACCATGAGCGCTATGACGGCGGCGGTTATCCCGACGGCCTTGCGGGCGAAAATATCCCGCCCGAGGCAAGGATAATAGCCGTGGCCGATGCCTATGATGCCATGTCCTCGCGCAGAAGCTATCACGAGGTATTTTCGCAGGACTATATCCGCTCCGAGCTGGAAACGGGCAAGGGTACGCAGTTTGACCCGAAGTTTGCCGAAATTATGATACAGATGATAAACGAGGATAAGGAATATAAAATGCGCATCAAGGACGTATACCCCGAACGCTTTGAGGATAAGTCCCGAAACGGCGGTGAATTATGGATATATACACAATAAAAAGCATAGAAGAGGCCGTATACGGCTGCGAGGAATGTGAGGACGGCGCAAGGGCGCTGGTCACGCTTGCGGGCGCGGCGGGAGAAACAAAAACGGAAATGACGGAGGACTGGCTGGCCTTTATCGGCGCGGCGGAGGGCACGGAGCTTGTGCTTTGCGCCGACGGAAAATACAGGCCGCTTGTGAAAGTGGCTGCGGCGGTCATAGTCTCGGACAGCGGCGAGATGCTGGCGGCACAGCGCGGCAGCGGCGAATACAAGGGCAGGTGGGAGTTCCCCGGCGGAAAGGTCGAGGTCGGCGAGACCCCGCAGCAGGCACTTGTCCGCGAGATAAAAGAGGAATTGGACGCGGATATAAGCATAGACGGGCATATTTGCACCGCGGAATACGACTATCCCCGCTTCAGGCTGTATATGGACTGCTTTTTGGCGGGATTTTCGGGCGGCCGACCCGTTTTGAAGGAGCATACGGCGGTAAAATGGCTCACGGCCGATACCCTTGACACGGTGGATTGGCTGCCCGCCGATAAAGCCGTTGTAAAGGCCGTAAAGCAGCATATAAAAAAGAGCGCATATTAACCCGGTGCGCTCTTTTTTATATGTTCAAGTATTTTCTGTGCCCGCTTATCGGGGCTGCATTCTATTTTTTTGCCGTTGAGATATTCGAGTATGCCCCGCATATCCCTTAATTCAAAGCTGACCGCGTACAGCAGTTGGTGGGTCAGGCCGAATTTCTGCCTGAAAAATGCGTTTTCCTTTGGGTCGCCGTACTTTGGGTCGCCGATTATCGGGTGTCCCGCGACCAAAAGGCTTTCTCTTATCTGGTGCGACTTTCCCGTTATCAGCTTTACGCTTAAAATGCTGTATCTTTCGCCCGTAAACAGGGGGGTGTACAGCGTTTTTACGGGGCTTGCCCCCGCCCTTTTTTCGCGGGTTATAAGCACGCGGTTTTTATCGTCCTTGGTGTGCCAGCCGCTTATCCCGCCGCTTTCGTCCACCCTGCCGCAGACCGCCGCAATATAGGTCTTGTCGGCCTTGTTTTCGCGCAGAGCCTCTGCAAGCGCCTGCGCCGCGGCAAGATTTTTACCCATAAGCACCAGTCCGCCCGTGTTGCGGTCGAGCCTGTTTGCGATGCCGGGCTTGAATATGCCGTCCAGCCCGCCCTTTTCGTCAAGGTAGCATAGCAAAATATCGTTGAGATTTTCCGCATCCTCGTTTTTGTCGCCCTGCACCAGCATACCCGCAGGCTTTCGGGCGGCAATTATATTTTCGTCCTCGTAAACTATGTCGGGGGCGGTGTGCTGTGCTTTTATGCGCATATCCGCCCGAAACTGCGCCACGGTGTCGTCCGCAAGGTATAGGCAAAGCTCGTCCCCTGCCTGTAATATCTCGCTGCCCGCGGCCTTTTTGCCGTTAAGCTTTATGTTTTTTTTGCGCAGCATCTTGTAAACAAACGACTTGGGTGCCCTGTTGAGATATTTCATCAGGTACTTGTCCAGCCGTCCGCCCGCGCTGCCGCCGTCAATGATAAGCCTTTGCATAGGCCTACATCTCCCTTATCTTGGAAAGGGGCAGACCCTCGTGTATGCGGTATACCGCATCCGCAAACAGCTTTGCCGTGGAAAGCTGGCGTATCTTGCCTATCTTCCTTTCCGCGCTGAGGGGTATCGTGTCCAGCACTACAAGCTCGCTTATTGCGCTGGAGCTTATCCGCTCCGTCGCCGCACCGCTTAATACGGGGTGGGTACAGCAGGCGTAGACATTTTTCGCGCCCCGCTCCTTTACGGCGTTTGCGGCGTTTGTTATGGTGCCTGCGGTGTCTATCATATCGTCAAATAAAATTACGTTTTTGTCCTTAAACTCGCCTATTATGTTCATTATCTCGGAAACATTGGGCTTTGGCCTGCGCTTGTCTATTATGGCAAGCGGTATGTTCAAAAGCTCCGCAAAGCGGCGTGTACGCGCCACACTTCCAAGGTCGGGCGACATGGCCACAAAGTCCTCGGATATGTTTTCGTACTTATTAAGGTAATAATTGGCGATTATATGCATACCCGAAAGATGGTCCACGGGTATATTGAAAAAGCCCTGTATCTGTGCGCTGTGCAGGTCCATCGTTATCACCCTGTCCGCACCCGCGCTGGTTATAAGGTCTGCCACCAGCTTGGCGCTTATCGCCTCGCGCGGCTTGGCCTTTCTGTCCTGGCGTGCATAGCCGTAATACGGCACAACGGCGTTTATCCTGCCTGCGGAGGCACGTTTTGCCGCATCAATGGTTATAAGAAGCTCCATAAGGTTGTCGTTTACGGGAAAGCAGGTTGGCTGCACAATAAAGACATCCGCGCCGCGCACCGTATCGACTATCCTTACGCTTATCTCGCCGTCGCTGAATTTCGTCACAACGCATTCGCCCACTTTAAGCCCCAGATTGTCTGCTATCCTCTCGGCCAGCGCACGGTTGCCGTTGCAGGTAAATATCTTTATGCTGCCGCTTCCTATATCCATATGTCATCGCTCCTTTAAAAGGGTCTCCAGTCGCCAAAAATGTTTTCCGCCGTGTACTGCTTTACCTGCCCGTCTGTAAGTATGTCCGTCCATGCGGCCACCTTTTCCCTGTCGGTAAAGCTGTTCTGGGCATAGCAGGCCGCATCGTGCATCCTGTCCTTGCCCCATCTGCTCCATATCTCGGGGCAGAGTACGTCCGTTGCCTCGGTGTCGATAAATACCGTCCTTGCGCCCGGAAGCCACGGTCTGCCAAGGTAGACGGTGCCCTTTTCGGCATCCCCGTCTATGCGGCAGCCTATAAATACAAAGCCGTATTTTATGTTTTCGGGCGTGCAGGCTGCCGTAACAAAGCAGTTGTAGCCCGCGGGACGGTGCTTGCAGTAAATGTCGCAGTTTTTAAATACCGCAGTCGCGCCGCCGAAAATGAAGTCCACATCGCCCTCTATATAGCAGTTTTCAAAATACTGCCTGATATAAAGGTCGGGATATTGCTGTGCCTCTATATAGCAGGGTATCAGCATAAGCGTATCCTGCCTTGCGATAAGACGCAGGTTTTTGAACGACGATCTGTCGCCGCCCGCGCTGAGCGCTACCGCCTGACCCACTATCTTGCCGTAGCCCGCGCTGTTTTCAATGGTAAGGTTTTGTATAAGGGTGTTTTTGCCGTTTTGCGTCACCTCAAGGGTGGCGGTGGCAAAGGTGCCCAGATACTCGCCGTTTGCGTCTTTTCGGTATGCACAGTCGTTATAGATGATAACGGTGTTTTCCGTATCTTCGCCCGTCAGGGTCACATTTGGCTTGTCAATGATGACCTTTTCAAAGTAAAAGCCGTTTTTTATAAATATTTCCGCACTTTCACCCGCCTTTACGCTGTCCAGAGCGTCCTGTACGGTCTCAAAATCCCCGGTTTTATCCTTTGCTACGATAAGCTTCATGTTTTCACCTTTCCTTGTGCTTTCATATATTTACATTATACTGTAAATCTTGTCACAATACAAGTTATTTTTTTGTTTTTCGCAGCCGCCGCAAAAAAATCACCGCGGACTTTTGCTTTTGTGCACCCCGTTTGCGGGGCGGGCGAATAAAGTTTGTTTATTTTTTAATTTATATTGCATTTTCCGCGAAAATATTGTAATATAAAATTTAGGGGTTCCGACAGACCGTATACAAGGGTGTCGGGGCAGTATAAATATAAGAAAGGGGCGTTCATTTAATGAATCTTCACACCTTTAAACGAGGTATTCATCCGCCTGACGGCAAGGCCTTTACAAACCAAAAGCCTATAGAGATACTTATGCCCAAAGAGGGGGCATTGATGGTATTTCCCGTCAGCCAGCACATAGGCGCACCGTGCGAGCCTATCGTCGCAAAGGGCGACAGAGTGCTGTTGGGTCAGAAGATAGCGGAAGCGACCGCTTTTGTCTGTGCACCCATACATTCATCGGTATCGGGTACGGTCGTGGACATCAAGCCCATGCTTACACCGAGCGGGGCAACAGTCAAATCCATCATTATCGAAAACGACGGTAAATTTGAGGAGGATCCTTCGATAGGCAAGGAGACCGACGAAAACGACTACAAGTCCATGTCAAGGGAGGAAATACTTGACAAGGTAAAAAATGCGGGCATAGTAGGCCTCGGCGGCGCGGGCTTCCCCACGCACATCAAGCTTAATCCCCCGCCCGGACAGGAGATAGACAGCATTATCGTAAATGCGGCCGAGTGTGAGCCTTATCTTACCACCGACCACCGCGTTATGCTGGAAAAGACAGACCGTCTTGTTATGGGTCTGGACGTTATGCTTCAGCTCCACCCCAAGGCAAAGGGCTATATAGCTATAGAGGTCAATAAAATGGATGCTCTGGAGGCCGTTACAAAGGCAGCCGAAAGCTACCCGAATATAGAGGTGCTTGCGCTTAAATGCAAGTATCCGCAGGGCTCCGAAAAACAGCTTATCTATGCCGTAACGGGCAGAGAGGTGCCCAGCGGCGGCCTGCCCGCAAGTGTGGGCTGTATAGTGGACAATGTGGATACCGTGCTTGCCATAGAGCGTGCCGTTGTCAAAAACCGTCCGCTTATGCGCCGTATCGTTACCATTACGGGCAACGGCGTGAACAACCCCGGCAACTACCAAATAAGAATAGGTATGAATATAAAGGAATTTATCGAGGCAACGGGCGGCCTTAAGGACGACTGCGCCAAGATAATCGCAGGCGGCCCCATGATGGGTCCCGCGCTTTACAATATCGATGTTCCTTTTGTAAAAACATCATCCGCGCTTCTTTGCATGACAAAGGAAGAGGCAACTCTCCCCGAGGAAAGCAACTGTATACGCTGCGGCAAGTGCGTGGGTGCCTGCCCGATGGGTCTTATGCCCCTGGAGCTTAATCAGGATGCCCTTGCAAAGGATTACGATGCCTTTGAGGCGCATAACGGCGTGGATTGCATCGAGTGCGGCTCGTGCAGCTTTGTCTGTCCCGCAAAGCGCCATCTGGCGCAAAGCCTGCGCATAACAAAGCGTACTGTTATGGGCATTATAAGAGCAAGGAAGGAGGCCGAGAAAAATGGAAAATAATTTAATGGTTTCCTCGACGCCTCATGTTCGCTCCAAGGACACCATAAGCTCGGTAATGCGTGATGTGGTTATAGCACTTTTGCCCGCTGCGGTAATGGGCATAGTGTATTTTGGTGCAAGGGCAGCGGCACTTATGGTTATATCCGTTGTGTCCGCAGTAGCCTTTGAGGCACTTTATCAGAAGGCCGCAAAGCAGAAGGTGACCGTGTGTGACTTTTCGGCCGTTATCACGGGTCTTTTGCTTGCAATGAACCTCCCCGCTTCGGCACCGTTTTGGGTACCCATTGTGGGCGCGTTCTTTGCGATAATCATTGTTAAGCAGCTTTTCGGCGGCTTAGGCCAGAACTTTATGAACCCCGCTTTGGGTGCAAGAGCGTTTTTGGTAGCATCCTACCCGACATATACAACGGGTGCCGCATTCGGCGCAACGGGCTACGGCGTTATCGGTGCGCTTGATGCAACAACACAGGCAACACCCCTTGCACAGATAAAAGAGGGCGCGATAACAGTTACACAAAACGACCTTATAAATGCCCTTATCGGCAATATCGGCGGCTGTATCGGCGAGACCTGCGCCATTGCACTTATCCTTGGCGGCGTTTATCTTATGATAAGAAAGGTCATCAGCTGGAAGATACCCGTTACATACATTTTAACTGTGTTTGTACTGACCTTTATTTTCAAGGCAACGGGCATCGCTCCCAACAGAGTACCCGTTTACGAGCTTTTCACGGGCGGTCTTATGCTCGGTGCGTTCTTTATGGCAACGGACTATGCATCCTCACCCGTAACACCCAAGGGTCAGATAATAATGGGTATAGGCTGCGGTCTTTTAACGACACTTATCCGCGTATTCGGCGGTTACCCCGAGGGCGTTTCGTATTCTATCCTTTTAATGAACCTTTGTGTTCCGCTTATTGACAGATATACGAGACCTACCATCTTCGGTGCGGTGAAAAAGGCAAAGGAGGCGAAGAAGGCATGAATCCTATAGTTAAAACAGGCGGTTCGCTTCTTGTTATCGCGGGTATTGCTGCGGCTGCTCTCGGCGGCGTAAATGCGGCTACCGCACCTACCATTGCCCAAAAGAAAGAGGCATCCACACAAAAGGCTATGAAAGCGGTATTTTTACCCACAACGGCCAAGGATGAGGAAATTGATGCGCTTCCCATCACCTTTGACGACGACCCTGTCGAGGTACCCGAAAGCGACATCATCAACTCCTACAGCAAAAACAGCGACGGCGGCTATGCCTTTTCAATTACGACAAAGGGTTTCAGCGCAGGCCTTAACCTTATGGTGGGCATCGACAAGGACGGCACCGTAACGGGTGTTAAGGTGGTTTCCCACTCCGAGACCCCCGGCCTTGGCGCAAATGCCGAAACAAAGCTCTCGCCCCAGTTTGACAGCGGCAAGCAGGCTCCCCTTACGGTATTAAAGGGCAGCGGTGCTTCCGACACACAGCTGGAGGCCATAACGGGCGCGACCATAACTTCCACCGCGGTAGTAAATGCCGTAAACGAGGCTTATGATTATTACGAGAAAAATCTGAAAGGAGGGAATAAGTAATGAATCCCGTAAAAATTATTAAAAACGGTATTATCGACGAAAACCCCACCTTTGTACAGGTAATCGGTATGTGTCCCACACTTGCCGTTACCTCCAGCGCGATAAACGGCCTGGGCATGGGTCTTTCCACCCTTGCGGTGCTTGCCTGCTCCAACCTGGTTATCTCGCTTATAAGAAAATTTGTACCCGACGAGGCGCGTATACCCTGCTATGTTGTGGTTATCGCCAGCTTCGTTACGATAGTGGAGATGCTTTTGAACGCATACGCCCCCCCCAGCCTTGTAAAGGCGCTGGGCGTGTATATCCCGCTTATCGTTGTAAACTGTATCATCCTTGCCCGTGCGGAGGCATTTGCGGGTAAGAACGGCCCCATCGCGTCGCTGTTTGACGGTATCGGCATGGGTCTGGGCTTTACATTTGCGCTGTTTGTTCTGGGCGCTGTACGCGAGTTTCTGGGCAACGGCTCTCTTCTGGGCTACACCGTGCTTCCCGAAGCATTCCCGAGAACACTTGTGATGATACTTCCTCCGGGTGCGTTTTTGTCACTTGCATTTTTAATGGTACTTGTCAATAAGCTGCGCAGCGGCAAAAAGGCTGAATAAGGGGGTGCGGAGAAATGAATTTGTTTTTGATATTATTAAGTGCAATTTTTGTTCATAACTTCGTGCTTTCGCAGTTTTTGGGCATCTGTCCCTTCCTTGGCGTTTCCAAAAAGGTAGAGACGGCAAGCGGCATGGGCATCGCCGTAGTTTTCGTTATTACGCTTGCTTCGGCCGCAACATGGCTGGTGCACAAGTTTATACTGGTACCGCTGCAAATAGAGTATCTTTACAACATTGCATTTATTCTTATTATTGCTTCACTGGTTCAGCTGGTTGAGATGTTTATCAAAAAATCCTCTCCGTCGCTGTATCAGGCACTTGGCGTTTATCTGCCCCTTATCACCACAAACTGTGCGGTTCTGGGTGTTGCCGTTAACAACATGAACGACGGCTACGGCTTTATCGCATCCGTGGTAAACGGTATCGGTGCCGCAATAGGCTTTGCCATTGCCATCATACTTTTCGCGGGCATAAGAGAGCGCGTTGCAAAGTGCAATATCCCCAAGTCGCTCGAGGGCTTCCCGATAGCGCTGATAACCGCAGGTTTAATGGCGATAGCCTTTTTGGGCTTTTCGGGTATGTTATAATAAGGGGGTGCATTGAAAATGGATATAACAAGTATACTTTGGCCTGTAGTAAGTATAGGCGGTATGGGTATTCTCTTCGGTGCAGGCCTTGGTCTGGCATCCATCAAGCTTAAAGTTGAGCAGGATCCGAAGGTACCCCTTGTAAGAGAGTGTCTGCCCGGTGCAAACTGCGGCGGCTGCGGCTATGCGGGCTGTGATGCCCTTGCGGAGGCTATCGCATCGGGCAAGGCTCCCGTAAATGCCTGTCCCGTAGGCGGTGCTGCCTGCGCGGCAAAGGTCGGCGAGGTAATGGGCATCAAGGCCGAGGAAGGCGCAAAAATGGTTGCTTTTGTCAAGTGTAACGGTACCTGTGACGCGGCAAAGACCAAGTTTGATTACTACGGCGAGTCCGACTGTGACCTTGAAAACGGTGTTTCGGGCGGCAGAAAGTCCTGCGCATACGGCTGTCTGGGTGACGGCAACTGCGTAAGGGCGTGTAAGTTTGATGCTTTAAGCATTGTAAACGGCGTTGCCGTTGTAAACGAGGATAAATGTGTTGCCTGCGGTGCCTGCGTAAAGGCTTGTCCCAAGCATGTAATAGAGCTTGTGCCTGCCGATATGAAGGTGCGCGTTGCCTGCAACTCAAACGATATGCCCAAGCAGAGCAAGGACAACTGCTCCAATGCTTGTATGGGCTGTAAGATGTGTGAGCGCAACTGCCCGAGTGCGGCTGTTTCGGTCACAAACTTCCTGGCAAAGGTAGATTACGAAAAATGTACGCAATGCGGCGTATGCACCGAAAAGTGCCCCACAAAGGCGATCAAAAACATCGATGCAAAGCCC
>JAFYGI010000050.1 GCA_017543265.1 Bacillota bacterium | reverse complement strand
TTATGTCGGTCGGCACGACCAGTCTTTCAAGCTGTTCCGCCGTGCTTACCGATACAAATGCCTTGTTCATCTCATGGGTGAAAAAATCGTGGTTTCTTCTCATCCTTTCGCTGTCGCGGTCGTAAAACAGTATGCTCATATGATTTCCCTTTCTTTGACTGCAAGGCACCGTAAAAAGGTGCCCCGTAATAAAAATTCCATGGTATCGGCCAAAATTCGACACTATTTGTGTCGAAACATGTTATACGAATTGTATCATGGTTTGCTGTCAAATTCAAGCGAAATTTATTTTTCTTATAAAAGCACTAAAATTTTGTCGAATAATGTATATGTATTGGGTATATTTCCATAAATTGCCTGCAAAAGTCGGCAAAGTCTGTATTACGGGAGCCGCGGTCAGCCGTTCACAACGCCGATATAGGGCAGATGCCTGTATCTTTGGTCATAATCCAGCCCGTAGCCCACAACAAACTTGTCGGGTATGGTAAAGCCCGATATATCCGCCTGTATATCCACCACTCTTCTGTCGGGCTTGTCAAGCAGCGTTACCAGCCTTACGGTCTTGGGGTTTTGCTCTTTCAGATAATCGCAAAGGTATTTCAGCGTTCTGCCCGTATCGAGTATATCCTCTATAAGCAGTACATTTTTGCCCTCCATAGTTTTGTCAAGCGGATATTTCATAACAAGCTTTCCCGTGGACTCCGTGCCGCTGTAGCTGGATGCACAGACAAACTCCATCCTTACATCCATATCCATCTGCCGCACAAGGTCTGCGGCAAATATAAATGCCCCTTTCAGCGTGCATACCACATAAACCGTTTCATCCTTGTACATTTCGTTAAGCTGTGCCGCCATTTCCGCAATGCGTGTTTTGATCTGTTCCTCGGATATCAGCACGGAAATATTTTCTTTCATGTCAAGTCCTCCCATAAGTATAGATAAAGTCCTTCGTTTTTAAATATATTTTTTATCCCCTCGGCCAGATATACTCTGTCGTCCCTTGCCAGAAGCAGTATATCCTCACGCCTTGAAACAGGGATCTTCATATCTGTAAAAAACTTTTTAAGCTTTATTTGTCTGCCGTCGGCACGCATAAATATATCACCCTGCCTGCGTGTACGGATACGCCAGCCCTGTGTTTCGCCGCAGTCTACGGCATGACAGATGCCGCGTTTTCCCTTTTCGCGCGTCAGCAGATAGTTTTTGCCGTTTATTTTAACGGGCACATCTATTTCAAGCGCAGTATCGACAGCGTCATGCTTTTTTACAAAGGTCAGCCCGCCGCCGTCCCTTATCACGCAAAGTCCCTTGGGCAGATCGACACGTCTGCCGACGGGCTTGTCCAGAAGATCGTCTATTATTTCTATATGCCGAAACGCTATATCTTTCAGACCCACAGCATTTTCACAGGCTATCCTGTACACCCTGTATCTTAAAACGTCATTAAGCTTTGACAGATCGTTTGCATCAAGGGTATTGCCGTTTTTAAGCCTTTCAAAGGCCTCGGCTGCAAGCTGCTCCACAAGATCGTTTTCCTGTCTGAAAATAAGGGCATTTTTGCCGAGCACGCTTATTGCATCGGGATTTATCTCCTTTAAAACGGGCAGGACAAGGTGCCGTATTTTGTTGCGTGTGTAATCCGTCTGCAAATTTGTTTCGTCCGTGCACCAGTTCAGGCCGTTTTGGCGGCAGTAGCTTTCTATCTCGTCACGGCTGCACATTATAAGCGGCCTGATTATATCATCCCTTACGGGGAGTATGCCGCCCATGCCTTTAAGTCCCGTACCGCGGCAAAGGCGCATTATCATCGTCTCCGCATTGTCGTTAAGATTGTGCGCGACCGCCGTTTTATCCGCACCCGCCGCCTTGAACACGGCATATCGCTGCTGTCTGCCCGCTTCTTCCAGCGTAAGGTCATATTTTTGCGCAATGCCCTTTATATCAAGGCTGTAGACCTTAAGCGGCAGAGAATTCTCCGCGCAGAATTTTTCCACAAACTGCTGGTCGTGCATAGCCCCCTCCGTGCGGATATTGTGGTTGACGTGCACCGCCGACAGCGTAAGCGAATACCTGCCTGCAAGCCGCAGCAGTATATGCGCAAGCGCAACACTGTCCGCACCGCCCGACAAGCCTATCACCACGCTGTCGCCCCTGTGCAGCATATCAAATTGTTCTATAGTGTCCAATACTTTTTCAAGCATACCAAACCTCTTTAAACCGCCTCTGAAAATCCGTTTTTCAAAGGTCTTATTATTACGTTTATTCGGAAGTTATGTCTATCGTCCTGTTTACGCCGTCCCAGTCTACCCTGCAGTCGCAGGCCTCGGATATGGCGCGCAGCGGAACAAGTGTCCTTGACGAAACTATCTTGGGCGGAACATCCATTTCCACTATCCTGCCGTCGGCCGTCATTATCGGGTCGCCGACTGTCATTATTATAAGCTTGCCGCCATCGTTGGTCGCCGTTATCCTGCGTTTGGCATTGTTCCACTCTACCTCCATGCCGAGTGCCTCAAAAATAGCACGCATGGGCACAAGCGTTCTGCCGTTTTCAATTATCGGCTTTTGGTCAAAGACGACCATTTTGCCGTCCAGATAAACAACAATGTCGTCCTTTGATATTGCGGGAACGGGTGCAGCCGTAGTCTGTACGGGTGCCTGCGTGGTCGCCACGGTGGGCTCCTCTATTTTAACGGGCGGCTGCGTAACGGGCGCCTGTGTAACGGGTGCCTGCGTAACGGGCTGTGTTGTCTGAACTGCCGCGGGTGCAGCGCCCGTATTATGCTTTGTTATCATATTTACCAAAACATCGTTTTTTATAACAGAGCCGTAGCGGAAATGTATCTCGCCCGAGATCTTGGCAATATTTTTATTGTATTCCAGCTGTTTTTCTATCGCTGCGCCGTTATACCACACGCTGTCTGAGGACGCGCTGTCACAGCGGTACTCTCCGATACCGATATAAAGCTTTGTGCCGCTTTGTGCAAGGGTGGATGACCACCAGTCGGCAAGGGTCGCATAATCCGCGATCTTGTGGCCTATTTCCCAGTATACCTGCGGTGCGATATAGTCTATCCAGCCGTTGAGTGCCCATTTTCTTGTATCCGCATAGATCGCCGAGTAAGACTCAAAGCCGCCCGTATTGCTGCCCAGCGGGTTGTTGTCTTTGTTCGCCCATATACCGCTCGGGCTTATGCCAAAGGCCGTGCCGCTGCCCGCAAGGGCATCGTGTATGCCCTTTACAAGCAGGTCGCAATTGTTTCTGCGCCAGTCGTCCTTATTTGAAAAGGCGGTGTTGTATTTTTCGTAATCGGCATCGTCATTTATATCCGACCCTGGATAAAAATAGTCGTCCATATGTATGCCGTCAACGTCATAATTGTTCACTATCTCCATAACGCCGTCAATGACCAGCTTTCTGACTTCCGGCATGGCGGGATTGTAGTAATAGTTGCCGTTTGTGTAGTGTATGGTGTAATTTTTGTTTATCCTTGCGGGGTTGTTTACCGCCAGAGAATCGAGCGAAATGCCGTTTGTGGTTATACGGTAGGGATTTATCCAGGCATGAAGCTCCATGCCGCGCTTGTGCGCACCCTCCACCCAGTATGCAAGCGGGTCAAAGCCGTTTTCGGGGGCAGTTCCCTGCGAGCCCGTAAGCCATTGACTGTACGGGAAGATATTCGAGCGATAGAAGGCATCTCCCGCGGGCCTTACCTGGAAAAACACGGCGTTAAAACCCATTTTTTGGCAGTTGTCCAGTATATCGTCGGCCTCTTTCATAAGCTGTGAGGAATTAACGGTGCCCTCCTTGGGATAATCCAGATTGGATACCGTAGCCACCCACACGCCTTTCATACGTTTATCCGCCGCATTTACCGTATAAACAGGCAAAAGCGACAGTACAAGCAGCAATGCGATAATTCTTTTTACCATTTATTCCTCACCCTCCTTGTTTTTTATTTTGTCAAACCAGTTTTTAAGTTTAAGCTCGTAGCCGTTTTGGAAAGTATAGTATTGCTTTCCCACAAGCTCGTCGGGCAGATATTGCTGCTCGACATAGTTGTTCGGAAAATCGTGCGCATATTTATAGCCCGTGCCGTGACCCATTTTTTCCGCACCCGGATAATGACTGTCGCGCAGATGGTTCGGCACGCCCGAGGTCTGTATATGCCTTACGTCATTCATCGCATCGTATATCGCGCTCACGCTTGCGTTGCTTTTGGGTGCGCAGGCAACATAGGCCACAGCCTGCGAAAGATTTATCTGACATTCGGGCAGACCGATAAAGTCCACCGCCTGCGCCGCCGCGACCGCCACAAGAAGCGCACGCGGGTCGGCATTTCCAACATCCTCCGAGGCACATATAACTATCCTTCTTGCAATAAAGCGCGGATCCTCGCCCGCATAGAGCATTTTTGCAAGATAATATACGGCCGCATCGGGGTCGCTGCCGCGCATACTTTTAATAAAGGCCGATATTGTGTCGTAATGATTGTCGCCGTCCTTGTCGTAATTGAGCGAGCGTTTTTGTATACACTGCTCGGCAACGCCAAGGTCGATATGTATCACATTGTCCTTGTCGGGCTTGGTGGTAAGCACCGCAAGCTCCAGCGCATTAAGCGCAATACGCGCATCACCGCTGCTGACATCCGCAATAAAATCCAGCGCCTTTGCATCAATATCTATGTCAAAGCTGCCGTAGCCCCTGTCCTCGTCGTGGAGGGCACGCTGCAAAAGTGTCTTTATATCGTCCTTTGTAAGATGCTTCAGCTCAAAAATTATACTGCGGCTTACAAGCGCCTTATTTACCTCAAAATACGGGTTTTCCGTAGTCGCGCCTATCAGTATGACCGTACCGTCCTCGACATAGGGCAAAAGCGCGTCCTGCTGTGCCTTGTTAAAGCGGTGTATCTCGTCGATAAAAAGTATCGTGCGCCTGTCGCTTACGGCAACTGTCTCCTTTGCCTGCTCCACTATCTCGGTTATGTCCTTTTTGCCCGCGGTAGTGGCGTTTATCTGTCTGAATTCTCCCGCCGTGGTGTTGGCAATAACGTGTGCAAGCGTGGTCTTGCCCGTACCGGGAGGCCCGTACAGAATTATAGAGGACAGCTTGTCCGCCGTAATGCTTCTGTATAAAAGGGTGTTTTTGCCGATAATATGCTGCTGACCGACAAACTCGTCCAGCGTGCGTGCACGCATCCTTGCGGCAAGCGGCGCACCCTGCTTCATGTTCTGTCGGCGTGTATACTCAAATAGATCCATTTTTCTGTCTCCGTAAATACTCTTTTTTCTATTTTATCACAAAATACGCCATTTTTATATTACATGTTTGTTACTTTTTTGACCCAAAAGACATACGGCTTTGTTCGGTAAATTCTTCGCCAACAGAAGAATTTTGCATAGCTTTAATAATATTTTTATGGCGTCCGCAATATTTTTTACAAAAAGGCTGGACAAAAAAGCAAATCCATTGTATAATATTGTAGAGTAAAAAATAAATCAGGAAACACATTTGTTGAATAATTTGTATAGAGGTGAAATAAATGGATAATTTTTATGCAATAACTATAGCAAGGCAATTTTGCAGCGGCGGCAATGCCGTGGGCGAACTGCTGGCGCAAAAGCTTGATATAAAAATGTACGACAAACAGCTTATAACAATGGCAGCAAAGAAAAGCGGCTATCACGAGGCTGTGTTTGAGCAGGCGGACGAGGTGGCATCAAACAGTCTGCTGTATTCGGTAGTTATGGGTTCCTCACCGATGGGGTCCCTGCTTTTCCCCAATAACAATATGGTCACAAACGACTCTTTGTTTACCCTGCAGTCAAACATTATAAAAGAGACCGCAGAAAAAGAAAGCTGTATCATTATAGGCCGCTGTGCAAACTATGTTTTGAGAAAGCACCCCCGCCTTATAAGCGTTTATCTGTGGGCGGACACGGAGTACAGGACAAAGCGTTTTGAGGAGCTTTACGGCGAGCCGAAGGAAAAGGACATAGAAACGGAGCTGTCCAAGGCGGATAAAAAGCGCCGCAACTATTACAACTATTACTCCGGCAAGGATTGGGACAGCGCAACAAGCTACGATCTGGTCATAAATGTAGGCAAGGCCGGTGTTGAAGGCACGGTAAGACAGATAATGGATTTTAAGGAAATGCTCGGCTATTAAAACGGCCTGATGCAGGTTATTAAATTTAACGCGCGGATGTTTCTTTGTGAGGGCGTTTATTCGCTTTTTGCAAAGGACGTTTGCGCGTTTCTTTTTTCTTGTTCTAAAATCTCACTTTGCGCATAAGATAGCACAAAGGGGGAAACCAAAGATGCGAAAAATATCTGTATTGCTTGCTGTACTTATCATGCTTGTGGGCTGCGGCACACAAAAGGACGGCACGCAGGCGGTCACACAGACCGTAATAGACCTTAACACGCCCGTAACACGGGGACAAGCTATCAAAATGCTGGCGCTGAGCCGCTGCAGCATAGACGGGATAAATACCCTGCCGCGGGAGATAGCCCCAATGGACAGCGACATTTCCAACTGGTGCGACAAATACATAAACGCCGCCGTACACGAGGGACTGATAAGCGGCACACAGGAAAACACCATTTTGCAAAACGATATGCTGACGCTTGAACAGGCAAATTTTATACTGAAAAAAGCGGGCGGCGGCAGAAATCTTGTACTGCGCTACAGCGAAGAGGACAGGAAAAAGCCCATAAGCCTTGATGTATGGCTTCAGGCCTTTGATGCCATAGACGACAACTGCACACAGCGGGAGATAGTTCTTCTTGCCGACAAAACGCTTTGTCCCGAGCTGTCCGACGGCTATGTGCTTTCAAGCGAGGGGCTGCTCGGCGCGGAGGGTATCGAAATACGTCCCGAATACTTTTTAAAGCCCGTACAGGCCTTGATGCGCGACAGCGACATACTTGCACTTAAAGAAATTACAGACGGGCCCGCCGTGATAAAAAACGCCGTGGTCGAAGAAGTCTGCGACAACGGCATAACGGCAAACATTGCGGGCTGTCATATGTTTTTCCCCTGCGATGCAAATGCACTCGGACTTGCAGCGGGTACAACGGCAGAGTTAAAGCTTGACGGCGGCATCATTGCCGAAGCGATCCGATAACTGCAATTTTCACCGCCCTGCGGCATAAAATATTTTGAGGTGATAAAATGAGATTTGCAATTATCGGAGGCGACGATAGGTACAAATACTTAAAGCGGCTTTTGGAGACGGACGGGCACGAAACCGCCGCATACTGCTGTAAATTTACGGACGACTGCGCCGACAGTATCGACGATGCCGTGCGCGGCTGTCATGCCGTTCTCGGACCCATACCCTGTACCCGCGGCAAAAGGACGCTGGCGCTTAACGAATGCAGCGAGATAGAGCTTTCTGTCTTTTTTGAGAAAATACCCAAGGAAAGCCTGTTTTTTGCGGGAGTTGTGACCGACGAGGTGAAAGCGGCGGCAAACGGGATAAAGGTCTATGACTACTTTACCCTGCCCGAGGTGGCGATAAGAAATGCGATACCGACGGCAGAGGGCGCAATACAAAACGCGATAAGCGAAAGCGACAGGACGCTGTTCGGCAGCCGTGTGCTTATAATAGGCTGCGGGCGCTGTGCAAAGGCGCTGGCGCTGATGCTGAGGGGAATGGGCGCAAAGGTCACGCTGACACAGCGCCGCCCCGAGGACGAGGCCGTGATACAGGGGCTTTGTCTTGAAAGTATGCATATTGACGAACTAAAAAACCGTCTACACGAATACGATTTTGTTTTCAACACCGCACCCGCACCGATACTTGATCGCAAAATGCTTGAATACGCGGACAAAAATACGCTTATAACCGACATTGCACAGGCCCCCGGCGGGACGGATTTCAACCGCGCGGCCGAGCTTGGCATAAAAGCGTTTTACTGTCCGGGTCTGCCGGGACGCACCGCACCCCTTACAGCCGCGGAGATATTAAAAGAGGCGATAATACGCCTGACCCGCGAACATTTCGGCATATGACGGCATAGTATGCCTGTGGGGGTGATGAAAAATGCTGTCGGGTAAAAAAATAGGCTACTGCCTTTGCGGATCGTTTTGTACGATAAATGCTGCTTTGGGGCAAATAGAGGTACTCAAGGGCATGGGTGCCGATATAATCCCCATACTGAGCGAAAGCGTACAAACCACAAAATGCCGCTTTTGCACGCCCACGGGAATAATCGACAGGCTGCAGCTGTTATGCGACCACGCGCCGATAACCGATATCGTCGCCGCGGAGCCCATAGGCCCCCAAAACAATATTGACGTTATGGTCGTTGCGCCATGCACAAGCAATATGCTGGGCAAGCTTGCCAACGGTATAAACGACTGTGTGGCAACAATGGCCTGCAAGGCTCATCTGCGCAACAGCAAGCCGCTTGTGCTGGCCGCCGCGACCAACGATGCACTCGGCGTAAGCCTTAAAAACATCGGCGAGCTTATAGTGCGCAAAAATGTGTATATTGTGCCGTTCGGTCAGGACGACCCGATAAACAAGCCGCTTTCGATGGTGGCCGATTTTAACAAGGTCGCCGATACGGTGCTGCTTGCGCTGGAAGGCAGACAGCTTCAGCCAATAATTATCTGAGCAAAAAGAGGGGACGGTGCTTCTCCGTTCCCCTCTTGATAAAACCTCTTTTTTATGCTATACTATGGCAAAGGAGGCTTTTTTATGGCGAATATGCTTGATTACATTGACTGGCGCGGCGATCTCGGCTTTGAGCGGGATGCGTTTAATGAGGTGGATGCCCTTATACTTGCGCAGCTTAGCTATATAGTTTTTGACAATATCATACCGGAGAGTTTTGAGCAAAGCGTCACGATACGCAGTGCTTTTGAAAAATACAATCCCGAAAAGGTGGATGAAAAGCAGGTGTTTTTCAGCTTTGAGCAGGATACGGTGCTTTTGAAAAAGCTTGCGGGGTCAAACCGTTTTGCGGATATTGCGCTTTCGGGCTACACAAACCGTGTGGATGCGGAAAAGGCGCTGCAGTTTTCCGCCCTTACCTGCACCCTGCCCGACGGCACGAAATACATCGCATTTCGCGGGACAGACGGCAATATTGCGGGCTGGAAAGAGGATTTTAATTTCAGCTTTATGACGGGTACGCCCGCACAGCTTTGCGCCGTGGAGTATCTTGACCGATTCAGTCCCTCCGACAGTCTGTATGTCGGCGGACACTCCAAGGGTGCCAATCTTGCGGTCTATGCCTGTGTATTTTGCAGCAGCGACATTGCAAAAAGCGTAAAAAAAGTGTTTGCCTTTGACGGCCCGGGCTTCCGCGAGGATGTGACCGGAACAAAGCGCTACACGGATATTGTAAAAAAAATAACCGCCATAGTGCCCCGCTCGTCGATCATCGGTCAGCTTTTGGACTCCAAGACCGAAAACAAGATAGTTCTCAGCACCGAGCACGGGATATTGCAGCACTTTGCCTATACATGGCGGATAATCGGCAAACATTTTGAATATGCCGAAGATTTTTCGCCGTCAAGCATTTTTGTAAACAAAGTAATGGATCAATGGTTCTCCGAGCTTGACAACAAAACACGTCAGACCCTTTTTGAGTCTATTTTTGACGTTATAGAGGCCTCGGAGAAAAACACCATAAAGGAGATAGAAGATCATAAATTTTCGTCCTACACCGCTATTTTAATGGCACTTGCAAAGCTTGATGCCAAGCGCCAAAAGGCAGTAAAAAAAGCCCTGTCTCTTCTTGCGGAAACAGGACGTGAGACCCTTATGCAGGAGCTTGAAAACGCGGCACAAAACGCAAAATTCACTTTACCCGCATTACCGCAGAAAAAGTCCTGATGCACAGGCTTACATATAAAAGGGGCGAAGGCATACTGCCCTCCCCCTTTGTCATTTACTGTCCTGTCCTACAAAGCCCGAAACAAGGCAAATAAAAAACACCGCCGCCAAAACCGCACACGTACCTATCCCCACCACATCATCAAGCCACCAAAGCATACTTGCGGGCGGTATCGCCATGGCAGTTACGGCCACACCGCAAAAAAACACCGTATCCATACCGTATGCTGCTTTGCCGAGTATAAAGCCGCTTCCCGCCAGCATAACGATATAAATAGGTCCACAGTATAGCGGCAGCCAACACACAATATCTTTACATATTTCAAAAAGAGTCATTTCCCTATCGTCACATATATTAAAAATGTCGGGCAGTATTTTAAAGCGCAACAGCACCGCCAAGATCACAGGCAAAACATAAAATATAACTGCCCAAAATGATATAAACAGCCGTAAGCACCTTTTTCCTTTTACCGTTTTTTCCATATTTTTCCTCTACAATACCTCTACATACTCAAAAAAGCCTTACCCACCATATACACGACCCACGCTATGGCCAATACACCCGTTGAGCCCACAAAGGCCTCGTACCTGCTGTTTTGTTTTGACATTATTATCAAGGCGGCAAAGGTCAAGGCAAAAAAGCATATTACCCATAGCACTATATTAAAAAACGATGCCGCAAGCGGTACAAATAACAGCATTGCCGACCAAAGAAGTCTTTTCTTTGCAAATATATATTTTTCGCTGTCCTTTGGTGTCATCCGAAATAATATATAATTTGCCAAAAACCCGATAAACGTGCATAGGCATACAGGCCAAAACATTTTTATTATTTCGCCCAAATATCGAAGGGCAAGTGCAAAGCTAAGCAAGAACTCGGACATAATATATTTCCCCTTTCTACTAATGAATACAATAACACACCTATACCGACAGCAGCCCCGCCAAACCTATCATTGATAAGAACAACGCCGCCAAAGAAAGCGGTATCAGCATTATAATTTTAAAATGCTCCGCTCTGTCATACGGCATATATTCGTCATGCCGGTTATTATAATGCGCGGTATATTCCCTGTCCTTTACAATATAATAAACGGTTGAAAGAATTATGATGATTTCCGCAAACAGACTCAAATTGTGATCCAACCACCATACACACGCCATAAACCAAATACTGCCGTTGATCTTCTCGTTAAACCACAGCAAAATAAAGACAGAATTTGCAGGAAAAAGCATTATCAGTTGTATAGCAGTCGTTATTATTGCAATTTTTCGTCCTATTCTGCTTTTTTCCAATATCTCGTCCATATTTACCTCCTTGCGAGTATTCTGTTTGGGTTTCCTTTCCCTGTATATCCAAAAAAGCTTCAATTCACACGCTCATAAGTACAGCCAATGCAAAATTTACCGAAAAATAGCCTATTGCAGATAATATCCACAAAATGACGGTAAATCTTTTCCCCGCACGTCCAAATTTGATAAAGCCCCGTTTTGCGGAAGCACAGCAAATAACGGTAAGTATTGCCGCAGGTATAAGCAGACGCAAAGGGCTGTATCTTGTCTTTAGTTCAAGCAAAGAAGATGCATATGGGATATATCCCCTTGACGGACTTATCAGCATACCGCAGGATACAAGCACCGCACCCGCCGTTATATAAATATGCCTTATCAGCAAAAGCCACACCCATACCTTTAAAGCATTATCCTTTATAAAGAGCAGCAGCTTTTTAACAAAGGGGCGCAGAAAATCAAAATACAAAATAATATTTGCCCTTATCGACTTCAAAATATCTGCGCCTCCTCATATTCAAGCTCGGTAACAAAGTTGCCGTCAATGTCCATAAAACCCCATTTTTCTCCATCTGATACGGCAATGAGACCGTTTACAAGCATACCGCTTGCCGTTTTGTACGGTGATTTGAGCAGTACATTTCCTTGCCTGTCAATATAGAGCAGTTCGCCGTCAAGGCTGACCCTTGCCATACCGTATTCGTCAAAATTATATACCATGTCGTATATCGGCGGTATGACTATCTCGCCCTTTTCGTCGATATAGCCCTCCTTGCCGTTTTGCTTTATTACGGCAAAGCCCTCGCACCAATTTTCGGATGCCCAGTCAAACTGCGGCTCTATCACTATCTTGCCCGTTTTGTCAATATAGCCGTCTTTCCCGTCTTTGTCGGTTATCCTTGCAAGACCGTTCTCGCTGAAATCACTTATATTACAGCCGTTGCCGTCAATTGCAATATCACCATTTTCGTCTATAAAATATGTACTATCCTTTTCCTCATCATATACCCTTGCAAGCCCAAAGCAGTTAAAATCCGATGAGTATAAATACTTAGGCTCTACAATATATTCGCCGGAACTGTTGATATATCCTTTTTTCTCGTTGACTGTCACCATCGCAAGGCCGTTGTCGGCAAACTCACCGGCCTCGTCAAATTTAAAATCTATGACCGTATTGCCCGCGCGGTCTATATATCCCCACTTGCCGTTTTTATTCACGGGGGCGGTATCATTGTCGCCAAACCGACCTATATCGTCATATTTCGGCTCGATAACAAATTCCCCCGTTTTGTCGATAAACCCGAATTTATAATTTTTTGCCGCGAGGCAAAGACCCTTATCGTCAAAGAAGCCGATCATATTAAATTTCGGCTCTA
Organism: Bacillota bacterium; assembly: GCA_017543265.1. Lineage (GTDB taxonomy): Bacteria > Bacillota > Clostridia > Lachnospirales > CAG-274 > RGIG4310. The sequence goes on along the minus strand of JAFYGI010000050.1, from coordinate 63,561 downwards.
TGATATACTCGCCTTTTGTATTTATTATGCCCCATTTATCCTCCAACAGGCCAAAATTATAGCTTTGTACGCTTACAGCAGCCGTACCGTCCGAGGAAAAGCCGTAGGTTTTGCCAAACTTCGGCTCTATCACCATATTCCCCATTTTGTCTATAAAGCCGACCTTCCCGTCCTTTTTTACATATACGGGCAGTTCGTCGGGGAAAACGGCTTCCGTTTTGTACGCCGCCGCACCTTCCTTCTCCGTTTTCTTTTCCGATGAACACGCTGTAAGTATCATCAATCCCATAATACATAATAAAAAAATTTTTTTCATTTTATCATCTCCCTATTGACAAAAATAACTTGTTACCTGTCTGACTGCCGCATATGCACTTGATACATACAAAACCGTAAGTATTACAACAACGATCTTATCCTTTAGCTTTAGTGATCTTAGTTTAAGCAATATTACGGCAAGAGCAGGCACTATAAGGTATACAGCCGGTATCCATGCCCCGATAAAAACAGGGATGTCAAACACACAAAAAACGGGATTATCTTTTATTGCATAATACAGGGTATTGCAAAAGCGTGAATGAAATGACGGCTCATTCAGTATATATTCAAGCGCAAGCGGGGCATGACAGATAATACCCATTACAAGCAGCACAAAAACAAAGGCATGAAAAAGCCCGCTTTTTTCGGTGCTGTTATTTATACCGTGCCAAATCGCGAAGCAAGCAGCACACATGACCATAAATACAATAATGTATATCTGCATAACACCCCTCCTTACCAAATACAAAATGCACCTTATGCTATTATCTTACAACAACAAAAGGTGCATTTCAACAAAATATATTCTTAATTATTTATTACAATTTTCTTAAATCAAGCAAGAAAAAGCCGCCGGTATAAACATCAGCACCGCCAGAACCAGTACCGCAAAAGCGGCGAGATATGCCTTTATGCTATATGTTATTTGTATGTCGTTACGGCTGTTATAGCTTTTTACATATTTCCTGTCGTTATATATAAATTGCAAAATTGCAGCCAGATTGACGGTCTGCGCCGCAATGCTTAAATAATACCCGTGCAGATACATATACAACGCATCATACCACACGCGAAAAAACACCCACCCGTATAAATAACCGGGCAGAAGGATCATAAACTGCAGTATCCCCATACCGGCAGCAAATTCCCCTGCGATGTCCCGCTTTGACCTTATTCTCTTTATGTCTTCCATGCAGCGATCCCCTTATCCCTATTTTGTAATCCTGCCAAAAGTTCTTATCCCATACATAATTGTACAATATATCCGAATATGATACAAGAGAATAATTTTAAACTTTTGATGAACAAAATACTACAGCTTGGCAAGTATCTTATAATCATCTTTAAGCGAAATATACAATTTTTTGTATAAAAAATGAATATTTTTATATTTAAGGTTGTTTTCCCGCGAGAATAATATCTTGCTTTTCGGCGTGATAAATCTGTCACAGGCACTTTGGACACTGTCGAACACGCCCGCGCCCACGCCCGCAAGTATGGCCGCGCCAAGTGCGGGACCCTGTGCAGTGCCGAGCCTTTTTATATCCGTCCCGCAGCAGTCTGCAAGTATCTTTGTCCAGACATCGCTTTTGCTTCCGCCGCCGCAGGCAGTCATATCATTGACACATATACCCATCTCGCCGAGGACATCCTTGCAGTCGGTAAGAGAAAACGCAACGCCCTCCATAACGGCGCGTATAACATCGCCCTGTGTATGGCTTGCCGAAAGGCCGAACAGCACCCCGCGGCAGTCCGCGTCAAGGTGCGGCGTTCTTTCGCCCATTAGATAAGGCAGGTAAATAAGTCTGTTTGCCCCTATGGGTGAGTTCTGCGCAAGGTCGTTTATCACATCGTATAGCTCGGTGCCCTTTTCCCTTGCTTTTACAGCGATATCCTTTAAAAGATTATCCTCAAACCATTTAAGCGACAGTCCCGCCGCCTGCGTAACGCCCATAACGTGCCAACAATCGGGCACGGCACAGCAGAATGTATGCACCCTGCCCGTTTTGTCGATAACCGGTCTGTCGGTATGTGAAAAAACCACGCCCGAGGTGCCTATGGTGGTAAAGGCTCTGCCCTCTTTTACGATACCCGTACCGACGGCCGCCGCCGCATTGTCGCCCGCGCCGCCCACAACGGGTGTGCCCGCTGCAAGTCCCGTTATTTTTGCGGCATCCTCGGTTATATATCCGGTTATCTCACAGCTTTCAAAAACACTTCCCAAAAGCTCCCCGTCTATACCAAGCTTATTTAAGATCTCGGCCGACCAGCACCTTTTCGGCACATCCAGAAGCTGCATACCGCTTGCATCGGAAACATCGGCGGCATACTCACCCGTCAGCATAAAACGCACATAGTCCTTTGGCAAAAGGATATGACGGCATTTTTCGTATATCTGCGGTTCATTGTTTTTTACCCACATTATTTTGGAGGCGGTAAAGCCCGTAAGCGCGGGATTGGCCGTTATTTCAACAAGTCTTTTTGCCCCGACAAGCTCGGTTATCTGCCCGCATTCCTTTTCGGTGCGCTGGTCACACCAGATAATAGACGGGCGCAGCACCCTGTTGAACTTGTCCAGCATAACAAGCCCGTGCATCTGCCCCGAAAGGCCAATGCCCTTTATATCGGCAGCATTTACGCCCGATCTGCCGACGACCTCTTTTACTGTCTGCACAACTGCGCCGTACCAATCCTCGGGGTTTTGCTCCGCCCACCCGTTTTGCGGCTGATACATGGGATATTCGGCAATTGAAGAAGCTATCTCGTTTAAATTTTCATCAAACAAAACCGTCTTTGTTCCCGATGTGCCAATATCAGCACCAAGTAAATATCTCATATCATCACCCGAAAAGAATATTATTCAATATAGCCTCCAGATACTCCTGTCTGCCGCTTTGCATTTGCTCCTTGTCATTTTTGAGGATATATTCCTCCAGACTTTCAAGGCTTGCTCTGCCGTCCGTTATTTCCTTGCCTATGCCCTTTGTATAGCTGATATAGCGCTGCTTGATAAACTCGTCTATCCTGCCGTCCTCTATTATCTCATAGGCCTTGATAAGACCCAGGGCAAAGGTATCCATGCCGCTGATATAGGCATAAACTATATCCTCAAAGGTGAATGATGCCCTGCGCACCTTTGCATCAAAGTTAAGGCCGCCGTTTGTAAAGCCGCCTGCGCGGATGACCTCCAGCATACAAAGTGCGGCAGTTTTAACATCCGTAGGAAATTGGTCGGTATCCCAGCCGAGATCGGGGTCGCCGCTGTTTGCATCAATGCTGCCGAATGCGCCGTTTATCCTTGCCACAGCCAGCTCATGCTCAAAGGTGTGACCCGCCAGAGTTGCGTGGTTTGCCTCGATATTTAATTTAAAATCCTTGTCAAGGCCGTATTTTCTTAAAAAGCCGAGAACGGTCGCGCTGTCAAAATCGTACTGGTGCTTTGTGGGCTCCTTGGGCTTTGGCTCGATATAAAAATCACCGTCAAAGCCAATGCTTCTGCCAAAGTCCACCGCCATGTGCATAAGCCGTGCCATATTGTCAAGCTCCAGCGCCATATCGGTATTTAAAAGGGTCTCGTACCCCTCGCGTCCTCCCCAGAAAACATAGCCCTTGCCGCCAAGTTTAACCGTTGCCTCTATGGCATTTTTTATCTGTGCCGCAGCATAAGCAAAGCTGTGTGCATTGCAGGACGTGCCTGCGCCGTGCATATAACGCGGCGCATTAAAGCAGTTTGCCGTACCCCATAAAAGCTTTATGCCCGTTTCGTCCATTTTGGTCTTGATATAGTCAACCATCTCCCAAAAGTTTTTCTTTGTTTCGGCAAAGGTCTCGCCCTCCGGCGCAATATCGGCATCATGGAAGCAAAAATATTCTATGCCGAGCTTTGTCATAAATTCAAAGCCCGCATCGACCTTTGCCCGTGCAATATCCATGGGGTCGGTGAGGCCGTAGCTTCTGTCCATGGTGGTAGTTCCGAATGGGTCTGCGCCGCCCGCACAAAGTGTGTGCCACCAGCTCATTGCAAATTTAAGGTGCTGCTTCATGGGCTTGCCGTCAATTATCCTTTCGGCATCGTAATACTTGAATGCAAAGGGATTTTTTGAGTTTTTCCCCTCGTATTTGACTTTTTTTACCATGGGAAAATATTCTTTCATTTTGCATACCTTCCTTTATTTATTTTTTTCGTAGCTTATCTTACCCGATGCAGTCTGACTTCCCTCTGTTTTAACATCGGAGAATTTTGCGGTATTAAGGTTATCGAGCCTGTTATGTACCTTATTGCCGTCAACGGCTATGCCGATATAAACCTTTTCACCCATTTTGACCGTGCGCTCGGCAAGCTTTTCCCAGTTTTCGCCGTCCTTTGACGTATAGGATATAAACTTGTCGCCCTCACGCCTTAATTTAACATAGTATCCCAGAAAATCGCCCTTATCCTTGAACGGGATATCGTTTTTAAGCGCCACACCCGAGCTTTTTGCTTTGTCAAGGCTGTCAAGGTTTTCGGCTATCTCGTCAAAGACCGCGCCCGTTTCGTATCTGCCTACCATGTATATACCAAAGGCATTTCTGTAAAGAGTGACATCCTTTCCCGTTTCGGGGTCGGGCTCCTTCCACTCGTAAGGCTTGGTGTGCGAAAGACCTACGGCTATCGCCTTTGCATCGGCCTTTGAGCCGTCACGGATCATAAGTCCCGAAAAGGCATGGTTGTCCACCGCCGTAATGCTGTCTATTTTTGCGCTTATCTCACCGTCGCCCACAAGCGTTTTGTACATATAGTGGAAGCTGTCCGCATTGCCGCCTATTTTGCCGCTGCCCTTGACCGTGTAAACACCGCCCGTTTCGGAGGCATTTCCGCTTACGGCGGGCTTGCCTATGTCGGCCGATGTCCAGTCCTTTAAATTGCTTGTATTGATATGTACGGCGATCGCATCACTTTGTGTTTGCAGGCCGTTTTTGTCCGTTGCCTTTGCGGAGATATAATATGTGCCGTCCGCAAGACCCTCAAGCTTTGCCTCATAGGGTGCCTCCGCTGTCTGTGCAAAGACCGTGCTGCCGTTGTAAAACTCCACCTTTTCGACATTTTCGCTTGTCTCGGCAGTTATCCTGACCGTATCACCTACGGCGTATATTGCGTTGTTTGCAGGCTCCGTAAGCTTGACAGACGGATTTTCGGGTGCATATTCGGGGTCAACAAGAGAGTTTAAATAAACCTCGATATTTGTGTAGCCGCTGCCGTCCTGACAGTAAAGCCTGCTGTCGTTTTTGTTCGTCGGATCGAGTCCGTGCGCAAGCTCCCATGTATCGGCTATGCCGTCAAGGTCCTTGTCAAAGTCGTCCGGTCGCCGTATCTCCTTGGTATAAGGCAGACCGCCCACCTGCTCGTCAAGGTTTGCAAAGCTGCCCGTATCGTTTTTGACCTGTGCGATCAGCCGTGCATCAAGTGCATCACGTTTGGGATATACCGCGCCCGCCCTTGCAAGCACCAGTTTATACGCCTGCTCGGGCGTGTCTGTTTTTATATGGTTTACGGCATCTATATCAAACGCCTTGTCGGTTATCTCGGTAAAGTCCTTTGCGCTGTCGCCGATATATATGCCCTTGCTGTTATCCTCACTTATTTCCTTATTGCCCTCGATAACATTGCCGTATACATAAAATCGTCCCGGCTTGTTCTTTTCGCCGCAGTCTATGACCCTGTCTTTTACCTCGTCACGGGTACCGGGGCCGGGCTTTTCGTAATTATAGACAAAGTTGACGTCCGCACGGCCGCCGCCGTAGCAGGTGTTGAAGCCCCAGTTGTAGATCACGTTGTTGCGTATGTCAAATTTTGCTATGTGGTCGTTGTCGTCCGCCTCGGGTGTACCGCCGCCCATGCGCGGATTGCGCGAGGTATGGTCGGAAATAAGGTTGTGGTGGTATGTGGTGTTCACACCGCCCCATATAGCGCCGTAGCCGTGGCGACCCTTTGTATGTCCCGACATTGCAAGACTTTCGGAGATGATAGACCACTGCACGGTCATATTTTCCGCACGGTACAAAGACATTGTTTCGTCCGTTGACCAGGATGTAGAAACATGGTCAACTATCATATTTTTCATGCCTCTGCCCCAAAGCGCATCCATGGAGTCGCCGCGGTGTACGTTTTTGGCACCGGGACGGAAACGCATATACCTTAAAATTATATTTTCGGCAAGGCTGACATTTGTTTCGTAGCCGTAAAGCGTAATGCCGTCGCCGGGGGCACTTTGTCCCGCAATGGTGATATTTTTGCCGTGCATACGCATAGGCCCTTTCAGGTCGATAACGCCCGATACGTTAAACACGACCGTCCTGTTGTCCTTGCTGACCGCATCGCGGAAGGAGCCCTCTATGGGCAGATCCTTTGTCGGGTCGTAGTCCTCAAGGGTGGTAACGACATAGACCTCGCCGCCGCGTCCGCCGCTGGCGAACATACCGCCGCCCTCCGCACCCGGAAACGCGGGTATTTTGTTTTCGGCATTGACTATACAAATACTGCCGAAAGTCATAACTGCCGCCATTATAGCCCCAATAATACGTTTTTTCATAATTCTCGCCCCTTCTCTTATAAAACATCATTTGTAAATAAAACCCCTTACCTTGGCAAAGCCGCCCGCGCCTTCGCCCTCGTGGGCACAGAAAACGCCGTGCTTAACGCCTACCCAGCGTCCCGCCTCGGCGGTAAAGCTGCATACTTCATTAAAGGTATGGCCGTTATTGCTGTATGAAAGGCTTGTTCCCCAAAGTGTTTCGCCCTCTTTGCCCTTACCTCGGGGCTTGACCGTGTTTCTGAAAAATATCTTATCGCCGTTATATTCGCTTATATAAACGGTTTCCTCACTTGCATCCGCTTTTTCGTTTACAAATGTCTGACTGCCGCGCTTTAGCTTAACGGCAAAGCCGCTCTCGCTCTTTTCAACACAGACCGCCGCAAATTTCACACCCAAATGCACCATACCCGCAATATCGCCGTTTTTCATATTGTCAAGCACTATTTCGGCATCGGCTGTAAACTCGGGAAAGGCCCATTTTTGTAAAAGAAGATTTTTCACATCGCAGATACATCTTTCCTTTTCCTTGTTTACAGCGAAAAGCTTTATGCCCTCGCCCGTCATTTCGTACCAGTTATTTTCGTGGTTTGCGTTAAACTGCCATTGAAGGCCTAATTTTTCTCCGTTGAATTTATCGCTTGTCGGGATATATGTAACGGGATATTCCGCACCGACATCGGGCTTTTTGTACTCGCTTACGGGTACGCCGTATTCGCCCCTCGGCTCGCCTATTATCGGCCAGTCGTTTTCCCAGCGCATAGGCTGCAGATGCACTATTCTGCCCGCAGCATACACATCCTGAAAATGCAGGAACCAATCCTCGCCCGTTACGGTATCTACCCACGCGCCCTGATGTGGACCGTTTATATCGGTATCACCCCGAAGCATAACATTTTTATACTCGTAGGGACCCCAAATGCTTTTACTGCGCAGTACCGTCTGCCAGCCCGTTTTTACACCGCCTGCGGGGGCAAAGATATAATAATAGCCGTTTCTTTTGTAAAGCTTGGGGCCTTCTACGGTCTCCTGATCGTTGACATTTCCGTCAAAAATATCCTTCCCCATATCTATAATTTTTGTGCAGTCGGGACTTAATTCCGTAAGCCTTAAAATGCTTTTAAAGCCTATACGGCTGCGTGCATAGGCCGACACCATATAGCACCGCCCGTCGTCGTCCCAAAACGGACAGGGGTCTATCCAGCCCGCCCCTTTAAATATCCGAACGGGCTCTGACCATTCACCGCGCGGATTCTTTGCCGTTGTAACATATATTCCCTCATCGGGCATAGGGAAAAAGATATAAAATTTATCGTTGTGATATCTTATTGCAGGCGCCCAGACACCGCAGCCGTGAATAGGATCTTTATATCTTTCCTCGGGGATGTTTTCAAGCGCATAGCCTATTATCTCCCAGTTTACCAGATCCTTTGAGTGAAGTATCGGCAAAGCTGGGGTATTGCAAAAGCTTGACGCCGTCATATAATAATCATCGCCGACCCTTATTGCATCGGGGTCGGAATAGTCGGTGTAAAGTACGGGATTTTTGTATCTGCCGTTTCTCGTATCGGCTGTCCATCTGTCCATAAAAATACCTTTCATATCCTGTAATCAAAAAAAACGAATTTTGCCTCGGCATCCTCTTTGCAGTTTCCTTTGTTTGCAAATATGCCCACAAGTGTACCTGTATGCCTTTTCGGGTCGTTTGGAACGCCCTCGTCACAAAGGTAGATGCAGTTTTCAAGCCTGCCTATAAAAGTATAGTTTTCTTTGTCATAGCTATAATACCAGTTTCTTTCAAGGCCTTTTACACTTACCCTTAAATATATCGGCCTGTCCTCTACTTCGATTTCGGCTATATTCTCCTCGCCGAAATTACGGTTTATATCAAGGGAAAGGATGTATTTGCCGTTTTTTATGCGCTTTGAAGCACAGGCATAGGTGGCCGTTGAATAATAGCAGACAAGCCCCGCCTTTTGCCCCTCTTTTTCGGGTGTAAAGGTCATAAGCGTTTCCGCGGTATAGCTCAGCTCCGTTTCACGGCGCACAAGCGTATTTTTCGCAGAGACATCACTTAAATTTCCCGCTGTTGTAATAAGCGTAAGGCCGTTTTTGTCAATATAAAATTTTTTCGTATCGGGGTTTCTTACCCATTCCCAGTTTAAAGACAAGGGCTTTTTAAAATCCTCAAAATTATTCTCCGTATATTTTACCTCGGGTAAATTCGGAAAAAGCTGCTTTTCGCTCGGCCCCTTGCCGCCGTTTATCAAAAACCAGCCATCCTCCGTCCATGTTACAGGGTCAAGTGCGGTCTCCCTGCCTATCGTGGTATAGTTTCCGCCGTTTCGTCTGCCGCACAGATATACGCAGTGCCAATCGCCGTTTTGTGTCTGTACAAGTTTGCCGTGACCCGACCGCTGGATAAGCGCCGACGGGTCTGTCTGCCGCATAACGGGGTTATATGGACAGGGCTCGTACTCCCCGAAAAGGCTTTTGCTCCTGCCGACATTTATGCCGTGGCCGTAGCCTGTGCCGCCCTCGGCCAGAATTGCATAATACCAACCGTCTTTTTTTAAAATATGCGGTCCCTCGGGACAGCGCTCTCCCGTGCCCGCCCATACCTGTACGGGCTCGCCCGTGACTTTTGTGCAGTCGTCACTTAAAGGCACAACGGTTATCCCCGGGGCGATTATCATGTAATGCTTCCCGTCGTCATCTACGAAATGAGACGGGTCTATATTGTCAACAGGCAGAATAACGGGCTTTGAATAAGGCCCTTCGGGTCTGTCCGCATACATCATAAGCTGGGCGCGCATGGGATGCTCGTCACTTGTCTGATAATTGTACCTTAAGGTAGCAAAAATATAAAACCTGCCGCCGTAATACGAAATATCGCTTGCCCATATCCCCCTTGAATCCAAGGTCTCGGACAGATCAAGATACTCGCTTTTGTTTATTGCATGACCTATGGTTTCCCAATGCACCATATCCCTTGAATGTGATATGGGTATGGCGGGAAAATACTGAAAGCTGGAATTTACCATGTAATAGTCCTCACCGACCCTTACGATCGACGGGTCGGGAAAAAAGCCGCGTTTAACGGGATTTTGATAAAACAAGCGAACACCTCCTTGTTTAGTAACAACATTACCTAACCATATTATAACATTTACCGCCCGTAAATGCAAGTACCAAAAACACCCCGCACAAAAAAGCGGGGCGTTTTATCGTGTTTCAGTTTTCCTGCGTATCGGACGGATAGTCTTTAAGGTCGGTGCGCTCGTAATAATACCAACGCTCCCTGTATATATCCGAGGTTATCTGCTCACCCTCCACATAGGTAAAGCGGTCGAAATCATAATCCTGTATCCACTCCAGGGGCTTTACATTTGTCGCACCGTAGTCGCTGCGATAAAGTTTGTTGCTTTCCATACCCGGGATAAGCCTGAAGTACAATTCGCTGCCGTCCTGCCCCTTTATTGTAATGGCACCTATCCCGCATCCGGGTATATCCCGCCCTGTTGCAAAGGTAACACGCTTGTATGGCAGGAGCGCATCCTCGCGCGACCACGGCTCGAAGTAGTTTTCGGTCTCCCTGCCCATTACCGACATCCTTACATAGGTCTGACAGCCGCGGCAGATGGGATTTACATATCCGTAAACATCATCCGTGATTATGACAAGCACCTTTATCTCCACACCGTATTTATCCCTGAATGTTACATAAGTCTGACCCGTTTTATCATTGGACTTTATAACGCCGTCCGCATCGACCTCAACAAGACCCGGGTCGGCCGACTCGGCCTCGGCTATAGCGCCGCTTACCGCATTGACCGCTTCCTCCGTATTGGGGTACATCATAACGCACTCCCGCTCCAACTCAAATTTTTCCTTGTCGGGGTCGTCCGTGTCGTCAAGCCTTAATTCTACGGTCTCGGTCGTCTTATCCTCACCGTAGCTTTCAGACAAGTCAAAGATAAGCTCGGGCTTTTCGCCATTTTCGTCATAGATGTAAAGTAAATATTCCTTATTGCAAAACTCGTAGCCGTACTTTGTAAACATAAGCGTACATTTGCCGCTGCCATCTATTTCACCCGATGCGGCGGCCGTCGGCGGCGAATCGAAGGTCTCAAAATAAACTGCCTCGGCTTTTCTGCACTTGTAGGTATCTATCGCCCTGTCATTGGTGCATTTGATGTCAACGCTGTACATACTGCCGTCCAGCACCACATCACTCATGGATATATCATAGGGTGTGCGGTATACGACTTTGTCATTTTCATCAAGTATCTCTATACGCTTGGGCGAGCCGTTGTCAAAATATTTTGCATACGTCATTTCAAGCACCGCCCTGCCGTTTTCGTCCAGTGTAAAGGCAAAATCGTCCGTATACATACTGTCGATAACGGGCGCAAGCCTGCCGTGCATACCCGCAAACTGATACGGATGTTCGGAGCTTTCCCTGACCTCATGGATATCGATGTCAAAATAGGTATAATCCGTGTCGTAAGGCACGTCGTAGCTTTTGCCCGGCTCCATGCCGTCGGGCAATTCTATCCTGCCGACCGCCTTGTCGGTCTTTTTGTCGAAAACAGTTATGTAATACGGGCATTCCAGCTGATTGTAGGCAAGCAGCGTAAATGTAATGGATGCACGGCCGTTTTTGTCGAAATCCCTGCGCCACAGATCCTTGTCATTCGCATCGTAGAAGCGCACATAGCAGTTCGGCGCGATATCGGCCTTTTCGGAGCCCGGTGAAACATAAAAATTAAGTGTTATCTCGCCGTTAAGCAGTTCCCGCAGCTCCTCGCATTCCTTTGCAAGACCTTTTTGCGCATCAAGATAAGCCTTTTGACTGAACTGTGTCAGCACAGGTCTCAGCGTGTCCCACACCTCCGCCTCGTAATTTGCGCAGATGTCGTCCGCTATTTCTCCTCTTTTTTCGGTATATATGGGTATATTGAGTATTTTGCCGTACAAATCGCCATTGCGGTAGTCCACGGCAAAGCTGTAGGCGTAATTTCTGACAAGATATTTTACGGACTTGTCAAATTCGGCATAGTTGTCCACAATATTCCTGTCATTCATATCCTTGCAGTATTTGTTGTAATATGGTTCGAGAGTACGGTACCAGTCCGCCGCACTGCGCTTGCCCACAAAATGCTTTATGTAAAATTTTTGCAGGCTCAAAAGCTCCTCGTGATCCTTTGCAAGCTCTTTGGCCTTGACATGGTTATAGCTCATTTCGCCCAGGCCGTAAACCAGCATAGCCAACTGTACACCCGAGCTTGCCGCACTAACGCCCGCCGCAATACCGGTCCTGCCTATGGCCTCAAGGGTCTGGGTGCTGAAAACGCCATGCTTGTACGCATTGTTTGCGGTGCTTATACAGCCGCCCACAATACCTATCACGGTGTACTGTGTACTTATCCTGCCAAGTATGCCCGTACTCACCTTGCCGCCCCTGGTCAAAATGGTATTGATATTGTTGCCCGTTGCAGTCAGTTTGCCGTTAAAGCTGCCGTCCAACGCTTCAAGCACCATATCCGCCGCCTCATCCTGCGGGGGCGGGTTATCGTGGTTGAATATCGCAAGTATGGTATCGGAGGTAAAAAACATCTGCTGTGTTATCTGAGACGGCTCCAGCGGCTTTGCAAAGGCCGACGGCTTGCCGCTTGCTTCCACCTCAAACAAACCGTATTTCGAGAAATGGTCGGTTATGATAACAGCCTCTCCCGTCGTTTCGTCTATATAGTAGCAGGGCATTTCCCATTCGCCCGTCTCCTCGTTGAACCAACCCGCAATAAGATTGGTGGCGTTATAGTTTTTTGTCCTGTCGTATTTTATGCGTATCTCCGCTACGCCGTTAAGTTCCTTGCCGTCACGAAGCGATACCTCTACCGCAGCGATACAGTTTGCGCCCTCCTGATCGGCCGCATCCGTTTTTTCAACAGACGGACTTGCATCGTTGACCTCCGCATCCACGGTCACCATTGCGCCGCCCATTTTGCCTGCCTCATAGTCCTCTGTCATGTCCGAATCCGCACGGCAGAACACCTCCGTAGCCATGGGCATGATGCCGTCCATATCCTGCCAGAGCATAAACTTTTTGTCCGACGTGCCCGATATATCCGTATATTCGATATCTTTTTCGGGTGACAGACCGTCGGCAGGGCGCATTTTCATATCACTCAGCCTGCCGTCCGTGTAATCGGCCTCGACAAGGCACGCATTTTCCACGTCCTCACAGCTTGTAACCCTTACCTTGCCCAATTCGCCGTTCACTCCCCTGATATATTCTATCACGGCGGGATATGTGTCACTTGCAAAAGCGGGCACAGCCTGTGCCGCAAGCGCAGCCGAAAGAATAATGCTTATACATCTTTTAAAACCGACTTTTTTCATGTCATCACCCCTATATTTATGTTATTTGTTTTCCGCGGGAAACACGCTGTCAGACAAATTTCAAGACTAACGGAAATATAAAAGAAGATTGCCGAAAGGGGCAAATAATGGAACGGAAAACAAAAATCAGAAGTGTCGGAGACAGAATGTTTCTCTGTCTCCGGCTTTCAAAATCATTTCAACTCATGCGCACCTTTGTCCCCGTTTATGCACATCTGTCCTTGTTCATCGATATATTTTATTATATTGCAGACCACGCTATAATAATTATATATTACAGTACCGCACATAAAAGTAATAAGCAAGAGAAACATTAATAAAGAAATTACAGCTGCTATATAACCCTCGCAATGAATTATTATTAATTCATATATAGCTGATTTCTCTTCAAACAAAAATTTTATCAATAAAACGAACATAACGAATGTCCACCCAAATACCCTAAACTTCTGTCCATGCAATAAATCTGTTTCTTTTTTACTCATAAGAAAACTACAGCCACATTCAGAACACTTGATTTTAATCAACCCATGCGGCATAAGAAGATTAAAATAACTTAATTTATAATTACATTCCTTTCCGCAATGCTGACAATGAAACTTTTTATTAAATACCAAAGATTTTACACCACTGATCAATATAAATATAATTGCATTTAATATTACAAGAAAAATCGCACATAATAGTTTAGTCATAATCGATAAATCCTCCATTACTGATATTGGGTCTGTTTGAGTATAGTCCTGTTGAGGATATAACATATACATTCGTTCCTGTATTACTAATCATAGAATCGGTTTCTATATATTCATATCGCTTGCTTTGAGAATTATAAAACTCTCCCACTATATGCTCAGCGGTATAATTTCCTGCAGGCAAATTAAAATTATTCCAATTCACGCTATTAGCTTTAATTGCTTCTATTGGGTTATATACTCCAACCGCTACAGGCAAACCAATATTAATTGCATCATATAGTTGTTTCCCATGTTTAGGATTTTTCACAAAGTGGGACAGGTGTCTGACCCCTGTTCCCTTCCCCACCATCTTACTTATGAATATTAAAATTTGATCTTTCGCCTGTTCTTTTTTCGTAATAATCCCAAAATGATATATTTTGACATTCGTTGAGCTTACTTTTGTCTGAAAATTTATTTTCTATAAGTTTTTTGTCAGCGTCTAATACTCCATACTCACTATAGCGATCTACAATTTCGATTTTTTCAACACGCCATAAATCAAAAAAATTATCCAAAAACTCATTCTGTGGGACATAATATTCATAAAAAACATCTACATCTTTAAATTCTCTTGTGGTTATATACGACTTATGACTGGCATGATCGGTAAAATCCATAGTTGACGGGTACATTTTATTAATGTAATATGATGATTTATTTAATAATGTGGCCTCGTCGTAGTCTTCTACACTTGGAACATAATAATTGAAATATACACCATCTTTAAGAACGTAAGCATCATTCTCTTTTTCATAGAAGCAGAACAAATACCCGCCTTTATCAGATTTTAAAACTGAATATCCTTTATTATGATCTTCATTTTCACGAAAATATTCTATCAAAAATTTTTTATTTACTTCTTCAAGGGTGATAGGACGCACCGCATATTCTATTATTGTATCCAATCTAAAGTTAAACAAATCTTCTTCGGAATATTTTTTTGTAATTACTCTATCAATATCCGATACCGAATTTCTGTTTAATAATACAACCGCAAGTATAACACCACATAAACAAATAAATATAAGAATAATTTTCTTCATATTATCATTGTCCTCCTTTTATGAAACTGCAAAGTATATTATATTACTATCATAGTATTCTTTGCCTTCCGATTTCCACGGAAGTGTTGCCGGATTTATCGCGGTTGAGCCATTGTTTTCAAAATATATGTACTCAGACGATTTACCAGCTTTTCCCATCCAGTCACCGTTTTGCGCTTAAAGTGGGACAGGTGTCTGACCCCTGTCCCCTCATTCAATTTTTATCCGTACACATATATTTGATATCATTATAATATATATATCCCGCAAGGTCAATTGTTTTTCTTAAATCTGCCTTAAATTTTACAAAAAAACACCGCCGGCAGCAGCCAAAGCGGTGTATATGTTCTTATTTCACAAAAAGCGGTGTCGAGAAATATCTCTCCGCGGTATCGGGAAGAATGGTAACGACAGTCTTGCCCTCGCCAAGCTCCTCCGCCATTTTAAGTGCGGCCGCAACATTTGTGCCGCTGGATATGCCGCACATTATGCCCTCCAGCTCCGCAAGCTGCTTTGCCGTGTTTATGGCATCCTCGTCCGTAACGATATGAATATGGTCGTAAATATTTGTGTTGAGTATAGACGGGATAATGCCGTCGCCTATACCCATCTGAAGATGTGTGCCTATCGTGCCGCCCGCCAGTATAGCCGCGTGTTCGGGCTCGACCGCCCATATCTTCATATCGGGGTTCTGGGATTTAAGGGTCTCACCTATGCCCGTTATGGTGCCGCCCGTGCCTATGCCCGAGCAGAAACCGTCTATACTGCCCGCCACCTGTTCAAGTATCTCCAGCGCGGTGTAATACTTGTGTGCGCGGATATTATTTATGTTTTCAAACTGCTGCGGCACAAAGACATTTTTATCGTTTGCCGCCATTTCAAGCGCAGTATCAAGACATTTTTGTATGCACTTGCCTATATCGCCGTCATCGTGTATAAGTATTACCCGTGCGCCGTAATGCTCCACCAACTTGCGTCTTTCCTCGCTGACGGAATCGGGCATGATGATTATGGTCTTATAGCCCCTTACAGCGCCCACCAGCGCAAGGCCTATGCCCTGATTACCGCTTGTCGGCTCCACGATTATCGTATCTTTTGTTATCTTGCCCTCTTTTTCGGCATTTTTTATCATATTGTACGCCGTGCGCGTCTTTATAGACCCGCCCACGTTAAGCCCCTCAAATTTTACCAGTATCTCAGCATTTCCGGGCTTGTTCATGCGGTTAAGGCGTATTATGGGCGTATGCCCCATAGCCTCCAGTATGTTGTTGTATATCATTTTGCTATCTCCAAAGTTAAATTTGTGTTATACACAGCGTATTTATTATTATAGCAAATGTTGCATAAAAAAGTCAATAACAATCGCCCCTGACTTTTCCCGTTTTTTGAGAAATAACACAAAAACCAAAAAATTCCGTGCCATTGCCCCGCAACTTTTTAAAAATATGTTTGCAATCTGCGGACAAATAGGTTAAAATATAAGATAGCGAGGTATGTTTATATGAAGGACAGGATACTTAATATTTTAAAGCAGCGAAACGACTATGTTTCGGGGCAGGAACTTGCGGATACGCTGGGTGTATCGCGCACAGCCGTATGGAAGGCCGTAACGGCGCTTAAAAATGACGGCTACAATATAACAAGCGTAAGTCGGCTCGGATATTTGCTGGACACCTCCTGCGATATCCTGAACAAGTGGGAAATAGATTTTACGGACGATTTTTATTTTGAGGACGAAGTCACCTCCACCAGCGACCTTGCAAAAAAATTTGCGGCCGAGGGGAAAAAGGAGTTTTTCTTTGTCACCTGCAACCGTCAGACGGCGGGCAAAGGCAGGCTCGGACGTACATGGTCAAGCCCGCGGGGCATGAATATATATCTCAGCATGATATTTTACCCCGATACCGACATAAGGGACGTAGCGCAGATAACGCCCGTAATGGGCATAGCCGCCGCAAGGACGATAGAACAGGTCACGGGGCTTGATGCGGGCATAAAATGGCCGAACGACATTATAATAAACGGCCGCAAAGCCGCAGGCATACTTACCGAGATGCAGGCCGAGGTGGATCGCATACTGTTTGTTGTTGCGGGCATAGGCATAAATGTCAACCAGACAGTCTTTGACGGGGAAATAGCCAAAAAGGCCACCTCACTGCGGCTTGAAAGCGGCAGGATATACAAACGTGCCGAGATAATAAAAAAGCTTGCCGAAAATATAAAAAAATACTACGGCATTTTTATAAAAAGCGGCTTCCCCGCACTTAAAGACGAGTACAAGACTCTGTGCATAAACCTCGGCCGCGAGGTATGCGCCACATACCGCGGCGAGCGTGTCACGGGCACGGCTGCGGATATCTCCGACAGGGGTGAGCTTATCATAAAAACAGACAGCGGCTTTGTCCCCATATCGGGCGGCGAGGCTTCACTCAGAAATATAAATAACGAATATATCTGAAAAAGGAGAGTACCAAAATGAAAAAAAGTGTTTTATCTGCCGCTAATTTTCATCAGCAGAAGCATTACTACAACGAGGACGATTATTCGGCCCTGCCACCCGAGGTAAAAAAGGAGCTTAAGCAGGTGGTCGTATACCTTGCCGAAAAGGTGCACGGCACGGTCTCCGTCGGCTTTTACGAGGACGGCAACGTGTTTATAGAATGCTTTGCAAACGAGGACGACCTGGAATACGACAGCATAGGCGCAAAGCTTGAAATAGACCGCATGGCCAAGAAAAGACGGCAGCTTTTTAATGCGCTTAGTGTGTGGTACAAGGTGTTCAAGCTGGGCGGAAAGGGTCTGAAGATTTGAAAATAGGCAGCGTCAATACCGACAACAATGTTTTTCTGGCACCTATGGCGGGCATCACGGATGCGGTCTTTCGCAGCTTGTGTAAGGAAATGGGCTGCGGCGTTGTGTTTTCCGAAATGGTCAGCGCAAAGGGTATGAGCCACCGCAACCGCAATACACAAAAAATGCTGTATGTCGGTGAAGAGGAACGTCCCGCGGCAATGCAGCTGTTTGGCAGCGACCCCGAAATAATGGGCGCAATGGCTACGGAGCTGAACGCCTTTCCCGAAATAGACATACTGGATATAAACATGGGCTGTCCCGCGCCCAAGATCGTCAGAAACGGCGAGGGCTCGGCACTTTCCCTTGACCCCGAGCTTGCGGGCAGGGTCATATACGCCGTGGCGCAAAACTCGGACAAGCCCGTTACCGTCAAAATACGAAAGGGATTTGACGATGAGCATATCAACGCCGTTGAAATGGCAAAAACGGCGGAAAAAAACGGTGCGGCGGCAGTCACGCTGCACGGGCGCACGCGCGAGCAGTATTACAGCGGCAAGGCCGACTGGGATATCATCGCACGGACAAAGGATGCGCTTAAAAGAATACCGCTTATAGGCAACGGTGACATTTTCACACCCGAGGATGCAAAAAAAATGCTTGAATACACAGGCTGCGACGCTGTTATGATAGGCCGCGGCGCACAGGGAAATCCGTGGATATTCAGGCGTACCGTGCATTACCTTGAAACGGGCGAGCTGCTTGCCCTGCCCACGGCCGAGGAACGTATCGACATGGCTGCAAGGCATCTTAAAATGCTTACGCAGTACAAGGGCGAGGTCATAGGCGTAAGGGAGATGCGCAAGCACATAGGCTGGTACATAAAGGGCCTGCCCCGCAGCGCGGAGACCCGTGTAAGGGTAAATTCAACAACAGGCTATGAAAATATGCAAAACCTTTTGCAGGAATTAAAAGAAACACTAAAGGAGAAACAAAATGTTTAAAAAAATCACGGCCATAATTCTGGCATTATCGGCAATTCTTTGCAGTATCCCCGTGTATGCGGCGGACGGTGCGAAATATATAGCGCTGGGCGACAGCATCGCATCGGGCTATGCACTCTCCCATCCGGAGACCCAGTCATATCCCGCGCTTTTTTCAAATGCGCACCAAATGAAATACGAAAACCTTGCCGTACCCGGCAAAACATCGCAGGAGCTTCTGGACGAGCTTAAAAACGACACCTACGACCTTTCGGGCGCAAGTGTCATAACTGTCAGCATAGGCAGCAACGACATAATGAAGCCCATGATAAATGCCATTGCCAAGGAGCTTGGTGTCGATCCCGAAAAGGAAGACGACATAAATAAGGCAATACTTGACAGGATAGAATTTATCAAAAAATACGAAAAACTGGAGACTCTCAAAGGCCGTGTAAAAAGGATAGAGGCATTGTTTATCGACAACGCCGATTTTTACGCAATATGCGACAACACCTCACAGGTGATGATACCGCAGATAGCAGCCGAGATAAGAAAGAAAAACCCTTCGGCGCAGATAATATTCACAAACTATTACAACCCGTTTAAAAACAAGATACTTGTGGTGCCGCTGTCGGATTCCTCACAGGGCGAATACGCCGTGGGCAACCGCATACAGCCCTATATCGACCGTCTTAACAAGGGTCTTGCCGCAAGTGATGATTACAAGTTTGCGGATGTATATGCCGCATTCACTTCAAGCAGATATGTAAATGCAAATATAGATATGCGCGAGCCCAACGTAAGCTTTGACCCCCACCCCACGGCACTCGGCCACAGAGCCATATATCTTGCCGTAAACGATGTCTATACGCCCGAGCCGCAGTTCAGATACGGCGATGCAAACGGCGACGGTATGCTGGATGCATCAGATGCAGCCGAAACGCTTCAAAAGGTGCTTAAAGAAAACTATGTGCTCGGTCTTGAAAAAAAGACAGCCGATTGGAAGAAATACCTTGACGTGGATGCCAGCGGCTCCCTTGAAGCATCGGATGCTGCCGATATAATGCAAAAGGTATTAAAGGAAAACTACATTTTCAGGGCAGAAAAATAAAAACGCGGAAGGACGAGAAACTTGGATAGGACAATGTTTAAAAGGCCTGCTTTTCTCTCCGCCGTTTCCGCCTTTGTTACGGGTACGGCATTTTGCAGGATGTACGGCGTAAATACCTCAAGTGAATTATCTTTGCTGCTTTTTCTGCTGCTTGTGCCCATGTACAAAAATGCGTTTGCATTGGGCGAAAAGCGCACGGACAAGCCTGCCGCCGTTTGCGGTGTACTGTTTATGCTTGCCTGTGTTTATGCCAATATCGAAAAAATACTTTCGGGCACTCCGCTCGGCTGTGCGTATACGCTTATATGCTGTATCGTCGGACTGTATATTTTTTTCAGAAGCGGCACAAAGCTTTTGTACGAGCGTGCATTATCCGTCAGCCTTTGCACAGTGCGAAAGACAGATACAAGAAAAAACGGCCGTATGATGCTGCTTTTCTTATTGTGTATACTGCTTTGCAGGATACCCTACTTTTTGTATCTTTTCCCCGGCAATGTTCTGTATGACTCCGTTATGCAGCTGCTTATGGCAACGGGCAGGATGAGCCTTTCAAATCATCATCCCGTTGTACATACAATGCTGATAAAGCTGTGTTTTGATGCGGGGCTGCGTGTTTTCGGCTCACAGACTGCGGGGGTTGCCGTTTACAGCATCATCCAGTGCATATTGACCTCGCTTGCCTTTGCCTATGTGGCGGAAACCATGTACCGCGCAAACGTCGATAAGCGAGTTATCGCAGCCGTACTTTTCTATTACTGCGTTATGCCCTATCACGGCGATTTTGCCTTTACAATGCTGAAAGACGTGCTTTTCGGCTGTATCTGTGCCGTTTTTTCGGCTACGCTATGGCGCATAGCGGCCTGCGAGGACAGCAAGGTATCGGCTTACGAATCCGTAATGTTTTTGATATTCGGCGTACTGTTTTGCCTTTTCCGCAGCAACGCATTTTTCGCCTTTATCCTGCTTACACCCGTACTTGCGGCGGCATTCTGGCGCAGCAAAAAAAGTGTTGCCGTGCTTACCGTTGCCGTGCTTGCGGTATCGGCGCTTATAAGGGGTCCCTTGTATGGTGCGGCGGGCATAATGAAGCCCGACCCGATAGAGGCGTATTCCGTGCCCTTGCAGCATATCGCGCGTACCGTCAAGGACGGCGGCAGGATAACCGACGAGCAGTATGAGGCGCTGTCGCGGATAATGGATGTACAAAAAATATCCGATGTGTATTTCCCGACGGTAGCCGACCCCATGAAGGATCTTGTCAGGGAAACGGGCGACCCCGCATACCTGCTTGAACACAAGGGCGATTATCTTTTGCTTTGGCTTAAAATAGGGCTGCAAAACCCCGTATCGTACCTTATTGCGCAGTCGGACGAGACCTCGGGCTATGTATATCCCGACAGGTCGGGCTGGATGTACGGCACGGTAGATTTCAGCGGACAGACCTTCGGCTTTGACATACACAGGATACCGCTTATGCCGCAGGCTGTATATAACGCCTTTACGGCATATATCAACCTTTACAGGGACATACATTATGTCGGCCTTTTCTGGAGCATAGGCATGATGTGCTGGATAATGATATTTACTGCGGGGCTGTGCTTTATGCGCTGCAAAAGGTCACTTCTGACCGTATATGCCCCGACTGCCGCCATACTGGCAACATTGATGATAGCGACCCCCGTAAATACGGAATTTCGCTACGCCTATAGCCTGTTCACGGTCGTGCCGATGATGTGCGTAATACCGTTTACACAAAGTAAAAAATAAAAAAAGGGAGCCGACAAAGGTGTTTTTGCGGCTCCCTCTTTTTATTACAATTCAAAACTTCTGCATTCCGTCTCCGATGTGGTCTTGGCGTTCTGGCACATATCGTTGCCCACAAGTATATCGCTGAGCGAGCAAAAATGCCCCTCGTTATGCTTGCAGCTGTCAACACGGCACTTGATGGATTGGTTTATGCTCATATTCATTACCTCCGTTTTGTTTTTTTCGTTGTTATTTTTTGCGCTGTGCAAAAATTTATACAGGTAAAATATGGATATTCATAAAAACCACTTGCAGAGGCGTGATATGTGTGTTAAAATCAATATGGGGGTTTTTGCCGAAAAAACTCGTATCAAAAACCCCCGATAAAAGAATGACAACAGGCTTTAAAGCCGCGGAGGATATATATGTTTGATTTTAAAAAAGAAGTTAATAAATTCCGACCCATGACAGAAGTCGGCGATCTGGAAAACACCATACTTGACAACGAGGTGCAGGATGTGATGGATCTGCTGCGCCTTACCGCCGAGACACGCGCCAAAAAGACCGACAATAAAAAAGACAAAAAGGAGTAAGCGCCATGAAATGTCCAAAATGCGGCGCCGAAACCAACCGACAGGACATCTGCCCCGACTGTGGCATCGTTCTTGCCCCCTATATCCGTGCGAATGCCATATCCGCACGCTGGTACAACAAAGGGCTTGAAATGGCGCAGGACAGAGACCTGAGCGGCGCAACGGAGGCGCTGAGAAAAAGCATAGCATTCAACAAAAGCAACACCAACGCAAGAAACCTGCTCGGGCTTGTGTATTTTGAGACGGGCGATGCCGCAAATGCCCTTATGCAGTGGGTGCTCAGCATAAATCTTAAGCCCGAAAAAAATCCCGCCTCGGGCTATCTTGCGGCATACGAGAAAAACACGCGCAAGGCCGAGCAGATAGAGCAAAGCATAAAGCTTTACAACGAGGCGCTTGACGATATACGCGAGCGCAACGATGACATGGCCATAATAAGCCTAAAAAAGGCACTTAACCTCAACCCGCGCTTTATAGAGGCCAACAATATGCTTGCGCTGTGCTATCTTATGCACGGCAAAAATTCGCAGGCCGTTGACCTTATCAACACGGTATTGAAGCAGGATATAAACAACAAAAAGGCACTTAGCTATTACAGACAGCTTTATCCCGACAAAAGCCGTCCCGTGCCCAAAAGCTACCGCAGCGACCCGCGCAACTCCGCATATTATATGCCGCAGACTGTGTCGCGCAGTTCACGCGGCAGCGCAAAGCGCACACAGCCCGTGATACCGATGTTTTTCTTTGGCTTTATAAGTGCCGCGGTCATTGTGTGTCTGCTTGCGATACCGCAGCTTATGGAAACGAAAAACAACGAGCTGGATGTACAGGCAAACCGCTACAATCAGCTTAAACACAGCTTTGACGAGCTTTCGGCCAAATACAACGAAAGCTCCGCCAGTCTTTCGCAGGAGCAGAAGGCACAGGCAAATATGCCCCTGCAGGACAGGGTAAAACAGATAAACACCGCGGAAACGCTTTATAACAACGACAATGCGACCGAGGCCGCAATGATACTTGTAAACATAGACACCACCGATTTTTCGCCCGATATAATGGAGCAGTACGCAAAGCAAAAACAGCTTATACTGCCGCTTGCCGCAGAGCAGTTTTATATAAGCGGCCGTCAGCAGGTGGAAAACGGCGATACTCAGACCGCAAAAACACTTTTCAGCCAATGCCTTAAATGCTGTCAGGACGGCGACGAGATACGCTACTCCGCCCTTTATCAGCTTGGCAAGATCGCAATAGACGAAAAGGACGAGCAGACCGCCAAGGACTGCTTTACGCAGGTGGCACAGTTCCACCCCGTCCAGTCCGTCAAAAACGAGGCAAGGCGTTATCTGGAGGAACACAATGTGCTGTGATATGACACTTACGCTAAAAAAGCATATCAAGGGCTTGGGTGATTTAAGTGTTTACACGCACAAAAGCGGTGCAAGGGTGTTTTGTGTTGACAACGACGACAGCGACCTTGTGTTTTCGCTGTGCTTTGATACGCCCGCGCATGACGACACGGGCATACCGCATATACTCGAACATTGCGTATTCTGCGGCTCCGAGGCCTATCCCATCAAAGACCCGTTCAATATGCTGGCGCAAAACACGCTGTACACCTACCTTAACGCCATTACATACCCGCATAAAACGCTTTACCCCGCCGCATCCGTGAGCGGGGACTCGCTTATGATTATGGCAGGGGTGTACTGTGATGCAGTCTTTCATCCCCTTGTTTATAAAAATAAGGGGATATTTTTGCAGGAGGGCGGTTTTTTTGACGGGGAGAAGATACGCGGCAGCGTATACGGCGAGATGTCGGGCTTTTACGATATATCCGAAAACAGCACCGAGCAGCGGCTTAAAAAGGCATTTACTCCCTTTCATGCGGCAGGCGTGCCCGAGGATATCCCCAAGGCCTCCTTCCCTGCCCTGCTCGATTACCACAAAAAATACTATGTACCGTCAAACTGTACGGCCTATATTTACGGAAACTGCGGCAAGGAAAAATATCTTGACCTTTTGAGCGATGTTTTCGGCAAGGCGCATAACGCAGAAAAGCCGCCCCTGTACAAAACGCCCCTGCCCGACAGGATATTTGTAAACGGCGAACGTACAATGGCGCTGATACCCGCTGCAAAGACCTGCGACTATGTCCTTGTACACGCCTATGACGCACTTTGCCGCGCCCTTGCGGCCGAGGGCATAAATGCTGTTTTTAACACCGACGGCGATACGGCATATATAAAAATAACGGGACAGTCCGCGGACGAGCTGGCAAAAAAGGCCATAGGCCGCATAAAAAGCACAAACCGTCCCGACTTTTACATAAAAAACCGTGATTTCGGCTATAAGCCGCGGGGGCTGTATTACAACATACTGCTTATGCAGGCGAAGTTCGACCCCGCAAGTCTTGAGCTTGACGACATATTTTCAAGGCTTCCCGA
Source organism: Bacillota bacterium (assembly GCA_017543265.1). Classification (GTDB taxonomy): domain Bacteria; phylum Bacillota; class Clostridia; order Lachnospirales; family CAG-274; genus RGIG4310. Next base: position 39,098 of record JAFYGI010000050.1, on the reverse strand, counting down.
TACAAAAAGCCTCACGGACAGGATACTTTCCCTGGGCGTTGAATACATCGGCACAAAAAAGCCGTCGGCGACAGCATATCCCGTGACCGACCCTGCGCCGCTTTACAGCTATCAGGCGGCAAAGGACAACGATACGGACATTTTTATCCCGCTGCCGAAGCCGCCCTGCGAGGATATTGTTTTTGACGGCCAAACGGCCTTTACCGACAACAAAAACAAGGATACCGTCAATATTACCCTTGCCTTTGTTTTGGATATGCCCCGTGGTATGCTTGAAAGGGCTGTATCCCTTTTAAAAATGCGGCGCTCCGCCCTGCCCTTTGATGCAAGGGAGTTCGGGGACATCGGCAGGCCTGTTTTTATGATGCATCTGGGATTTTTGGCAAAGGATGCGCAAAGCTGTGCGGCGCGGATAAACAAGATCTTTTCCGCAGAGGCTTCGCAGCCGCTTCCGCCCACCGATCCCGAGTTTCTTACAAGATACACCGCCCTCGGTGCGGCGGAAAAAAGCGCCTTTACCCTCAGCCGTATATTGGGCGGCTCTGACACCCGCGATATTGCCGATATACAAAAATACCTTTTTACAAAAAACGCTGTGTACTGTGCGGTATGCACGGATAAAAGCAATTTTTCGGCGGCAAAAAGGGTCATCGCCTCGTTGGAGCTTTACCCCGACACCCCGCGCAAAGCGGCGGCTTTCATCCCCGACGGTACCGAGAGCATCATCCTCACCGACAATGCTGTAAACACCATAAGCCTTGCCTTTAAGGCAGGCGGCAGCCCTGCGGAAAGGTATGCCCTGTCGGTATATCTTAAAAACACCTATTTGTGGGAGAATATACGCTGTGCGGGCGCATACGGCTGTGACTGCGGCCTTACGCCCTGCGGGGATATATATATGACCTCATTTAAGGACATAAACTTTGAAAGCAGCATAGAAACCATGAAAGCGGCTTTTTCGCACATACAGGGGCAAAAATTTTGCGGCGGGGATCTGCACAGGCTAAAGCTTATGTGTCTTAACGCACTTTTAAAGCCGCGGACACCCAAAAACGCCAATATTTACGCCCTTGAAAGGCTTTTCGGTGCCAGGGACATCTCCCGCGGCATTTTGCCGCTTACCGCAGACGGCCTTATATCGGCGGCAAAAAACACCGAATTTATTTCGCTTTGTGCCTTAAAAGCAAAAAATTAACTTTATTTTTATGCCATAATGTAGTATAATCAAGGATAACGATATACAAAAGGAGAATTTATATGAGTTTTAAAAATGTACGCGCCATTCCGTCGCCCGAGTCGATACGATCTCTTATACCCATAAGCGAGGAACTGGCTGCGGTAAAAAAGGACAACGACAAGCAAATAGCAGATGTTATAATGGGCAGGGACAAGCGTTTTATAGTTATTGTCGGCCCCTGCTCGGCAGACGACGAAGATGCCGTTTTGGAATATATGAATAAGCTTGCGGAGGTACGCGACAAGGTAAACGACAGACTTCTTGTCGTGCCCCGCGTCTACACGGGCAAGCCGCGCACCACGGGCGAGGGCTACAAGGGCATGATGCACCAGCCCGACCCCAACAAGGCACCTAATATGCTTGAGGGCATACTTGCCATAAGAAAAATGTTTATCCGTGTTATCGCCGAAACGGGTATGCCTATTGCCGACGAAATGCTCTACCCCTCAAACCTGCCGTTTGTGGAGGATCTTTTAAGCTATATCGCCATAGGCGCAAGAAGTGTTGAAAACCAGCAGCACCGCCTTACGGCAAGCGGCATCGACTGCGCCGTGGGCATGAAAAACCCCACCAGCGGCGACCTTACCGTTATGTTCAACAGCATCAAGGCCGCACAGCATTCGCACAACTTTCTCTATAACGGCCACGAGGTACAGACCACGGGCAATCCGCTTGCACACGCGATTATGCGTGGCTCGGTAAACAAGCACGGCAACAACCTGCCCAACTACCATTACGAGGACCTTATACTTGCCTACAGCAAGTTTATAGAGGGCGATTTTAAAAATCACACCGTTATTGTGGATGCAAACCATTCAAACTCCGGCAAGAAATACTTTGAGCAACCCAGGATAGTCAAGGAGATACTCCACTCCCGCAGCTACAACGACTATATCCGCGATATGGTCAAGGGCGTTATGATAGAAAGCTATCTTGTTGAGGGCAGCCAGAGCGGCAGCGAGACACATATCTACGGCAAGAGCATAACAGACCCCTGCCTTGGCTTTGAGGACACAAGGGATCTTCTTTTGGACATAGCCGACAGGGTATGATGATCTTTCCCCGCGGGACATACGGAGGATAACAAAATGACGGTAAAAAGCAAATTTCATCTTACTGCCTTTCAGATAATAATAATTGCGTTTTTTTCGCTGATAATGACGGGTGCATTGCTTTTGATGCTGCCCATATCCACAAGGGGCGCAAGCGGTGCATCCTTTGCAGATGCGCTGTTCACCTCCACCTCTGCCGTATGCGTTACGGGGCTTGTGGTGCGTGATACCGCCGTGTATTGGTCTGTATTCGGCAAATGCGTGATACTTTTGCTTATACAGATAGGCGGCATGGGCATAATAACCGTTTACATCATAACGGCTGCCACCTTTGAAAAAAAGATAGGCCTGAAACAGCGTGCCGTTATGCAGGAGTCGGTATCGGCGGCGCATATTGGCGGCATTGTGAACTATACATATTTCATAGTCCGTACCGTACTTATTGCCGAGGGTCTGGGCGCACTTTTCCTTATGCCCGCGTTTATGGGCGAATTCGGCTTTTTAAAAGGGCTGGGCTACTCTGTTTTCCACTCGGTATCCGCCTTTTGCAACGCAGGCTTTGACCTTATGGGCGAAAAGGAGCAGTTTTCCTCGATGACGTCCTACAGCGATGTCATATCGGTAAATGTGACCCTTATGGCGCTGATACTGGTGGGCGGCATAGGCTTTGGCACGCTTGACGATATAAAGCGCAATAAGCTTACAATAAAAAAATACAGCCTGCAAAGCAAGCTGGTTTTGACCACAACGGCGGTATTGCTGATATTGCCGTTTATATACTTTTTCTTTGGGGAATTTGCGCAGTTCCCGTTAAAACAGCGTATACTGCTTTCGGCCTTTCAGACCGTAACGCCGCGTACAGCGGGCTTTAATACCGCCGACCTTACCAAGATGAGCAGCGCGGGCGTGACCGTAACGATACTGCTTATGCTTATCGGCGGTTCAACCGGCTCCACCGCAGGCGGTATGAAAATGACGACCGTTGCCGTGCTTACCGTATCCGCATTTTCGATTTTTATGCGGCGCAAGGATGCAACGGCATATAACAGACGACTGGCCGCAGAAACCATACACAGCGCGGCGGCGGTATTTTATATGTATCTTATGCTGTTTGCCGTTTCCTCGCTTATAATAAGCAGGCTTGACGGCCTGCCGCTTCTCGGCTGTATGTTTGAGTCGGCATCGGCCATTGCGACAGTCGGGCTTACACTCGGGCTGACGACAAAGCTTAGCATGATATCACGCTGTATAATAATGTTTTTAATGTTTTTTGGCAGAGTCGGCGGTCTTACACTTATTTTTGCCGCCGTTTCAAAAACAAACACGGCAAACGCAAGGCTCCCGCTGGAGAATGTGGGTGTCGGCTGATAAATTCCGGAGGTGGATGATATGAAATCCGTATTGGTAATAGGTCTTGGCAGGTTTGGCAGAAACACCATAAAAAAGCTTAACGAGCTGGGACATCAGGTAATGGCTGTAGACGAAAAGGAGGATAACGTAAACGCCGTTTTGCCCTATGTAACGGACGCGCTTATAGGCAATGCCGCAAATGCCCAGTTTGTAAAAACACTTGGCATAAAAAGCTTTGACCTTTGCATAGTTGCAATAGGCGACGATTTTCAGAACTCCCTGCAGGTAACATCGCTTTTAAAGGATATGGGTGCGGCCTTTGTCGTATCGCGTGCATCAAGCAATGTACACGCAAAGTTTCTGCTGCGCAACGGCGCGGATCAGATAATATATCCCGAAAAGCAGCTTGCGGAATGGACAGCCATAAGATACAGCTCCGACCATATATTTGACTATATAGAGCTTGACAATTCCTGCGCCATTTTCGAGATAGAGCCGCCCGAAAGCTGGGTTGGCAAAAGTATTTCAGAGCTGGATATAAGGCGCAGATACAACCTTAATATCGTAGGCATCAAAGCCAACGGCCATGTAATAATAGAGATAAACCCCGATATGCAGCTTAAATCAAACGACAGGCTGCTTGTGGCGGGCAGTATCAAATCCATAAAAAAATGTTTTAAATAATAAAGCTGCTGCTTAATGCGGCAGCTTTTTAACATAATATTTTTTATCCGTTTATTGATATAACTATCCCACTACGGAGATACTTTCACTGCCCTCCAGAAATATCCTGCCCGCAAGGTCTTTAAGCATCCCGATACTTATGCCCTGTATTTTGGCAACAGCCTCTTCCCTTGTGTTGACCCTGCCCTTTATAAGCATTGCCCTGCCGTTTGCGCCCATAACGGTAGATGTGTTTTCAAGCCCCATAAGGTAGTTATTTATAAGCTGCTGCTTTGCATCCTTGACTGCGGCCTCATCGTCAAAGCCGGACGAAAAGCCGTACAGCACGTCAAAAACGGTCTTTTTCACGCTGTCGTGATTTTCGCGGTTAAAGCCCGCATAAACGCTGAAAAGCCCCGAATCGGCATAGACCGAATGATAGGAATATATGCTGTAGGCGAGTCCCTGTTCCTCGCGCACCTTCTGGAACAAAAGCGAGCTCATGCTGCCGCCGAGTATGGTATTTAAAAGCGTCATTGTCTGTATATCCGCACTGTGCTGCGACACGCCCCTGAACGCAATGCAGATATGCTGCTGCTCTATTTCCTTTTTGCACGTCACAACAGAGGGCGTATAGATATTGTCGTTTTTTATTTTTTCCGCCGTATTTTCGCGGTAGTATGCGCCGAAATATTTTTCCGCCAGTTTTGCCACCGCTTCATGGTCAATATTTCCCGCTACGGAGATGACCGTATTGTCGGGGCGGTAGTTTTTTTGCATATAATCCGTAAAGGTGTCATGTGTAAAATGCGATATGCTCTCATGCGTACCGAGCACCGTGCGGCCGAGACCCGTACCGCGCCACACCGCATTTTGCAGATTGTCGTGCACAAGGTCGTCGGGCGTATCCTCGTACATATCTATCTCCTCGTCTATAACACCTCTTTCACGCCTTATCTCGTTCTCGTCAAAAACCGAGTTGAAGTACATATCCGCCAGTATGTCAAAGGCATTTTCAAAGCAGTCGTCCAGCACCTTTGTATAAAAACAGGTATACTCCTTGGTGGTATAGGCATTAAGCTGACCGCCCGCCCTGTCCATTTCTATTGCAAGCTGTCTTGCGCTGCGGTTTTTCGTGCCTTTGAAAAGCATATGCTCTATAAAGTGAGAAATGCCGTTTTGCTGTGCGGTCTCGTTGAGCGAGCCGTTTTTTACATATATCCCCGCCGCCACGCTGCGTATATTATAAAATTTTTCCGTTACAAGCGTAACGCCGTTTTTAAATTTTACAGTTTCCATTTTATTCTCCCGTAGTGTCCGCTGTCACGGTTTTAAAGCTTTCGCCGTTCGTGTCTGTTACAACACATTCAAGGCCGCTGTGCTCCCTTACATAGGCACATACGCGCGGCATAGCTATACTTTCCGTATAATAATGGGTGGCATCTATAAGACAAAGCCCTATATCCTGCGCAAACTGTGCCTCATGGTACTTTACATCCCCCGTTATATAAACGTCGCACAGCGCATTTTTTGCCGCCAGCATAAAGTCCCTGTCCGCACCGCTGCCCGTACAGAGCCCCACCCTTAAAACCTCCGTTTCGGGTGAGCCCGTCACATTTGCAGCAGGCATACCGAGTGCCTTTATCAGCTTGTTTGTCAGCGCCTTTAAGGTCGTTTTTTCCTCCAAATCGCCCACACGCCCAAGCATACCGTTTTCCGTCTGCATCAGCCCCTGTACGTCCTTAAGGCCGATAAGCTGTGCAAGTATGTCATTTGTGCCGCCCTGTGCAATATCAAGGCTTGTATGCGCACAGTAGACCGCAATATCGTTTTTCACAAGCTTTAAAAGTCTTCTGCCAAGTGCCGTAGAGGTATTCAGCGCATTGACCCCCTTAAAAATTATCGGGTGATGGGTCACTATCATATCCGCGCCCGCTGCGGCCGCCTCCGCGATGACCTCGTCCGTTGCGTCAAGCGCAAAAAGTATTTTTTTGCACACGGCATCCCCGTCGCCCACAAGCAGACCCACATTGTCCCAGCCCTCCGCAAGTGACGGCGGCGCAAGCTGCTCTATTATATTTACAACATCTTTTACAAGCATTTCATTCCCTCCCTATATACGGCCAGCATATTTTCAAGCTCTTCGCGCCTTTTTTCGTTCACGGACGGCATCAGCTTTTCCGACCTTTTTATCTCTTTTTCGAGCCATGTTTTAAGCACGGCATCCCCGTTATTTAAAAGTATCCTGCCAAGCGCATATTCAAGCGGCGTGTATTCCTCGCTGCCCCTTACCGCGCTGATAATGTTATAATACTTATTATCTTCATAAATCATGATTTCATTCTCTATTTTAAAGCCTGCGCCGTGTATATAGCGTCTGACGGCGGGTATATCCTTCTGCGGCTGCAGTACAAGCTGCTTTACGCCCGATATATCTCCGCCCGAAAGTATATCGCACATAAGCATACCGCCCATGCCCGCGATAATTATACACTCGGTCTTATCCTCGGGACGAAGTATTTTTATACCGTCGCCCACGCGCACGCTTATCCTGTCCGAAAGACCGCAGGCACGCACGTTATCAAGCGCCTTTTGTGCCGAGCCCCTGCTCACGTCACCCGCAACTGCAAAGCCGACAATATCGTTCATACAAAGGTATATCGGTATATACCCATGATCCGTGCCGATATCCGCCGCAGATGTGCAGGGCTTTACCGCACCTGCGATACATTCGAGACGCGCCGAAAGTTTTTGCATAAAAATTTTCCTTTCTTATAGTGTACAGGCAATATTAAAAAAATTGCGCATACAATTAAAACGTAAATTAAATTTTGGAGGTCGTTATGAACAATAACAACTACATCTGGATCATCATTATATTGCTGCTCCTTTCGGGCAACAACGGCTTAGGCTGCTTAAACGGCTTTTTAGGCTCGGGTGACAGCACATGGATAATAATTTTGCTTATTATCTTCTGCTTTGGCAATAACGGCGTGAACGGCATCTGCGAAAACAACTGCTGATATTATTTCAACAAAAGGGCGCTATATGCGCCTTTTTTTGTGTCTTACCGCCAGAAAGCCCGCAAGCGCGGCAGCCGAAAACAGCGATATATATGCGCCCTCCTTTGCAAGGGGGCTTACATAGTCTATTTTTATATCATGCTCTCCCGCAGGTACATAAAAGCCCAGCATGGCATCTGCGGCGGCAATGCTTTGTGTTTTTTTGCCGTCGATATAAACGGTATAGCCCTCGTCATAACCTATGGACGTAAATACAAAGCGGTTTTCGTCAAAATCGGACCCGGCGGTATAGTTGCCCTTTTCAAGGCGTATATCCTTTAAGCCTCTTTCTTGCACAGCCTCCGCCGCCCTTTCAAAGGCCTTTGTGTCAAGCCGCAAAACACAGGGCTCGGCAAAGACCAGCTCGGGTCTTTGGGATATTATGCCTATCTCTATCTCGTCTCCCGCCTTAAAATAGCCAATGTCCTTTACAAGGTTGTTTTTAAGGTGGTCGTCACTCAGCGCCGCACCGTTGACGGTAAGGATATAGCTGTTATAGCTTTCCCCAAGAGATTTGTTGTCCATAAAGAAATTTACGATATACTCGCCGTCCTTTTCTGCGGTGAATTTGTACACAGCAGCACTTTTTTCGGCGTTTTCATCTGCGGTAAGCCTGTAATAAGCCCCATCTGCCACATCCGTACTGCCGTTTATGCAAAGGGCATCGCCTATGTCGTAGTATATGTCAAAATAGCTTGCATCTTCCGAAAGCACCGCATTTATAAAGGTCTGCTCATTAAGGCAGGCTCCCGATATGATATCCGCATCGTAAAAGTCCCTGTCACAGTATATAACACCTTCGTCCGCCGCAAACATAAGCGGGAACGCTGTCTTGTTTTCGTACATAACGGATTTTTCGTTTTCCCGCACCATGGTATACAGGGGCGAGTTCAGCCTTGCACCGTCGGGCATATATATCTTCCTGCCCGAAATGTCCTCGGCAAGCCTGCTTTTGTCCGATGCCATTATATACCTTATGCCGAAAATACTGTCGCTGACAACGCTGTTGTCCGCACAGCTTAAATACTTGCCGTCCGACACGCTGTGCAGACCCATGCTCACGGCAAACCTGTCCGTCCTTTTGTTTACCGCCGAGATAAACGCATCCGCCGCGCTGTAACCCGCACGCAGATTTATCATCCTGCCCGCGGCATAAAGGTCGCACATCCTGCACCCGTCTGTGTCCGCACCGCTTGTTAGGGCGGCTATCCTTCCGATATAGTCGGCGGCCGCACCGTTTTGCTCATAGCCGATAAAGGTTTTTATGACATTTATGCCCGCAGCGGGTATAACGGCCGCATCCGCCAGCACAGCACAGACAAACACCGCAAGAGCGGCCTTTTTTGTCCTTGCGGCAAAAAGGGCGTACAAAACACACAAGACCGCTGCCCATAACGCAAATTTATAATAATACGCCCCGGCGCAGTCCTTGAACCCCAACACGGCCGCACACAGCACAGCCGCCGCTGCCGCCGCACGCGCCCATTTTTTTATCTTGTCGGCGTGCATAACTGCTCTTGCCGAAAATATAATCAGAAACAGCGACATTGCAAAGGCATACCTGCACTCAAAGGCAGCAGGCTCGCCGAAGAAATGCAAAAACACATATAATTTTCTTATCAAAAGCGAAATCACAAAGAACAGGCAAACGCAGAACGTAAGTATGCGCTCCTTTTTGTCCGCACCAGAAAACAGCAAAAGCACCGTCATATAAAGCGGCATAATGCCCGCAAAAATATCCAGCGTTGTGTTTATAAGCGGCGAGCCGTTCTCCACAAAAAGCAGCCCGCGGCATATTTGCGTGGGATAGAAGCGCACAAAGCTCCCGACGGCATCCTCCGCCACCTTATCCGTAAAATTATCCAGCAAAAGCTTTGCCGACGGCAGCAGTATAAATGCACTCAGCGCCGCCGCGATAAAAACCGATACAATAAGCATAAAAAACGGCGAAGCGAATTTTTTGCCGCCCGTCAGCACAAAAACATATATAAAATACACAAGGCACATCATGCCCGTGATATATGCCATATAGAAACCTATGGCCACGCATATTGTATAAACGGCCGCAAACAGGCGCATATCCCCGTCCAGTATCATTTTTTCAATGCCCCAAAAGCACAGCGGCAACAGCAGGACATTATCCGCCCAGAAAAAGTTTATGCTCGATATGATGCTAAACATATTAAGTGCGTAAAGCACCCCAAAGGCCGCACACAGCCTTATATCTATATTCACCGTGCGGCTCCTGTCCAAAAACACGCAGGCACACAGTCCCGCGGTCCCCGTCTTTATAAGATAAATAAGTTCAAGCGCCGCGGGGATATCCTCCGCTCCGACCGCAAACAATATCCATTTCAGGGGGTCGGCCAGAAGCGATATCTCGTTTGTGTAAAGGTTTACCCCCATACGCGATTCGTTGAGCACAAAAAAATTTTCGCCGTGCCCAAGCTTTTTAAAAAAGGCATACAAAAGGTCGATATACTGCTCGCGCATATCCCCCGCGGCCATACTCAGACCGCCAAACGGATATATCCCCGCCATGGCAAAGGCCGCCAGCAAAAAAAGCACGGGCAGACAAAATGAAATGACATATTCTTTTTTAAAAAAAGTGTCTTTTTTTTGTATTGGCATTTTTTACTCTCCCAAAAACAGCTGTGCAGCTTTTTTTGCCCTTTCCTCCCTGCCCGTTACGGGTATAAAGCAGATATAATAGGTATCGTCCTGCAAAATATCCATACTTTTTAAAAGCGCACTGTTTTTCAGTTCCACGGCATAGGGCATTTGTTCTTTATCGTCGCTGTCCTTGCCGTAAAGCAGGCGGCCGTCCTTTTCGTAGGCCTCCATCTGCTCGGCGGGGATATACTTGTCCGCCGTTTCCACAAAATCCGCCTTGACACAGGCAAGGGTGTCCTCCTTTGTGCCTATGAATATATCCAGCTGCAGGGCATAAAGATAGGTGTAAAACTTATCCAGCATATTTCTGTCCTGAAGCTTGTCCTCGCTGCCCTGACCCTCGGTGAAGAAAAAATTGTCCACCTCGGCCGTCAGGTTTTCATCGGGGCTCGTTATCTGCGCCGTGACCGTGTTTTCAAGCGCATCCACGCTTTCAGCGCTGATATGCGGGCCGTATATCGCTATGCCGCAGCAAAGCTCGGGCGCGGGATGCAGTATATAATTGTTTATGCCCCAAGCCGCAAGCGCGATAAGCACCAGCACGCCGATAATATGCAGCTTGTAATAATCCCATATATACTGCGCCCTTTGCTTTGGCGTAAGTTCGTTGTTTTCCATTTTATTCCTCCACAAATTCGGATGCAAGCTTGGTTATGGCACGCGGCAGCGCATCCTTTGACGTGCCCCAGTCCTTGTCCTTGTTGCGGTAGTCAAATTTGTCCGTAAACCACTCTACCTCGCCCTCCAGGCGCTTTAAATTCTCCTGTTCAAGCGGCAGCAATATATCCAGAAACTCCTTATAATCACCCGCCGACAGCTTATTCTGACCCTCTGCCACCAAAAGCGAAAAATGGTCAAGACAAAAGCCCCTGCAATTTTTTACGCTTTCGCGTATCTCGGGCATATTTTTCCACATATAAAAAAATGTATCTATATATCTTTCAAGTGTGGCCGAAATTTTGTTGCAAACATAGCAGGAATTTGATATATTATTTATATAATCACTTATGGGGTTCCCCTCGGCTTTTTTAAAAAGCGGTTTTTTATCGGGCTTGTAATCTCTGCACAGCTTTTCAAGATTATTGTTTATATTTTGAAGATGTGTGTGCATCATAAGCCCCACGCCAAGGCGGTTTTGCTGTATGTAAAGATGCTTGTAGTGCTTCGGGCAAAAGCCCAGCCTGTTGGTCTCCATGCGTATATCGTCCTCCATATAGGACGGACCGAGCATATAATCAACGGCATCCTTTTCAAGCCCCTTGTACATATTGCAAAACGGACATTCACCGCCCGCCTCGAACCCCTCGTTTACGGGTATGGTATATATTTTTTCTTTCATAGCAGACACCTCGCTTAAATGAATTACCTGACTTTGATTATACCATATTTTTTAAAAAGAAAAAAGGGTAAATTTATGAAAATAACATATTATGACAACAGGGTCGAGCTGACCGACACAAACGACTTTAATATAACCGAGATACTGGAGTGCGGCCAATGCTTTCGCTTTACACGATCGGACGAGGGCACTTACCGTATAATCGCGCTTGACAGGGTGCTGGACATCAGGCAGACAGCAGACAAGATCATTTTTTCTCCCTGCACCGCCGCCGATTTTGACAGCCTGTGGTATAACTACTTCGACCTTGGCACAGATTATAAAAAAATAAAGGAAATCATCTCAAAGGACGACCCCGTTATGCAAAAGGCCGTTGAATATGCAGGCGGAATACGGCTTTTGAATCAGGAGCCCTTTGAAACGCTTATTTCCTTTATTATCTCGCAAAACAACAATATTCCGCGTATAAAGGGCATAATTTCAAGGCTTTCAAAGGCCTACGGCAGGGCATTTGACGAAAACGACAGCTTTTTCCCCGACCTTGCCGCCCTTGCAAATGTCAAAAACGAGGACTATATGTCCCTCGGCACGGGCTTTCGCGCAAAATACCTTTGCGACTGCACTAAAAAGCTTTTAAACAAGGAGATAGACCTTTCGGCTCTGTCCGATATGTCGGCGGAGGATGCCAAAAAGGAGCTTTTAAAAATAAAGGGCGTAGGCCCCAAGGTAGCCGACTGCGTACTGCTGTTTTCCCTTGGAAAGCGTGATATGTACCCCGTTGATGTGTGGGTAAAGCGCGTGACCGAGCTTTTGTACTTTGACGGCAAGGACACCCCAAAAGAGGAAATAAGCGCCTTTGCTGCAAAAAAATGGGGCAAATACGCAGGCTATGCGCAGCAATATTTATTCTATTACGCAAGAAGCGAAAAACTGGGAGTATAAACATGGATTTTAAGGTAGTTTCAAAATTTCAGCCCACGGGCGACCAGCCGCAGGCCATAGATACGCTTGCAAAGGGCTTTGAGGACGGCAAAAAATTTCAAACGCTTCTCGGCGTTACGGGCAGCGGCAAGACCTATACAATGGCAAAGATAGTTGAAAGGCTCAACCGCCCCACCCTTGTTATAGCGCACAACAAAACACTTGCCGCACAGCTGTACAACGAGTTTAAGGAATTTTTCCCCGAAAACGCGGTGGAATATTTTGTTTCCTATTACGACTATTATCAGCCCGAGGCCTATGTCCCGCAGTCCGATACCTATATCGAAAAGGACAGCTCCGTAAACGACGAGATAGACAAGCTGCGCCATTCTGCAACGGCGGCGCTTTCCGAGCGGAGGGATGTGCTTATCGTTGCCAGCGTAAGCTGCATATACGGCCTTGGTGCGCCCATAGACTACAAAAATATGACCCTTTCCATACGCCCCGGTATGGAATACTCCCGCGAGGACGTTTTAAAACGGCTGGTCGAAATACAGTATGACAGAAACGATATGAACTTTGTGCGCGGTACCTTCCGCGTGCGCGGCGATACTGTCGAGGTGTTCCCCGCAAGCAGCGGCGATATTGCAATAAGAATTGAATTTTTCGGCGACGAGATAGACAGGATATCCGAGATAGACAGCCTGACAGGCAAGGTATTAAGCACCCTTAATCATATTGCCATCTTCCCCGCGTCGCACTATGTTACCGACCGCGACAATCTTACCCGCGCCATACGCGACATCCGCGAGGAGCTTGAAGAAAGGCTCAAGGTGCTTAAAAGCGAGGACAAGCTGCTGGAGGCACAGCGCCTTGAACAGCGTACTAACTACGATATGGAAATGATGCAGGAAATGGGCTTTTGCTCGGGCATAGAAAACTATTCGCGCCACCTTGACGGCCGTGCCCCGGGTAGTATGCCGCATACGCTTATGGACTATTTCCCAAAGGATTTTCTTATTATGGTGGACGAATCCCACGTTACCATACCGCAGGTAGGCGCTATGTACGAGGGCGACCGTTCAAGAAAAACGACCCTTGTGGACTTCGGCTTTCGCCTGCCATCCGCGCTTGACAACCGTCCCCTTAAATTTACCGAGTTTGAGGGCAAAATAAACCAGATGCTTTTTGTATCGGCAACGCCCAATAAATACGAAAAGTCGCACAGCGAGCAGACGGCCGAGCAGATAATCCGTCCCACGGGTCTTGTTGACCCCGAGATAATACTGCGCCCCGTAACGGGACAGATAGACGACCTTATAGCCGAGATAAACGGCGTTACGGCCAAAAAGGAAAAGGTGCTTGTCACTACCCTTACAAAGAAAATGGCCGAGGATCTTACCGACTATCTGCGTGAGGCAGGCATAAGGGTAAAATACCTGCACAGCGATATAGACACCCTTGAAAGGCTTGAAATTATCCGCGATCTAAGAATGGATGTTTTTGATGTGCTGGTAGGCATAAACCTTTTAAGGGAGGGTCTTGATATACCCGAGGTAAGCCTTGTGGCTATTCTCGATGCCGACAAGGAGGGTTTCCTGCGCTCCGAGACCTCACTTATACAGACGATAGGCCGTGCCGCAAGAAACGCAAACGGCCGCGTGATAATGTACGCCGACACAATGACCGATTCTATGCGAAAGGCCATAAACGAGACCAACCGCCGCCGCAATATCCAGCAGGAATATAATGACCAACACGGCATTGTCCCGAAAACCATTATTAAAAAGGTACACGACATTATCCGCATAACCAAGACCGAGGAGAAAAAGCGCCGCTCCATGCTGCTTGAAAAGGACCCCGAGTCTATGTCCCGCGGCGAGCTTTTAAAGGCCATAGAAAAGCTTACAGTTATTATGAAGCGCGAGGCAAGCGAGCTTAACTTTGAAAAGGCCGCAGAACTGCGCGACCAAATAGTAGAGCTGAAAAAATTATCGCTGATATAACATAAAAAAATGATACATCTTTTATTCGGATGTGTCATTTTTTTATTGCATAAATTGAGATTTTAATGTATAATAAATACTGGATATTTTTATGTGCGGATAAAGGAGAAAAAGGCAAACGGAGGTGCTATTTATGCGAAAAACCTTATCCATTATTTTATTTATAGTAATGCTTATACAGACGGCACAGGTAGGCGTATTTGCCGCCGAGGATGATGCGCCGCTCAGCGCATACGGCGACAATATACAATTTGATGTTGATATCGCCGCACCTACTATGGAAACCGTAAAGACACATTTGGAGTCAGATCAAAATGTCAAAATAAAGCTTATGAGCGATGTAGCGGCCCGTATCGGCAAAAAGGGCGACAAAAACGCAGCTTTTGTTGAATGCTGGTGTACGCTTGGACAGGGCGTAAAGGTAATTGACTTAAACGGTTACAACCTTACCCTGTACAATGACGAAGAACGCAAGACGGGCGAGGACGCAATGACAATGTTTAAAATACCGTCGGGCGCAGAGCTTGTAATAAACGACAGTAAAAACTATGGCGAAATAGCCTACGGCAGTAATCTTTCCGCCGGCAGATATTACTGCGACGAAAGAAACATTATAGAGATAACGGGCGGTAAGCTTACCGTAAACGGCGGTAAATTGACTGCGGGCAGAACAAACGGAAAAACCTCGGTAGGCATTGGCGTTGAAGATGCCTACCGTCAGACACACGGCTGCGCCGTTACATTAAGAAGCGGCGAAGCTGTATTTAACGGCGGTGTTATGAACGGCCGCGGATTAAGGTGGAGCAATTACAGCTCCTACTACAAAGACAGCGGATATATCAGAAACTGTGCCATAAGGGCTTTTGCAGGCAAGATCACCATAAATGACGGTGAATTCTGGGGCAGAGGAAATGCCGATGTTATGCAGATAAACAATGATGTTGACATTAAAATTTCAAACGGATATTTTAATACAGACAAGTGCAACGGTACTATCTCGCTTTCTATGGACTCCTATTGGTACGGCCATAGATCGTGGGTAAATGTTAAAAGCTCCAAGGGCAATATCGGCATACCCGTGCGCGAATCCTCGCGTGATTACAACTACATAAAATATTTGCTCGGCAATTCGGAAATGACGCAGGAAGAACGCGCGCAGGGCGGCGCAGACCAAACATCAACAAGGGTATCCGTAATACCGCGCAGCATTTCGACCTACGGTGTGTATTACAGAAGGGCGACCGACAGCAGCGTTATTGACTATACGGATATGGATGAATTAAAATTCAGCTGGGACAAAAAGGCAAGCCTTTCTCTCGGTATTATCAGCAAGCCTTATTTCCCTGCCGTAAGGGATTTTGATATAGTCGGTACACACACCTATCCCGAAAACACAATAACCATATCCGAAACTCCGGGTGGTTCGGGTGTCAACTCGACCCTTACCGATTATACCCTGGGTTCAAAAAATTATCTTACCTCGGACGGATATTTTTCCGAGTGGGATATGATAGACCTTTCAAGCATACCCACAGAGGCACTTAATGACCTTAAAACCGGCAGGACATATTATGTAAGGCTTACCGCCTACGAAAGGTGGAAAAACCAGACCACCGTCACCAGATCGATTACGGCGGCAGTACCGATAAAAATAACAATTACCGATGTTACGCCAATACCCGATTACGACATTGGCTTTACCTACGAAAATGACAGCGCGGGCCGTATGCGTATAACAGGCACAAAAGACGGCGAAACCAAGTTTTTGAGAAGCCAAAAGGAAAGAAATATTATAGACAGCTTTACGGGTAAATTTACCTATACAAACGCAAGCGGCGGTACGTCATACAGCACATTTTCATACGGTAATTTTGCCCAAATGGAAGCTGCAAACACAAATTTCCGCCACGGCGCAAGCAATGTTACCTATACGCTGACATCCACTAAGGACGGCAAATCAAAAACAGCGACCTACACGGGAGAGGTGGTACACTTCCCCATTATTACCGCAAGCCCAGCAATAAGCAGCGGCAGCGTGCTGGTAGATGCAACCGCATCAAACAAAACGGTCACGCTTTACAGCAACGCAAACAACACATCGGGCATTTTCTGGGCAAAGGACGGAAATAAAATAAGCGGTTCTTCGGGCAAGTCAAGCTGGCCCGTATCACTTACAAGCAGCAGCGCAGTCGGCTTGTACAGTGTGGGCTATACGGTAGACGGCAATGACGTTATAGGCAATCAAAGCGTATATCTCGGTATAAAGGACGGCACAAGGACAGCAACGCTTTCAACAACTTCGTCCAACTGCACCATAAGTGACAACAGCAGTACCACACCCACAATATCCATCAAAAGTATGACGGGTCTGGGCGAATTTGATTACTGTAAATGGCATCTTGTAAGCTGGCCTGATGGCTACAAGGGTGTGCTTAATAAACAATTATACAGCAAAAGCGCAAGCTTTGACGAAATACTCGGATGGACAAACAACAAGATATCTATTATCGAGGGTGAATACCAAATAAGCTGCACCGTTTACGACACATACAAAAACAACGCCACCACATCACCGATAAGCATATATGTAAAGCGTCCCCCATCGGGTATGAAGCTTTACACCGACAGCGACGGCGGCAGCGTTGATGTGACCGACAGCTTTATTGTGCTTTACAACGACAGCGGCGATGAACCCGTAAATATTTACCCCGTATACACGCCGGAAAACAGCCACGACGATGACGTGGGATACGAATCCAATGACGAAAGCATTGCGCAAACGGATGAATACGGCAATGTTTACGGCACAGGCGCAGGAAGCACAAAAATAAATGCTTATTCCAACAATGCCTCGGCAAGCGTAACGGCACTTGTACCTAAAACAAAATACGACATTACCGTTCCGCAAAGCTGGCTTACCGTAAAAGCGGGCGAAAAGGTAAAACGAGGAAACATAAATATAAGCGCCTCCGAGGACTTTACCTGTGAGCTTAGCTGGGAATTCCAAAGAGAGGGCAGCAGCTACGGCTACGAGTATACCGATGAATACTTTGTCGGCAACCTTAAATATCGTCCCGTATTGAAAATATATCCCAAGGAGGGCGTATGCTACCCCGTTGTTGCCGATTATTTCCAATACAGCGCTCCCGTATTTAATATCGCTATGGATAGGTTTGAAATAACGGTAAACGGCGAAACCTACTACAGCGGCATTTATTGCAGCAGGGAAAGAAATGGTTTTTACGATACGGCACCCGTATCAACGGGCGACAAGAGTGACGATTATATAACTCTCGATATGGATCAAACCGATCTGATAATCGACTGGAAGGACGAATATTTAAATCGAGTCATATTTACGATAGACGAGCCAAAGGCAGGTCAGTCCAAGGATACCATGCCCGATGATGTCACGGCACAGCTTGGCTATAATATACTCACGGACGGTATTACTTTCGGCGGCGACAACGTATGGCACATTACGGATATATCCACGATAAAGGATGACGATTACAGCAACGACAGCCGTGAGGATGATTTTGAGACCTACGAGGTGGGCGAGACCTACAGATATGATGTATGGCTTTTAGCAGACGACAAATATACAAATTCGCTGGGCGGCAAGGTATATTTTGCCAATGATGTAACGGCGACCGACCCCGACCACTCTACCCTTACGGACAAAACATATATAAATTCCAATATGATCCGCGCAATTTGCTACTTTACCATATCGGAGGATATTCTTATCGGCGATGTCAATATGGACGAGTGTATCACCGATGCCGATGCCAAGCTGTATTTAAAAAATCTCAGCGGCATATATAGCTTTAACGCCGAGCAGTTAAAGCGCGCAGATGTCAATTTTGACGAATATTACAATATGCTTGATGTAATTGAAATGCTCAATATCATCGACAGCAAGAAATAAAAACGGACATAGTCCACTGACACAAAGTATCACGTCCCACTCTAAAATTTGTACATCAGTTCAATCGGAGCGGGACGTATTTTTTATAAGGGATTGATAAAATGGAACACAAGAAAATTATAATTAAAGGTGCGCGTGAAAACAACCTAAAAAGCATAGATCTGGAGATACCCCGTGACGAGCTTGTTGTATTTACGGGGCTGAGCGGTTCGGGCAAGTCCAGCCTTGCGTTTGACACAATTTATGCAGAGGGACAGCGGCGGTATGTCGAAAGTCTTTCATCCTATGCGCGTATGTTTCTGGGACAGATGGAAAAGCCCGATGTGGACAGCATAGACGGCCTTTCGCCCGCCATTTCCATAGACCAGAAAACGACAAACAACAACCCCCGCTCCACCGTCGGCACGGTAACGGAAATTTACGATTATCTGCGTCTTTTGTTTGCGCGTGTGGGCATCCCGCACTGTCCCAAATGCGGCAAGGTCATCGAAAAGCAGACCGTAGACCAGATAGTCGATAAAATACTTGCCCTGCCCGAAAGGACAAAAATACAGCTGCTTGCACCCGTGGTGCGCGGCAGAAAGGGCGAGCATACCAAGCTTTTGGAGGATGCGAAAAAAAGCGGCTATGTGCGTGTACGCGTGGACGGCATTGTTTACGACCTCAGCGAGGAAATAACCGTTGAAAAAAACAAAAAGCACACTATAGAGATAGTTGTTGACCGTCTTATTGTAAAGGACGGCATACAGCAGCGTTTGAGCGAGTCGGTCGAGACCGTTATGGCGCTTTCGGGCGGTATAATGAATGTAGAGGTAAACGGCGGTGAGGTAATTACATTCAGCCAGCATTTTGCCTGCCCCGACTGCGACATCAGCATCGCCGAGATAGAGCCACGCCTGTTTTCGTTCAACAACCCAAGCGGTGCCTGCCCCGATTGCTCGGGTATAGGCGTAAAAATGATATTTGACGAGGAGCAGATAATCCCCGACCCGAAATTAAGCATAAGCCAGGGCGCAATAAACGCCATGGGCTTTAACAACATAAAGGCACCCGACAGCATGGCAAATTCCGTCTTTACCGCCCTTGCGGAAAAATACGGCTTCAGCCTTGACACCCCCTTTGAGGAGCTTTCGGATGAGGTAAGGCACCTGATATTATACGGTGCGCCCGACAAGCTGAAAATTCCCTACTATGCACGCGGAGAACAGCGTTTTTACGAGCACCGCTTTGAGGGCGTAGTGACCACAATGCAGCGCAGGTACAGTGAAAGCGGGTCGGACTATGCCCGCGAGGAGTACGAGGGCATGATGATAAACATCCCCTGCCCCACCTGCAAGGGCAAAAGGCTCAAACCCGAGGTGCTGGCGGTAACGGTCGGAGACAAAAGCATTTCGGACGTGACCGCGCTTTCTATAAAGGATATGAAGGTGTTTTTTGACAATTTGGTCCTTACAGAGCGCCAAATGGCCATAGGCGGCGAGATATTAAAGGAAATAAACGCAAGGACGGGCTTTTTGATAAATGTCGGTCTTGACCATTTGTCACTTGACAGGACAGCGGGCACGCTTTCGGGCGGCGAGGCACAGCGAATAAGGCTGGCAACGCAGATAGGCTCGGGGCTTGTGGGCGTTTTGTATATCCTTGACGAGCCGAGCATAGGCCTGCACCAACGCGACAACGGCAAGCTGCTTGCGACCCTGCGCCGCCTTTGCGACATAGGCAATACCCTTATCGTTGTGGAGCATGACGAGGACACTATGAAAGAGGCGGATTTTATTGTCGATATAGGCCCCGGAGCGGGCAGCAGCGGCGGCAATATCATCTTTGCGGGCACCTATCCCGAGCTTTTGAAATGCGAAAATTCGATAACGGGTGATTATTTAAGCGGCCGCAGAAAGATAGAACTGCCCGAAAAACGCAGAAATGCCTGCAAAAACGTGCTTGAAATTATCGGTGCGCAGGAGAACAATCTGAAAAATATTGATGTTAAAATACCGCTTGAACGCTTTATCTGCGTTACGGGTGTTTCGGGCTCGGGCAAAAGCTCGCTTGTAAACGAGATACTCTACAAGGCGCTTGCAAAAAAGCTGAACCGCGCCAAGCTGAAGCCCGGAAAGCACAAGGAGATACGCGGTGTGGAATATTTCGATAAGATAATAGATATAGACCAAAGCCCGATAGGCAGGACACCGCGCTCCAACCCCGCAACGTACACGGGGCTTTTCGACCTTATCCGCGACCTTTTCGCGCAAACGCCCGATGCAAAGATACGCGGCTATCAAAAGGGACGTTTCAGCTTTAATGTAAAGGGCGGCCGCTGTGAGGCCTGCTCGGGCGACGGTATCGTTAAAATAGAGATGCACTTTTTGCCAGATATTTTCGTACCCTGCGAGGTCTGCCACGGCAAGCGCTACAACCGCGAGACCCTTGAGGTAAAATACAAGGGAAAGACCATAAGTGATGTGCTGGATATGACCATAGACGAGGCCTATACCTTCTTTGAGAACCTGCCCAAGCTGAAACCGAAGCTTGAAACGCTTAAACAGGTGGGTCTTGGCTATGTAAAATTAGGTCAAAGCTCCACCACCCTCTCGGGCGGCGAGGCGCAGAGAGTAAAGCTTGCGACGGAATTAAGCAGGCGCAGCACGGGGCGCACTATCTATGTTTTGGACGAGCCCACAACGGGTCTGCACACCCACGATGTAAAAAAGCTGATAAACATTTTACAGCAGCTTACCGACGGCGGAAACACCGTAGTTGTGATAGAGCATAACCTGGATGTGATAAAGACCGCCGACTATATCATAGACCTCGGCCCCGAGGGCGGCAGCGGCGGCGGCACCATAGTCGCACAGGGCACCCCCGAGGAAGTCGCAAAATGCAAAAAAAGCTATACGGGACAGTATTTGAAACCGTTATTATAAATACCCGATAAATAATGAATATAAACGAAAGAAGTGATTATATGGATAAAGAATATTCAAAAAAACTTACGCTTTATTTTTTATTTTCATTTATATTTATAATAATATCGTTTTGCATTTTTGATAGGGATGCTTTTGGTGAATTGCTTATCCCCTATTCGCTTGTAAATGCCATTTATATTACACTTGAGGGAAGAAAGCTCGACAAGTTGGCAGAAAAAGAGCATCCAAAAGTATATAACGAGCTATTAAACGAGAAAGCGGATTTAAAATATATGTTTTCTTTTGTGCGGTATATTGAAGTAAATTCAAAATGGATAAAATTCTATACCGATAATTATCCCGAGTCATACAAATATATCCGTCTGCTTAGATACGGATTTTTCTTTTCGTTGATATATTTCGGGTTGATCGTTATAAAAATATTCATGGCGTTGAATACATGATACCGTTTACAAGCAAGTATTATGTAATTATTTGTCGATAAATTTTGCGTACTTATTTCCATATTTTGACAAATTACAATCTCCGTATTTTGTATAATTATGTTACAAATACGGAGGTTCTTACTATGAATACAAAAATTTCAAAAAAAACCGCAGATATTCTCGGGCGTGCCGTGCCGCATATATTCGGTGCATCCGCCTTTTTTATGGGCAGAGTGATACTATTTGACACCATCGACCCCGTTTTGATGGGCTATATAGGGGCGCTGGCCTTTGAAAAAAGCTTTTATACGGCGTGTGTATTTGCCGTGCTGGGTCTTGCAACGGTGGGCACGCGGATATATATCGCGCGGTATATTATCGCCATCTGCCTGACGGCACTTTTTACATACATATCCGCCATCAAGGGCATGAAACCCACCCCGCTTAAAAAAAGCGTGCTGTGCGGGGTATCGACTTTGGCGGGCGGCATACTGTTTTCCGTATCGGAGCAAATAACCCTGTTTTACACGGTGCTGGCCGTGCTGGAGGGCTTTCTTGCGGGCTTTATGTGTTATATCTTCAACGCCGCGTCAGAGCTTATATTTATGAAAAAAAGCAAGCGCACCATTGAAAGTGAGGAACTTTTGAGCCTTACGCTGATACTGTGCTGTATGATATCGGGCTCGGCGGGCGGCGGCACGGTATACAACCCTCTCAGCCTGTATATGATGTTTGTGTTTATATTTCTGCTTTGCTGCAAATGCGGCTTCGGGCTGAGCATAAGCGGGTCGGCGCTTATGGGCATGGTAAGTGTTTTCAGCCGCATAGACGATGCCGTGACCATGCCCATACTGATACTCGGCAGTATATTTGCGACCGTGCTTTCCAAAAAGCACCGTATGCTGACACCGCTGGGCTTTGTGATGGGTGCCGCGCCGTCCGCGCTGTACTGGAAGCCCTCCCTTGTAAATACGGGCTCACTTGCGGCGCTGCTTTGTGCGTCCGCAACCCTGTTTTTTATCCCCGAGCGGCTGTATCTTGCCGTTTCCGCACCTGTCGATACGGGAATATCGCGCTCGCTTGAATACGGCGCACTGATAAAGGAAATAACCTCCATGCGCCTGAAAAGCTTTTCCCGCTCCTTCGGCAGGCTTTCAAAGGCACTCACCCGTGCCTCGTGCGAGAAAAAGTACACGCCGGGGCTGCGCGATGCCGCGGCTATCGTAGACGAGATAGCGGCAAAGACCTGCGCCGACTGCAAGTACGGCAAATTCTGCTGGGAACAGCGCTTTAACTACACCTACGCCTCAATACTTGACATACTGAAAATTTTTGAGAAACAGGGCAGCGCCTCACCCGAGGATGTGCCCGCGATCTTCCGCCAGCACTGCTCCCACATAAACGAGATGCTTGCCGAGGTGTCGCACATTTACGAGATACAAAGCCTTAATACCATGTGGCAAAAGCGCATTGCGCAAAGCCGCGAAATGATAGGCTGCCAGATAGCCTCCGTGGCGGAGCTGATAAAAAAGCTGTGGCACGACCTTGATGCGGGGCTTACCTTTGACAACAAAAAAAGCAAGGAACTGCTGGACGAGCTGTCCAAATATCCGCTTAATATCAGAAACGCCGTTGTATACACCAACAGCGACGGACGTACCGAGGCGCTCATCACCCTTGACAACTGCTACGGCTGCAACAGTTGCGTAAACAACATCATCCCCCTTGTAAACCGCAGTCTGGGCATAAAGATGAGCCGAAAAAGCAGCGACTGCCGCATAAGCGACGACAACTGCTGCCGCCTGCACCTGGCACAGAGCGAAAAGCTTCGCATCTGTGCCTACGGTGTAAGCGTGCCCAAGGACAAGGTCTGCGGGGACAGCTATACAAATGTGCATTTTGAGGGCGGTAAATATCTGCTTGCAATTTCCGACGGCATGGGCTACGGCTCGGCCGCAAGGGAGGAAAGCGCCGCATCCATAGAGCTTTACGAGGAATTTGTTTCGGCGGGTTTTGACCGTCAGATGGCCGTAAGCATGATAAACTCCGTGCTTTTGATGCGGGCAAGGGAGGATATTTTTTCAACGCTTGATATATGCAGCATAGACCTTTACAGCGGCCTGTGCGAGTTTACAAAGATAGGTGCCGCCGCAAGCTTTGTCCTGCGCGGCAAAAAGGCCGAGCCCATACGCTCTTCCTCCCTGCCCGTCGGCATTTTAAGCTCCGTCGATACGCAGACATACACAAAACAGCTTATGCCCGACGATATTATAATAATGGTAACAGACGGTGTTACCGAGGCCAACACAAACCCCGCACGCCGCGAAAAATGGCTGTCGGAGCTGCTTGAACACACGGACATACGCCAGCCGAAGGAGCTGGCCGAAATGATAATAAGCACCGCCAAGGCCAATGTCCCGTTCCAGAAGGATGATATGACCGTGCTTGCCGCAAGGGTATGGTAAATTTTTCTTGCTTTATTTTATCCTTTGATGTATAATATTGCGTGGACTGCAAATGAAGGTACATTTTGGATAAAACGGAGATGTTTTTAATGAAAAATATATTTGACCTGTTTTGGACATTTGCCAAAATGGGTGCCGTATGCTTTGGCGGCGGCTATGCCATGCTGCCGCTTCTGGAGCGTGAGATAGTACAGAAAAAAGGCTGGGCAACGCAGGAAGAGATACTTGACTACTACGCCCTTGGGCAATGCACCCCCGGCGTTATCGCAGTAAACGTATCCACCTTTGTCGGGCACAAGCAGGGCGGTGTCGCGGGGGCGTTTGCCGCGACCGCCGGCATGGTTTTTATCCCGAGCATTATCATACTTGTCATAGCCAATCTTTTGACAAACTTTGCGGAAAACGTATATGTACAGCGTGCTTTCAGCGGCATACAGGTATGCGTGTGCGTGCTTGTGCTTAACGCCGTGGCTATGCTCTGGAAAAAATCGGTCAAAAACAAGCTGGGCGTTTTTATTTTTGCCGCAGTGCTTATTTTATCGCTTTTCACCGATATAAGCAGCAGCTTTTTTGTGCTTACCGCAGGCCTTGTCGGCCTTATTGCGGGCAAAATTTCCGAAATAAAGGGGGATAAAAAATGATATATCTTCAATTATTCTGGGAATTTTTCAAGGTGGGGCTTTTTGCCGTGGGCGGCGGTCTTGCCACCCTGCCCTTTTTGTACGAAATTGCCGCCAAAACGGGCTGGTTCGACTCGGCAAGCATAATAGACATGATAGCCGTCAGCGAGTCAACGCCGGGGCCTATAGGCGTAAATATGGCGACCTATACGGGCTTTAAAATACACGGCATATCGGGCGGCATCACGGCGACCTTCGGACTGATACTGCCGTCGATAATTGTTGCGGTGCTGGTGCAGATATTTATAACAAAATTCAAAGAAAGCAAAAATGTGCAGAATATATTCAACGGCCTGCGCCCCGCATCTATGGCACTTGTTACCTCGGCGGGCATAGGCGTTATAACAAGCTGTCTTATCTTCCCCAAGCTTTTGCTTGCGGGCAATTTTGCCGACGGCCTGCATATAAAGGGCATAATTTTTGCAGTTGTGCTTTTTTACCTTATGCGCAGATATAAGCTGCATCCCGTTTTATTTATTGCGGTAAGCGCCGCCGCGGGACTGATAATAGGATTTTAAAATTTTTGATTATTATTTTTATTTTTGGGTATACTTTTAATAAAAATAATGATCGGAGATGATAAAATGATCTATCTTTACTTGTTTGCCGCATTGTCATTCGGCGCGGTGATAGGCTTTGTTACGGCCTGTCTGCTTGTTTCGCAAAGACTGAACAAATAAAAAAACGGCTGACAAAAGCCTTGACGGAAGAACAATATCTTCCGTCAATTTTTTTGCAGCCTTGTCCGTATCCGGATAAAGAAATATCGCTTTAAAATTTATCACTGCTTTGCCTTGGCATCCATTACCGCCATTGCAAGCTGGTCTGCACAGGATGTGGGCTTGCTGCCGCAGGTGTTGCCCGCAAGGATGCTGTTTATCTCGTCGGGAGTCATGCCGTCCACCAGCTTTGATATGGCCTTTAAATTGCCGTTGCAGCCCCCGAGAAAGCTGACGTTCCTCACCTTGCCTTCCTCCAGGTCAAAGCTTATCCTTTGTGCGCATACATAATTTGTCTTATAATCATAGTGCATAGTATTACCTCTTTTCTTATTTTATACAATTATATTGTGAGCGATTATGTTTGTCAAGTGCTTTATTTACTTTGTCAAAGGCCTTAATTGGCCAGTTCTCCCGTATATCCGTTTATATAGTATATCCTGTCCCAGTTTACGGCTATCCTGTAGCACGGGATAGCTATACCCTCGTCGTCGGGTATCTGCTTTAAGTAGTAGCAAAGCTCCACACTTGTTATATTAAGTTCCTTATCGCTGCCCTCATACTCCAATATACGCGGCATAGCCGCAAAAAGTGCCTCGTCACACGGTATAACGGCCATCTTGTCGCCGCTGTGTTCGCCTGGCTGCAAATAGCTAAGTCCCAATCTCATACCGCCGTTTTTGTATACGGAAACGGATATTATGTTATTATAGACCTTCAGCCCCGATATTTTCTCCGTATACCTGAAACTGTAGGCATCGTCGTTCTCGTCCGAGGAATAGCGGTAAAAACTGCCGAAATAGCCCTGTATGGCCTTTACCATATCCCCCGCCATCTTCTCCGCCTCTGCCTTGTCGGCCGCGGATACGTCGGTATTTTCGTATTCTATATGCGCACCCTCAACGGTCAGGGTCTGCGTATTGTTGGATATGGTCACCTTATCCGTTGCATCTATTCGTTTTAAATTATCCTTGTTTTCAAAAAATATCTTTTGCAGCTTAAGATAGTCAAACTCCACACGCCGCAATATAAGCTGCTCCGCCTCCGCACGCTTGTCGGGAAGCTCACAGCTTACGCTTATGCCGTTTTTGCGCAGAATACCCATTATATCGGCCTTTTGCTCCGCAGTCATGCGTTTTTCGGACGATGTCCACAGGTTTATGGCAAGCAGCACTATATTCAGCAAAACAAGGGCCGTTACCGTATATTTTCTTGCCCTGTCCCAATTCATTCACGCAGCCTCCCAGTAGGTCTTGTTATCTATGACGATCTGCCAGCATACGGGCACATTGCTTTGTCTGCCGTTTATCTTGTATGCCAGATCTATATCGTCCACCAGCACATCATTGTTGTCAAAGCTGTTGTAAACATTGTCTACCGCACTTACAAAATCACCCGTGAGCGTCTGTCTGCCGTAGCCCTGCTCCAGTACGCACAGATAACGGCGGTATTTTACCACGCTGCCGCGGGACACCGTCATTTCTATTGCCGCGTGCATCTCAAGTCCCTGCTTAAGCTCGTCACTCATGGCCGTTTCCACGCCGTTTATCGCATAATCAAAGAAAAACTGTGTCCGCTCCGTGTTTTCCGTTATTTTTTTAAGCACCACATCGTTTTTGATGCCCTTGTCCTTTTTAAGAAAATCAAGGGCGGCGGAATAATTCTGTACCACATTCTGTCCCTGCTCATCTTCGCCCGAGCCCGATACATAACCCGAATATTCCAGCACGCCTTTAAGGTTGTACTTTACCACATTTTCCTCGTCGCTGTAGCTGTACACGCCGTTTATCACGCTGCTCCACTTTACGGCGGGGTTTTCAAAAAAGCCGTCCGCGATGTTTTCAAGCGCCTTTGTATCTATGGTGACACCGTCCGTTACGGGGTTTGTCACATTTATTGTGTTTATGCTTTCCTGCGGCAGGGGTATAAAGATATTTTTGATAAATATGTTAAACCCGCTTGCACGGCTTGAAATACAGTTGTTTGCCTGCTCCGAAAACTTGCCTATAGCATCCGTGCCCTTCTGCGCCAGATCGGCACGTTTAAGGCTGTAAATCATCGTTTTTTCATTGTCCGAAACATAAGCCTGCACCACATTTTCGGTTTTGTTTGGCACAAGCAGTATCATGCTGACCTGCTTTGGCTCCGTGAGCCGTCCCTTGCTTATGCCGAAACCGCGCCTTATCTCCTGTGCGCTTATAGGCTGTACAAAGCTGTATACCACACATTTGTTGTTAAAAATATGCGTCCAGTCTATCTGTCCCGCCTTGACCTCGCCCTTGTTCACGGCGGCGGTCACCAGCTTGTCAAATTCCTCGCGGTACTGCGTATCCAGCACGCTTTCCCTGTGAAATACCGCCGTTTTGTTCTCGCCGCGGTTTACCACTATGCCGTCCAGCCCGCAAAGTCGGGCGCGTGACGACAGCGTGCTGCCGCTTGAAATAAACGAAAAAAAGTTATGGCTTGACACCTCGTCAAACCATAACTCTGTAGTCTGGTAAATAGCCAATATCATTAAAAAAGCGATAAGTAAGTTTTTACCGAAATTTTTCATTACAAGTACCCTTTATTCTGTCCTTTTCCTGCCTTTCGGGTATTATTTGCTCTGTCCCGGAAGTGCTATGTACTGTGACAAAACACTCTTTATCTGATAACTCTTTCGGCTTACCACCGCGCTCACTTCCGAACGTCTGTCACCGTTTACAGCCGCGATAACGATGTAATTTCTGCCCTCGGCAAGGGAAACGTTCTGGCTGAATATGCCCGCCGAGCCGACAGTCAATGCAAAGCTGCCGTCAAGCCTTCTGTTTTCGGGGTCTGTAATATCGTATATATTTATCGTAACTGCCGTATCCTTGGGTGCTGTACCCGTAATAAGCCTTGACGAGTCAAATGTTATCTCACAGGGCTTTTCGGCATCTATCCCGCTGGTTATTGTAAAATGCTCCACAGGAAGAGAGTCCGCCGCAAAAGCACTGAGACTGTGCAGAGTTATGACGCTTGCTGCAATAAGTAAAAACGCTATTAACTTTTTCATGATCGGTCCCCCTCCTTTTATTTTCTTATAGTATAACACATCAATATTACAGGAATGTTACAGCGGTCTATCAAATATATAACAAAGTGAAATTCTACTCAAAAACCGCTATTTCATCAATATTTTTTCTCTGCGGGGCTGTCGGGTCGGCCTCTCTTACGCCCAGCGCCAGCACAGCAGCCACCTGCTGTGTATCGGGTATGGAAAACGCCTCTCTTAATTTCTTTTCGTCCCTTATGCCCATTATAAGCGTATCATAGCCAAGCTCCCGCGCCTTTAAAACAAGGTATGCGTTTTGCAGACCGAGGTCATACGCACCCCAGCCGTCGCCCAGCTCGTTTACCTGCGTGCCGTCGGGCATAAAGCCCGCCGTGCCCTTTTCGTATGCGGTCACTATCAGAACGGGCGCATTTTTGCTGTTGTTCCGATTAAACTCGGGCAGCGCATCTCTTACCTGTTCAAGCTTTTGCGGCGTTACGGCCGCATAATATCTTCCCGTCTGGGAATTTTTCCAGGACGGTGCCTGCTGTGCGGCCGCTATAACGGCCTCCACGGTCTTTTTATCTATTGACGTGCCCGCCTTGTATCTGCGCACACTACGTCTTTCGCTTATAACCTTTTCAAACTCCATACTTATACCTCCACGAAATTTATTTTTCCGCCTCATCCCACTTGATAGCATCAAATATTGCATCCTCCAGCGCAAAGCCCGGCTTCCAGCCAAGGGTCTTATCCGCCAGCTTTATGCTTGCGTAGGAGCCGCTTATATCGCCGCGTCGTCTTGCGCCGATGCGTGTGGATATCTTCTCGCCCGTTACGTTTTCAAACGCCATGATAAATTCCTTTACCGTAACATCCACGCCCGAGCCGATATTTATGCTTAAATAATTGGTGTATTCCTCGCCCGCACGCTCAAACGCCTTGTCAAACTCCACGGCTGCCTTGACATTTGCAAGCGCCACATCCCACACATGGATATAGTCGCGTACACAGGTGCCGTCACGGGTATCCCAATCCCCGCCCGAGATAACAAAGTTGCTTTCCTCGCAGTTGAGTATGCGGATAAGCCTGCTTATAATATTTGACGAGCTTCTTGTTATGCCGCAGCGCGACTGCGGGTCCGCACCTATGGGATTGAAATAGCGCAGGGTTATGCACTTCATGTCGTATGCGTCGCAAAAGTCACGCAGTATCATTTCCGTAATGTATTTTGTCCTGCCAAACGGGCTGCGCGGCTTTATCGGGCTGCGCTCCGTCACCATATAGCCGGGCACATTGTCGTACACCGCCGCGGACGAACTGAAAATGATCTTTTTAAGGCCGAGCGTATACAGGTTTTTGTAAAACTCCATGGTCTTTACTACGTTTATGGAATAATACTCGTATGGATTTTCCACCGACATAGTAACACTTGACAGCTCCGCGCAATGTATCGCAACATCAATATCGGGATTTTCCGAAAGCACATATCTGAGACAATCAAAATCCACTATATCCCCGCGGTAAAAAACGGTATTAGGTATATCGCACTTTGCGTCCACCGCCTTGTCTATCACCACGCAGCGGTGCCCCGCATCGGCAAACGCATAACATATAGTCTTGCCTATATAGCCGCAACCGCCGGTTATAAGCACCTTCATATAATACACCTACTTTCCGGAAACTGTTAATATGTTTATTTTAAACCATATCAAGCCAATTTTCAAGTACCTTTTTTTACAAATTTACTGTTTTTTTCCGATTTTTTCAAATGCTCCTCCAGCACGGGCAAAAATTCCCTGTCTATAATGGCTATACCCGAGTTGTTAAGATGCGCATCATCGCGGAAATTATCGTTTGTAAGCAGCTTTTTTTCTTTGTTCACCCTGTTATAGTCTATGTAGGTGACCTTGTTTTCGATAGCCAGCTTTTCAAAATTTCCGTAGATAAGATCGTAGTTTTTGATATAATCCATGCTTACGTTTGCAACGGGAGCCGTTACCCAGATTATATCTATGCCCTCTTCTTTGCATTTATCCGTAAGCTTTAAAAGATATTTTTTCTGTGTGTCGTTAAGCTTCCACTTTTTGCCGTCAAGCTCCCTGTATTGGTTGGTCTTGTCAAATTCGTCGGGAAGCATTTTATAATCGCAGAAATTACAGCCTTTCGAGCGGTAATACTCCTGTCCGACCTGTTTTTGCGCGGCAGGTGTCTCCACATCAAATTTAAGCTCTATCTTCTTTTTCATATCGGAGGACTTAAAAGCAAAGTAGTCCGTCTGGTACCTGAAGGCGCTTATTGCATATTTTATCCTTTCTCCCGGCGGAAATACCTGCGTAATATATTGCTTTTTAAGCTCCTCGTTTTTCATCACCTGGAAAAGATAGCCCGCCTGCGTAAGCTCAAACTCGTCGTCCATCATATCCCAGTATACCTCCAGCACCACGCACTTGGGATGCTGATAGTTCAGCACCTCCAAAAGGGTGTAATAGGTGGTGTCCATGTGCTGCAGCGGCATACCCATCTGAAAGCTGCTTGTACCCAGCGCCTCATCGAATATTTCGGGGTCAAAGGTGCAGTAGGAATGTGACGAGCCTAAAAATACCACATCAAGGCTGTTTTTTGGCAGCGCGTAAAAGTCGTTCCAGCGGCACTCGTTATAGGTGTTTATTTTGTTTTCCGTGCTTGCAACGGCGTACTTTTGCGCCAATTTTGCCGTAAAAGGCACCAGCGCCGCAATAAATACCGCAGCCTTAAGTGCAAATATAACAGTTTTTTTAATGTTCAAAATAAATCACCCTCTTTCGGTATTTTTGTATCGGCCTTAGTCCTCAAACAATGCCCTTGCAAAGTCGTTCTCGTCAAACAGCTGCAAGTCGTCTATGCCCTCGCCCACGCCGATATATCTTACGGGCACCTTTAATTCATTCTTGATGGCGATAACTATACCACCCTTTGCGGTGCCGTCAAGCTTTGTAAGCACTATGCCCGTGATATCCGCCGCCTCCTTGAACAATTTGGCCTGCTGGAGTGCGTTTTGTCCCGTTGTGGCATCGAGCACGAGCAGTACCTCTCTTTGTGCATCGGGATATTCTCGGTCTATTATGCGGAATATCTTTTTCAGTTCTTCCATTAAATTCTTTTTATTGTGAAGTCTGCCCGCAGTATCGCAAAGAAGCACATCAATATTTTTGGCCTTTGCCGACTGTATGGCATCGTACACCACAGCGCCGGGATCGGAGGTTTCCGGATGCCTTATTACCTGAACATCATTTCTTTCGCCCCAGATCTCAAGCTGGTCTATTGCTGCGGCGCGGAAGGTATCCGCTGCGGCAAGCATGACCGTCTTTCCCTCTTTTTTGAAATTATTCGCAAGCTTGCCGATGGTCGTTGTCTTGCCCACGCCGTTTACGCCTATCATAATCACAACGGACGGCGAGGTCAGCTTAAACTCGGTCTTGTCCGCCTGTAAAATATCGGTTATTACCTCTATTATAACATCCTTGACCTTTTCGGGCTCCTTTATTTTCTGCTCCTTAACGCGCTTTCTCAGTTCCTCCACAATGCTTACGGAGGTGTCCACGCCGATATCCGCCATAATAAGGGTCTCTTCAAGCTCCTCGTAAAGCTCCTCGTCAATGGTGGTAAAGGCCTTTAACACATTTTCCACACCCGACATGATATTGCTGCGTGTTTTTGAAAGACCTGCCTTTATTTTTTCAAAAAAGCCGGGCTTTTTTTGGGGGACTTCCTCGGTCTCCTCCTCGGTTTCCTTGACAGGCTCCTTTGCCACTTCTTCTGCGGGCTCTTCAACTGCCTCTTCGACAGCCTCTTCCACAGCCTCCGCAGTTTCTTCAACTGCCTCTTCAACTGTTTCTTCGACAGTCTCTTCAACTGCATCTTCGGCCGTTTCCTCGGCGGTCTGCTCTGCCTGTTCTTCCGCAGGCTCCGCCTCCGCGTCGTCCTTGTTTTTCTTGCCGCCGAATTCTATGGGCTTTGTCAGCTCATATTTAAGCTTGGCAAAAAAGCCCTTCTTTTCCTCTTGTTTGCTCTCCTCGGAGTTATTGTCAAATTCTCCCATTATACTATTCCTTTCTCGTCCTTAAAGTTTACGGAAACAAGCTTGGATATACCCTGTTCCTGCATGGTCACGCCGTATAAGATATCGGCGGCCTCCATCGTGCCCTTACGGTGGCTGATGACAACAAACTGCGTTGTGTCGGTAAAATGCTTTAAATAATCGGCATAACGGTTTACATTGGCATCATCCAGCGCCGCCTCTATCTCGTCAAGTATACAAAACGGCGACGGCTTCATTTCAAGTATCGCAAAAAGCAGAGACATAGCCGTAAGCGCCTTTTCACCGCCCGACAAAAGCATCATGTTCTGCAGCGCCTTGCCCGGGGGCTGCGCAACGATATCAATGCCGCAGTTAAGTATATCCTCGTCATCCGCCAGCTTCAGCGTGGCCGTGCCGCCACCGAACATTATGCGGAAAACGCGGGTAAAGTTTTCGCTTATTATCTTGAACTGCTCGCGGAACTGCGTTTCCATTAGGCTTTCAAGCTGTGTTATAACGCCCGTGAGCTTATTCTCGCTTTCGATTATGTCGTTTCGCTGGTTTGTAAGGAAGTCAAAGCGTGTCTTTACCTCCTCATACTCGGTGACTGCGTTGGGATTGATGCTGCCCAGACTCTTTATCTGCGATTTAAGGCCGCGCTCCTCCTTTTGCAGCTTGTCGCTGCTGTCCTCGAGCTGTTCGCAGCCCTTTGCCTCGACATAGGTCATTTCGTAGTTTTCCCACATCGAATCATAAAGCTGCTGATTTTTCTGTGTAGCCTGCTCCTTGCGCATATCCAGCTTGTTAAGCTGTGTATTAAGCAGAGATATTGCCTCTATGCGGTCGGTTATCTCCTGCGATGCTCTCTCTGCCGCATTGTTTGCCTCCGTCTTTTGCGTGTTCAGCTCCTCCAGACGCAGGCCGAGCGAATCATATCTTTCCCCGAGTGTTTCCACATCCTGCCTTGCCGCATCCGCTTCGCCGTTTTTCGCATCCCTGTCGCTTTTGTATTTTTCTATCAGCTCTTCGCTGTCTTTCCTGCTTTGCTCCAGTTCCTCAATTTCGCGTTCGATACGGCTTATCTCGTCGTTAAGGCCTTTTATTTCGTTCTCCGCGCCGTTTATTTCAAGACGCAGCTCCATTATCTCGCCGCTCGATCTTTCACGGCGTTCTCTTTCGCCCTTGATAAGGCTCTGATGTTCCTCCAGCCTGTCATAAAGCTCGTTTATCTCGTCCTCGAGCGCAGCTATGCCCTTATCAAGTTCCTTGGCCTTTTTCCTGTTTTGCTCTATTTCGGCTGCTATGGACTCTATCTCGCCCTCGGCGTTCTTCTTGTCGTTTTCTATTCTTTCAAGCTCGGAGTTTGCAAAATCCAGATTACCCTTTTCCTTTGTACGGCTTATAGCCAGCTCCTGCAGCTCGCTCTTGGTTTCTTCCAGCTTATATTCAGTGTTTTCAAGCTTCTGCGACAGTACGTCTATCTCGCCGTTAAGGGTATGCTGTGCTTCGTACATATCCTTTAAACTGTCTTTAAGGTCGGCTATCTCGCGTCCGCGCGAAAAAATGCCCGCCGTCTTTTTGCTGATACTGCCGCCCGTTACCGAACCGCCGGGGTTAAAAAGCTCGCCCTCCAGGGTAACTATCTTGTATGTATGCTCCGTTTTGCGTGCCAGCTCCGTGCCGCTGTTTATATCGTCCACAACTATCACCCTGTCAAGCAGGTTTGACATTATGTTTTCGTACTCGGGCGAATACTTTATAAGCTCCTTTGCAATGCCTATAACGCCCTTCTCCTTTAACAGCTTATGCTTTTCGCTGCCGAGCGGGCGGCCCTTGACCGCCGTCATGGGCAGGAATGTCGCACGGCCCTTTTGGTTGTCCTTTAAATAACGTATTGCCTTTTTCACGCTTTCGTCATTGCGCGTGATGATATTTTGCACAGCGCCGCCAAGTGCGGTCTCTATCGCTGTTTCAAAGCGTTTGTCAAGGGTTATGACCTCGCCCACAGCGCCGCAGATACCCTTAAAATCGGGATTTTTGCTGTCACGCTGGCGCAGCACGGCCTTTACGCCGCCGTAATAACCCTCGTACTCACGCTCCAGCTCCGACAAAAGCTTAAGGCGCGAATTTTTGTCGTTTATTTCCTTTGAAAGCTTGTCGGCAGCCGATTTTTTGCCGTTTATATCTTCGGAAAGCTCGTCTTTGAGCCTTGTATATTCGTCGATATGCTCCGCCGTAAGCCTGCCTTCTTCCTCAACACGGTCAAAGCGCTTGCGGCAAAGCTGCATTTCGACCTTTTTTTCCTCGTATGACGCATCCAGCCCGTCCAGATCGGCTTCAAGCGCTTCAAGACGCATTTCCTGCTGGTCTGCCGCAGCCTCGGCCTGACTTTTTTCGCTTTTAAGGTCGTTTGCCTTGTTCATTTTATCAATTACCTGTGTGTTGAACTCGGTCACCTTTTCCTCGCTCTCGCTCACACGCAGGTCAAATTTTTCAAACTCGGCCTTTTTCTCGTCGTAAACCTTGTTTTTGTTTTCAAGTATAAGACTTTTGCCCTTTATCTCCGTTTTGATAAGCGCTATTTTCCCGGCCTTTTCCCGGCTGCTTTCGGCATCCTCCGCAAGCTGAGCCTCTATGCGTCCGATATCCTCGCCGATATGTTCGGCCTGGGTCATATACAGCTTTATATCGTTTTCTTTTTGCTCGCGCTCGGAGCGTGTCTCCGCCATTTCCGCGTTCACACGTTCCGTTTCTTCCTCTATTTCCGCCAGTCTTTCCTTGTTTTTGCCGTTTTCAAGTATCACAAGCTGCTTGCGGTCCTCTTCGTCGGCAATATTGCCGTTAAGCTTGCCTATCTGCTCCGCAAGATCGCTTATTTCCTTTTCCAGCTTGTCCGCATCGCGCACAAAAAGATTGACCTGCACCAGTTTAAGACGGTCTGCCAGCACAAGGTATTTTTTTGTCTTTTCCGCCTGCTTTTCCAAGGGGCCTACCTGTATTTCAAGCTCCGATATGATGTCGTTCACACGCACCAGATTTGCGTGCTCCTTTTCAAGTTTGTTTGCGGCCTCCGTGCGGCGGGTCTTGTATTTTACTATACCCGCAGCTTCCTCAAAAAGCATACGCCTGTCCTCCGACTTGGTGGAAAGTATCTCGTCGATACGTCCCTGACCTATGATGGAATAGCCCTCCTTGCCGACACCAGTATCCATAAAAAGCTCCAGTATGTCCTTAAGGCGGCAGGGCGTGCCGTTTATAAGGTAATCGCTCTCACCCGAGCGGAAAACACGTCTTGTTACCGTTACCTCGCTGAAATCCAGATTGAGCTTGCGGTCGCTGTTGTCCATTATCATAGATACCTCCGCAAAGCCCATAGGCTTTCTGTTGGCGGTACCGTTAAAAATAACATCCTCCATTTTTGCGCCGCGCAGGCTTTTGGCGCTTTTTTCGCCAAGTACCCAGCGCACCGCATCCGCTATATTGCTTTTGCCGCTGCCATTGGGGCCGACAACGACGGTTATGCCTTTGTTGAATTCAAGCCTTATTTTTTCGGGGAATGACTTAAACCCCTGTAATTCAAGTCTTTTCAGGTACATATATATTGTTTCTCCTTAACGGTATATCCGATATTATGCCATAGTAAAATAATAACAT
Source organism: Bacillota bacterium (assembly GCA_017543265.1). GTDB lineage: Bacteria > Bacillota > Clostridia > Lachnospirales > CAG-274 > RGIG4310. The sequence goes on along the minus strand of JAFYGI010000050.1, from coordinate 2,918 downwards.
ATATCAACCGAAAATTCAACCATAATATTACATAAACGCATATATGAATTACGCATCCCCCATTTTTTTGTTGAAATACACAATTATAGGGTGTATAATATAAAAAGCAAGGTCTGCTTTCTCATCGGTTTGAGAAAGTTTCGGCTTCGGGTGACATCCGAAAAATATTTTTTATATACAAAAACGAGGAGATCAATGTACAAGTATCTGAAAAAAGAACCTGTTTCGGCCTTTTTGCTGGCTGTTTTGATAATTACCGCAGTATTTGCCGCGGCCGGTGTATATCCGTTCGGAGAATACTCCTTTATCTGCTCGGATATGAAAATGCACTATATCGACCTTACCGCAGGCATATTCAACACCCTGAAAAAGGATGCGAGCCCCTTTGTCACTTACAGCGGCGGGCTTGGCGCAAACCTGTATACCTGTGCGGCCTTTCTGCTGTACAGCCCGTTTAATATATTTTTTCTGTTTTTTGATGCCGAATACTATCAGGAGATATACCTTTTTATCACCATACTAAAATTCGGCACCGCCGCCCTGTGTGCATCCCTGTACCTTAAACACAGCAGATTTACAGCCCTTGGCGGTGCATTTAACACGGCACTTTCGGTTTTGTATGCCTTTGGCGGCTTTTGCATAACATCGGCAATAAACGTAATGTGGCTTGACAACATCGCCGCACTGCCGCTTGTAATGCTGGGCATAGAGTATGCGGCTGACAGGAAAAAATTTATGCCGCTGTTTTTATCCTTTGCCTACTGCCTTGTGACAAATTATTACATAGCCTATATTACGGGCTTATTCAGCGGTTTATACTTTTTTTATTATTATTTTGTTACGCGGAAATTCGGCGCAGGGGATTTTTTCCGCAGTCTTGCCGTCTGCGCCCTGGGCGCGGGTCTGGCTGTGTGCGCGGCGGCGGTCATCGTCGTTCCCTCGTGGTTCAACATTTCCTCGTCCTATGTCGATATGTTCGATACCGATGCCTCGTCGCTTTTTGAGTGGTCCTTTGCCGATGTTGCGCAAAGCCTTACGCTTATAAACGAAACGGACTACGCAAACGGCACAATGCACGGTTTTTTCGGCATTTTACCGCTGTTTTCCGTTATTTTTGCCGTACTGAACCGAAATATACCCCGCAAGGAAAGGATACTGACCCTTGCCTTTGCGGCAATAATGTTTTTAAGCCTGTCATTCAGGCCGCTGTATCTTATGTGGCACACATTCAGAAAACCGACGGGCTTTTACGGCAGGTTTTTATACGCGCTTGCCTTTATGTGCATAACCTTTGCCGCAAGATATATAAAAAGACCCGCCCACGGCTTATGCCTTGTGATACCCATGATAACGACTGTATCCGTCTGTGCCGCGGGCGTGTTAAAGTCACCGTCGCCGTGGCTTATTCTGGGCTTTTCTGTAACAGCGGCGCTTTCATGCTTTTATGCACTTATCATAAAATTCAGAGACAAGGCGGGCAGGCTGTTTGGACGTATGCTGTGTGCCGCCGTAATGTTTGAGGCCGTGTTCTTGTGCGCAGGCGGCATATTCAAGCTGAAGGAGATAGAATCCTGGCCTGAAAGAAGTGAATACACCGACCGTCTTAAAAGCGCAAAGGCACTTCTGTCGGTGATAGATGACGACAGTTTTTACCGCGTTGAGGATGCGCTTGAACACAGTCCCAACAAAGCCATGAATTTAGGCTGCAACGCCTTGGATATATTTTCATCGCAGACCAATCAGCGAAGCCTGAAACAGCTGTCCACGCTCGGTATATGGTGCCCTGCGGACTACCGTCTTCTCGGCAATTACTTCAACAGCTCCGTAACGGAAAGTCTGTTTGACGTAAAATACGTTATGGCATCATCGGCACAAAAAATGACCGACGACACGGGACGCAGCATATATTCGCGCGGCAGCAGAACCGCCGCCATGAGACTTACCTCAAACAATTATAAGCCGCTTGCGGAAAATGCCGACGGCGGCATATATGTAAACAAAAATGCCTTTCCGCTTATGTTTGCCGTAAACGAGGCCGTAACGGAAAGCAGCGGCAGATTTTACAATAATGATGCCACGATATCCGCCGCATACGCAAACCAGACAATGTTTTTAAACGATATGTTCGGCACGGGATATGCCATTTACGACCTGTGCGGCAGCGAAACCACGTTAGTAAACTGCCATGTGGAGGATGTTGACAGCTCCGATGTATACACGGAGCTTATTCCCGACGGCGATATGGGCACGGTGAGCTATACCGTGGACATAGAGACCGACGGCGAGTATCTTTTTGATATGCGTGCAAAGTCCGAAAACAGGCAAAACGAGTTCCCGTCCTTTATCTGTGTTGTAAACGGAGTGCCGCTTGACTATGTATTTCTGGATTCAAGCCCCGCCGTCATTGCCGACATAGGCTATTACAAAAAGGGCGACAGACTCGATATCACCATTGCCGCAGCCAACGAATTGAGCTATGTTACGCCGATGATATTCCGCCTGCGCAGCGATGAGCTTGACGCACTTTCGCAAACGGCAAACGAGAACGGACTTAAAAACATACGCTGGGACGGTCAAAAAATAACGGCAAGTTCGGATTTTGACGAGGAAAAGCTTATCTTCTGCTCCCTTTCATACGATAAAAGCTTTCACGTCTTTATCGACGGCAGGGAGACAGAACAGGTGAATATCTCCGATGCCTTTTTGGGGTATTACGTTCCCGCGGGCAGGCACGATATAACCGTTACATACATTCCCCGCGGTTTTAAGGCCTCAGCCGCCGTTTCCGCCCTAACAGCCGTATTGGCGACGGTATATCTTATCATAAAAAGAAAAAAATGCTTTGCATAAGGCAGCATCCCAAAATCGGGATAAAGCCATGATGCCCATAAAAAAACCCGCCTGCCGTTTTTGCGGTA
>JAFYGI010000049.1 GCA_017543265.1 Bacillota bacterium | reverse complement strand
GAATTGTTAAGGGATTGAGTATTAATTCTTTGATTATTCGGTTTTCAAAGTACAAGCTTTTTGCTTTGCTGTCGTAAGCGACAGCCTAATTATATTAACACAACTGTTTGTTGTTGTCAATACCTTTTTTAAAATTTTTTGAAAATTTTTAAAAAAGCGGAGATGGAGGGATTTGAACCCTCGCGCCGCTTTCACGACCTACTCCCTTAGCAGGGGAGCCCCTTCAGCCACTTGGGTACATCTCCAAATTTTCAGCACTTGATTATTATACAAGATGGACGGACAAATGTCAACACCTTTTTTTATATTTTTTCATAATAAAAATTAACAAAAAAATGTATGTCGGTTTAGCACTATATATAGTAGAAACACAGGCTTTATTTACTAAACAGCGTGCGGCGCGCAGATTTTTACACCGTTTTTTCTGTTTATTGACACATCAAGGCAATTATGCTATACTTTTATTGGTAATTTTTCATATAAAGGGAGGATAAACCAATGTCCATAGAAAATACGGCATTCAGGATCGGCATGATAGTAGGCGCAGTATGCGTAGGCATTATAACAGGCCTTATACCGCTTATTGTAGGATTGAGAAAGGATAAGACAGGCCTTGCGATAGGCGGATTTTTCTCCTGTCTTGTATCGGGTCTTTTGCTCGGACTTATTCTGGCCCTGCCCTGCTGCGGAGTATTTACATATTTAATATTGAAAGAAAAAAAAGAAGAAAAGCCCGACGATATGTAAACCGTCAGAGCCTTTCGACAAGTTCTTCAAAATATGCAGGCAGCGGCGTTTCAAACTGCATATATTCGCCCGTTGCCGGATGTACGAACCCCAGCACCTTGGCGTGCAGCACCTGCCCCTTCAAAGCGAAGGGGCTTTTTTTCGGCCCGTAGACCTCGTCGCCCAGAAGGGGATGCCCGATATAGGCCATGTGTACCCTTATCTGATGAGTCCTGCCCGTTTCAAGCCGAAGCCTTACAAGGGTGTAGTTTCCCTTTAATTTTTTGATAACGGTATAATGCGTAACGGCATGGCGGGAGGTCTTATCGCGGACGACCGCCATTTTTTTGCGCTCCTTCGGGTGTCTGCCGATAGGCGCGTCCACCGTACCGCTTTCCTCTTTAAAGCCGTTGTAAACTATCGCTTGGTATTCCCTTGTCATGCTGTGCTCGGCAAGCTGCTTTGACAGCGAGATATGCGCCCTGTCGCTTTTTGCAATGACCAGTATGCCGCTGGTGTCCTTGTCTATGCGGTGGACGATGCCCGGGCGCATTACGCCGTTTATGCCCGAAAGCTCTTCCCCGCAATGGTACATGAGCGCATTGACAAGGGTACCCGTGTAGTGCCCCGGCGCGGGATGCACGACCATGCCCTGCGGCTTGTTGATAACGATAACATCCTTATCCTCGTACATAATGTCGAGGGGGATATTCTCGGGAAGTATCTCGGCCTCCTCGGGCTCGGGGATATCGACGGAGATCTCGTCCGCCGCCGACAGCTTGTAATTTTTATTGACTTTTTTACCGTTTACAAGTATATTGCCGTTTTCGATATTTTTCTGCACGGCGCTGCGGGAGATATCCTCATTTTCTTCGCTTAAAAAAACATCTATGCGCTTGCCCGCATCCTCGTTTTCAACTATATGTATCATTTTTTGTCTTCCTTTTTAATATCCGTAAAAAGTATGTAAGCCGCCAGCAGGAACGTACCCACCACTATAAATATATCGGCGGCATTAAACACGGGAAAATCATAGCCGAAAATTATAAAATCCAGAAAATCCACCACATAGCCGCGTAAAACACGGTCTATAACATTGCCCACCGTGCCGCCGACTATCAATACTATCGCAATACGCAGCGGCAGGGTCTTTTTTGTTTTTTCTAACCTATGATAATAAAAGGATAAGCCTGCCACCACAAAAACCGCAAGCACCACAAAAAACCAGCGTGCCCCCTGCATGGAGCCGAAGGCCGCCCCACGGTTTTCGACATAGGTAAGATTAAAAAAACCTTCTATTAATACCTTTTGTTTTACGGGCATAAGCCAGTTGAGCGCCGCAAGCTTTGTAAGCTGGTCTGATATTATAAGAAATAAAACAATAATAACAGCTATCATTTTTTGTCCCCCGCAATATGCGCTATGGCCGCCTTTACAGCGTCCTCGGGCGCATTTTTTTCGGTATAGGCCTTGCCTATTTCTTCCAATACGATAATATTTAATTTGCCGTTTTTGGTCTTTTTATCGTAAAACATCTGTTTGTAAATATCGTCAGTACCGAAGTTTTCGGCGCGTATGGGCAGGTCAAAAAATTGCAGAAGCTTTTCCGCATCAAGCAGGTCGTTTTCCGTGGTCTTGTCCATGTCGGCCGCCAAATGCATAGCCGCCGCCATGCCTATCGCCACACATTCGCCGTGCAGCAGCTTAAAGCCCGACAGCTTTTCAACCGCATGGCCGAAGGTATGTCCGAAATTTAAAATCTCTCTCAGACCCGACTCCTTTTCGTCCCGATTTACGACCCACGCCTTTGCCTTGCAGCAGGAATAGATGACATGGCCTATTTTTTCGGGATCAAGCGCCTTTATTGCGGGTGCATTTTCGTTAAAATATGTCAAAAGGTCTTTGTCTATGATATAGGCAGTCTTTACGGCCTCCGCCATACCCGAGGCCACCTGCTCCTTGGGGAGTGTGGACAGGGTCTGGCTGTTGATATAGACAAAGGACGGCTGATAAAACGCGCCGACCATATTTTTATTGCCCAGAAAATCAACACCCGTTTTGCCGCCGACGCTGCTGTCTACCTGCGCCAAAAGCGTTGTGGGTATCTGCACAAAGGGTATGCCGCGCATATAGGTCGCCGCCGCAAAGCCCGTCATATCGCCCGTTACACCGCCGCCGAGAGCCACCAGCACCGATTTTCTGTCAAGCCTTTCGTCAATGAAATGCTTGTAAAAATCGCTTATAGTGTCAAGGTTTTTGCTTTCCTCGCCCGCCTTGAATACATAGCTCGACACATCATAGCCGCTTAAAAGCGCTTTTATCTTGTCGAGATACAAGGGCGCAACATTGCTGTCGGTTATTATGCAAAGCTTTCTGCCCGAAAAGCCCGCGGTCTCAAATGCCGCGGCAAGGCCGTTAAAGCCCTCGGTTATATAGATTGGGTACTCCGAAGTGGGAGTTTTGATTTTTAATTCTTTCATATACAAGTTCCTTTTTGATTTATTTTTGTACCGCGGTCGGCGGATAATATTTATCTATTAAATATAGTACACAAATATTTAAGATTTGCCGCCATTTCCTTTGTAAGTCTTTCCCTTTCAAACATAAACTGCCAGTTGCCGCCCGAAACACCGGGGGTGTTCATCCTTGTATCGGCACCGTAGCCCAGCACGTCCTGTATGGGGATGATGCAGTATTTTGCGCTTGAGGACACGGCCATCCTTATCATATCCCAAACGATATTGTCGCCCGAAACATTCAGCACGCGGCGCACCATATCCCTTGTCTTTTCGTCACAGCTCATATACCAGCCGAGTGTCGTGTCGTTGTCGTGTGTGCCCGTGTAAACAACGCAGTTACTGTTTTCAAAGTTATGCGGGAAATACGGGTTGTCAAAATTACCGAAGGCAAACTGCAAAATTTTCATACCGGGGAAGCCCAGCTTATCACGCAGTTCCAGCACCTCGGGATTGAGGTCGCCCAGATCCTCCGCGATTATCTCTATATCGCCGAGTTTTTCCTTTATTGCATCAAAAAGCGCGGTCTGCGGGCCCTTTTTCCACTTGCCTTTTTTGGCTGTCTTTGCGCCGAAAGGTATTGCCCAGTAACTTTCAAAGGCGCGGAAATGGTCTATCCTGATAATGTCGAATAACTTTGACATTGCCTCGACACGCTTTACCCACCAGTCATAGCCCGTTTCGGCAAGCTTATCCCAATCGTAAAGCGGGTTGCCCCAAAGCTGACCGTCCTCGCTGAAATAATCGGGCGGAACGCCTGCGACCTCTGTCGGGAAGCCCTTTTCGTTTATTTTGAAAATCTCGCGGCAGCTCCATGTATCGGCGCTGTCGGCCGCAACAAAAATAGGTATATCGCCTATTATTTCTATACCGCTTTCGTTTGCGTATTTTTTAAGGTCTGCCCACTGCTTGAAAAACTCGTACTGGATAAACTTGTAGAAATCCACCTCGTCCTTTAAAAGCTTTTTGTATTTTGCAAGCGCCTTTTCGTCCCTGTCGCGCAGCTCCGCGGGGAACGAGTTCCAGCTTGCGCCGTAATAGCAGTCCTTTATGGCATTTACCGTCATATACCTTTTAAGCTCTTTTTGATAGGCCTTGTACTCCGCCGAATTGCAGGTATATTTTCTTTGCTCTATAAAATAGTCTTTAAGTGCCATAAAAAGCGCATAATCGTCAAGCCAAAACGCATTTTTGCGGCAAAACGCGCGATAGTGTTTGTCCTTTTTATCGAAATTTGCATAAGCCTTGCGATAGAGGGAATACTTATATTCTATCACCTTGCCGTACTCTATTTTGCAGGGCTCGAAAAACGGAAGCTCCGCAACGTCGTCCTCGGACAAAAGCTCGTCCTTGACAAGGATATCGGGGCTTATCATAAGCGGGTTGCCCGCAAAGGTAGAAAAACTCTGATACGGCGAATCACCGAAGCCCGTGTGTCCGAAAGGAAGCACCTGCCACAGTTTTTGTCCCGCCTCGACCAAAAAATCCACAAAAGCATAGCTTTCCATACCCAGATCGCCTATGCCGTAATGACTTGGCAGGCTGATGGGATGTAAAAGTATACCGCATTTTCTCATATATATCACCTCGCAGATGTAATTATATCGTATAAACAGTATACTCTTTTTTTCATAATTTTACAAGTATTTAAGGGTATAAATTTTATTGCGCACAGGTACACTAACCTTGCAGCCAAATAATTATAAAGGAGAATACAAAAATGCGAAGATATTTTTTAACATTTCTTGCGCTTATGCTGCTTGCGGCCATGTGTACCGCCTGCGGCAAAACGGCAGCAAGACTTAACGGCACAAACGCGGCAAGAAGCTCGGGCGGCAGCACGGGCGACAAAAACGGCGGCTCGGTCACAGACATCAACAACGACCACACACCCGAAATGACCACCGATAACGCCGCAGGGCTTATAGACGATATGGGCGAGGGCATGAAGGATATGGCAGATGATGCAAAGGATGCGGCAGAGGACATGGGCAATGATATAAAAGACGGTGCAAAGGATGCAAAAAACGCAGCCAAAAACAAAATGAACGAAATGAAGGACGATTTTGAAAACTCGACCGAGGCACCGCGTGCGGCAGCCGCACCCAAGGCTTAAATGCAAAAGCGGAGACTTATATAAACTCTCCGCTTTTTACATATTTATATGGTTTTTATCCGCGAAAACAGCTTAATCCTTCCTTAATTTTATCGCGTTTGCTGCTCTTCTTCTGTTGGCATCCGCCATATCCGCATAATGTCTTTTTGTGGTGTTTACGTCGGTATGTCCCAGCACATCCGCCACCAAATAAATGTCGGTGGTGGCCTGATAAAGGTTTGTGCCGTAGGTGGAACGCAGCTTATGCGGGGTTATCTTTTTGACGCTTGTAACAAGGGACGAATATTTTTTTACCAGCTTTTCCACGGCACGCACGCCTATACGCTTTTTTTGCATGGACAAAAACAGCGCATTTTCGCTGCCGGGGAGTGCCTCTATATCCTCGCGCACATCAAGATAGTTGTTAAGCGCCTCCTCCACCTCGTCACCGAAGTATATCATCTGCTCCTTGCCGCCCTTTCTTATTATCAAAAAGGCATTGTTTTCAAAGTCTATGTGCTGCATATCTATACCCACACATTCGCTGACACGCATACCCGTACCCAAAAGCGTTGTTATTATCGCCGTGTCGCGCAGCTTTGTAAACTCGTGATACTTTGCCTGACGCTCGGTCAGCCCGCTGCCGCTCTCCACCGCATCCAAAAGCTTTGCCACCTCGTCGGGCTCCAGACGGATTATGCTTTTTTCGTGTATTTTGGGGTTATTTATAAGCTCGGTCGGGTTGGAGGGAAGCTCCTCCTGCTGGTAGTAATACTTAAACAGCTTGCGTATCGCCGACAGCTTGCGGCTTATGCCCCTGTCGTGGTTAAAGGTCTCTATGGTTTTACCCTGCTCGGGACTTCTTAAATAGTAGGAAAGATACTCCACATAACGGTTTAATATCTTGGAGTCCACGCGGCGCAGGTCGTCTATGGTAAACTTGTCCGTTTCAACGGGAAAATCCCGCTCCTCGGCCGAAAGATAGCCAAAAAATATTTTTATGTCGCGGATATAGCCCAGACGGGTCTTTGCCGACACCTCGTTATTGAGATAGACAAAAAAATCCTCCAAAAAGGCGGGCATATCCTTTTTAAATTCACGCAGTTCAAGTATTATTCTTTTCTCCTGCTCCGAATGATAAGCAAATTCCATAGTATTTCTCCCCAATTACCGTCTTTTATCACACACTCCGCAAGGACGGGTTTTGCTTCGCAAATTCCCTACACCTTGCTCCGTATGGTGTGTAAATTCCGTAGTATTTCTCCTGTTTATAATTTCCCCCAGCCGTTTATATCCGCCCTTTGTATCGCGCCGAAAATTTTACTGTCAAAATGGTCGAATTTTTTTCTGTATTCCTTGACCATGTTTTTTACATCCTCACGGGTGGTGTTGCCGTCCGCGGGACATTTATTCTTCACCACGGGCAGGGAATATTTGTTTGCAAAGCCAATAATATCCGCCTCGGGCACATAGGCAAGGGGACGTATGCTGGTTATTTTTTTGCGGTCAAGATAGGTCACGGGAGCAAAGCAGCCGATGCGCCCCTCGTAAAAAAGCGCCATTAAAAAGGTCTCGACAATATCGTCGCGGTTATGTCCGAGGGCAATTTTGTTGCAGCCCAGTTTTTCCACCATTTCGTTAAGTGCGCCCTTGCGCATTTTGGCACAAAGCGAGCAGGGGTTTTTCTCACCCCTCTCGTCAAAAACTATCTGTCCTATATCGGTATTTACAAGGGTGTAATTCACGCCCCAATCGTCGCAGTATTTTTGTATGGGCGAAAAATCCATACCCTCAAAGCCAAGGGAAACGGATATTGCTTCCAGCTCGAATTTGGCGGGATAAAACCTTTGCAGGCTTTTAAGCGCGGCTATCATTGCAAGGCTGTCCTTGCCGCCCGAAACGCCTATGGCTATCCTGTCGCCGTCCTGTATCATATTGTAATCGTCCACCGCACAGCGGACATAGCTTAAAAGCTTTTGTATCTTCATAAAAAACTCCCCATCTTGGTATGTTATCCTTTTTATACCATAAAACGGGGAGGTTTTCAATATTATTTATAAAAACGAAATATAATTGTAAACATTCTCACAGCCCCAGCGCGGCCAGTTCCCTGTCTATCTTTTCCCTGACATACAGCGGTGCAAAGGGGCGGTGTCTGCCGTAAAACTCCTTAAAAACAAAAATGTATTTTTCGGGGTAGCGCAATACGGACTCCAGCGCCCTTTCCTCCGCATCGTCAAGGGGATTTTGTGCCGTGTACGCCGCCATGATATCATCCTTTGTCAAAAGCGGGCGTTCGGCCTTTTTAAAATAGCGTTTTAAAAAATACGACACATCGTTAAGAAAATGCGACACCGTGGGGCAGTTCCAGTTTGTGAGCGTTGCCCCGTCACGGTTTATTATAAAATTTTCCTCCTTTGGCGTGCCGTAGGCGTAGGTGCAGCCAAGGCCGCAGCCGTCAAGGGTATCGACCGCATTTTCGGCCAGCGCCAGCACCGCCGCATAGTTTTCAAGAAACAGTTTGTCTGTTTCGCTGCGCTTGTTTTTGCGGTTTATTATGCTTTTCATATTTTTAAGCGCGGCAAGCCCTTTTTTATACGGCACGGAAATATCGGCATCACACTCGGCGGGAAACCTTCTCAGCCCCCTGTGAAACCTGCCCAGAAGTGCCGCACTTTTCAGCACATCTGCGCTGTTGTTTATATCGGGCGCACGTCCCGCGGGTACACGGGTAAGCATAAAAAGCTGCTCGTCAAGCTCCGCAAAGCTTTCGCCGCCAAGGGTCTTGACTATCGGACATACCGCCGTGCCGTCGGCGCAGAGTCCCTCGTTAAGGCAGGCCAGCACGCCGCATTGTGCGCTGCCGCACAGCATGGGATAAAGGCGGTAGATGCCGTCGTTTGCGGTCATTATGTAAAAATATTTGCTTTTTATTATACTGCGCGGACGTATGCCGTAGACAGCTTCCATATCGGGTATTGGCAGTTCCATATTTGACCTCCTTGATGATAATACAAAGCCTCACTCCTACCGTAAATTTTATGGTACAAGGCAGACAAATATGCGTGCTGCGGATAATTTGCGATACGGTGCCGCGCTTGACTTGCACAAAAAATTGTGTTATCCTAAAAAGAGAGTTTATCATCATTAAAGGAGGTATCCTTATGAATATACAATGGTATCCGGGACATATGACAAAGACCAAGCGTATGATGCAGGAAAATATATCGCTTGTGGATATAGTCATTGAGCTGCTTGATGCACGCATACCCTACAGCAGCCGAAATCCCGACATCGACAAGCTGGCTGCCAACAAAAAGCGTATAATAATACTTAACAAGGCCGACCTTGCCGACGATGCAAAGACCGCCGAATGGGTGGAGCATTTTGAAAAAAACGGCGTGCGTGTTTTGCTTGCAAACAGCATAACGGGCAAGGGTCTGAAGTCGATAACCGAGGTGTCCGCCGCACTTATGGCGGAGAAAAAGGAAAGGCTTAAAAAGCGCGGCAGGATATATGTACCCACCCGTGCAATGATAACGGGCATACCCAATGTCGGCAAGTCCACGCTTATAAACAAATTTGTGGGCAAGGCCACCGCAAAAACGGGCGACAGACCCGGCGTAACGCGCGGCAAGCAATGGGTAAAGATAAAACGTGATTTTGAGCTGCTGGACACACCGGGTATACTGTGGCCGAAGTTTGAGGACGAGCGTGTCGGACAAAACCTTGCCTTTACGGGTGCGGTAAACGACGATATACTCGATATTGCGGAGCTTGCAATGGGCCTGATAGAGCGTCTGCGCATTTTATATCCGCAGCAGCTTAAAGACAGGTACGAAATAGATTTTACAGACGAGACACCCGCGCATGAGATACTGGATGCGATAGGTGTTTCACGCGGCTTTAAGGCACGCGGCGGCGATGTGGACAAAAAGCGCACCGCCACCATATTTATCGACGAATTCCGTGCGGCAAAGCTTGGCAAAATGACCCTTGAATCGGTCGCGGAGATAGCCGAGCTTTATCCCGAAAAATAATAAACGCAGGATAACTTTATTGAGGGGCGGTTTAAAAACACCGAAAATATTTTGGTGTTCACGGTAATTTTTATGTATAATTGTCCCTTTGTTCGGTAAAAATACAGTTACAAGGCAAAAAAAATCATTTCATATTCTCAAAAAAAACAACCACGCCTTGCAATATTTTTATCGGAGGACATAAAATGGACAACAAAACCAACCAGAACAAGAGTTCAAAATCCGACAGAGCAGAATTTGCAAACGAGCTTAATGCCGACCTCAGCAAGAAGGACAAGAGCAATAAGCACAGCGAAAGCAAATAACACGAAAAAACGGAGCCTTAAAACAGGCTCCGCTTTTTTTACTCTTTTTTGCTTTCAAAATATGTGCCGACTTCCTCGCCGTCAATTATGCGGTAAAGGTTTTCGGGGTCGTCGCCGTTTGCAATGACCATATCAATACCCTTTAATCCTACTATTTTGGCCGCATTTATCTTGGTGCGCATACCGCCCGTACCCTGGCTGGTGCCGCTGCCGCCCGCGCGTGCGGCTACCTCCTCGGTAAGCTCGCTTATGCGGTGGATAAGCTGTGCATCGGGGTTGGTGCGCGGGTCCTCGGTATACATACCGTCTATATCGCTTAAAAGGATAAGCAGATCCGCATGGATACAGGTCGCCACAATGGCAGCCAGCGTATCGTTGTCGCCCAGCGCATTAAGCTGCTCCATCTCGTCCAGGCTGACGGTGTCGTTTTCGTTGATGATGGGCAATGCGCCCATTTCAAGCAGCCTGTTCAATGTGTTTTCGATATTGCGGCGGTTTGCACCCACTATATCCATACCCGTTACAAGCACCTGTGCGACCGTGTGGTTAAACTCGCCGAACAGCTTGTCGTATGTATACATAAGCTCGCATTGGCCTACCGCGGCAGCCGCCTGCTTTGTGGGATTGTCGGACGGCTTTTCCTGTAATCTCAACTTGCCGACACCCATTGCCACAGCGCCCGAAGACACCAGCACGACCTCATGTCCGCTGTTTTTTATATCCGAAAGCACCTTGCAGAGATTTTCCACAAGGCGGATATTGAGCATACCCGTACTGTGTGTCAGCGTGGAGCTGCCCACCTTTACTACTACTCGCATTTTTTAAATACCCCCATGCTTATTTTGAGACTTTTTCGCCCAGGCTGTTTTTGCCGCCCGTGCCGTCCAGGTCAAAATAATTTATTGCGCTTAACAGCGGTGTATCGCTGTTGTTTTTGTAATTTGTGTTGTCCGTAACGGTAGCTACAACATCGGCTTCACCGCCGCCGTAGGAAACAACGCCCTTTACGGTATAGCTGTAGGCCTCGGGCTTGTCGCTGTAAAGACGGATATTTGCCGCCTTGTTGTTATAGCTTTTAACATTTTCAAGCACAAGTGCGGGATTTGAGTTTGTGGTTATACCGTTGTGCAGGTTGTCGTATGCCTGACAATTGACAAGCCTGTGCGCTACCGCCACATTTTCGCCGCCCAGCTTAAAGCCGTTGTTGCCGCCCGTGCCGTATGCGGTCTCCGTGCCGTCCTCATTAAGGCGCACGCCGTTTTTGTATGCAACACAGTTTTCAAGCGTTACCGCACCTATGGCACCCGTACCCGTCTTGGTGTAAAGATCCCAGCCGTCGTCTACGTTGTGATGAGCCTTGCAGTCCTTGAAAACATTGCCCTCGCCGACGGTGAGCTTTGCGCCGAAGCCGTCCGCATTGATGCCCGACGGGTCGCAGTTGTTATAGGACTCACAGCCTATTATGCTGTTGTTTGACGGCCATGTGCGCTTGTCGTCGCTGCTGTCTGTACGGCTTATCTGGAGACCCATATCACGGTTGTTGTAGAATTTGCAGTTTTCTATTACACAGTTGCTGCCGCCCAGATGTACACATTTAAGGTTGGGGCCGCAGTTTGTAAAATCAATGCCCTCGAAGCGCCAATAATTGCCCGAAAGCACAGCGCCCGCCGATACGCCCATAAAGTCCAGAACGACCTTGCCGTCCGCCTTTACGGACTTGTATGCCGATGCGGTGCCGTCACAGCCCCTTGCCGTTTCTATAGGCGTGCTTCTGTAATATGTGCCCTCCGCAAGCATAACGGTCTGACCTGGCTGAACAAAGCCCATTGCGCTGTCAAGGTCAAACGGCTTTTCCTTTGTGCCGTCGCCCTTGAAGCTGCCGCTTGGCGATGCGTAAATCACGGCCGCCGACTTGTCCGTATTTTTTTGATATACGGTATGTCTTATAACGATGGGTGCATAGTCGGTAAGCTGCTGCGTGTCGTCGGGCGTATACACAACGGTAAACTTGTTTGCCGAGTTTTCGCGCAGCTTCACATCAAGCGCAGCAGTTTTTTCAATATCCATGCCCGCCGCAATTATCCTGTCGTTAAGCTTTACGGTGATACGTCCCCTGCCGCTGCCTATGCTTTCCAGCGCAAGCGTATACTTTGCATCCGTGGTGTATGCCGCAGACCTTACCTGCATATCTGCCGTTTTTCTGTTGTCGGACGGTGCCGAAATGCTCTGGCTGTAGGCCTTGCTTCCCGTATAATACTGCACGTTTTCAACATCTATATCAGCCCAGCGTGCCGTAAAGAAGCCAACATACGCCTGCTTGGACTGTACGCCCAAAAAGCTTTCGTCATAGTAAAATTCTTCCTTGGCGGTGTCGTTCTGGTAATCGTAGCACTTTACATAAAGGCCGCCGTTCACCCTCTGCATGGTCAGGCGGTATTTGCTGCCCTCTGCGGGGAAGGTATCGGAAAGCGCCGTGGGGCCTATCCTTGTACCGCCGCCGTCGGGTGCCTCTACGCCCGTTCTTACAAGAAGATTGATGCGGTTGAGCTTTGTTTTCTTTTCATACGAGGGGTCGGTGCTGTCGCTTGGCCAGCCCGTGCCGCTGTAGCCGCCCAGTATCGCCATATTGGAGGCAAAGACCTTGTTGCCCTCAAGCGGTATGCAAACGCCCTGCTCGTCCTTCTTTGCCGACTCCGCCGATACCGTTTGACTGCCGTCCTGCGCAGTAAGCGGCACAACGTCGCGCACCATTATACCAAAGGCTTCCTGACCGTTGCGCTTTGTGTCGTCGTTGTCGTGCTCCAGATATTTATTTACGGTCACATCCGCCGAAAGCGTAAAGTCCTCACCGTCATTGACCTGTGTATAGTAATAGTTCATGCCGTCATGGTCGTTGGTTATCTTGCCCGCGCCGCCCCATGAGCGCACATTTATTTTGCCGTTCACCGTGCCGTATTCGTCCGCCGTCACGCTTGTCTTTTCCCCGTCCGAATAACCCGATGACTGACCGAAGGTGCTCTTGCGCCAGAAATGCTGCTCGGGCTCGCAGACACATACCTTTACGGAAACAGGGGAAAGCTTTGTATCGGTGGGTCTTACGACCATTACATACTCGCCCGCCTCGGAGGTGTCGATATTGGATGTATCGACACTAAAGGCATTTGTCGGTTCCGTTTCGCCGTTGTCATATTCTATTGCCGCCGAAAGCCCGGTATCTATATCATCGCCTACGGCATATACCGTTCTTGGGTATTTGGTCAGCGCAAGCTTTACCGCACTGCGCTGCTGCACGCTTATATCAAAGCTTGCCTCCGCACCGCCGCTCACGGGCGAAACTGCGATCTTCAGCTTCTTCTCGGCAAACCTGCTGTCAAAGCCCGATACCTTGTATTCACCCTTTTCAAGTATCTCCGACGTGCCGTCGCTGTAGTGTGCCGTCACAAGCATACCCGCAAGATCAAGCTCGTCACCGATATAATACTTTGTTTTTGCGGGAGGCACCACATCCAGCTTTGTGACCGTCTTTGCGCTTACCTCTATCTTAAAGCGGTCAACGGCCTTGCCCTTTTCGCAGCCTTTTTCGCTTTTGCGCTCGACCGTTGCGGTATATACGCCTGCCTTGGGCAGTATATCGCCGTCTTTAAAGGTCTTGCCCGCAAACTTTACGGTATAGTCGTCATCGTCAAGTATCTCTTCGCTGCCGTCGTTGTATTTTGCCCTTACCTGCATACCCTGTGTGCTGAACACGCCGTTTTGCGGATAGACCGTCTTTACGGGCGCATAATCCACCTCTATATCGGTGGTCACACGCGGCTTTACGGTAACATCAAGCACTGTTTTGGCCGCACCCGCGCTTACGATAAGCTTTTGCTTGCCGAGCTTTTCGGGCTTGTAGCCCTTTACGGATACCTCACTTGTTTCGGCCTGAGAGCCGTCCGTATAGCTTATAACTGCGGTAACGGGTTTAAGCGCCTGTCCGTAGAAATACACCGTTTCCGCTTCCTTTACCGTCACCTTTTCGGGACGCTTGTCCGCAATATCCAGCTTTACGTTTTTAAAGCTTGCCTTTGCGTTTCTTGCTATGTAAAGTGCGGGGTAGATATCCCCGTCAAAGGAATATACCTCT
Source organism: Bacillota bacterium (assembly GCA_017543265.1). Classification (GTDB taxonomy): domain Bacteria; phylum Bacillota; class Clostridia; order Lachnospirales; family CAG-274; genus RGIG4310. The sequence continues at coordinate 49,792 of JAFYGI010000049.1, read as the reverse complement.
GCCGAATACTTGTTTTCGCCGCAGGCAAATGTATACATATTGCCCGATTTTGTTATGGACAGCTCAAACTCGCCCAGGTCTTCACCCGTATTTTTAAAGGTGTCGGAAAGAGCATCGCCCACACTTTTTTTGTCGCTGTTGTCACGGATAATGGGGTATATCGCCATATCCGATTTTTTGTCGGGCGCGTAGCTGCCCAGAAATACGCTGTTTGTATAGGCAATATCGTCGGTCTTGTTGAAAACATCGTCCAAAACGGCTATGCCCACCGAGCCCTGCTGCGGATTGCTGCTTTCCTCGCCGAGGGAATACTCGTCAATGGATACCGTCGCGGAAAAGGTAAAATCCTCCTCGCCCGATATTTTCTGCGCGGCGTAGATAATGCTGTCCTCGCCGTCGGTAAACTTACCGTTATTGACCTTGTCGTTTGAAAGCACAAAGCTGTCGCCGTTTTCCGAAACGGTATAGTCCGTGCTGCCCGCCTTGCCCGTCCAGCCCTTGAGCCATTCGCCCGTCACGGGTGATGCAAAAGCGGGTACAGCCTGCGATAATGACATTAAAAGCGCAAGTGTCAGGGGTATACATTTTTTCTTCATTCGTCTTCCTCCTTTGTTTTACAGATCCAACGATTTTATAAGTTTTTCTTTTGTATTTAAAGTCGGGTCGTGCATTACCGCATCCAGCGCGGCATTAAGCATTTCGCCTATTTTTTGTCCTTTGGGCACCCCGAGTGCCTGAAGATCGCCGCCGTTTATCGCAAGCTGCTTTATGGTGCAGCAATCCCCGTTTTTTATTATTTTGTCGTACAGTTCAAATAAGCTTACCCATTTCGGGGCATCGGGTACGCCGATATCGGGATGAGCGGCCGCATAACGGTAGTAAAGTTCAAGCTTTGCGCCGTCCCCGCCCATTTTGTTTATAAGCACGCGCATATCGTACCCGTTTTCAAGCGGGAGCGCGGCATATTGTACGATCGCCGCCGTCATGCGGGAGGTCTCGTTGTCGTAGGTCATTTTTTTAAGGGTCTTGTTTATGTCCTCACAGTCGGTATGCGCCATTATCACCGCAAGCCTCACAGGCAGCCGTTTGGGGCAAAGCCGAAGCACACGCCCGTATTTTTCCCCGTCGTAAGTGTTGCCGGGTATAAAAATATCAAGTATGCCCGTGTTTTTAAACTCCTGTATTTCGTCGGGCGCATCGGTCATAAGGGTCTTTGTAAATTCCTCGCGTATGCGCTCCGTGCTGATATTTTTTATAAGATGCGCCTTTTCAAAGACCGCTTTTTTTGTTTCTTCCTCTATTTCAAAACCAAGCTGCGCGGAAAACCTGACCGCACGCATTATCCTGAGCGCATCCTCGTCAAAACGGTCGCCCGCATTGCCTACCGCGCGGATAATGCCTTTTTCTATATCCTCTCTGCCAAAAAACGGATCGACAAAACCGATATTCGGGTTATAGGCAATGGCGTTCATGGTAAAATCACGCCTTGCAAGGTCCGCGGTTATATCGTCGGTAAAGGTTACCGACTCGGGATGGCGGCTGTCCTTGTACTCGCCGTCAATGCGGTAGGTCGTGACCTCGTAGCCGATATGGTCGATAACAACAGTCACCGTGCCGTGCTGTATGCCCGTATCCACCGTATGTATATCGTCCTTGGCATCAAATATTTTTTTTATTTCTTCGGGCTTTGCATTTGTGGTTATGTCCCAGTCCTTCGGCTCCACACCGAGCAAATGGTCGCGCACACAGCCGCCGACCGCATAACCCTCATGCCCGTTTTTTTCCAATATATCAAGTATGCGCCGCACGGGTGCGGGCACGTTTATTATGCCTTCCAATCAATACCACCCTTTTGAAAATCTACCTATTATATTTTATCATTTATACGCCGTTAATACAAGAGTAAAATTTACAAGAAAAATTTTTTGAAAAAAAGTTCTTGACAACCGCCGCAGGATATAGTATAATATTTTTTGTTATCGGGGTGTGGCGTAGCTTGGTAGCGCACCTGAATGGGGTTCAGGGGGTCGCAAGTTCAAATCTTGTCGCCCCGATTTCAAAAAAGCATCTTCAATCTGAAGATGCTTTTTTCGTTATTTCATCCAATTTGTTTAAAAAATCCTTATCCTTTAACGGGTCGGCGCTGTCCGTGCCCACAAAGGCGGCAAGCTGCGGCTCCTCTATCCCCGCATAGCGCATTATTATTTTTGCGGTGGAAAAGGCCTTTTGCGTGTCCTTTGTACTTCCGCCGCCAAGCAGGATAACGGCACCGTTTTTTTGTCCCGTGCACGGCCTGCGGTAGAAATACTGCCAGCGCGAGGCAAAGGTCAGCATTTTGCCCGTCAGCATGGAAAAATACAGCGGCGAAACAAAAATAATATTATCCGCATCGCGGATAAGGCCGTAATAGGCCTGCATATCGTCATTTATAACGCATTCCCCCGCCCTGCACATATCACAGCCCGTGCAGTGCCGCACATCGGGCGATATTACCGTACAGCCGTCAAGGCGTTTTTTTATATACTCCGCCACAGCCGACGAAAAACCGTCCGTCCGCGGCGAGCCGTTCACAACAAGTGTTTTTTTCATAACTGCACCCCTCTTACAACAAAGCCCAGCACACCCGCAGTAATGCCTATTATCCAGCCAAGCAGCACATCAAAGGGATAATGCTCGCCCGTCATCATGCGCGATACGCCCGTAAAAAACGCGGGTATCAGCAGCAAAAGCGCGGCCGTCGGCCAGATACAGTACCACGCCATTGCGATAACGGCCGCACTTGCGGCATGGTTGCTGGGGCAGGAATAGCTTGTTTTGTGACCGCGCAGACTGACCACACCCTCCTCCCTGACAAAGGGGCGCGGGCGTTTCAGCATCCTGCGCATAAAGGTATTGTAGCAAAGGGTCATAAAGGGTATCAGCAGATATTTTGCCAGCATAAGATATTTGCCCGCCGCCAAAATAATAAGCGCACCCACGCCGTATATCACAAAGAAAAACAACTCGGCGCTGCGCGAAAGCAGGACCGCCGCCTTTTTTAGCCTGTCGTTATGTGTAGCCGCATTATACAGCATAAAAAAAATTTTTCTGTTCATTTTGCTCCTTTATTTCAAAAACAGCGGATATATCTCCCGAAGACCGTTTCCTTGGCGAAAAGAGATATATCCGCTGTTTTTTGCTTTTTGACCCGACACGGTTTTGTCAAACGATCATTCTATGCCCTTTGTGGCAAGATATTGCTTGATCTTTTCAAAGCTTTCGTCACTTATGCCGTGCTCGATACGGCAGCTGTCCCTGTACGCAGCAGCCTCGTCAACGCCTATGGCGATAAGCGCCTTTGCGATAAGCTTATGTCTGGCATATATCTTTTCGGCAATTTCAAGACCCTTGGGCGTAAGCGTTATTTTGCCGTCGGGACCCACCTCTATATAGCCCTCGCTGCGGAAGCTTTTCATGGCGACCGAAACGCTTGCCTTGGTAAACGACAGCTCGTTTGCCACGTCTATACTGCGGACATATCCGTTTTTTTCGCTAAGCATAAGTATTGCTTCCAGGTAATTTTCTGCCGACTCCTGTATCTTCATAATTTCGCTCCCGTTCACTCTGTCTGTTTTCTTATATGATAACATAATTTCTTTATTTTGTCAAACAGGCGCTTAGCCCAGCGCAACGTCCAGCGACATCATTATACTGAACCCCGCGGCAAACATAAGCGTACCCATATCCGAATGCCCGCCCTGCGACATTTCGGGTATAAGCTCCTCCACCACGACATACAGCATGGCACCTGCGGCAAAGCACAAAAGATACGGCATGGCGGGCGTTATCGCCCCTGCCGCCGCTATAGTCACAAGTGCGCCCACGGGCTCCACCACGCCCGAAAGCACGCCGCCCGCAAAGGCCCTTAGCCTGCTTTTGCCCGCCGCATGAAGGGGCAGGGATATTATGGCACCCTCGGGGAAGTTTTGTATGGCTATGCCCACGGCAAGCGCCAGCGCCCCCGCCCGCGTTATGCCTGCACCGCCTGTGGCAAGCCCCGCATAGACAACGCCGACAGCCATGCCCTCGGGTATGTTGTGCAGGGTGACAGCCAGCACAAGCATAGTCGTCTTTTTAAGCCTTGTATGCACGCCCTCGGGCGCATCGCTGTCTATATGCAGATGCGGTATTATATTATCCAGCAGCAGCAAAAAGCCGATGCCCGCCCAAAAGCCAAGCGCCGCAGGCAAAAAAGCCGCCCTGCCCATATCGCCGCATTGTGCCAGCGCAGGCAGGATAAGGCTCCACACGCTTGCCGCCACCATAACGCCTGCGGCAAAGCCCAGAAGCGCACGCTCCACATTTTTGTCAAGACCCTTTTTCATAAAAAAAACACAGGCCGCACCTATGGAAGTCCCCAAAAAGGGCACAGATACGCCTGTTATAATATCGCTCATTGTATCTCCTCCACAAACTCAGCGCAACATAATATATGTACGCTTTGCCGTGTTGGTTACTGCGGCGGAAATTTCGGGCAAAGTAAAAGGCTGTCCTGCGACAGACAGCCCTTAATGAAGAAGAGTACAATAATGGCAATGAAAAAACGTTTAAGGATAAGGGTAATGGGGATAATTTTCTTACAGCAGAGCTGTTAAGAAGGATCATATTTTTTCAAAGGATGTAGTCTCTTCTGTTTCTATGCTTAAATGATAAACCATGACATAAGGTCAAAGTCAATACGTTTTTTAAAAATTTTTTTTAAAAAAATATACAAAAGTTTTTTACTTTTTTTGTAATATGTGTTATAATCTATAGTAAGCGGACAGAATGACCGTATTTAAGCGGGTTCATTCGCAGGCCGTTTTATGGATATTACACAATTTTTCAGGTTTGACCCGTAAAAGGGCATCAGGATCAAGGGTGATATTATGAAATACAAGATAAACAAGCTTGCCAAAATACTTGGCGTTACGACAAATACGATACGGCGTTACGAAAAAATGGGCTACATCGTCCCCGAAAGGGACGAGTCCGATTACCGCTGGTACAACGGCAACGATGTACCAAGGATCGCAAATATACGCCTGCTGCGCAAAACGGGCTTTACCCACCAGGATATAGAAATGTTTCTGGGCAACAGCCGCGCGGAGATAAAAAGCATATCGGGAAAGCGCCTTGACGAAATAGACGAGGAAATGAAGCGCCTTTACTATCTGCGCCATTGGCTGAAGGACAATATACAGCTGCTCGACACCTTTGACGAGATGGGAGACGGCTTTATCACGCGCGAAAACCGACAGACACGCTATGTCATATACTCCGACGGGGAAAAGCTTTTGTGCGAGGACGAGCGTTTAAAGCCGCTGCACGGTTTTTTGTACCAGGTCGAGGAGGTGCAGCTTATAACGCTGTACAAAAAAAGCGACCTTGAAAACGACGTGATATGCCCGCACAATGCGCTTGCCATAAAGGAAAAGGATATAGAAAGGCTGGAGATACCAAAGGAGATAATCGACAGCCCCTATGTGGAGATATATCCGCAGTGCACCTGTGTTTACGGCACGGTATCAATCCCCGCGGACAAGGCCGACGACCTTGATGCGCAAAAGGAGGCCATACTGCGTTTTAAGGCCAAACTGCTCCCATATATGCAGGAAAACAATTTTGTGCTTGACGGGGATGTTGCCGCCTATGTGGTGGAACTGCTGGGCAGCACTATAGACTATCTTATCTGTGTGCCTGTAAAAACAAGCGAATAACATTAAAAGCTGCCGACAAGCAATCGGCAGCTTTTTTGCATTATTTTAGCATATTCAATATTTCCGCAACATCCAGTATATCAATATTGTCGTCAATGCAGACATCGGCTGCCGCTTTTTGGCCGTTGGTAAGTTCGTCAAGTGTATCTTTGGCTATATGCGTAAGCAAAAGTTTTGCATCGGCTTTTTCGACCTTATTGTTTTCATCCACATCACCCTTTACGGGGAAGGTCTTTACCTGCATTGTTTTAAAAACATAGTCGGTATTGGCATTTTTAAAATATACCGTATACTCCGTGTTTGGTATCAATCCGCCGAACGGACCCGCGCCGCCGTTGATTTGGCCGAAGTCATACCAATTTTCATTATCAAGGCTGTACTTGTAATTAGGTGCACCCAAATTACTTAAAGCCGCCTTATAATTCTTGTCGTAAAAGTTGCGTACCGTTATGCCTGTTTTGGTGGCATACGCATACACGGGCTTTGTATTGGGATAAAGTTTATCGGCGGTAAACGTGGGCACAAGCAGCGCCGTTGCTTTACCGTCCTTAAGCTGTCTGTCTATCGTACCCGTATACTTGTATGTATGCTCGACATCCTTACAAAAACCGTTGATATTGTACTTACTTGCAATACTGTCTTCGGTAAAGCAATATCCGGGCTTGGGGATAAATTCGGCATAGTAAGCGTATGAATTTCCGCCGTCAAAGTCGATATACTTGTCATTTACCTCGGTATAGTCCTTTCCGTATACCAGTTCAAGGTTTTCGAGCGTGTAGCCGTTGCTGTCTGTATACGCCGTATCCGTGCCAAATTCCACACCCGGGAACGGTATTTGCAGGTCGTAGATATTAAGATGCGTACCCAGCTCGATAAATTTGCCTATCTTTACGATATCGGAGCACACGGTCTTGCCGTTACCCGTTACCTTACAGTAAACCTGTTTGCCCTCAAGATTGTGGCCCATGGAAAAAAGGCTTAATACGGGTGTTTTTTCGCTGCCCGCTCTCGGGTAGCCCCAGCCGTTTGCCTCGGCCTGCGCCCAGGTACAGTCGGTGCCGTTTTCGTCTTTTATGCACCACTCATAGCTTTCGGCATTTTCCGCACTTATCCAGAAAACAGTTACCCCGCTGAGCGGCTGATGTGTTATAACGGGTGACGGGTCGCATTTAAGCGCCACTACATCCGTAAAGGTATAATTATCGGCAGGAACATTTACAACAGCCTTTAAATATACCGTTGTGCCCGACGCGCCGCATGTGAAATCATAAGTCTTGTCCGTGCCTGCGGCTGTCCAGAGAGTATCGTCGCCGTCATATGTATCCGCCGTAAACCATTTAACGGTATAATTGCTGTCCGAAACATTTATGCCGAATTTGGTATCGCGGTTTACATTTACGGGACAGGGCGAGGAATAAAGTGCCTGCGTTTCGTTAAACAAATCGGCCGTAGTGTGATTTTGGACATATGTTTTGCATTTGTCAAACATAATTTTTTCCGTTTCAAAATCAATTCTTTCGCCTGCCGTCATATCGGAAGAAACAATGTACGCGGGCTGTGTGACATCATAGTATGATATGCCGTCGATATCCACGCTTTTTTTGCGTATGCCGTCCGCAAAAAATTGGTCTGCCTCGCGCATACATTTTGCGCCTACCCTGCCGCCGAACACGGGAACATATCCCCAGCCGCCGCTGCAATACGCAAAGCTGTCATTTACGGAATAAAACTCTCCGCCCCGTACCGAAATATAAGGATAGATCTTATAATCACCGAATTGGTCTATCTCTAATGCGTCATTAAGGCCTTTGTATTTGCCGCCGCTGATAAATGCGCTCGGAATACCGTAGGACAAATTGCTCGAAAAAAGAAATACCGCGGTACTTGTTTTACACGTTGTTTCAAACACACCGTCATTCAAGTATGCCACACCGTTTTTTTCCACCATCACGGCACTTGCATTGGTTTGACAGTATCCCTCGGTATAATAAAACGAACCGCCGTTTACGGTAAGTACACCGTTTTCCGTCACTCTGATCACGGACGGAAAATCTCCGTAAGGGTTAGCAAATATACATGTGCCGCTGTTGTCGCCCGAGCTGTCCTCGATGATAAATTCCGTTTTTTTCACCAGAAACAAAGCGTAATCCGTAAATTTACCCGTCCTTTGCAGTATGTGACCGTTAAGGTCGAGCGTAGGAGATTCTTTCGGGAGAAGATACTTGTAACTTACGTTTTCCGTTTCGGTGATATCGGCATTAAGACGTATCTTTTTGCCGTATTCATCCGCCGCAAGCGCATCTTTCAGCTCTGCATACGTATTTACAAGATAGTACCCGTCACCGTCCTTTTCAAGCCCAAGTTCGGTAATGCTTGACGCAAATACCGCAGTCTGCATCAGCATTGCCGCCATTACCGCAAATAATACGGCAAAAACCTTTTTAGTGTTACACATTTTCAAGCCTCCTTTGTCTTGAGTTTTATTGTTTGTTATACAAAAATTTATACATTTATTTTAACACAGATTTTTGTCGTATTCAATATGGCATTTTTTACATTTTAAAAGCCAATATAAAAGCCGTCGGCAACGGTCGCCGACGGCTGTATATAAGAAGGAGTCATTTTTTAAATGAAAAATCATTTAATTTTCGGCAAACGGCATTTTACTGCCGTTTACCGATAGGATATAGGGTAATCTCCGTCGGGTAAAGGGTTAAAATAAGGAGTTTGCGTCCCGACGGAAATTCGGATTGGTAAGTTTATCAGAAATCTATAAGATTGCCTCCGCCTATCTTCTTTACGGAATTCGTCTTAAAGGTTCCCTGTACGCCCGAAACAAGAGTAATGTTGGTCTCTGTATCGGAGCGGAATTCGGTAATTTCTATGACAGGTTCACTGTATGTTTTTTTCACTTTTTTCACCTTGCCTTTCATTTTACCTCGGCATATGCGCTGTATACCTCGCCGTCTGTTGTTTCGCAGAAGGTATATACATATACAGCCGTACCGTCCATATCGGTAAGCAGCGTGCCGTAAACCAGCTTGCCGTCCTCGGCATATCGCGTGCCGTTGTAGTTTATTGCCGTGTAGACCTCATCGGTGGAGTCTGCCTTGTCGTAACCGTCAAAGCCCTTTACCGCACCGGGTGCATAGTAGAAGCCTACCTTGTTTACACTCTTTGCGGCATTGCTGTCGATAGTACCGTAGATCATGACCTCCGTGCCGTTTTCAACAGCCTCGCTTGTAAGGAATGCGGGATCTGTATAGCTTACCTCTACACTCTTGTAGTAAAGATTGTTTCTTGTGGGGTCGCAAAGTGTTACCTTGTCGCCCTTGTTTACCATTACGGAAAGTGCTGTTGCGGCACCCGTATTGGTCTTTGTTGCTATGGTCGATACATAGTTGGGTGCATACTTGCCGTTAACTTTAAGTATAAGGCTGTCTGTGCCCGCTACCGTGGAATATACGGTAACAGTGCAGGTACCGTCCTGCTTTGCATCAAACGAGAACATATCGTCCTTTGCGTTTGTCTTTGCGCCGTACTGGCTCTGATATCCGTCTACCAGCACTATTGCATTTGCGTGTATGGTCAGACCTGTGTAGGGGTCTGTCACATCCTTTTGTGAAGCGCCCTTTGCGCCGAGATATGCCTTGTAGTCATCATAGTTGCCTTCAATGTCAATGGGGAAGTCCATAATTATCCTGGAAAGAAGCAGGTCTGCCTTGCCGCTTTCGTCGGTAACAACGGATGTACCCGTATATACGCCCTTATCGCCGATCGCGGTAAGCTCGTATGTTTCGCCTACGATAAGCTCCGTACCGTTTGATGTGTAATCATCCGCATCTATAACGATGTTTTCCGTCTCACCCTTTAAGGTAAGCTTTACATTTGTATCATCCTTTTCGATACCCGATACGCTGCCCGTAAATTTTATCTTTGTTTCCTCGCCGAGCTCGGCCTGTGTCACCTTTACCTCGGAGGCATAGAAGTTGTTGGATGCCGATGCGCAGAAGTAAAGTGTTTCCTTGCCCGCCGTTTTCTTTTTGTATACTATGCTGCCGGGTACGCTGTTGCTTACCGCACTTTCGGTGCAGTCCGCATCCTTGTACAGCGCGACGGTGCCGTCACCCGTGCCCGCCGATACCTCAAATGTATACATGGCCTTGTCCTCAAGCGTTATTGCAAAAAGAGGTGTGCCCGCCGTCATTTTGGTACCGTAGCTTGCCGTGTGTTTATAATACTGGATGGCGTTTTGCATTACCGTAACGGGGAATGTAAGTCCGTCCGCATTTGTGTAGTCGCCGCTGTATTTGCCGTCCGTGAATGTGCCCTCATTTTCGTAAAGAGCCATTACATCCGCATCCTTGAAGTCAAGGCTTACGGTCTTGGGTATTGCGTAGCTTACGGAAGCCGTCTGGAGATAGCAGTTTGTACCGTCCGATACACAGAAGTATATCGTCTGTGCCTCGTCAGATGTCTTTTTGTATACGATATCCTCGCCTACAGCCGCACTTGCAAGAAGCTTTGTGCAGTCCTTGTCACCGTAAAGTGCAAATGTGCCGCTGTTAAGGCCCTTGGTCGTTACGGTGTATACCGCTGCCTGCTCGGCGGTAAAGCTGAACAAAGGCTTGCCCTTTGTCACCTTGGAGCCGTATCTTGCCTGACCGTCTATATATGTGATACCGCTTTCGTATACGCTTGCATCAAGCTCCTGACCGTTTGCGTTTGTATATACGCCCGAAATAACGCCGTCCGTAAATTTCTTGTCCGCATAGTAGTCGTTGTAGCTTGCCTCTGCCGTAAAGTCAAGGGATATTTCCTTGGCGGGCTCGGTTACCTTTCCGCCGATGGAGTCAAACAATGCCTGACCTGTCTTTGTCCAATAGCTGTTTGTTTTAAGCTCCTTGTCCTTTGCGGTAAATACGCCGTTTTTATCTATTGTAAAGATATATTCGCCGCTTGTTTCCTCGCCGTATACCTTTGTGGGCTGCACAACATATTCCGAAACGGAGATGTTTGCATCCTGAATGGTTTTTGCAATAAGACCTGCCTGGATAACACCTCCTGTCTTATTTGAGTGTGTCTTGTCGTTTTCGTCCATTGCCGCCACACCGTTGGCATCGCTGCCGCAGGCTGTGTATGCGTCAACATACATCTGCTCGGTAAGTGCGTAAGCATCAAGCAAAAGTACGCCCTTATCCTTGTTTTCCTCATACAGTTCCTTGCACGCCGTTACATAAGCGTTGTTTTCCGTCATATACGCCTTTGTGGGCTCGTAATCCGTCATGTTTGCATCGTGGTGAGGCTTGATAGCCGCGCCGTTGTAGTAAAGCCTTGCAACGGGTGTTACGATAACGGGTGTTGCGCCCTTTTCAAGTGCGCGGTCGATATATTCCTGAATAAAGCCCTTGTACGTTGCGCCGCAGTCCCATGCGTAATACTTGTCGCCGTACTGACCTGCCTGTGCTGCGGGTGTTGCGCTTTGCATATCCGCCGTGGGCTTGATGGTCGGGAAGCCTGCGCTTAAGCTTGTGGGCTGTGCATCCTTTGTGTAAAGGGGCACAAATCTTTCCAGATAGTAGGCTGCGCCGTTTGCACAGTCGTTATGACCGAACTGTACAAAAAGATAATCGCCCGCCTTGATGTTTTTCATTATTGTATCAAGCTTGCCCTCGTTAAGGAAGGAACGTACACTTCTGCCGCCCTGTGCGTAATTGTTTACCGTCACATATCTTTCGTCGAAGAAGTTTTGTAAAAATTCGCCCCACGAGCCTGCGGAGAGTATCTGACCGCTGTTGTAAAGGCCCGCTGCGGAGTAATCCTTGACTGTGGAGTCGCCCGCAAGGTAGATATTTATGCCCGAACCGGGAGCGATGCTGCCCTCGTTGTTGGGGTCTACCCAGTTGCTGCTTACCGTTCTTTCCGTGTTCACGATGTATGCCGCTTCACCCGAAAGACCGCTTACGGTCATGGGTGTTACAACTGCCATTATGAACTTGCCTGCGCATTCCATGGGAAGCTGGAAGTCCTTTGTGGAAACGGCCGTTGTTGTTTTAAGAAGAGTCGCGCTCTTTAAAACAGTTTCAAGGCTTGTGCTGTCAAAATCCTCGCTTACCGCATACCAATCTATCTTGGATGCATCGTTTGCTGCCCACTCGTCACCGAGTTTGTAGTTTACCGTGACCGTATTGCCCGCATCGGGTGTGTTAAGGTCGCCGTTTGAAGTAAGCTGAGGCTTTGTTTCAAATTCGGGTGCCTTGCCGCTTTCGGGTGTGTAGTATGCAGGTGTCCAGCCGTTATCGATAAATACGCTTTCTACCGTATACTTGCTTTCGTCAAGCTCGTTTTTAACGCCCGCAACACGCTTGGATGTGTCGGCGGCCTCGCCGTTGAATGTTGTGTTGTATTCCACAAGTGTTACCTTGTCGGATGTGGGCTTGTTGCCGCTCATTTCTACCCAGCCCGCGCCCTCTATCATATGGGCTTTTCAAGCTTTGTGTTTATAAAAGCGACCTTTGCGCTGTCGCCCCACATTCTGCCGTAGTAGCCTGCGGTGGTCTTTCTTTGTGCATTGAATGATATATAGCAGTTTCTGAAAATATAGCCGTCCGCTGCCATATACTGCTGTGAACAGGAGTTTGCCGTAAGGTAGCCTGCCGCTGCCGTTTCGGCGTAACCGCAGAAGTTTATCTCGCAGCCGTCGAAGATAACATCGCCGTTGCCGTAGATAAAGTCTGTCTGACCCTCGATATAGCAGTTTTTGTAATATGCGTCATTTGCGATATTACAGGTGTAAAGTGTATCCTGACTGCTAAGGAAAGCGCAATCCTTGAACTCTGTCTTGTCCGCGTAGTTTGTAAGCGCACCCGCTCTTTCCGTTGCAGCCCTGCTGTCTGCCTTGGTATTTTCTTTTCTCTGATACTGGCCCGTGCTCGGTACGCCGTTTGGCTCAACGCCGTCCTCAAGCTCTTCGTCCGTGATATACTTGTTGAAAGAATTTTCAAAAGTAATGCCCTCGGCACGGAAGCCTGCGGCCTTTGCCAATGTTATTACCGTTGCGCCCCAGTATTTGTTCATGTTGCCCTTTTCAAATTTGTCGTAATCCGCATAAGGGTCGTAAATATCGTTTACGCAGCTGTAATACTTATTGCCGATACCGTAGTACCATGTAAGCTTTGTGTTGTCCTTTGTGCCGCCGTTTGACTCAAACGTGATATTGGGTGTGTTTACCACTACCTGCTCGCGGTATGTACCGGGGTCTATCTTCACGGTAACACGCTGTGCATCCGTTCTTGTCATTGCCGCTGCCGCATCGACAGCCGCCTGCACGGTTTTGTATTCCTTATCCTCGCCTACGTTAAGAACCTCTTTGTATTCGACGCTTTTCTTTGTTTCGTCCTTTAAAAGAAGATCTCTTGTTACAACGTCGTTATCTATAACAACGTGTGTTGTTGTGGAATAGCCGTCTGCCGTCACGCTTGCCCGGTATGCGCCGTTTCTTAATGCAGCCGCATACTTGCCGTCGCTTATCGTACCCGCATATTCGTAACCGTCATCTACGTTTGTGAACTTGACAGCGGCAGGCACCACGGGTGCGGCCTTATACTCACCGCGCTTGTCGCCAAGCACCAGGAAGCCGCCCTGTACATCATATCTGCCGACAGCCTTGAATGCAACGTCCTTTGAAACTGCCGCGCCCGAATCGTTTGTTACGACAACGGCCTCGGTCAGCTCGTAGTCCTTTGCGCCGTTTACCGTAAGGGTGTAGGTCTCGTCGGCCGTAAGCTGTGCGCTGTATTTAAGGCCGTCAAACTGTGCCGTAACTTCCTCGTGAGAAGCTGTGTCCTCGGGCACGAAGATAAACTCCGTATCTGCGGGAAGGCTGTCCATGCCGCTTATGTTACCCGATACTATATAGGAAACGCTTTCCTCTATTTTAAGGTCGTGTGTCTGCTCGGCAGGCTCAAGTGTTTCGCTTGCCGTTACATCCACAAGCCTTGTGTCGGACGAGAACGCATAGTTTGCGCCGTTGCTGCCCGTAAGAGCCACGGAATATGTACCGGGCTTTAATGTTGCCGTATAGCTTTTGCCCGTTACGGCTGCCATTACGGATCTTTTTGTGTCCTTGTTTACAAATTTGATGCTGTAATCGGAAAGACCGAAGCTGTCGCTTATGCTTCCCGAAAGCACCGTATAGGGTGCAAATTCCGCACCGTAGCAGTACATTTTAGAGCCCGTTACCGTTACATAGTAAGTGGAGTCCTTTACCGTCTCGATATCGAGTGTGGCATAGGTGGTGCCCTGTGTTACGGTAAAGTTTTCTTCGTTTACCGCATCCTTGCCGCCCGGAACGAAAGTGCCTATCGCCTTGCTGCCGTTTGCATCGGTGCTGCTTGCATAGCCCGTTTTGTTTGATGCATTGCCGACATAAAATTCAAGTGTGCCGTCGCAGGGTGATTTAAACTCCGCATACGAGCCCGCCTTGTCAACTACACCGTTTGATGCCTTGCCGTTGCTGCCGAGTGAGTGTACCCAGTCCTTGCCTGCGGCATTGCCGAAGTCCATCTGTGTAGTCGGACTTACATATTTAAGATCCAATGTGCTGTGCTGCGCGTAGCCGCTGCCCGCATCATCGTTATATACGGTCCAGTCGCCGTTTTTGGTCGTCTCTGTCGTTACTGCCGCAAAAACGCTTGCGGGAAATGATGACAGGGTCATCGACAAGGCAAGCATCACAGCCGTTAAATTGGTAAAACGTGTTTTTTTACCTTTTGCCATTTTGTTTTCCTCCTTTTAAAAATTTGTCGTTTCCCCAAAACACATACCAAAACAGCCTTATATTTTTTACACTGCTGTTTTGTGTATCCTGTCCTGCACTGAAGGTAATGATAAAGTATAACTATATGTTAATGTCAATAGGAAAATTTAAAAAAATTTAAAAAATTTGATTTTTGTTGCAAAGTGTGGTATAATCCAAGCATGATTTATGATATTTGCACAAAAACGGTGTAAGGACACCTATAATAACAGCTTTTAAGGATGTGGTAAAATGAAACTGAAAATAAACGAGCTTTCAAAGCTTTTGGGGATAACCAGCATGACCCTGCGGCGCTACGAGCAGCACGGCTATATCTCGCCCGAGCGCGATGCGGCGGATTATCGCTGGTACAACGACAAGGATATAATAAAAATGGTACAGGTACGGCTTTTGCGCAAGTGCGGGTTTTCGCATGACGAAATACACAGTTTTCTTGACAGCCCCGTGGACAGGATAAAGGAAATAAGCGTGAACCGCCTTAACGAAATAGACGAGCAGATGCGCAGGCTGAAATATTTAAGACACTGGCTTAAGGACAATATACTTCTTATAGACAGGATATCCGAGATAGGCGACAGCTTTGCAAAAAGAGACTGCCCGCCGCTGCGCTATGTTATCTACGGCACAAACAAAGAGCTTTACAAGGAAAAGGAACGCCTTAAAACGGTGAACGATTTTCTGTACACCGTTGAGGAGGTACAGCCCATATATATTTTAAGGCAAAACGAAAGGTCGCTTGACGACCCTATCCCGTACCGCGGCCTTGCCATAAAGGAGCAGGATATAGACCGACTTGGCATAAGGGATATTGTGGAAAACGATAAATATATAGAAATATATTCGCAGTATTCCTGTATTTACAGCATTTTGGAATGCGGCAAAACCGACGAGGATGAGTACCGCGCGTTCCTTGATTTCAACAAGCGGCTCGAAAAATATCTGGCGGAAAATTCGCTGGAGATATGCGGCGATATAGTGGGCTTTATACTTGGTGTGCTGGGTGAGAAGGAGCATTATCTGATGTGCGTGCCGGTAGAAGAAAAATAAAATAAAAAAGGGCTGTCGCATTAAGCTCCAGCCTCTGGCGAAAAACAGGTTTTTCGCCAATTTGGGCGTGCTTGCTGCGTGCCTTAAACTGCGACACTTGCAATCCCGCAAGGTATGCAGACTAAGCGGCTGCGAACTAAAGTTCGCGCCGTCCCTACGGGATTTGTGCGGCTTTAGCCGCGCAAACATGCTCCTCGGGCAAAGCGCGGTTTCGCCCTGCGTGTTGGGTTTGCTGAAGCAAGCCCAATCCCTACGGGATTTGAGCAGCTTTAGCTGCTCAAACTAAGTCTGCGACGCTTGAATTGCCTGTTTTCAGTAACTAAATTCGATATTAATAAAATTATATTATCTCTTTTTTGATTTATTGTACCCAAAAGGGGTTGAAGCACTGAAGATATCGAAATCTTTAATGCGACAACCCCTTTTTGTTTTATTATTTTGCTGCTTTCTTTGTTGTTTTCTTTGCAGCGGGCTTAGCAGCCTTTTCTGCCTTGGGAGCAGCAGCCTTTCTTGCAGTCTTCTTGGGGATGGAAACAAGTACAGTCTTTAAAACTGCGATCTTGCTCTCGTCGCCGTAGAAGCCAAGTGTGTCTGCTGTCTTGCTTTCAAGTGCCTTTACAAGCACGTCTGCATTTACGTTTACGGAGATGTCATTGTCTCTGTAATCGTAAGGCTGAACATTCATCTTGCCTTCGCTTATCTCTGCATAGAATGCGCCTTCGCCCTCGCCCTCGATATTGAACTGTACAGCGATGTGCTGGTCAACATCTTTAACTTTGGCTTTCATAAGTCTTTCGCTTGCTTTCGCAAAAACTTCTTCATATGTCATTGTTTTTTCTTCCTTTCAGACTATTCTTTACAAAAATATCCTTATTTATAATACACCTTTTTATACGCCTTGTCAAGCGGCGCATAAATTTCGTTAATTTTTATATCTAACCTTGTTTTATATCCAAGGTTTTTGGGCGGTATGCCACATATGTTTTATTTTTACATCAAAACATCTGAACAATTTTAGGATAAAAAGCATTTGACACCATGTAATACTGTTGACTATTTTTTCTCGACGGGGAAAATTGTTTTTTCCGAAAGCACTTTTTGCATTATAAGTGTTGCATCCGCAGCCTCGATAATACCCTCGCCGCTTACGTCGGCGTACTTTTTCCAGTCATCGGTCTTATTTTCGATAGGCATTACAGTATTTTCCGCCAGCACCTTTTGCAGCAGCATCACCGCATCGTCCGCCGCTATCACGCCGTCGGCGGTCACATCACCGTACAAAAATCCCTCCGTCACCCTTGCCACCGTCGGCATGGTCACGACTATATCGCGGTCGGCTGCCTTTGCCGCCGTCATAAAATACACGCAGCTTATATCAGACACATCCGCCGCAAGCACCACACGCGGCTCGCCGTCAGCCGAAAGCGCCGCCGTTTTATTGTCAAGGTCTATTATCAGCTCGTACTCATAGGCGGTATTTGCGCTGATGCTGCGCGAGGTCGGCGCATAATTTTCCGCACCCGTCCTCAGCGAAAGCGTGCCGCTCGGGTCGGTCGCAAACGCCGCTATACAATCCTCAACGCCTGCGGAATTATTTCCGCGCACCTGCACAAGCGCCCATTTTGTTGCGTACACCTGCGGTGTCACCCTGCCCCTTACGACAATAACACCGCTTGTCTGTGTGTCAAAGGGCACACGCCATATCGTTGTTGCCGTGCCCGAGCGGTCAAGCAGATAATAATCGTCCGTTTCCGCACGGTAGGTAACTGTGTTAAGCTCCGCGCTGCCCGTATCGTCCGCGGGGCTTTTGCCCGCCTGCGGCTGTGACAGGGGTATCTGCACAACGGCGGTCGTGGTCTCCGTTGTTGTTTCGATAACGGGAGGAATTATCGGTATATCGCTGCCGCCCGTCATAACGCCGCTTTGTTTTATACAGGTCTGCTTTGCATTTTCCGCAGTTTCCAGCAGCGCAACATTGCTTGCGCCGTTTTTGTAATAAAACACAGCGGAGTTTGTGTCAAAATTGGGATAGGGATTAAGGTTTGTGCCCACATCGTATTTTTCGTCCCTTGCCGCCGCGGTATGTATCGAACCGCTGACAAAAGACGAGGTCGCCGAGTTGTCAAAAACATCGTTAAAGCTTTTTACAACGGGGTCGCCGTAGCTGCCCGCCCGCGTGATTATAGCCGCACTCGGAACATTTTCAAAATAATTCGCCTCCGAGAATATCCACGCACTTGCACGCGCATCCACACAGGTACCGCAGTTGTAAAAATAATTGTTGTATGTGTGTATATTGGCCTGACGTGCCAGCGGCATACGCGACGAAACATTGTTGAAAAAGTTGTGATGCCAGGTTATATGATATTGCTTTACCTTGTCGCCGTTGCCGTTTAAGGATGTCTTGTGGCAGTTGTTGAAGCGGTTGAACGCTATGGTCACATACTGCGCCTTTGCAATATCCGTGGAGCCGTCGCCCTCGTGCTTGTCCTGCTCGCTTGTAAGGTCGTATTTGTTTTCGCCCACCTCAAACGTACAGTTGTGCAGCCAGAAATGTGTGCCGTTTTTGCTGTCGCTGCCCAAAAAGCTGCACGCATCCTCGGGGTATTTTGTAAAGGTAAGGTTACGCGCCTCTATATACTGACAGCGGCTGAAGGTGAAGCCCCATTTTTCTATCACCGCATCCGTGCCTATACCCTCTATGGTGATATTTGACGCATCCGTTACATCCAGCATATTAAAATAGCTGTCATCACTCGATGCCGTATCGGTAAGACCGTTTATGGCAACGACACCGTTTTTCTTGTCCGTGGTCTTTGTGCCGTCCTCGTCACGGGTCTGTGTGTCCACCGTGCCGATAAAGCGCACGATAAGCGGGGATTTTATCTTTGACGCATTTTTAAGTATATTGCCTATGCCCGTATATCCCTCGCAGCTTACGGAATTTTTGTTTGCGTTTGTAACATAAAGTATGACCGCACCGTCCTTGGGCGTACCGTCGTTATTGTAGCCGCCGACCGCGATATTTGTGTTGAAATGCGCATATCCCGAGCGGTCGTAGGCATCGACGGGTATATTGGTCTGCTCCGCCTGTGTGCCGTTTGATGCGGCGATCTTTACATCGTAATATCCCGGCTTTATGCCGACAATATCAACGCGGCCGCCGTCTCCCGCAGGCCGTATAAGCTCGCTGTCCGCCTGTATGTATGTGTCCGTCCCGCTTTCTTTGTAGAACACGGCTGCGTTTTTTGCATCCGCATCGCCGCCCCAGTTTACATACAGACTTTCGTGCCAGCCGCCGTACTCGCTTATGCTCACCGCGGAGGCATCCTGTACAAAAGCGGGTGCATCCTGCCCCGACGGCACTGCCGCAAGCGCCGTATTTACGCTGCCCGCCGCCAGCACAGCTGACAGCAGCAATGAAATTATCTTCTTCATTTTGTTTTCCTTTCCTTAAACGGTTTTAGCTTACTACAGGTCTCATATTACTCCGTTTTGCTTTTTTGTTCAACAGTTTTTTTGCAATAAGTGTACCCGCAAAGACAAAAATACCGTATTTTATTCAAATTGGATATTTTCAATTTAATTTTTTGGTAATATTTTTGTAATCAAACTGTAAAGAAAGGATTGACAAAACCATCCCGCTGCGTTATAATAAAATCAGAAAATATGAACAGAGTGTAAACTTTCGATAACTGATAGCGAACTTTTATTTTTCATTTCATATCATACGTACTTCCATTAAAAAAACAGGCTGCCCGGATTTGCGGCCTGTTTTTTTGTCCACGGCAGCTAAATGTAAAAAAACTCTTGACAATCTTGTATATTTGTATTAGTATAAGAATATGGAAAACAGTTTAACGCTTTAAATCACTAAAGCGTTAAAGCACGAAACCCAACGTGCCCCAAAAAATTACGAAAGGATGTTGAAAATGGGAAAAAAAGGTACCCTGATGTCCGTAAGAAAGGACGTAAGAGTAATTGACTGTACTATCCGTGACGGAGGACTTGTAAACAACTTTTATTTTGACGATGATTTTGTAAGAAATCTTTATATAGCAAATATCGCAGCAGGCGTTGATTATATGGAATTTGGCTATAAGGCAGACTGCGACCTGTTCGACCCCGAGCAGTACGGCAAGTGGAAATTCTGCCGTGAGGAGGATATCCGCAGCATAGTGGGCGATAATCCATCCGACCTTAAAATAAGCGTTATGGCCGATGTCGGCAGAACAAATTTAAAGCGCGATATACTGCCCAAGGAGGACAGTGTGATAGATATGGTGCGTGTCGCAACATATATCAACACCATACCCGCCGCCCTTGAAATGGCGGAATACTGTCACAACATGGGCTATGAAACAACTATAAACATAATGGCAATATCAAATGCAAACGAAAGCGATATGCGTCAGGCGATGGAGCTTATTGCCGAAAGCAATGTTGACGTGGTATACCTTGTGGACAGCTACGGCAGTATCTACCCCGAAAAAATGCGCGAGCTTGCCGACCTTTACCTTGAATACATGGAGCCTGCGGGCAAGCTTGTGGGCATACACGCGCACAACAACCAGCAGCTTGCTTTTGCCAACACCATAGAGGCGCTTTCACGCGGTGTCAGCTACCTTGATGCAACGGTGTCCAGCATGGGTCGGGGCGCGGGCAACTGCCCGATGGAGCTTTTGATAGGCTTTTTGCAAAACCCCAAATACAATATCATGCACATACTGCGCTTTATCGAAAAACACATACCGCGCCTTATCGAGCAGGGTGCCGTATGGGGCTACGATATACAGTACCTGCTGACGGGACGCTTTAACCAGCACCCCTCGTCCGCGATAGAGTTTACCAAAAACAAGCGCAAGGACTACTCGAAATTCTACAGCGAGCTTCTCGACAAAGAATAATAAGTACGGCAGCCCCGTAAAAAACAGCGGATATATCTCCAAGACCGTTTACCCGTCAAAAGAGATATATCCGCTTTTTTATGCGCCTGTCAGAATATGCGCCCGAAGGTGTTGTAAAGGTTTATCCTGCCATAGCCCCACAAATCGTTCGGGAAGTCCTCGCTGCCCGCCTCGAGATTGCGCACGGGCTGCTGTGTGCCCGCGATAAGATAGGCCTTTATTATCTCCGTTTTCATGCGTATATCATTGCCGTTTACTATGCCCCACTGTAATAAAAGCGCCGCTGCGCCCGCCGTGACCGCCGCGCCCATGCTGGTACCGCTTGCACCCAGCACATCCACCGACGGGGCGGTAAACTCGGGCTTTAACAACCCCTGTGCATTGGGTCCTCTGCCCGAAAACTCGTAAATGCCGCCCGTATTGCCGTTATATCCGCCTACGGTCATCACCAGCTGAGCCGTTGACGGCACCGTCGCCGTTGTTGCCGTGCTGGGGCCGACAAACACCACCCTGCCGTTTAACAGGCGGTCGGTGGGCAGCCAGCAATACACCCCGCAGATATTGGTGCGGCTGAACACCAGATCGAGCCGCCATATCCCGTTTACGGGGTTTTTGACCGTAACAGCGGTAAGCTGTTTTTCGTTTACGGGAAAATGATAAAGTATGCTCACCTCACCGCTGCCAAGTGCGGGCATAAAGCGGCTAAACGCCATGTTCACGGGCTGTACGGGCTGTATCACCTCACTAAGCGGCGTTGTTGCACCGACACTTGTGCGGCAGAGATAATCGTTCCACAGCCACAGCGTGAACCCCGTGCTGTTTTCCACGGCTATCTCTATGGTATGCCGCTCCTTTTCGGGCTTGGCGTAATAATGATGCTGTGACAGCCCCTCGTTGCCTATGGCCGCCGCAATGCTCACGCCCGTGCGCGACGAAACGGAATTTATATACCTTTCCACGATCGACAGCCCGATATGCGCCCCCTGGGATGTACCCAGCCCTATCACCACGGACACGGGCCGCCCAAGCTGCTGCGCCTTTGTCACTATATAATCAATGCCCGTCATCAGGTCGTTTGTCTGAAAGGCAAGCGTTTCCTCAAAAAGATTTTCTTCCATAATATAAGGCTTGGCACGCTTCAGCTTTACCACCAGCAGCTCCGCAGACGGGGCGCAGCCCAGCGCCGCAGACGCAAGCCTTGTACCGTGCCCCGTCGGGTCGTCCAGCGCAAGCGGCACCTCCGTTTCAAGTGCGGCGTTTATTTCGCCACGGCTTATCTCGCTGCCGTACACCCTGCCCGCGGGCGGCGTGCCCGACCTGTCGCTCTGGTCCCAACAGGCAGCTATGCGCGTTGTTCCGTTCGGATAGATAAATTCGGGCGCGGTATAGTTTATACCCGTGTCCACTACACCTATCAGCACACCGCTGCCGTCCACGCCCAGCGTTGACTGCGCAAGCACCCTGTCTATGCCCGCATCCGCCCGATAATCACTTGCAAGGCTCAGAACATAGGGCTCGTAGCCCTGTGTAAATATCCCCTCGGCCGCAAGCAGGCTGCGCGGTATATGCAGTATCGCATATCGGCCGTCCACATATTCGGCAAAAACATCCTCGTCCGTCAGGCTTGGCAGGTCGCCTGTACGCGCAACTATATCCGCGTACTCGTTTGAATAGACCTTTTCCTCGTCCGTCATTCCTCCACCCCCAGTATACGCAGGGTCTCGCCGAGGCAGAGCGTGCCGTAGCCCCACTCCCTGTCGGGATAGACCACGCCCTCCTTTCTGGCCGCACCCTTTTGCAGAAACGCTTTCAGCCGCTGACCGTACATAAACGGGTCGTTGCCCTCTACTATGCCCCATTGCATAAGCAGGGCGCACGCACCGCTGACAAAGGGTGCGGCAAAGCTTGTGCCCGACACCGCCGCATAGCCGCCGCCCGGCGCAGCCGTGTAAATGTTTACGCCCGGTGCGCTTATATCGGGCTTTTGCAGACCGTCCGCCGCGTAGCCCACGCCGCTGAACACCGCGGGCACATTACCCGCCGCATCGTAGGCACCCACCGTTATCACCCCCTGCGCAAGACCGGGCAGGGTAACGGTCGTCTCGCGCGACGGCGCGGTAAAAAAGTTTGACCCGAGCCAGATATTGACCTTCCCCCTTGTGGCAAGGCGCACGGGGTAAAGCTCTATCTGCCACAGCCCCTTATCCGCACCCGAAAAGCCCGCATATATCCGCGCACCCGACATATATGGCACGGGCTGTTCGTAAAAAATGCTTATACTGCCGTGAAAATAAAAATTGCCGCTGCCCGCGGCGTAATAGGTCTCGTTGTTGGGTGCGGTCAGGCGCAGGCCGAATTCGTCCGCAAAGTCGTACCATATACCGCACTCAAAATCGGGGTCGGACACTTCTATTTCCGCCCGTATGCGCTCCCCGTCCGACACACCGTAAAAATGCCGCGCCGCGCTGCCCATATTCCCCGCCGCCGTGACTATGGCCGTAAGCTGTGCCTGCGATATATAGTCAAGATACTCCTCCAAAAGACTGTCTCCCGTATGCGCACCGTCGTTTGTGCCGTAGGAAATATTTATGACCAGCGGTCTGCCTGCGGCAAGCCTTGTCAGCGCCGAAGCCCCGCGCATTATATCCGACGAACGCGCCGCACCGTCGATACCCACGCCGACGATCTGCGCACCGCCCGCGACCTGCGCCGCTATGCCCGCAACATTTGTGCCGTGCGGGTCGATGACCGCGGGCGTGTCCCCGTAAAACACCGCATTTTCAAGCAGCGGATGTGTGGTGTCGATATAGCTGTCTATAATGCCGATAACGACCCCCGTGCCGTCAAGGCGGGTGTCCGTGCGGCAGTAAAACGGCTCGCCGCCGCCCGAGATACGCTCAAAGGCCAGTTTTTTGTCCCTTTCCGCATAGATGACATCGGGCAGGGCGATAAGCCTTTCTATATCGCGCCCGCTTACGCTTACCGCGGCAAAACCGCCGCCAAAATCCTCCGATGCAAAAAACAGCTCCCGCGGGAGTGCATCGAGATCCCCCCTGTATTTTATTATAAGCTCCACAGGCTCGCTGCCCGTCGGAAATTGTTGTAAATAGCCGCTCATAGCACCTTTTTTTATTTATACTATGCCCCGCGGCCGCGCCTTATGAATAAACGGCAAAGCCCCGCCATATCATTTACAAAAAAAGGACGGTGTAAAAATGTGTAAAAAAATATTTTTGTTTATCGTCTGTTTAATGCTGTCCACCGCCGATGTAAGCGCGGGCGAGCCGAAAATAAGCGCACTTGCGGCAATACTTACCGAAAAGGAGAGCGGCCGTGTGCTGTGGCAGAAAAACGCCGACAAGCCCATGCCGCCCGCCAGCACCACCAAAATAATGACCGCCGTAACGGTGCTTGAAACGATAGACCCCGACACGGTAATAACGGCCGACAGCGAGGCCGCGGCTGCGCCAAAGGTGCGGATGGGGCTTGAAAACGGAGAAAAGCTGACCGCAAGACAGCTTTTGTATGCGCTTATGCTCCAGTCCTCCAACGATGCGGCGATCGCACTTGCCAAGGGCACCTGCGGCAGTACGGAAAAATTCTGTGAACTGATGAATAAAAAGGCCGCCGAACTGGGGTGTACGGACACACATTTTGTCACGCCCAACGGCCTTGACGCGGACGGCCACCACACCACCGCGCACGACATGGCTCTTATGGCCGCCTACGCACTTGATAACGCGGAGTTTGTGCGGATAATACAGACCAAAAACATCACCTTTTCCTCAAACAAAAAAAGCTACAGCATATATAACCACGACCGCTTTTTAAGCGAATACGACGGTGCGCTGGGCATTAAAACGGGATTTACGGGCAAGGCGGGGCACTGCTTTGCGGGTGCGGCACAGCGGGGCGGTACGACCCTTGTTTCCGTGGTGTTTGCAAGCGGCTGGGGCACGGGCGGCAAGGAGGCCAAGTGGCGCGACACAAAGGCGCTTATGGACTACGGCTTTAAAAACTACAAATACACGCAGGCGGTCAACAAGGGTGCCCTTGTCTGTGATGTGCCCGTCGGCGGCGGCCGCGAAAGCACGGCGGGACTTGTTATAGGCAGCGATTTCGGCACCGCCCTTAAAAACGGCGAAAAGTATAATATCACCTGCACCGTGCCCGCCCGCCTGTCCGCACCCGTGCATAAGGGCGATGTACTCGGCAGCGCAAGGATAACCACAAGCGGCGGTTTTTGCGCAAGCGTACCCGTTATTGCCGATAAAGATGTGGACAAAAATACTTTCCTTGAAAATTTTTGCAGACTGGCAGCCTTTCTGACCGCACAGTAAACGGCAAAATCCCGCCGTTTTCCCAATAATGCGTTTTTTATCTTTTTTACTTGAAATATGTAATTATATATAGTATAATAATATGTTGATAGTGAATACATATTTTTCGATCATCAAAGGAGAAAAGAAAATGAAAAAACTGATATTTTTATCGCTGATGATCTGCGCCTGTGCTTTTCTTTCAGCCTGCGGCGGCAGCGACGAACCCGCGGCTCCGGCACCTGCGGCAGACACAGCGGCACAGACGGGAGAAGAGGCTGCACAGACCCCCGACGAGGCACCTGCGGAAACAAAGCCCGCAAACACATCGGGCAGAGCACTTTACGAATCCGCCGACGGCGTGCTTAAAAAGGCAAGCAGCGCGGCAGACTCCATAACCGTGGGCGATGACATCACATCGATAGACTCGTTTGCATTCAAGGACTGCACCAATCTTAAAAAGGTCATCATTTCCGACAGCGTAACAAGCATCGGCGAGTACGCATTCAGCGGCTGTACCGCACTTGAAAGCGTACAGTTCGGCAGCGGCCTTACATCAATGGGCAAAAACACATTCAGCGGCTGTACCGCACTGCGCAGTATTACCCTGCCCGACAGCCTTACGGCATTGCCCGACAGTACCTTTATGGGCTGTACATCACTTGTAACGGCTACCCTGCCCGCAAATCTTTCAAGCATGGGCAGCTATGTTTTCCAGGACTGCAAGGCACTTAAAAAGCTTACGATACCCGCAAGCGTATCGAGCATGGGCAGCTCGGTGTTTGCAAACTGCACCGCACTTGAAAACGTACAGGTCGGCGCAGGCTCGGCAGCAGACAACGCATCGCTGTACCCTTCATCTACCGTTATGGTGGCAAAATAAAAAACAAGGCTCCGAAGCATTAAAGCTTTGGAGCCTTTATTGTTTTATCTTACAAATCTTTCCATAAGCCTGCAAATTATAAGCAGCATATTTATATCAAACGATGCCCATTTCTGGTAGCGCTTGTACGTTGATACGGCAAACACGCCATGCACCTCTCCCTTGTCGGATACATCGGCTACCACCATCATGGAGTAAATATCGTTGTCCTTCATGCAGCCGTAAAGTGCGGGGTGCTCTACCTTAGCATTTTCGTAATTGCCTATGGTGAGATAATTTTTGTTGTTAAGCTCCGCACTATAGCCGTCATAAAGCTCAATAAGCGCCCTACCAAGGCCAAGCTTGTGGTTTGACACCTCAAATGCGGGGTTCTTTTCATCCTTGGGGCAATACTGCACCGCATCTATGTCGTAGTAGTACAAAAGCTCCAGCATGACTTTTTTAAGCACTACCTGCTGCACATCATACTCGGCGGCGTTATTAAAGCGCTGTATGACAGAAAGCAGATGTCTGGACTTGTCGGCCTCCGACACGAAGTTGGCCATCTGTATTACCGTACCGCTTGATATTATCTCCTCCAGCGAGCCATGTATCTCCTTTGTGTAGATAATAAATCTGTCACGGCCCTTTGACTTGGCAACATACAGACAATGGTCCGCCAGCTTGAACAGGTCGTCGTAATTTTGTGCATCTGCGGGGAAGGTGGATGTACCTACCGAGCAGGTCACCTTTATATCGTCAAGCTTGTTTTTAAAGCACCATTCAACGTGCGAGCGGATAGAACGGATAAGCGGCCTTATGGAGGCATTGCCGTCCTCAAAGCCCGTAAGCACGATAAAGAACTCGTCGCCGCCTATACGGCCTACAACGCCCCTGTCGCCCACGGCCTCGTTCATAACGCGGGCAACGCTTACCAGCGTTTCATCGCCGAACATATGTCCGTAGGTATCGTTTATGGTCTTGAAATTATCAAGGTCTATCATTACAAAGGTCACTATACTGCTGTTTTTTGCCGCCTTGGCAAGCGACTCCAGCGCATAGTCCTTTATGGCTTTCTTGTTTAAAAGTCCCGTAAGCGGGTCCAGATTGGAGCGGTTTGACGTGTAGCTGTCCGCCGTACTGCCCATGGCATTGCCCGCAAACATACCCACGATATATTTTACCTGCGAATTGTTTTCTATCGCGGCAAAATTGACCACTGTGGGATAAAACGTCTTGTCGTTTTCGTTATTGAAAAAGTTGGTCTCTATCCTGCAAAAGCCGTCGCCCTTTGCCTTTTCTATATCGTCACACATCTGGGAGAAGGCATGGAGACTGTCGGGCGAAACACAGCCCTGCTCCGTCATGGTCTTGCGGTAAAGCTCCATACTGCCGTTAAACACGGTGTCCCTGCCGTTGTAAACATACATATGCTTTGTTTCGGGCGCATATCTGAAAAATATCTTGTCCGACATGGTGATAAGGGCATTGAATATTTTGTTGTTTGCGATAAATCCCTCATACTGTCTTGTAAGATATATGACATCGTACATATCTATACTTATACAGGGCTTGCCGTCCACATCCTTGCTGTACATCGCAAACGAAATTTGCGCATATTCGCCGTCGTAGCGCTTGCAGCGACACAAAAAGACCGTCTTTTTGTCGGAGCAGTTTTTAAGATGCTCCTCAAACATAGCCTTGTCCCGAGGATGTATATAGTCCTTTACCGCAACGGCCTGCGCCGCGCCAAGGAAAGAATATACCGCCTCGTCCGCGATAAGTATATCCGAATTGCCGCTTATAATGGCAGCACCTATGAAATTATCTCTACTAACATCTTCTGTTATGTTTTTCTTCTCTGCCACTAACGCATCACCTCTGAACAAAATAAAGGAAAGCCTCACCGGGTCGCCCGTATTTATTTTATACTATTTTATCCGTTTTTGCAAGTATATTTTGTAAATAATTTTTCACAAAAGAAAACTCCCGCAAAAGCGGGAGTTAAATATGCAGAAAAATATGATTTATACTGCTTTATTTTATCACTCGGACAGTTCGATATGAACGGGCTTAAGGCCCCATATCTCGTTTGCATATTCGCGGATAGTTCTGTCGGAGGAGAACTTGCCGCTGTATGCGGTATTGATAATAGCCATCTTTGCCCACTTGTCCTTATCCTTGTATGCCTTGTCAACACGCTCCTGTGCCTCTGCGTAGGATGCGAAGTCCTTTAATACAAAGTATTCGTCTGCGCGGTTTCCGCGGCCGTTCAAAAGTGCATCGTAAAGCTCTCTGAAAAGCTCCGTGTCGGGGTCGAGCGTACCGTTTATAAGCATATTCATAACTGCACGGACATCGCTGTTCATGTTGTATACATCCCAGGGGTTATAGTCGTTTCTTGCGTACTGTGCAATAACCTCGTCCGAGGACATACCGAAGATAAAGATATTGTCCTTGCCGACTTCCTCGCAGATCTCAACATTTGCGCCGTCCATTGTACCGATGGTAACTGCGCCGTTAAGCTGGAACTTCATATTGCCCGTACCCGAAGCCTCCTTGCTGGCTGTGGATATCTGCTCG
This sequence comes from Bacillota bacterium, assembly GCA_017543265.1. GTDB lineage: Bacteria > Bacillota > Clostridia > Lachnospirales > CAG-274 > RGIG4310. The sequence goes on along the minus strand of JAFYGI010000049.1, from coordinate 21,518 downwards.
GAAACATCCGCTGCGGGGATAAGCTTTTCCGCAAGGCTTACGCGGTAGTTTTCCGCAAAGACGACCTTAAGCTTGCCCTCTATGGTCGGGTCGTTGTTTACAACATTTGCAACGCTGTTTATAAGCTTGATTATAAGCTTTGCACGGCGGTAGCCTGCGGCAGCCTTTGCACCGAAGATAAATGTTCTGGGTGTTATATCAAGGCCGGGATTTACCTTAAGCTTGTTGTAAAGGCTCATAACGTGCAGGATATTAAGAAGCTGGCGCTTGTACTCATGCAGACGCTTGACCTGTATGTCGTAAATTGAATCGGGGTTTATCTCGATACCCATTGTTGCCTTGAAGTAGTTGGAAAGCTCCACCTTGTTGTTGTGCTTTATTTCCATGAATTTCTTGCGGAAAGCCGCATCGTCGGCCAAAGGCGCAAGCTTTTTAAGCTCGTCAAGGTTTGTATACCAGCCGTCGCCTATCTCGGATGTGATAAGCTCGGCAAGCTCGGGATTGGCATGGCCGAGCCATCTTCTTTGTGTTATGCCGTTTGTCTTGTTATTAAATCTTTCGGGGAATATCTCGTAAAAATCACGAAGCTCCTGATTTTTAAGTATCTCCGTATGAAGTGCCGCAACACCGTTTACCGAGTGCGAGCCTACAATGGCAAGCCAAGCCATTCTTATCTGGCCGTCTGCCACGATAGCCATTTTTCTTATCTTTTCCGCATCGTTGCCGTAGCGGTCGATAAGGAACTTGCAGAAACGCTTGTTTATCTCCTCAACTATCATGTAGATACGGGGAAGCAGGCGGCTGAACAACTCGATAGGCCATTTTTCAAGCGCCTCGCTCATAATGGTATGGTTGGTGTATGCACAGCATTTTTTGGTGATCTCCCAAGCCTCGTCCCAGGGCACATCGTTCTCGTCGATAAGAAGACGCATAAGCTCCGCAACGGCGATGGAGGGATGTGTATCGTTAAGCTGGAAAGCGTACTTTTCGGGCATGATGCTGAAATCGGTGCCGTATTTAAGCTTAAACTTGTGGATAACACGCTGAAGTGTTGCCGAAACAAAGAAATACTGCTGGCGAAGTCTCAGCTCCTTGCCTGCGTAATGCTCGTCTGCGGGGTAAAGTACCTCGGTAAGGTTCTTTGCTATGTTTTCTTCCTCAACTGCCTTTTGATAGTTACCCTCGTTAAAGCTCTTTAAGTCAAACTTATTCTTTGCCTCCGCATCCCAGAGACGAAGTGTATTTACGGTGTTATTATTATAGCCGATAACGGGATAATCGTAAGGGATAGCGATTATATCCTGTGTGTTTTCCTGTATAAACTTATACTGGCCGTCGTCCTGCTTTACGGCACGCACGGTACCGCAGAAATTGACCTCAACAGCGTATTCGGGACGCTTAACACCCCACATATCGCCGTCCTGGAGCCAGTTATCGGGACGCTCTACCTGATAGCCGTTTTCTATTTTCTGCTCGAAAATACCGTAGTGGTAGCGGATACCGCAGCCGTAAGCGGGCAGTTCCAGCGTTGAAAGGCTGTCAAGGAAACAGGCCGCAAGACGGCCGAGACCGCCGTTGCCAAGGCCGGGGTCGCGCTCTACATCCTCAAGCACGTTATAATCTATGCCAAGCTCGGAAAGTACCTCCTTGACCTCGTTAAGCATGGTCATGTTCAAAATAGCATTGCCCAAAAATCTTCCCATCAAAAATTCCATGGAAAGATAGTTTACTATCTTGCAGCCTACCTTGTCATAGGTCTCGTGGGTCTTTAACCACTTGTCGGTAACGTAATCGCGCATGGTGAACACAAGTGCTTCATAAAGCTGTTCCTTTGTCGCGGTTTCAATGGTTTTTCTTGATAAAGTTTTTACATTTGCAATAAGTTGTGCCTTGAAAGTCGCCTTATCAATTTTCATTGTCATTCCTCCTTCTTGTTATAAAAAATATTCAAAGCATTTTTTTGCTTATAATAACCTTTTTTGTGGGGCTGCATCACATTCCCGCCGCCAGCTTTTCGGCGCGGTCCGCGGTTATAAGCGTATCCATTACCTCGTCCAGGTCGCCGTTCATAACGCTGTCCAGGCGGTAGATGGTAAGGTTTACCCTATGGTCGGTAAGACGCCCCTGCGGGAAGTTGTAGGTGCGTATACGCTCGTTTCGGTTGCCGCGGCCTATCTGGCTTTTGCGCTCCGCCGCCACCTCGTCATGCTGTTTTTGCTGTTCAAGGTCGTAAAGCTTGCTCATAAGCACCTTTAATGCCTTTTCCTTGTTTTTAAGCTGGCTTTTTTCGTCCTGACAGGAGATCACTATACCCGTGGGGATATGCGTAAGGCGCACCGCGGAATCGGTGGTGTTGACACATTGTCCGCCGTTGCCCGATGCACGGAAAACATCAAATTTACAGTCATTCATATCAAGCTTGACATCCACCTCTTCCACCTCGGGCAAGACAGCCACGGTGACGGTGGAGGTGTGTATCCTGCCGCTTGACTCCGTTGCGGGCACGCGCTGTACGCGGTGAACGCCGCTTTCGTATTTAAGGCGCGAATATGCGCCCTGACCGATTATCATAAAGGAAATTTCGCGGTAGCCGCCTGCCTCGCTCTCGTTGGCGGACATTATCTCCACCCGCCAGCGGTGGGCATCCGCATAACGGCTGTACATCCTAAACAGGTCGCCCGCAAAAATATTTGCCTCGTCACCGCCTGCGCCGCCGCGTATCTCCACAATGACATTTTTGTCGTCATTGGGGTCCTTGGGCAGCATAAGCACCTTCAGCTCCTGCTCGGACACTTCCAGCCTGTGCGCCGCATCGGACATTTCCTCCTTTGCAAGGGCACGGATGTCCTCGTCGTTTTCCTCCAGCAAAAGCTTCGCCTCGTCCATATCGGACTGCGCCTTTTTGTACTCGCCGTATTTTTCTATAATGGGGGCAAGGTCGCTGTGCTCCTTCATAAGCTTGCGCCATACCGCATTATCCGCAATAATATCGGGGTCGTTTATCTTATCCGACAAGTCGATAAATTTTCTTTCAAGTTCGGCTATTCCCGAAAACATAGTTTCAGCTCCTTAAAAATCCGATAACAACGCGGTCAAGTCCCGCAAGATCCTTGATGATCTCCACATCCTTATACCCGTTTTCGCGCATCAGCGTGCTTACCGAAGCGCCCTGATCCCAGCCCGTTTCAAAGGCAAGCAGGCCGCCCGCGTTAAGGTAAGCCCCCGCCTGCGCGGTGATCCTGCGGTAAAAGTCCAGCCCGTCCGCACCGCCGTCAAGGGCGGTAAGCGGCTCATAGTCCTTTACCTGCGGCATAAGGGAGGGTATCTCATCACTTTTTATATAGGGCGGGTTTGACACCACCGCATCAAATTTCCCGCTTATATTCTCAAAAACATCACTTTTTACAAACTTGATTTCGACCTTGTTGTTTTTGGCATTTTGCCTTGCCGTTTCAAGCGCAGCCCCGGAAATATCACAGGCGGTGATGCTTTTTACGCCGTATTTTGCAAGCGCCGCGGCTATCGCGCCCGAGCCCGTGCCTATATCAAGTGCCGAAGCGGGCTTGTATTTTAAAACGGTCTCCACCAGTATCTCCGTATCGGGGCGCGGTATCAACACGTTTTCGCTGACCGCAAAATCAAGCCCCATAAACTCACATCTGCCCAGTATATACTGCATGGGCATATTTGAAAGGCGTTTTTGCAAAAGCCTTTCAAGTGCGGCCGCATTCTCCGCGGAGACCTCGTCCGTGTCGCGGGTGACAAGCTGTATCCTTTCAAGCCCCAAGGCACGCATAACAAGCAGGTCCGCATCTATGCCCCAGGTCTCGTCGCCGTTTTCGCGCAGGGCCTTTTTTGTCTGCGCAAGAATTTGCTTAACTGTTTTCATCGGCATCTTCTTTTGCGGGCTTTTCCTCGGACATCCTGTCGGCGGTGTAAATACCCTCGTCCTCGGGTTCCTCCTCCAAAACAGCCTTTAACGAGGCAATGGCACATTCTATCATGTCATCCTCGGGCTCCTTTGTGGTGATATGCTGCAACGCAAGGCCGGGTGCGCTGACTATCCTTACAAGGATATTGTCATGACTGCCCGCCCACTTGATAAGCTCATACGATATACCCGCAATAACGGGTACCAGCAGTATACGCGAAAGAACACGCAGCCACAGCACATTTGTATTTACAAAAAAGAACACAAACATACTGACTATCATTACCAGCACCAGAAAGCTCGTACCGCAGCGCTTGTGCAGGCGTGTGTGCTTTCTGACGTTTTCCACGGTCAGCTCCTCATAGCTTTCAAAGCAGTTTATGGTCTTGTGCTCCGCACCGTGGTACATAAAGACACGCTTTATGTCCTTCATCTGTGATACAAGAAATATATATATCAAAAATATGCCTATGCGCACAAAGCCCTCTATGACCGCACGCACACGCGCATTATCGCCGAAAAAGCCGTTTATCCAGCCGCCTATAAATGTCGGCAGCACCATAAAAAGGCCTATGGAAAGCGCAATTGAAATAACAACGCTTATGCCGATAACATAGTCGGTTATCTTGTCGCCGACCTTTGCCTCCAGCCATTTTTCAAACTTGCTTTCCTGGTTATATTCTATATCCTCCATGCCCGCCATTTCCGCGGAGCGTCCTATTATCTTCATACCCAGCACAAGGCTGTCAACAAATGCAACAACGCCCCTTACAAGCGGAAGCTTCCAGAATGCGGGCCTTGTTTTGGTAAAAAATGTCTTTTCGACCTTTATGTCACCCTCGGGGCCGCGCACCGCCATAGCATACAGGCTTTTGCCGCGCATCATAACGCCCTCTATAACAGCCTGTCCGCCTATGCCTTTGCCGCCGACGGGACACTGTTTTTTATCCGACATACATACACCTCCGGATCAAATCTGTAGTTACCCATAATGATTTAGTATACCACAAAATGTAAAAAACTTAAATAGGTAATTAACATAAAATTTACAATTTAGTTACCGCATTTTTATATAATGTGAATAAAAAGCAAGAGCCGAAGCTTAATGCAGCGGCCCTTGAATAAAGAACTATTTACTTTTCGGCGGTACTATTTTGTGTTTTTTTGCCGCTCATGTATTTAACGGCAAACAGCACCGCAAGCATGGCAGCCACGGAGATACCCAGCACAGCCACCGCGTTTTGCACAAAGCCCGCTATGATATAGCCGACCGCGCAGACACCCGCAACGGTAAACGCATAGGGAAGCTGTGTGGAAACATGGGTCACATGGTCACATTGTGCGCCCGTGGAGGCCATTATCGTCGTATCGGATATGGGCGAGCAATGGTCGCCGCAAACCGCACCCGCAAGGCAGGCGGAAATGCAGATAACAACTATCGCGGGGATATTGCCCGTTTCCGATGCGGTCGAAAGCTCTGCCGCGAATACATTTGTAACAATGGGGATAAGTATGCCGAAGGTACCCCACGATGTACCCGTTGCAAAGGAAAGACCTATCGCAACCGCAAAAAGTATAACGGGAAGAAGCATTTTTATCGTCATGGCATTTGCAACCAGTCCCGATACGAACGCACCCGCCTCAAGCAGGTTTGTCATCGTTTTAAGCGTCCATGCAAATGTAAGTATCATTATTGCGGGCACCATTTGTTTAAAGCCGTCCACCACGGACTCCATCATCTGGTGGAAGGTCAGGGTGCGTCTGATAAGGAAGTAAATTATTATCAGTATAAGCGCAAATATGGAGCCCATGGAAAGGCCGTATGCCGCATCGCAGTTTGCAAAGGCATTTACAAAGGTCTCTCCGCTGAATATGCCGCCCGTATATATCATGCCCGTGATACAGCACACAATAAGTATGATAACTGGCAGTATAAGGTCAAGCACGCTGCCGTGCAGGCCAATGCTCGGTACATCCTCTGCATTTACGCGAAGCATGGGGTCGAACAGGTCGCCCTCCTTCGCCCTTGCCTCTATCGCCTTCATCGGGCCGTAGTCTATGTCGTTAAAGCATAAAAATGTCACCATAACAAGCGTGAGCAGCGCATAAAGGTTGTAGGGAATGGTGCTTATAAACAGCTTTATGCCGTTTACGCCGTCCACGGTGCCGCTTACTGCGGCCGCCCATGACGAAATGGGTGCGATTATACACACAGGCGCTGCGGTGGCATCAATAAAATACGCCAGCTTTGCACGCGATATCTTGTACTTGTCGGTTACGGGGCGCATAACGGAGCCAACCGTAAGACAGTTGAAATAATCATCCACAAATATCAGTACGCCGAGCAAAAATGTGGAGAAACAAGCTCCGCCCCTGCTTTTTATGTGCTTAACGGCCCATTCGCCGTATGCGCGGCTGCCGCCCGCCTTGTTCATAAGCACAACTATAATGCCCAGCACTACCAGGAAAATAAGTATGCCTACATTGTACGGGTCGGAAAGGTTGCCCGTAAGGCCGTCCTTGATTATAACGTTAAGTACGCCCTCAAACCCTCCGTCCGTGGCTATGGAGTATATCACACCGCCCGTTATCACGCCGATAAACAGCGACGAATAGACCTCCTTGGTTATAAGTGCCAGTCCTATGGCGACTATGGGCGGCAGCAGCGACCAAAGCGAGCCTACCGCACCTGATATGGGTGCCTGTATCATGCAGACAACAAAAAATATCAGCACTATCAGCGCAAAACATATCTTGTCCGTGTATTTCTTTTTTTCTTTTGCCATTTGTTGACGTATCCTCCCTGTTATTTTTCTTTATTATATCACACCAAAGCACAAAATTCAACCGCAAAGATAGATATTTGTGCTTTTACCGCAAGTTATTGGCAAGAATTCGGCAAGCCCCGCAAATAATCTTCCTTTAGAGTGGAAAAACATTCAACCGCAAAGATAGATGCGGACACTTGCGCAGCAAGTGGCTTTTGGCTATGCCAAAAGTTGGGACATTCAACCGCAAAGATAGATGCGGACACTTGCATAGCAAGTGGCTTTTGGCTATGCCAAAAGTTGGGACATTCAACCGCAAAGATAGATGCGGACACTTGCATAGCAAGTGGCTTTTGGCTATGCCAAAAGTTGTGACGAACAGGAAGAAACATTTGCGTTTTTGCCGTTTATTCTATTTACGGAGAGTTTTTTATAGTGTTAAAAAAAGATAATTTACGCTGTAAGCAGTATTATACCACGGTAACACCAATTGTACTTGAATATTTTGTCGGAAGATGATACAATAACCGCGTTGTCGCTCCCTATACTGGCAACAGAAAGGGGGTCGTGATGTTATGTTTTCCTTGATAGATTTTGTTTTATCTGTCGCGGCAAGTGTGGTCGGTAACTGCATCAGCAAGTTTATCGAGTACATACGCAAAAGGCTTGGCAGATAAGTAAGCAGCGGCAATAGGCCTGTGGTATTCTTACCGCCACACCAAAAAGGAAGATGAAAAAGGGAAAAGGCGGGGTTCCTGAACAATACCCCGCCTTTTCTTTCCGCATCGTGATGTATGCGTTCCTTGATTTTGTAATATTATTATAAATCAACAGCCCCGATATGTCAAGTTTTATCTTGGCTTTTTATTATATGCCGCCGCAAAAAAGCGCCTTTAAACGGTTGCTTTTCTTATGCCGCAAAATAACAAAAGCCGCTTAAAAAGCGGCCTTAAAACAGCTAATGACGGGACTCGAACCCGTGACCTGCGCATTACGAATGCGCTGCTCTACCAACTGAGCCACATTAGCATATCCGGCCGTTTATCCGGCCGACTTGATTATTATAGCACATATCACACAGGATTTCAAGTGTTTTTTTCATTTTCGTCCTGCTGTTCCTGCACGGGCTTGTCGCCGTGCTTTTTCTTGCGTATTTTTATCTTGTAATTTTTGATCTTTACGGTCTGCTTTGGCTTGCCGCTTTTCTTTTTCTTAAAATACCTGTCCTTGATGACAGCGACCATAAAAGCGGGCAGCTGCATCATACGGCCTATCCTTGACGGCTGGCACAAAAGCCTGTAAAACCACTCCAAATTAAGCTTGATAAAGGCCTGCGGCGCACGCTTTACCGTACCGCTGAAAACATCAAGACTGCCGCCCACGCCTATCGCCACCTTTACGTTAAGCTCGTCAAGGTGCTTTGCTATCCACTTTTCCTGCTTGGGAAAGCCAATGCCCACCAGAAGCAAGTCGGGCTTTTTTTCGTTTATATCGGCGATTATCAGTTTTTCCTTTTCCTCGTCAAAATAGCCGTCCGCCGTGCCCACAACATTAAGCCCCTTAAAGCGCTTTTCCATTTCCTCCTTGGCCTTTTCCGCCACACCGGGCGCACCGCCGAAGAAATACGCGGTCTTTTTGGTATTTTTCATCTTGTCAAAAAGCGCAAGAACGGTGTCACAGCCGGGCACGCGCTCCTCTATGCGGTTTTCCGTAAAACGCGAGGCATAGATTATGCCGATACCGTCGGGGATATTTACGGCAGAGCTGTTCAGCACCTCCATAAACTCGGGATCATTTACAGCCGTCATGACCATTTCGGGATTGGGTGTATATACCGCCGCCTTGGTATCGCCGCCTAAATACACATTTAAAAGCTCCACCGTTTCCACGGGGGACATATTGTTAAACGGCACACCGAGAATATTGCATATTCCACTCATAAAAATTCTCCTATCATTTTATCGTGTAGTCGCCCTTTACAAGGAACCACGCCGCCTCGGTCACCTTTACGCCGCGGCCGTCGTCACGCGGTACTATCATCATATGGTTTGTTGTGGCAACATCGCCCGTTGTAAGGTTTTTGCCCGTTGTACTGTCAACAAGGCCGTCAACGCCCTCGATATAAATGTTGCCCTTGCCGGAGCGCAGGATAAGCTCCGTACCTTCGCCGCCTATTATTATCTGACCTACGCTTACATAAACGGGCTGATAGCTTGTGCCCGCGGGCGCAATACTGCCGTCCGCACTTACGGAGCCGCCGTTTACTATCTCCAATACCTGATTTATTTTGTCGTCAACATAGCTTTTGCTTACCAAAGGGTCGTCCTGCGAGCCTGCCGCGCCAAAGGCCGTGACCGCCGTAAGCATAGCCGCAGTAACGGCAAATATCTCTATTCCCGCAATTATTTTGCTTTTCATTTTTACTCCTCCAATGTATCTATATAAAAAATTATTTTCTTGTCTGATTATAACATAAAAACGCCGTTTTTTCAACAGCAAGTTATTTCCTTAATAAAAATGTAAGGTTTACTTTATAAGCTTTTGAAGCCGACGATACGTTGATTTTTCCGCGGTTTCGTCCTTATTATCCACAGGATATTCCGGCTCCCCACGTTACTTTTTGTCTGTATCTGCGTTTGTCAATGATATTCGTATTCCGCAGAAATAAATTTCTGCTACATACTCATAACCAACGTAATTGCAAGCAATTCCAAATTCAGTGGGAGCTTGGACTCCCACTGAATTTTAAGTAAGCACCCCCGCTTTAGAAGCGGGGGACTTCCTTAGTTTGTTAAAAATACCCGCAACAACAAGGCCTATCGCCCCCACAACGGGCATAAGCGCAGCCGTCAGCCAGAATTTATCGTTTTGGACTTTGCTGCGATGATCGCTGTTTTTTTGCATGGTCAATAAAACCTCTTACTCACCTGTGTAAATATATTCCTTATACTTAACGTACTCTACCTTGCCGACCGTATCCGGCTGAGGTGTGATCTTTATTTCAAAGCTGTCCTTTTTTTCCCATGTTCCTCCCACATAACCTTCTCTGATGAGGTCATCCAATGTAATGCTTGTTTTGGTCTCGCCTTTTAGGTACAGGTCATCAAGATATTTCTGCGAAGCATAAAAGACCGTTTTGACGGCATTTTGCTCCACAATAACATCCTGCGTGTGTAAGTGTTCCAATACAGGGAGTATTACCGAACAAACGCACAGACCGACAAACAATAAGGCAATAACCACTTTTGCCAATTTCCAAATTTTTTTGTGTTTCTTCATTATTTCAGCCTTTTTGTATCAGCTCAAGCAAAATTTTATCGTTTTCTCTTGCCTTTTCGCTCATAATATCGGCACGAGCCTTTAATTTTTGCTTATATACGTCCGGATTATTGAAAACATCCATCGCCTTTGCGGTAATTTCGCCGCTGTTAAGGCGTTTTGTGCGCACATCGCCCGCCTCGGGCATATCCAGCTCCTGCAAATAATACTCCACCTTGGGGTCATAGATAACGCCGAGCATCGGTACATTTTTGACCGCGGCAAAAATAAGGGTGTGCAGGCGCATACTTATCATCAGATCAAAGCAGCCCACCAAGCCCAGTATTTCGGACGGAGTATAGCGCTTTTTAAACATATACGCCTTTTCGGACATATTGTCTATCACCTTTTGCGAAATTTCAAGGTCGCGGGGATATTCCATAGGCAAAAGCACTATTGTTTTGCCCTTTTTCGCCAAATCGTCACAGGCCTTTGCGATCTTCACCACAAAATCATCGCCGTACTTTGCCTTGCTCCACGCCCTTACGGAAACGCCGACCATATTACCCCTGTCGATCGGGATATTTTCCTCGGCAAAAATCCCGACAGCACGCTCCTCATCCACGGACTCCAGCGTAAATGCGGGGTCTGCGGTAACGGTGACATCGCTGCGTTCCACGCCGATACTGCGCAGATCGGCCTCGGACAGCTTTTCACGCAGGGTGATAACGTCCACGTCCGAAAGCACCTTTTTGACCAGTCTGCGGTTTTTTTCACCGTTTACGGGGCCTATGCCGTTTGCATAGACCATTACACGCTTGCCCAAAAGCTTTGCCGTTTTGATTATGCTAAGATAATACAAAAGCGAGCGTGTGCTTGTCCCGTCCTGCAAAAGTGTGCCGCCGCCGCTTAAAACAACATCGCTTTTTAAAATAGCGCCAAGCACCGCCAAAAAGTTAAATCTCTGCACGGAATTCACATTATATTCGGTTTTGGTAAAATCCGGCTTGTTGGAAAGGGCGGTTATTTCAAGATCTATCGGCAGGGCACGGATATTTTTGACCATTGCCTGCAAAATAGCCTCATCGCCGCAGTTTCCGAAGCCGTGATAGCCCGCTATCAAAAGCTTTGTTGTTTTACTCACGTTTCTGTTCCTCAATACTTGTCAATTGTATTTTTTCTCTGTTTCTCATCTCGCGTATACGGTCCCTGCGCTCGTGGTACCATATCGCCATTATTATACCCACAAACAGCCAGAATACCGTACACATAAGGGGCACCTCAAACACGTTTTCCACAAAATTGTGTACGATAACGCCCGTAAGACCTGCGGTTATGCCCGCAGACAGTTCCTTCATGCGCTTGCCCGATACCGCACTTACCGTGCGCAGGCTGTTTATTATAACACAGTACATCAGCCCGAGCATTGCCGCAAGACCGACGATACCCGTTTCCACGGCTGTTTTAAGGTAGTAGTTGTCCATATAGAAGGTCTCGGTGTATTCTCCGTCCAGAAGTGTGGACAGGCCGTGGTTCATGGCCACCGCACCGCCGAAATGTCCCAGACCCACGCCGAACGCGGGGAAGAAGCTAAGCACCCTTGCGCCCGTCATCCAGCGCACCAGACGGCCGCCGCGCAGGCTGGACTCTATATATTCGGGGCTTAACATATAGGTTATTCTGTTGCCCACGCTGGGGACGAGCAGTATCACCAGCACCGCCGCAATAATGCCCGGTGCAAGCAAACGTGCATCCTTTATCAGCACATATACGGCAAATGCCACCGCAAAGCCTATCCATGCGCCGCGTGAGAAGGTAAACAGCAGGCTTCCCATCATTGCAAGGGCAGCACCGCCGAAAATAATTTTTAAAAGCTTGTTTTTCTCGCCGAGGGCAAGACCCAGCGACACGGGCGCACCCAACGTCAGCAGCGAGCCGAAGATGTTGGGGCTTGTCAGTATGGAGAAAACGCGCGTTCTTACGCCCGCCTCGTTCTGATCCACCCAGCCTGCGGGCATTTCAACGCCGACAATAAACTGATATATGCCGTGCAGCGCCATAAGGCCGACAACAACGGCAAAAAAGCGCGATACAAGCACCGCTTTGTCATTGTTTTTGACAAGGCGTATAACAACGTAGTACCAAAGTATATACTGCACCACAACACGCAGACCCTCCAACGAAATTTTGGGGTCGGGCGAGTTGACCAGAAATACGAACACCATTACCGCCATAAACCCAAGTATGGGCATATCCATAGGCGAATATACCATACCCCTGCAATCGTGTCTGTGTGCCGCCCATTTCCATACGCACAAAAGCACCAGTCCAAGGAAATAGGCCTCGTCCCACATACCCGCAAAGGCTGGGACATAGTTTCTGAGCACAAAATCTATCACCGCATAGGCACTTAAAATGTAAAGACCCACGGTGTAATCCGTCAGCACCAGCGCGGCCGCCGTGATAAAGGCGATAACGCCCATCACAAGCACCATATCCACCGCCAGATCGCCTATATCCCAGAATGCCACGCCAAGGACACCGCCGAGCAAGGCACCCGATACGACAATGCCGAATATCAGCACCGTCAGGCCGTAGCCCGATATGTTCCTTACGGCACGGCAGAATATACTGCCGCGGAACAGGCGGTTAAGCTTTCTGCCCAGCGGACGCATAAAGCGGTCTATCAGGTGTGTTATGCGGCTTAACGCCTTGTACAGCAGGCTGTGCTCATACGCGCAGTATCTATTGAAATATTTGTTTAAAAGCTTAAATACCAGACTTTTGTGCCATATATGCGCCATGCGCTTTACAAGACGTGCCAGACGGCTTCTGTCATACGCGACGGAAAGCCACAGCAGGCACCGCACAAAAAAACTGCCCTTTAATATTTCCAACATTTATATCATTCCCGTCTTATTCAGCGTTTACAGGTTGCGTCTGCTCCTCTGCGGGTGCCGCAGGTGCGGCATCTCCGTTTTTGGGCAGCAGGTAGCTTTCGGGCACCTTGCCGCTTTCAAGCTTGTTTACGGTATCTGCGGAGAGCTCGCTTTCAAACTCCACACGTCTTACCTTTGCACCGCTTTCCACTTTTTGTGTTTTAAAGATGTACTGATAGCCCACGCGCACTTCCTGCTCGCCGACCTTGCGGATAACGGGGTTGGGGCTTATTTTTTCCTTTATAACAACGGTAACATCCTTCCATAAGGGGTGCTGGCTCAGCACGGCCTTGCCGTTGTCGTCATAGCCGACATAGGCTGCGGGCTCCTCGTTTACGGCAACGACCGTTGCATCGGTAAACTTGCCGTTTGCAACCATGTGGTCGCCGATATTTATGGACTTGCTGAACTCGGGCACCATCTGGTTGCAGTACAGGGTCACATAGCAGTATTCATCGGGTGCATTGGCACCATCGGCCGAGGAATTCACCGACTTGGAGGTCTTTTTGTAGATAAGCGCACACGCCAGCGCAACAACAATAAGCACCACAAATAAGTCAACAATATTTACCTTGCCGAACAAACGGCCTCTTCTGTCTAAAATTTTCATCTTTCGTCATCCTTTGTCTATAATTTTTTTGTATATCTTTTCGTGTGTATCGGCCATGCTTTCCACGGAAAACTTTTCCGCTGCCTTTTTATTGAAAGCCGCACCGTATCTTTCGCGCAGCTGTTTATCGCCGTAAAGCTCCTTCCAGACCGCGGCCAGCGCCTTGCTGTCGTCCGCCGCCACCAGCCGTCCGTTCTGCTTGTCGTCTATCATCTCGACAATGCCGCCCACCGCCGTTGCGACAGTGGCCTTGCCCGCCCTTGCGCCCTCCAAAAGCGCATAGGGGAAGCTTTCGGAGTACGAAGTAAGGCAGTTTACATCAACGGTGTTGTAAAAGCCCATCATCAGCTTTTCGTCGTTTATCATGCCGAGAAAATGTGCCTTTTCAAGGTTATTGTCCGCCTTGTATTTTTTCAGCTCCTCCTCCATCTCGCCCGCACCGGGCAACAGGAAGGAAACATCGGCATCGGGCAGCATATCGCAGAATTCCTTTACCGCCCGCATAAACACATTTACGCCCTTTACCGCGTCAAACCTTGCGGCTATGCCGATAAAAACGGTGTTTTCGGTGTATTTTAAACCAAAATGCTCCAAAAACTCGGCCTTGGTAAGGTGTGTTATGTCCTTTGAAAAATCAATGCCGTTATAGATAACTTCAAGCCGCTCCGCCTTGAACCTGCGGGATATAAGCATTTCCTTAAACACGTTCGTGACCGTGAGTATATGCTTGAACCGCCGCAGCGCAAAGGCATTTATCGGGGTGAAAATAAGGTTTTTGCGCCAGTTCCCTACAAAGTCCAGCTTGTAGTCGCTGTGCAGGGTGGTCACAAAGGGCACATCAAGGCTGTTCATAATAAAAAGCGCGATATAATTTGCCCTTGCGCCGTGACAATGCACCAGATCGCACCCGCTGTCGATAATAAAGTGCTTTATCTTTTTTATCACCGAAATATCATAGCGTTTTTTCTGCGGGATAATGGTGACGGGTATGCCCATTTCACGGGCTTCCTTTGTGAAAATACCTTCCATTATGCACAGCAGGCTAACATCGATATTCTTTTTTCTTAAACTGTCAAGCAGGGCAAGAACGTGCGCCTTTGCACCGCCCGTATCACCGCCGCTTATAAAATGCAGTATTTTCACTCTGTCACTTCCTTTTTTAATCCGGCGAAAAACAGTTTTTTCGCTTTCAGACCATTTTGTCAAAGACCTTTGCCAGCTCCGCCGTGAGTGCCTTTCTTTCAAAGCCCTCAATAACGGTCCTGTCGGGGTCGAAGGTCAGCTCGCCCCTTGTCCATTTATCGTAATAATCAAAAATTATATCCTTAATTTTTTCCACCGTATCGGTGTGCGCAACAACGCCAATGCGGCTTTTTCTTACCAAGTCGGCGGCCGCGCCGTTTTCGGGCAGGATAGCAAGCACGGGCTTGCCCGTATTCATATATTCAAATATCTTGCCCGTATAGAAGGCCTCCGCACCGCGTCCCGTGCCCTCGATAAGCACAAGGCTGTCGGCGGAAAGCTGGTGACGTATACATTCGTCATGGGGCACATAGCCCACTATCTCAAATTCCTTTGTCAGCCCGAAGCTGTCTATCTGCGCCTGCAATTTATCCTTATGATAATTGCCTATCAGCTTTACCAAAAATGTCTCGGGCTTTATTTTGCCCTCGGCTTTAAGCTGCTTTAAGGCCTCGAAAAAAGTATCGGGCTTTCTGCGGCCGTAAAGCGCACCCGTATAGACCATAGTGAATTTGTCGTTTTGGGCATCCTTTATCTCCAGGCCCTCAAAATCCTCCACATCATAGCCATTTGGTATAACAAAAAAATTGTCGCCTTTAAGGCCGTTGTTCTCCACAAAATTTTTGCGCATTACGGGCGTATTTGTGATAAGCATATCCGCCTCCAGCAAAACGGAGCGCTCCATATCCTTTTCTATCTTTGTCCTTATGGGGTTATAGGGATTATCGAGGGTGTAGGGGTTGTTCGTCCACTCGTCCCTGAAATCGGCCGCCCACTTGATATTGGGCATTTTGCGCTTGATATAGCGCCCGAGAAGGTGGTCGCTGTAGGGTGCGGAGGTAGTATATATTATATTTATATTCTCGTCCTTTATTACCTTAAGCACCTCTTTTTTGGCGTTTTCCATCCACAGTCTTGCGCTGTCGGGTATGATAAGCTTGCCCAGTATTTTGCCTGGTATGCGCATTATCCCTTGCGCCTCGGGTGCCTCATAGGGCTTTGTGCGGTATATCTTAACGCCCACGGGCACATCCTTTAAAAGGGTCTCGTCCTTAAGGGGCATATTGCCCACCTCGCGCGTGAAAACCACGGGCTCATAGCCGAAGGCCCTTAAATGCTTGACAAATTTAACGCTGCGCTGTACGCCGCTGCCGCCCATAGGCGGAAACTGATTTGCGATCATCAATACTTTTTTCATTTACCTGTCCTCTCAGAAGCCTGTATTTGCGACCTTTCTGAATTTAACGGCCGTGCCCGTGTACACTATCTCGCACGCGCTTGGCGTGACCATGGAAGAATGATATTCCACATTTATCACGGCATCCGCACCCAGCTCCTCCGCGGCAGAGATAAGCTTCTGCGCCGCATCGGTCCTTGACTGCTCCATCATCTGGGTAAGCAGGTCACCGCCGCCGCCCATGGCTTTAAGGCTGGTAACGCCGTGCGTACCCGCAACGCCGCCCGTGTTGGTCTGGTGCAGTACGGTACCCTGCACAAAGCCTACCATAACAAAATTTTTTCCCGTTATAAAATCCGTGTTGACTAATATCATGTCCCCCACCCCTTTACTGCATATAAAAATACCGATACAGGCCGAAGCACGCAAGCGCGGCCTGCAAAACAAGCAGTACATAGACCAGCTTGAATTTTAACTTAAGTGTTTTATGATGAAAACATTTCATCCCCAGAAACGCGCCCAACGCACCGCCGATAAAGGCAAAAAACAACAGCTTTGCCTCGGGTACGCGGTATTTGTCGTGCTTCGCCCTGTACTTGTCCGCCCCGTATAAAATAAAGGTGAACAGGTTGATGATAAGCTCATAAACTATAATGGCATAAGCCGCATATTCCTTCATCACTTGTCTTTGTTTATCCTTTCGGCCTTATCTCGTGCCGTCGCCAAGCAGATAATACTTCGCACCCGCAGCCTCAACATCGGCCTTGTTCCAGAAGTTTCTGGTGTCAAGGATATTTTTTGCGCCCATATTTGCGGTAAGCTTTGCAAAATCAACGTCCTTAAACTCGTTGTGGTTTACGCCCAGCACAAGGATATCACAGCCGTCTGCGGCACCGTAAATATCCTTGCTGCCCTCTATCTTTTCGGCAGCGTGCGGGTCGCATACGCTCACCTTTGCACCCGCATTTTTAAGCAGGTCTATAAGGTGCATAACGGGGCTCTCGCGCACATCGTCGATATTGGGCTTGTATGTAACGCCGTAAACGGCAACATTTTTGCCGTTCAGACCGCCGATTATCTTTTCTGTCTTGTCCCTTACAAACTCGGGCATGGAGTCGTTGTTGAGCCTGCTCTGGTGGATAAGCTTTGCATTTTTCGACTTTTCGACCAAAAACCACGGGTCAAGCGCGATACAATGTCCGCCCACACCGGGGCCGGGGCTTAAAATATTAACGCGGGGGTGATAATTAGCCATGCGGATAACATCCCATGCGTTTACGCCAAGCTCCTCACTCATTTTTGCAAGCTCGTTGGCAAGTGCAATATTAACATCGCGGAAGGTGTTTTCCATCAGCTTGCACATCTCGGCCGTTGTGGATGTGGTAAGAAGTATCTCGCCCTCGACAATACTTTCGTATACCTCTTTTACGGCAAGCGAGGACTTTTCGTTGATACCGCCGACGATACGGCTGTTTGTGCGCAGCTCCTCAATTACCTTGCCGGGCAGGATACGCTCGGGCGAATGCGCCACAAGCAGCTCCTCGCCTATTTCAAGACCGGTTTCTCTGAGTATGGGAAGCATAAGGTCCTCTACCGTTCTGGGCGGTGATGTAGACTCCAGTACAACGATGCTGCCCTTTTTCACACAGGGCACAACAGCCCTTGTTGCCGACTCCACAAAGCGCATATCCGCCGTTTTGTCGGGGTTTATGGGTGTAGGCACCGCAATTATATACACATCGCAATCGCGGGGGCAGGTCGTCTGCGCCGTAAGAAAGCCCTTTTTAACAACGTCCTTTACCAGGTCGCCAAGGCCGGGCTCCTCAATGATTATCTCACCTTTGTTAAGCGCATTTACCGCCTTTTCGTTAAGGTCGTAGCCGATGACCTTGTAACCCTTTGAGGCAAACATGGCCGCAGTCGGCAGACCCACATAACCGATACCGATGACACAAATACTTTTCATTTGCACATATCTCCTTTTGTTGTATAGTAAACGAATAAAATAATTGGACCGAAGCCTGCGTCAAAGCAATAATTTACAGGCCCCGTCATATCGTGAACACCGAAATATTTCCGACTTTCACGGCAGCAATTATTGATAACATCATACAGATCATATTATATCACATTTAAAAACAAAAATCAACTATTTAACAATTTTTTGAAATTTCCCGTTTTTATTGCGGCAAGACCCGTCGGCCGATGTACGGCAGCCCCGCTTTGCGGCAAAAACAAAGGGGCGCAAAACACGCCCCTTTAACTCATTTTTTTCTTAATTTGCCCATAACAGCCTTTACCTCGCCCTTTATCTCGCCCGAGCCGAGCAGCACAGCCCCGTATACCGCCGCACCCGCGGCAACAAGCAGCAGCAGGGTCGCTTTGTTATACGGCAGATGCGCTTTTATAAGCATCAGCGCCGCAAACATTATAAGTCCGCTGCCTATTATCCTGACATAGGTCATGGCGGGAAGCTGCCATTTTATGTATTTTCTTGTACCGAACCGCGCCAGCAGGAAATACACGAAAAAGCCGATAAACGTAGTTACCGCCGCCACATAATAGGTCTTGAACACGCGGATAAAAACAAGGTTTAGTACCACATTAACAATGCCGCCTATAAGCGAGCGCTTGAATATGGCCTTTGTGTTGGCCGTCAGCTCCCAATGCTTTATGGAATACTCGGTAAGGCCAAGGAACATCATGCCCAGCGCCACCCAGAACATTATCGTATTGCCCTCAAAATACCGTTTTTCAAACAGCGCCGCCGCCACAACATCGCTGACCGATGCCACGCCCAGCACCGCAGGCACGCTCAAAAGCAGATACATACGCACCGCATCGCTTATAAGATGCTCGGTAAGCTCCTTTTTGCCCTCGCTCCACATCCTTAAAATGGTGGGATAGCTGCCGCGCATAACGCTTGCCGACAGCAGGGTGAACGCCGTTGCGATAAGGCTGTAGTTTGTCTGATAAATGCCCGCCATGCCAAAGCCCAAAAGCCCCGACACTATGTAAATATCGGACTTATTAAGTACCGATGTGGTTATCATGTTGCCCATAAGCGGCATACCGTACTGCTTAAGCTCGTTTTGTATGGCCTTGCTGCCGTTTTTGGCATTAAAATATTTGAAGAACCGCAGATTTATAAGGCCGATAAGCGACACCGTACCGTCGGTTATAAAATAGCTTAAAAATATCCATTCCACACGGCTGCCCCAAAGCACGCAGAACAGCCACATAAAGCCCAGCCTGCCGCAGACGGTTATCATGCTCAGTAAAAGGTTAAGCTTGGCCTTTCTGAGCGCCGCAAGCATGGCAATAACAAGCTGCGCCGTGTTGTAGGTCACGAACCACGCCGCGCAAAGCAGCAGAAGCAGCGGTGTTACCACCTGTTTAAGCTTGCCCAGCATTATCGGGAACGCCAGCCCCGCCGCCCATGCGTACATACCAAAGGCCATATACAAAAGGTGCATCACGCCCAGCGCCGCAAATATCACGGCGGGTGTAAAGACCATGCCCATTACATTTGACTTTGCCCACGCCAGGAAAACCGTTGTGTAAAAGCTTTCCTCGCGCTTTTCAAGCTGATATTTGTTTATATAGCGCATTACCGACTGCACCAGCCATTGTATAAACACCATGCCCGCAGTCGTTACCGCAATATTGACCGTGGAATAATGTCCCATCATTTCGGGCACAAAAAGGTCGGTCATTTTGGACATTGTTACAATACCGACAATGCCCTCTATGCCCTTCGCCGCCATATATATAATTGTGTCTTTGGCCATGCGGCCCTTTTGCGTGCTTTGCTCCGACATTTTATTCTCCCAGATAAGTTGTTGTTATTCGGTTAATGATTATACCACACTTTCGCACGATGTACAATAGGTTTTTGCGTTGAATTTTGCCGTTTTTGCAAATGCGTGACGGAAGGAGAGGGACAGGGGGACGGTTCTTCTGTCCACTCACACCTCCCCCTGTCCACTCGCCCCGCCGTCCAACCACCATCCCCGCTATCCACCCTCGCTCGCAAATTCACCAACAACCGACCCCTGTTTTTGTCAAAACTGCATAAACTTTAATTTTTTATTGATTTTTTCCGCATTTTATTATATAATAACCTTATCATTGTGCGGGACTTGTAAAATAAGTGTGAGGATATTTTGCAAGTCCTGTACGGAAACGCTTATGGGGCTGTCTGCAAGGGGCAGACAGAGGGGTAAGGGTTTCAAAACAAAACAAAATTCTCAAGGAGGAAAACAAAAAATGAGAAAATCATTATTAAAGTCCGTAGTGGCAGTTGCAGTTGTCGGCGCTACTATGGCAATCACAAGTGTAGCTGCAATGGCTGCCGATCCTGTAAACGCTTTTGTAACCGGCGAGAAAGACTCAACGCTTAGCGCAGTAACAGAGTATTCTGAGGATACTGATGTGATTTCTGTAAAATCGGTAGACGGTCAGGTATACACAATCAAAGCAAGCGACACTAATTATCATGTAAGTGATGCTCAGACAGTAAACAGAGCGTTACGAACAAATGTTAAAACAAAAGACGGTAGTGTTACGCAAGGTCTCCAATTAGCATACACAAAAGAGGACGGTACATCGGCATCTAACTTCAGACCCGGCTTTGATATAACACCTAAAGTTGATGGAACTATAACCATATATACATACTATCAGTCTGACAGTTCAGGAAAAAACGTCGCTTTGGTAACTGTTTCTGGTGATACCCGTACAGCGGTTAAATCAGCAGATGCCGACGGAAAGCAAATTGTATCATACAGCTATGACGTTACAGCAAATACAAAATATCAGTTAGGCGGTTGTGGTTCAAACCACGACTTCGTCGGTGTTGTTTTCGTACCTTCTGATGCAGCACCCACACTTGAAGACGGTATCGCTAACGGTGTAACAGACCAGCAGGTTGCAGTTGTTAAGTCGGGCGACAAGTTCTATGCAGTAGCACTTATCTCCGCAGCACAGGCAGAGGCTATCAACTCCTTTACCGTAAACGGCTCAGCATACAGCGAAGTTTTCACATCTGTTCAGTTAGGCAGCACAGAATACACAGCAGCAAACCTTGGCGGTGCAAACTCCACAGACCTTGTTTACGGCTTTGAGGTTACTGTAACAGGCGCACCCGAAAGCCTTGCAGCTATTCAGGGTCAGATCAGTTTCAGCGAATAATCAGGGGAGGATAAGTTAAAATGAGAAAAGAATATACATCACCCGAAGTTATGGTAACAGTTATCGTTGAAAGCGACGTTATCATGGCAAGCGGCCTTACAGTTAATCAGACAAAGCAGGAAACACTCGGCAAACTCGAGGTTAAGTTCTGATAAACCATTCACCCCGCGGATAAAACCGCGGGGTCTTTTTATTTACTGCCGTAAAGGACAGGGAGACGGTTCTTGCTGTCCAAAACCGCCCCCTATCCAAAAACTGCAAAAAAATGTTGACTTTTTATTTTAATTGTGCTATAATAAAATAGTTGTTGAACAAAATATATAGGGGTGTGGTCAAATGGTATGACAGAGGTCTCCAAAACCTTTAGCGAGGGTTCGATTCCTTCCACCCCTGTTCCAAG
>JAFYGI010000048.1 GCA_017543265.1 Bacillota bacterium | reverse complement strand
GCGGAAATGTGTCCTGCTACCGCGGAAACGCAAAGGACGGGCCGTGGAGGATAGGCGTTCAGGATGCCAACGACCCCGAGAATATAATAGATGTCGTGGAAACGGACAGCGGCTCCCTTGTTTCAAGCGGCGATTATCAGCGGTATTACGAATGTGACGGCAAAAGATATCACCATATAATCGACCCCGAAACGCTTATGCCTGCCGCGATAAATAAGGGCACTACGGTGGTCTGCGGCGAGGATATCTCCTGTATTGATGCCGATATGCTCTCGACCGCGCTGTTTATCCTGCCAAGGGACAAGGCGGATGCGCTGGCGAAAAAATACAATGTAAAGCAGGTCTACTACACCGATAAAAACGGCAATGCAGAAAAATTATACGGTGATAAATAAAAGCGGCGGTCCGTTTAACGGGCAGCCGCTTTTTCAAGCTCCACAACAAGCACGGGCACGGTGCAAAGTCCGCATACACAGCCCCACTGCGCACACGAAAGCGGTACCGTGTCAAATATGCCGTTAAGCGCGGGAATACATATCGCCGCAGTTTGCAGAAAAAGCCCTGCCAAAAATGCGCCGACAAGCCATTTGTTGTCCGCAATGTGCCTGTTCAGTATCGAGCCCTCGCTGCGCATATTAAAGGCGTGGACAAGCTGTGAAATGCTTAGCACGGCAAAGGTCATGGTGCGTGCCGCGCGGCTGTCGCCGAATACCGCTGCGCCGATACCGCCCGCAAGCATGGCAAGCAGGCCTATCATCGCACCCTCGCAGGCTATGCGTATCCACATGGTCTTGTCAAACAGCTTGTCGGAGCGGTTGGGTGCGGCACACATCACCTCTCCGCCCGTCGGGTCAAGCCCGAGCGCTATTGCGGGCAGGCTGTCTGTCACAAGGTTTATCCATAACAGCTGTGCGGGCGCAAGCGGCGGCACAAAGCAAAAGCACATTGACGAAAAGACCGTGATTATCTCGCCCATGTTGGACGAAAGGAGAAAATGTACGGCCTTTTTTATATTGGCAAAAATGCCCCTGCCGCATTCCACCGCCTTGACTATGGTGGCAAAATTATCGTCCGACAACACTATATCCGCGGCCTCCCGCGCGACCTCCGTGCCGCACAGCCCCATTGCACAGCCTATATCGGCGGCCTTTAATGCGGGGGCATCGTTGCAGGCATCGCCCGTCATGGCGGCGGTATGTCCCATCTCCTTCAGGGTGTTTACTATTTTAAGCTTGTGTGACGGGCTTGTACGCGCAAAAATATTGCACCCGCCCTCGATAAGCCGTTTAAGCCCCTCTTTGTCGGTCTTGTCAAGCTCGTCGCCCGTTACGGCGGCGGGGGAGTCTATGCCTACGGCCTTGGCTATCGTCTTTGCCGTTTCGGGGCTGTCGCCCGTTATCATTATCGGCCTTATGCCCGCGCTTTTGCAAAGCTTTACCGCCCTTGCCGCCTCGGGGCGCGGCTCGTCCATCAGCCCTATAAGCCCCAGCAGTTCCATATCCCGCTCTGCCCTTTGCAGGTCGGGGGTGTCAAGCACCTTGTATGCGCAGGCAAGCACCCGCAGCCCGCGGGACTCGTACTCCGTGCATTTTGCAAGACAGTCCGCGCGTTTACTCGGTTCAAGACTGCCGCCGCCGAAAAAACAACACCTGCTTATTACGGTGCGCGGTGCGCCCTTTGTGATAAATATGTACTTGCCGCGGCTTGAAAATACGCGCGTCATCATGCGGCGCTCGGGCGAAAAGGGTATCTCGTCCACGCAGGGCATATCGCTGCTTTCGTGCATCCCCGCAGCCTCCGCAAGCGCCGTTTCGGTCGGGTCGCCCCGCAGCTCGCCGTCCACCGTGCGCAGGTCGGTGCAAAGGGCGGCGTACATGGTCAGCTTTTCCTTGTCGGGGCCGTAAATTTTGGCAACACTCATTTTATTCCGGGTCAGGGTGCCTGTTTTGTCTGTGCAGATGACATCGGCGCTGCCAAGGGTCTCAACGGCGGAAAGCCTGCGCACGACCGCGTTTTCGCGTGCCATTTTTCTTACGCCTATGGCAAGCATCACCGTCACGGTCGCGGGCAGTCCCTCGGGTATGGCGGCTACCGCAAGTGACACCGCCGTCATAAGCATATTCGGTGCGGGACGGTTTTGAAAAAGTCCCATTATAAATATTGCAAAGCAGATAAAAACTGCGCCCGAGCCGAGTACCTTGCCCGTATGTGCAAGCCGCTTTTGCAGCGGAGTCTCGCGCTCGAAGTTATCATTGAGCATATCGGCTATCCTGCCCGTTTCTGTGCCTGCACCCGTGTCGGTCACTATGGCCAGCGCACTGCCCGTCAGCGTGTGCGTGCCCGAATACAGCATATTTTGCCTTTGTGCAAGGGGCGTGCCCTGCGCCAGCGTTTTGCGGTTTTTCTCTATCGGCATGGATTCGCCCGTGAGCGAGGCCTCGTTTACGGTAAGCCCCATACAGTCGAAAATACGGCAGTCAGCAGGCACGATATCCCCCTGCGACACATTTATTATATCGCCACGTACCAGCTCCCGCGCGGGCAGCTCGGTCAGTATGCCGCCGCGTATCGCCCTTGCCGTGCGCGGACTGCTTTTTTTCAGCGCATCAATGGCGTTTTCCGCCTTGCATTCCTGTATAACGCCGACAGCCGCGTTAAAAAGCACTATGGCTATTATTATAAGCGGCTCCGAAAAATCACCGCGGCCGTTGTAAAGTGCGGTTATCAGGCTGATTACAGCCGCGGCTATAAGTATCAGCACCATGCTGTCGCTAAGCTGTGCCGAAAATTTTTTTAAAATGCCGGGACGCTTTTGCTTTGCGGGCTCGTTCGGCCCGTCCTGCGCCAGACGCTTTGCGGCCTCCTTTTGCGTAAGTCCGTTTTCAAGGCTTGTCCCGAGCAGCTCTGCTGCCGCGGCTATGCCCTTGCTGTGCCAGTCCATAAATATACCCCGTTTCCTTGGTTTATTTGATAACTTTGTATATACTATGACGGGGCAGAATGTTTAATGAAAGATTTATTTTGTTTTAATTGCTTTTTAATCTGAGGGGGATATTATTAAAGAAAAAAGAAAGGAGATGTTATTATGAAAAAATTTGTTTGCCTGCTGATGCTTTCGGCTGCGATGACTGCGGCGGTATCGGGGGCTGTGTATGCGGAGGAAACTACACAGCAGACCGCTGCGGCAGAACAGACACAAAAGGCAAAGCCCGAAAAGAAGGCAAAGCGCACGGCTGACGAAAACGGCGAAAAGCCCGCAAGACCCGAAAAGGGTACAAAGGGTGAAAAGCCCGCAAAAAAGCCCGAAAAGTCCGACAAAGCTTCGGCCGATACTAAAAAGGCGGCCCGCAGAAACGGCAAGGGCAAGTGCGGCACGGGCGTAAAAGCAAAGAAGACGGAAACGTCCGAAACGACCACCGCATAAAAAAAGAAGCGGATATGTCTCTTCCGAATAAGGTCGAGATATATCCGCTTTTATTTTATAGCTTAGTTGTGTTAAATGCCATTGCCTCAAGTGCATAGCCGATAACGGTCATGCTGTAGATGAAATCATCCGGCCAATGGTTGCCCTTTTGTGTCATTTCAAAGGAGATAAGCCCCTCAACGTGCTGTTTGTTGCCGATAAGATACTGTACGGCGGCCTCCGTGCTGGTCTCGGTCAGGCTTTTGTATATCTGCGGGTGGCTTGCCTCGATGTTGGTGGTGTAGTTGATAACAAAGTTTTTGCTGTCACCAAACTCGTCAAGGTAGCGATCCTCATAGATACATACAAAGCTTTCCTCCGATGTATAGTCGCCCCAGTTGTATTTAAGCTCCAGGTCGCTGCCCAGATATATCCTTATCCTGTCCAGCTTAAAACGCTCGCCCACGGCCGCAAGCACGTCCTCAACGGGTACGGGCTGCTGCTTGAGAAGCATATCCACCATGCTTGCTGCAAATGTCAGGCGATCCACGGATGCGTGGTCCTTTTTAAGCATAAGCTTGTCTTCAAGGTAGTGGTGCTCCTTTATCATGTAGTCAAACATGACATAGCGGTTTTTGCCGCGCATCTTGGAAAGGTACAGACAGTAGTCGGCCTTGGTGAAAAGCTCGTCATAGTCCTTGGCATCCTTGGGGAAGGTAGCCGCGCCTATGGAGGTGGTAAGGCTGATGTTTTCGCCTATGTCCTTAAACTCCATCTCAACGCTTGTGCGTATGGAGCGCAGTACGCTGCGCAGGTCAAACTCGTCTTTTATGTTTTCAAGCATTATCATAAACTCGTCACCGCCGAAACGGCCGAGGATGCCGCGCGTACCTATGCAGCGGCTTATGATGTTTGAAAACTGTATTATTATCTTGTCGCCGTAAAGGTGGCCGAAGGTATCGTTTACCAGCTTGAAGTTATCAAGATCCAGTATGGCGATTACCACGGACTCCTTGGGGGCAAGGTTGGAGATGCGTGTTTTTATAAGGCGGACGATGGATGCCTTGTTCAATACACCGGTCATGGGGTCCTTGTAAGCGCGTACATAGGTGTTTTCCACGCCGAGGGTGGAGTTGTTGACAACGCTTGCGACCGTACCCACAACATAGGTATTGCCAAGGGTGGTAGTGGTCGTTGAACAGCGGATGATGTTTTCCTCCGTGTTTTCGCCCTTTGTGAATATAGAGCTTTTAAGGCGGTATGTGAAGTTTTCTTTGCAGCTTTCTATATCAAAGCAAAGTGCATGGAAGGTGTCCTTGTGGGTGTCGTCCACGCGGGTCTTTGCATCCTCGCTCCACTCCATAAAGTTGCCGCTGTACAGAGCTACCTTCTGACCGAGTGAATAAAGGAATATATCAAACTGCTTGTTGGCGGGCGTGTATTCAAAGCATACAAGCTCCATGTTCATAAGGTGCTGGCGTACAATGTTCTCGCGGTCAAGCGCAGTTTTGTACATATCCAGCGTGTGCATAACATCCACTATATAAGCATCTATTACGTCCTCGCCGAAATTCTGCGCATACTCCATTTTAATAAGAGCCGTGAAATATTCGTCGTTTTTATCGTGCAGACGTACCAGACCGCTGTATAACTTGGTCTCGGGTATATCGTCTATCACCTGCTGGAGCGTGTCCTTGTCCTCGTCGTGTACATAGGCCATAAACGAGCGCTGTATTTTGGAGCCGAATGTATCAAAAAACTCGACATTAGCCGTTTTGACACAAAACATCATATCAAAGGTTGCTTTTGCAAAATCGTTCAAATCCATCACCCACCTGTAAAAGTTGTCTCCGCTTTGCTGCGGACAATGCCGCAGGTTATACAACCCTATTATAATAAATTTTTTGGCAAATGTAAATATATTTTGGCTAAATTTTTAAATTTTTTTTTCGGGCGGGCATAAAAATAAAAAATACATGAAAACCGTGCACAAAAGGCGGTTTTGATTTGACTATTGTGTACATATATGTTAAAATGTAAAAAAAGGGACACACCCGTCGTCCCGCAGAAAAGGGGGCAGAAACATGGAAAATACCACAGCGGAAGAATTTCTCGACCTTTATGCACGCCTTGAAAACGAGGGCAGAGCGGCGTATTTCAAAAAATCGCCCGATAACGAAAACATTATCGGCCGTCTTATGAACCTGCCGCAGCTGCGCGAATACAAGGAGGATATAAACTATTGCAGGGTGGTGCGCAACTTCCTTGTGCATACGCCCAGGGTAAACAGCAGCTATGCCATATCGCCCTCACCCGAGATGGTGGAGTTTTTAAAAAAACTTATCGAAAACATACAAAACCCTCCCCGCGCCATAGACTACGCCGTAAAGATAAACAATATGTACACCGTTAATCTTAAAAGCAATATAGTCGATGTCGTGCGCTATATGCAGACAATGGGCTTTACCCATGTGCCCGTTATAGAGTCGGGGAAGATATTCGGCGTTTTCAGCGCCAATGTGCTTTATACCTACCTTTCACAGGCAAAGGAGGTAGGCAATTTTGACACGTCGCTGGAGCTTGTTAGGGATTATCTGCCCCTGCACAAGCATACCAACGAGTATTTTGCCTTTGTTTCGCGCGATACCACGCTGCACGAGGTATCCAAGCTTTTTAAAATAGACGTGCGCAGCATGAAACAGCTTTCGGCGGTGTTCCTTACGGAAAACGGCCATTCGGACGAGCATATCCTGGCCATGATGACACCCTATTCCATACTGCGCGATGCTCCCGACCTTTTTTAACCGAGCATACCTGCACGCAGCTTTTTAAGCGCTGCGGTCTCTATGCGTGATACATAGCTGCGGCTTATGCCAAGCCCTGCGGCTATTTCGCGCTGGGTCATTTCCTTTCCCGACCCGAGACCGTAGCGCAGTTTTATTATAAGCTGCTCCCGCTCGGTCAGCAGCTGCTTCATCAGTACCCGTATCTGCCCGAGCTGCATCTTATCCTCTATACTGTCCTCCACACTTTTTGATGTGTCGGCTATCCTGTCCTGCAGCATCACGCCGCTGCCGTCCTTGTCGGTGCCTGCGGTATCCTGCAAACTTATGTCGCTGCGGTGCTTTTTGGCGCTGCGCAGACACATAAGCATCTCGTTTTCTATGCACCGCGCCGCATACGTGCCAAGCTTGCTGCCCTTGCTGCGCCTGAAGGTGCATACCGCTTTTATCAGTCCTATCGTTCCCGCGGGTATAAGATCCTCGTTTTCTTTACGGTAATTTACATACTTTTTTGCTATATGCGCGACCAGACGCAGGTTATGCTCTATCAGTCTGTCTCTTGCCGCCTTGTCGCCCTGCTCCGCAAGTATAAGACATTCCTCCTCCTCTTTCGGGGTAAGGGGGTCGGGAAAACTGCCGCCCTCACCCGTGTAGGAAAACAAAAAACAGTATTTAAGCAATAATACAAGCATATTTTTACTCCTGTTGCGACAGCCTGAATATATACTATTCCGCGGACATGAACTGTGTGCCTGTTCGGCAAAAAAATATCGGCGCACCACATAAAGCAGGTATATATCTTATATAATTATAAAAAACAAAAAGGAGCAGGGATATGAAAACTGTATATTTTACTGCGGTCTTACTGGTGCTTGCGACAATGACGGGCTGCGGCATGGCGAAAAAAAGCAGCGCACAGGATGTGCTTTCGGGCATGGAAAGCTACAGCGCAAGGGCGGAGGTGACCTACATATCAAATAAGGGAGAAAACACCTGCGACACCGTGCAGTACGCCAAAAAGGACGGCCGCTACCGCATAGACACGCTTGCGCCCGAGGAATACAAGGGAATAAGCGTGATTTACGACGGCAAGCTGGTATGGCAGACGGTGGCGGGGGAAAAGTACAAAATAAAGGTGGCATCCAACAACACGGAGCGTGCCTTGCCGCTTTTGTACAGCTTTTGGGAAAATCACAGCCGCTCTGCGGAGGATGCCGCAGTCACCACCTCCGCACGGCCGGGCGGCAGGGTCACGGTGCTGGAGGCCGACATACCCGGCGGGAGCAGGACGTTTGCCGCGGAAAAGCTGTGGTTTGACGAGGAAAAAGGCGTGCCCGAAAGGCTTGTTGTATTTAATGACGAGGGAAAGGAAAAAATTGTTGTAAAATTCGCGGATTTCAAGTATAATGAAAACATAGAGGACAGCGTGTTCTCTCCTATCGAACAAAGTAAGAAAGAAGAATGAAAATGCTTGAATACCAAAGACTTATCGCACAGATAGACCTGGATGCGATAGAAAATAACGTAAAACAGATAAAAAAACAGCTTGACAAGGGGACAAAGATGCTTGCCGTGGTCAAGGCGGACGCATACGGACACGGTGCTGTCGAGGTAAGCAAGATATGCCTTTTCAACGGTGCCGACCAGCTGGGCATTGCGACCTGCGAGGAGGGCTGTGCGCTGAGGGAGGCAAATATCCCCGTGCCGATACTTATACTGGGCTACACGGTGGAAAGCAGGCTTGAAACGGTGATAGAAAACGACCTTACGCAGGCGGTGTTCTCCGTTGAGATGGCGCAGAAGCTGTCGCAGACCGCGGTAAGGATGGGAAAAACGGCCAAGGCGCATATAAAAATAGACACGGGCATGGGACGCATCGGCTTTTTGCCCTGCGAGGAAAGCCTTGATGTCATAGACGGCATATTTAAACTGCCAAATCTTGAAATAACGGGTATTTTCACACATTTTTCAACGGCGGACGAAAAGGATAAGACCTTTACAAAAACGCAGTTTGAAAGGTTTTTGTATATGACGCGGGGGCTTGAAGAGCGCGGACACACGGGGCTTATACGCCACTGCGCAAACAGCGGCGCGATTATAGATATGCCAGAACTTCAGCTGGATATGGTGCGTGCGGGCATAATACTTTACGGTATGCTGCCCAGTACCGAGGTGGGCACGCAGCTTGACCTGATACCCGCAATGAGCCTTAAGACCCATATAAGCTATGTAAAGCAGGTGGAGGCGGGCACGCCCATAGGCTACGGCAGGACGTATTACACCGACAAGCCGTCAAAGATAGCGACCGTGCCCATAGGCTATGCGGACGGCTACAGCAGGGCATTTTCCAACAAGGCGCGGGTCATAGTCAACGGCGAGTACGCAAATGTCGTGGGCAATGTCTGCATGGACCAGATAATGCTGGACGTGACACATATCAAGGATATAAAAATGGGTGACGAGGTGACCGTGATGGGCTGCTGCGGCGACAAATGCGTCAGCGCGGAGGAGCTTGCGGACATAGCCTCCACCATAAATTACGAGATAGTCTGCAATGTGGGCAAGCGCGTGCCGCGTGTTTACCTGCGCGGCAAAAAGGTGATAAAGGTAGGCATTTTATAAGATACCGCAGAAAAAATTTACACAATATGTATAAAAAAGCAATATACCACCGATACTGATTTCAGGATGCCCGTAAATTTTGCCGTTTGCGGGGCTTCCTTTGAAAATAAAATTAGTGGAGGCCGGTTATATGACAGTAAGACGCGGTGACATTTTTTATGCGGACCTGAGCCCCGTTATCGGCTCTGAGCAGGGCGGTGTGCGTCCTGTGCTTATAATACAGAACAATGTGGGCAACCGCTACAGCCCGACGGTCATCTGCGCGGCCATAACCTCGCAGATAAACAAGGCGAAGCTGCCCACGCATATAGAGATAGACAAGGAGAACCATTCCCTGTCAAAGGACTCCGTCATACTGCTCGAGCAGGTGCGCACGGTGGATAAACGCCGCCTGCGCGAAAAGATAGGGCACCTTGAGGACAGGATAATGGACAGGGTGGACAGGGCGCTTTTGACAAGCCTGGGGCTTTAGGCTGTACATAAACGGTGCGCCCGTACATAAGAGGACAGCGATATGATAAAATTGTACAAAAACACGGACGAAGGGCTTTGTTATGCCGAGTGCTGGGTGGACGATGATATGGCCACCGTGCATATCGGGCAGGTCGGTACCTCGGGCGAGTGCTGGGAGGAAGAGTGCGCCAATGCAAAGCTTTTTTTAAAAAAATTCAAGCAGCGGTATGAGTCCGAGGGCTATGCCGCCGTACCCGACAGCGAAATGTACTGGATAAACATTACATGGCAGGTATCGGGCGGGGAGCTGACACCCGCAGACGAGGAAAAGATAGCCGCGGTGTACGACAATATAAACGAGGCCTTCGGCTGGCTCGGGCTGGGCTATGCCGACGGCTTTGACACAGGCGAAAACAACGGCAGATATTTTGTCACGCTTTATGCCCTTTCGGTGGATAAGGCGCTTGGCGTGACCGCCGCAAGGGAAAATGCGGGCATCGAGGGCGAGTTTGAAGTCACGGCCGAAAAATTCGGATAATTATAATTTTCGGCGGTGCCCTTTACTTTTTTTGTTTGTTGTGTTAAAATACAATTAGCTATAAGATGAAAATACATCAAGAGAAGGAGGCAGGGATATGCTTACAACTATCAATATGAGCGAGTTGCAGCAGATAGTAAATGCGAATTACGGGGACCCGCACAGGGTGTTGGGTATGCATGAGTTTAATGACGGCGGCGAGGATTGTCTTGTGGTGCGTGCGTTTATACCGCAGGCCGACGAAATAACCGTTGTGGACGATGCTGCGCCCGAAAACCGCTACGAGATGGAAAAAATACATCTTGACGGCTTTTTTGAATGTGTTATAAAGGACAGACAGGTGCCTTTCAGGTATAAGCTGGATATAAGCGCGGGCGAGGATACGCACTGGGAGACATACGATGCCTATGCGTTCCCCTCCACGATAGACGAGACCGATGTTTATCTTTTCAACAACGGCACCAATTATCAGGTGTATGAAAAGCTGGGCGCAAACCCCACGGTCATTGACGGCGTTTCGGGTGTTGCCTTCGGCGTATGGGCACCCAACGCAAGGCGTGTCAGCGTTATAGGCGAGTTTAACTCGTGGGACGGCAGACGGCACGCAATGCGCCTTTTGCATGAGGGCTCGGGCGTTTGGGAGATCTTTATCCCCGGCCTTGTGGATTACGATAAATACAAATTTGAGATAAAGGCGGCAGACGGCGCCATCATACAAAAGCAGGACCCCTACGGCAAATTTGCCGAGCTGCGTCCCAGTACGGCTTCTTTGGTCTTTGACATAAACAAGCACGAATGGAACGACGCAGCGTGGTACGAGGGTCTTGAAAACAGGGACAAATTCGATGCGCCCATGAATATATACGAGGTGCATCTCGGCTCCTGGAAGAAGGTCGAGGAGGAGGAAAACCGCTTCCTCAGCTATCTGGAGCTGGCCGACCAGCTTATCCCCTACGTTAAGGAAATGGGCTATACGCATATAGAGCTCATGCCCGTTGAGGAGCATCCCTACGACGGTTCGTGGGGCTATCAGGTAACGGGTTATTATGCGCCCACAAGCCGCTACGGCAATCCCGACGAGTTTATGACCTTTGTGGACAAGTGCCATCAGGCGGGCATAGGCGTATTTCTGGACTGGGTACCCGCCCACTTCCCCAAGGATGCACACGGTCTGGCACGCTTTGACGGCAGCGCCCTTTACGAGCACGCCGATCCGCGCCAGGGCGAGCACGCGGAGTGGGGCACGCTCATATACAACTTCGGCCGCAGCGAGGTAAAGAATTTCCTTATCGCAAATGCGCTTTACTGGGTGGAAAAATACCACATAGACGGTCTGCGCGTGGATGCCGTGTCCTCCATGCTTTACCTTAACTACGCAAAAGAGGACGGCCAGTGGATACCCAACAAGTACGGCGGCAGCGACAACCTTGATGCGATAGAGTTTTTAAAGCACCTTAACTCCATAATCGTTAAAAGAAATCCGCACGTCCACATGATAGCGGAGGAGTCCACGTCATGGCCGTATATCACCAAATCGGTGGAGGACGGCGGTCTGGGCTTTACGCTTAAATGGAACATGGGCTGGATGAACGATTTTCTTGAATATATGGGCAAGGACCCCGTTTACAGAAAGTATCACCACAACAACCTTACCTTCGGTATGGTATATGCCTATACGGAAAAATTTATTCTGGTGCTCAGCCATGACGAGGTGGTACACGGCAAAAAGTCCATGCTGGACAAGATGCCCGGCGACCTTTGGCAGAAGTTTGCGAACCTGCGTGCCGCATACGGCTTTATGTTCGGTTTCCCCGGCAAAAAGCTGCTGTTTATGGGCGGCGAGTTCGGCCAGTTTATAGAGTGGAACGAAAAACGCCCGCTGGACTGGTTCCTGCTTGAATATCAGCACCACCAGACCATGCTGGACTATGTTAAGTGCCTTAACCACATCTACCTTGAAAACGAGGCGCTGTGGAGAAACGACAACAGCGCGGAGGGCTTTGAGTGGATAGATGCCAACGACGGCAACAGGAGCATTTATTCGTTTATCAGAAAGGGCAGCAAAAGGGAGGATACCCTTGTTGTTATCTGCAACTTTACGCCCAACACCTACGAGGGCTTCCGTCAGGGTATGCCGTTTGAGGGCAACTGGCACGAGATA
Organism: Bacillota bacterium; assembly: GCA_017543265.1. Classification (GTDB taxonomy): domain Bacteria; phylum Bacillota; class Clostridia; order Lachnospirales; family CAG-274; genus RGIG4310. Next base: position 55,719 of record JAFYGI010000048.1, on the reverse strand, counting down.
CTTAACTCCGATGCGGCGCAGTTCGGCGGCAGCGGTGTCATAAACGTATATCCCTATTATACCGAGCGTATAGAAAGCCACGGCAGAGAATGGAGCGTTGTTGTCAATGTTCCGCCGCTGAGCGTGCTTATACTTAAATGCGTATAAGGCCTATGAGCGGTTTTGTCGAAAAAACGTGCCCGTTCTGGACGCGCGTGATAGAGTTTGTGTTTTGCAGCTTCTGCGGCTGGGCTTATGAAATGGCCGCAGAAGGCATACTTGCGGGACATATTGTGGACAGGGGCTGGCTGCATCTGCCGCTTTGCATAATATACGGCTTTTTCGGCATGGTTGTATTATGGGTGTTCCGTCCCGAAAAGGATAAGCCTGCGGCGGTGTTTTTCCTCAGCATGGCTATAGTGACCGTTATGGAGTATCTGAGTGCCCTTTTGATAGAGGCCGTACTGCACAGACGGCTTTGGGATTATTCGCGCTGGATATGCAACTTTCAGGGGCGGGTGTCGCTTATCAGCACGCTTATTTTCGGCGTTGCCTGCGTGCTGCTGGTGTTTTGGGCGCATCCCGCGCTGAACAAATTCTTCAATAAAAAGTGCAGCAAAACGGTGACCTTTGTGCTTGGTGCCGCGTTGCTGTGCACCGTGCTTGCCGATGTCGTTATAACGGCGGCGGGGTATTGAATACAATCAACCGCAAAGATAGATGCGGACAATTGCGCAGCAATTGGCTTTTGGCTATGCCAAAAGTTGTGAATAAAAATGGGCTGTCCTGCGGGGCGGCTTTTTTTTGCACGTTTTTCCTGTGTGCTGCGTAATATGTAGGCAACAAGCAAAATATAGAGGTATTTATGTACTACAAAAATCGCAGCAACAAATTAAGTGCGGACATGGGTGCCATGCTCAACCGCGAAAATGCCGCGGAAACATTGGCGGCGGGGGATATTGTAAAAATGGCGGAGTCGCTGCCGCGGGCGGGCGTGACACCAAAGGGCGGCAGGCCGCCGCAGGGACAGCTTGGCAGCAAAGGCGGCGATATTGCACTTATGCAGGCCATGTATACGGGTGTGGCCAAAAAGCTGCTGCCCTATGTCAAAAAGGCGGTGCGCGACAATATGTACAGCGGAAGTCCGGGGCTTCGTCCCGTAGGCCCCGACCGTGCGTTTGCGGACAAAGTGACGGATGATGTTATTGCGGCTGCAAGAACGGATATGGATGAGGCGGACGAGATATGCCTTGACAAGGTCTGCGAGGGCTGGAACGACAAGCGCCTTTTATACGACCTTGCCCACACAATGGTATTGACGGAAATGTTTTTGCGGTACAGGTGCGGCAAAGCTTTGCAATAACTCGAAATGCAATTTTCACTCTGTGAAATTGCACAAGTTTTGAATTAAAAATTGCAAAATTCGCCCCAAAATGCAAAAAAATCAACAATATTCAATAAATTTTGAAATTTCTGTTGACAAGACAGGCAAAATGCGTGTATAATATTTCCACAAGGGTCAAGCGGGCGCAGGCTTGTTTCACAATGCCGTGTCCGTACTTGCCCGCGGCGAAAAACATCAACCATATAATAGGAGGAAATTACAAATGAGTTATGTAGATCGTGTATTAAGCGAACTTATTGCAAAGAACCCCGCTCAGCCCGAGTTCCATCAGGCAGCTACAGAGGTTCTTAACACATTAAAGCCCGTTATCGAGGCTAATCCCCGTTTTGAGCAGTCGGCTCTTCTTGAAAGACTTGTTGAGCCCGAGCGTCAGATAATGTTCAGAGTACCCTGGATCGACGATAAGGGTAACGTACAGGTAAACAGAGGCTACCGTGTACAGTTTAACAGCGCTATAGGACCTTACAAGGGCGGTTTGAGATTTCATCCTTCCGTAAACCTTGGTATTATCAAGTTCCTTGGCTTTGAGCAGATCTTCAAGAACAGCCTTACAGGCCTTCCCATCGGCGGTGGCAAGGGCGGTTCCGACTTTGACCCCAAGGGCAAATCCGATAACGAGGTTATGCGTTTCTGCCAGAGCTTTATGACAGAGCTTTACAGACACATCGGCGCAGACGTTGACGTTCCCGCAGGTGACATCGGTGTTGGCGGACGTGAGGTTGGCTATATGTACGGTCAGTACAAAAGAATAACAGGCCTTTACGAGGGCGTTTTAACAGGCAAGGGCCTTACATTCGGCGGCTCTCTTGCAAGAACAGAGGCTACAGGCTACGGTCTTGTATACTTAACAGAGGAAATGCTCAACGCTAAGGGCGACAGCTTCAAGGGCAAGACGGTTGTAGTTTCGGGTGCCGGCAATGTTGCTGTATTTGCAGCAGAAAAGGCTACACAGCTTGGTGCAACAGTTGTTTCGCTTTCCGATTCCACAGGCTACATCTACGACAAGAACGGTGTTGACCTTGAATATGTTAAGGATCTTAAATTTGTTCGCCGCGGCAGACTTTCCGAATACGGCGAGACACATAAGGATGCAGAGTACCATGACGGCAAGGGCGTTTGGAGCATCAAGTGTGACATCGCACTTCCCTGCGCAACTCAGAACGAGCTTAACGAGGCTGATGCAAAGACACTTGTTGCAAACGGCGTAAAGGCTGTAGGTGAGGGTGCTAATATGCCTTCAACACTTGAAGCTATCGACGTATTCCAGAAAGCAGGCGTGCTTTTCGCACCCGCAAAGGCTGCAAACGCAGGCGGTGTTGCTACATCCGCACTTGAAATGAGCCAGAACAGCGAAAGATTAAGCTGGACATTCGACGAGGTTGACAGCAAGCTTCACGGCATCATGGTAAATATCTGCCACGAAATGACAGCTAAGGCTGAAGAATACGGCATGAAGGACAACTATGTTGCAGGTGCGAACATCGCAGGCTTCCTTAAGGTTGCAGATGCTATGATGGCACAGGGTATCGTTTGATGCCTATATACTCTGTGGAGAGTTTATATAGATGATATGAGGGTCGCCGCTTTGCGGCGGCTCTTTTTTTGCAAAGGAAAATATAAGGCGGCAAAAACTTGTGCGGGTAATAACCGTTTTTGAACGCACAGGACCCAAAACAAAGAGGACAGGTGTACACCTGTCCTTTTTGCGTGCTTTATATCATTCGGCTATGCCGCCCGCCGAAACGGCGCGGAAATTGGCAAATACCTTGTCCGAGGCAAAAAGCGAGCGTTCGTCCCCGTAATGGATGTCGCGGGCGTTTTGTATGGAAAGATATGCCCCCTTTTCCGCCGGCGTGACGGAGGCCGTATCCTCCTCCGTAAGCTTTGGCCGTTATTTTTTTCTTTTTCATAAGATCAATCTCCACAAATGTCGTTTGTTTTATATTATTATACCGCATATCGCTTCCGTCTGCAAAATGTTTAAAAATTCGCACTTGCGCATTATAATTTTTTGCAGTATAATAAAATCAAGGGGTATATTGGGATGTGAAAAGGCAGGTTTTAAAAAGAAAAATAAAGGAGAAACAAAATGAAAAAACTTATCTCAACAACAGCGGCGCTTATTTTTACGGCGGCATTTTCGCTGTGTGCTTATGCACAGACCGTGCCGGAGGAACCGACCAAAACGGCGGGATATTACAATATCTCTTCGCCCGAAAACCTTTATTGGTTTGCGGGGTATTGCCGCGACAACGGGTCGGACAATGCCTATGCAAGGCTTACCGACGATATTGTGTTAAACGGCGGCGAGGTCACCGCAAACAGCACAAATGTCGAGGAATGGGAGCCGATAATGGACTTTAACGGAAAATTTGACGGCGATTACCATACCATCTCGGGGCTTTATGTCAAGGGCAAGGAGTATGCGGGACTTTTTGGCAGCACGGGTCAAAATGCATCGCTTGACAGCATAGTTATAGAAAAGTCCTATATAGAGGGCACAAAGTATGCCGGTGCGGTAGTGGGCTATAATCAATGCGAATTTTTATACAGATGTATCAACAAGGGCACGGTCGTTTCCTATACGGACGGCGCAAGCACGGGCGGCATTGCCGGTTGGCATAATTCAAGGTCAAACTTTGCGGACTGCAAAAATTACGGTGAGGTCATCGGTACGGACTATACGGGCGGCATTATCGGCTATGCGGAACGTTCAAGCCAACCACTGAGAGAACTTGAAAACTGCGGTACTGTACGCGGTGTGAAATACGCAGGCGGCATTATCGGCTTTTTATCCGCCGAAAGCTATAACGACCATGTTAAAAACTGTATTAATACGGGCAATGTAACGGCGGTCGAAAAGGCGGGTGGTATTGTCGGCTTTTCGGAATATTATGAATCATCGGGCTCAAACGGCAATTACGCATGGATGATGAGAAGCTATAACACGCTTACGGGCTGCTATAATACGGGACAGATGAGTGCGGCAAAGACATACGGCATAGCGGGACACGAAAACGGCGGCGTGGATGCGCAAAACTGCTGTTATCTCGAGGGTACGGCGACAGACAAAACAGAGTCTTTTGTTTACGGCATACCCATTAACGGCCAAAAAGAGGAGCATCCTATCGGCATAGAGCTTTCCGCGCAGGAATTTGCCTCGGGCAAGGCCGCGTATATACTCAACGGCAGCAGCGCCCCGTTAAACAGCGCTTGGCGGCAGAATATCGGCTCGGACAGCTATCCCTATCTTCAGGACGCATCGCGAGGTATCGTTTACCGACACATTTTAAAGGACGAATACGCAAATACCGAGGACGACCTGCACAAGACCTGCCGTACACTCGGCGATACGGATGCAAACAAAACGGTGGATATAAAGGATATTATACAAATACTCAATAAAAGTGCATCAAACGAGTATAAAATGCCCATAGAGACCTCGTCCGCAGCGGGACAGGACGGCGTTTACGGCGACATAAATTCGGACGGCACCGTTACCGATGAGGATGCGTCCATGCTGCTGGATATACTGGCAAGGGGCGGCAGGGTAGATATGACTGTCGGGACCTATGTTTATGGGTGAAAATAAGCAGAGTAATAACGCGGGACGGGGGCTGACCCCTGTCCCTATACAAGGGTGACGGTTTATTTACGCATCTGTTGATCGGTCAAAAAAACAGCGGATATATCTCCCGGAGAATATTTTTCCTGTCGAGAAGATATGTCCGCTGTTTTTGTTTTTTAATGTGGATCATTTGTGTTGTTATTTATGGAGCTTTCAATTTCTTTGATTATATCACTCATGTTGACATCAAGTGCGCAGGAAATACGGTACAGCGTTTCAAGAGGTCATACACAGAACCGTCTCCTGTATGACTTTGACTCCGGTTTCCTTTAATCTTCGACCCAATTTTTAAATATTTCCAAAATCTCCGTTAGCTTAAAGACTTGACAAGTGCAATAAAATTGTGTACAATACGACTGTAAACAAGTTAAAATGAAACTGCAAGGGGGACAAAATTATGTCGATATATGATTTTAAGGTAAAAGCAATGGACGGCAGCGAGGTCTCTTTGGGGGAATACAAGGGTAAGGTGCTTCTTATAGTAAATACAGCTACAGGCTGCGGTTTTACACCGCAGTACGAAGATCTGCAGGAACTGTATGACGAACACCAAAAGGACGGATTGGAGATACTTGATTTTCCGTGCAACCAGTTTGCAAACCAGGCACCGGGAACGGACGAGGAGATACACACATTTTGTACGGGACGTTTCGGTATGACTTTCCCGCAGTTTTCAAAAATAGATGTAAACGGTGAAAACGCTGACCCGCTGTACAAATGGATAGTGGAGAACACCGTGTTTGAGGGTTTTGACAAAAATCCGATGGGGCTTATGCTTTCGGCTGTACTGAAAAAATTCAACAAAAACTATAAAGAGGGCAATGACATAAAGTGGAACTTCACAAAAATTTTGATAGACAGAGAGGGAAATATAACCGCAAGATTTGAGCCTACAACGAATATGAAAAAGGTAAAAGCAAAAATAGAAGAGCTGTTATAAAAAGCGGGACAGGCATCAAACACCTGTCCCGCTTTTTTAGGGGCCTTATCCCAAAACCTTTTTAGCTATATCAACAGTCTCTTTTGCATCCTTTGCGTAGTAATCTGCGCCGATCTCCTTAGCGTAATCGGGAGTAAGGACAGCACCGCCCACCACGACCTCGCAGTCAAGCTGATTTTGTCTTATAAGCTCTATCGTTTCCGCCATAGAAACAAGGGTAGTTGTCATAAGGGCGCTGAGACCCACCAATTTTGCATCGTGTTCTATAACGGCCTCGACAACGGCCTCGTAGGGCACGTCCTTGCCCAGATCCACAACGGTATAGCCGTAATTTTCCAATAAAACCTTGACGATATTTTTGCCTATATCGTGTATATCGCCCTTGACGGTGGCAAGAATTACCTTGCCCTTGCTGACGGGGGCGTTATTTGCTTCTATCATTTTTTTCTTGATGACCTCAAAGGCCTCCTGCGCCACACCTGCGGAAAGGATAAGCTGCGGCAGGAAAATTTTGCCCTTTTCAAACAGCGCACCGATGCTGTCAAGCGCGGGGACGATAATGCCGTTTACCACTTCCATTGAATCCTGCGTTTCAAGCAGTTTTTCGGTTATTCTGCGGGCATCCTCTTTCAAGCCCTTGTGTATGGCGTAATCAAGTGTCATATCCGTGCTTGCGGCGGCGGGCTTGGGGGCATCCTCGACCTCGCTGTAGGCCTCGATAAAGTCAACGGAGTTCTTGTCATAGCCCTTTAACAGCCTGAAAGCGCGTACTGCGCCCGTCATTTCCTTGATATTGGGGTTTATTATGCCAAGGTCGAGGCCGTAGCTCATGGCCATAGTCAAAAATGTGCTGTTTACAAGACCCCTCTGCGGCAGACCGAAGGAGATATTCGACACGCCCAGTACGGTTTTAAGACCAAGCTCGTCCTTTACCATTTTTATCGCCTTAAGCGTTTCCATAACGGCCTCCTGCTGTGCCGAGGCGGTCAGGCAAAGGCAGTCGATATAGATATCCTCTTTCGGGATGCCTATTGCAAGGGCACGCTCCATAATTTTTTTTGCAATTTCAAAACGCTGCTCGGCCTTTGGTGGTATGCCGCCCTCGTCAAGGGCAAGACCCAGCACCGCCGCACCGTATTTTTTGACTATCGGCAAAATTTTGTTTAAGGACTCTTCCTCGCCGTTTACGCTGTTTACAAGCGGCTTGCCGTTGTATACGCGAAGACCCGCCTCCAGAACCTCGGGTATGGTGGAGTCTATTTGCAGCGGCAGGTCGGTCACGCTTTGTACGGCCTTTACGGCGCGTTTCATCATTTCCTTTTCGTCAATGCCGGGCAGACCCACATTTACGTCCAAAAGGTCTGCGCCCGCCTGTGCCTGCGAAATGGCAAGGTTTAAAATATAGTTTATATCGTTGTTTTTAAGTGCCTCTTTTAAAAGCTTTTTGCCCGTGGGGTTGATGCGCTCGCCGATAATGCGGGGTCTGTCCACCAAAACGGTATTGCTGTAGGAGCAGAGCGCGGTCGGGAGCAATTTTTGCGGCGCTGTTGCCACGGTGTTTTCAAGACGGGCTATTGTGGCGCGGATATAGTCGGGGTCGGTGCCGCAGCAGCCGCCTACTATTTTAAGGCCGAAATTTGCCATTTGCGCCACATAATCGGCAAACTGATCCTTTGTGATATTGTATGCGCCCGTAGCGGGGTCGGGCAAGCCTGCGTTCGGTTTTACCGCCATAGGTATTTTGCACCATTTATGCAGCTCTTCCACAACGGGCAAAAGCTCCTTGGGGCCGAGCGAGCAGTTTATGCCTATGGCATCAACGCCAAGGCCCTGTAATGTAAGCGCCATAGCGGAAACGCTGCAGCCCGTGAACGTGCGGTGGTTTTCCTCAAAGGTCATAGTGACGATGATGGGCAGGTCACAGTTTTCCTTTGCCGCAAGCACAGCGGCCTTTACCTCGTAAAGGTCGGTCATGGTCTCAAATACTATCAGATCGGCGGCCTTGCCTGCTTCAATCTGTTCTTTAAAAATGTCATAAGCCGCTTCAAAGGTCAGGCTGCCCGTGGGCTCCAGAAGCTGGCCTATGGGGCCTATATCAAGTGCAACAAGGGTGTCGGTGCCCGCGCAGGCCTTTTTTGCGTTTTGGATGCCCGCGCCGATGACTTCTGCAACGGAGTGGCCGCAGCTCTTTAATTTATAGCCGTTTGCGCCGAATGTGTTGGCGTAGATGATGTTGCTGCCCGCGTTGATATACTGTTTGTGGATATCAAAAACCACCTCGGGGGAGGTAAGGTTTAATAGCTCGGGGATGTCGCCTGTTTTGAGGCCTGCACGCTGGAGCATGGTGCCCATTGCGCCGTCGAGGTATACAAATTTATTTTTTAACAGTTCTTTGAATGTCATACATACTCTCCTTTTCTTTTGGGGGCTGACGCCGTCTCTGCATACGTTTAACAATGTGTGCCTTTTTGCCTGTATTGACAGCTCTTGCACATACTGCATAACGCACAGCCTTTTCTTTTTTTCTCTATCGGCCTGTCCGATATGCCTATAAATGCGGTCACGCTTTTCCTCGGCAGCATAATAAGGCTGTCATTTATCGTCAGCCCTATCACCTTTTCGGCATTTAGCACCCTTAAAATAAGGGGCTGGATATCAAGCGGCAGATCGCCGTAGCCCGCCGAAAACCGCCAGGTATAATAATTTTCCTTGGGCAGTGCAGACATTATCTCACTCTCGGCAATATCGCAGACCTGCTCTATCGCCGCGGTACACAGGCTGTCGGCTATAAGTGCCTTTGCCATATCGCTTATTTCCGCAGTTTGGATAAACCTGTCGGCAAAGCCCGAAAGCGTAGCCGCCATTGCAATAACGCTGTGACAGCCCGAAAAATGCTCCCTTGCCGACTTCCCTGTCAGCACAAGGCTTGTCCCCGAAAGCAAAATACCGCTTTCGCTAAACTCTATCGGGAAAATTTTGTAAGTATATACGGGCTTGATGATCTTTAAAAGCTCCGCCGCCGTAGCTTCGACCTTTTGTATCAAAATCGGGTCGGCCGCATCCGCCGCGCACATATACCGCAGCGCCTCGGCCGTGTTTATTTTATCAATTTTTATCATATTTTCATCGCCTGAATATTATTTTTGCTGATATTTATACATTTATAGCATATCATATTTTTCTTTGCAGGTAAATAGTATCTTTACAGTTTTTTAAAATGTGGTATAATTAGGGTAAAGATTTTATACACAAAAGAGGAAGAAAAAATGAAACGCTACATATTTACACTTGCGCTTGCGGCTATGCTTGCCTTTACGGGCTGCGGCACGGCACAGGACACGGCGCAGGAGCCTGCGGAGGATGAGGAGATATTGGATGAAGTCCCCGCTGCGGGCAAGGACTACAAATTAAGGGGCATAGACGAAAACAAGCTCAGCTTTAACACCGATTTTCAGGGTACGGCCATACAGCGTGAGGCGGTGCTTGACGAAAAAGAGGCCGCCGAGGTGGTGCGTATGATAAACTCCGCGCAAAAGGGCACGGAATGCACCTACGGGGATTATGACATATGGTTTACGGACGGCGACACAAAGGTCGGCATACTGACCCTGCCCGACGGCAAGGCCGCCGTAAGCATATGCGGCAGTCAGGATATCTCGGCGGAGCTTACCGCGGAGCAGAAAAACAGGATAAACGAAATGATAAAGGCGGAAACGGGTGTCGATCCGTTCTGACGGTCAAAAGGGAGTGACAGATATGAAAAAAAGATTTTTAACGGGTATGGCGGTGCTGGCCGCAATGCTTGCCTTTACGGGCTGCGGTGCATCGGAGAACACGGCCGATGCGCCCGAGACAGACGAGAGTGCCGTACAGGAGCAGACACAGGAGCAAACGGAGCAGACGACCGAGGAAACGTCCGCCGAAGACACGACCGAAGAGGAGGTCTCCGCAGAGGAATTAAAGCTTGGCGGCATAGACAAAAGAAAGCTGTTCTTTTTTACAAGGTCGCAGGACACATCCGACCCCAACGAGGCGGTGCTGACCAAGGACGAGGCAAAGGAACTGGTGGAGATGATAAATGCGGCGCCCAAGGAGATAGGCTGCTATGACGGCGACAACAATGTGTGGTTCACGGACGGCGACACAAGGGTATACATATACACCCTGGCCGACGGCGGCACATACGCCAACATTTACGGCGCACAGCAGGTCTCGGCGGTGCTTACAAAGGAACAAAAGGAAAAAATAAACGAGCTGATAAAGGCGCATACGGACATGGATCCGATGTCGTAACGGCACAAAAGGAGAGCTGATATGAAAGCAGGATATCTGGGCCCGCTGGGGACTTTTTCGCACCAGGCGGCGCTGGAGGTTTTTAAAGAGGACGAGATAAGGCCGTATGACAGCATTTATCAGGTGCTTATGGCGGTTGAAAAGGGTGAGCTGGACTGCGGCATAGTGCCGATAGAAAATTCCACCGAGGGCACGGTAAACGCCACGGTGGATGCGCTTATCTTTGATTTGAATTTATACATACAGCAGCTTGTGGTGCTGCCTGTAAGACAAAATTTGATGCTAAAAAAGGGCGCGGACAGGGGCAGTCTGAAAGCGGTGTACTCGCACCCCCACGCGCTTGCACAGTGCAGGCATTATCTGTACGAGCATTATGAAAATGTGCCCGCCATTGCGGCGCAGTCCACGGCGGCTGCGGCAAAAATGACGGCCGAAAGCGAGGAAAACATTGCCGCTGTCGCGCCCGCCGTTGCTGCAAGGGTCTACGATCTGGAGATAGCGGCGGAGAACATTCAGGACAGCAAGATAAATTTCACCGAGTTTGTGGTGGTCAGCAAAAAAAGCACCGAACAGCCCATAGCCGCCGAAAATTACAAGACGACTATCTGCTTTTCGACCGTGCATGAGCCGGGCTCGCTGTACAAGCTTTTGGATATACTGGCTATCTGGGATGTGAATATGTCGCGCATCGTTTCCAGACCCATGAAAAACCACCCGAACGAGTATGTGTTCTATATCGACCTTGAAAAGGCCGACAATTGGAAGGATCTTCAGGATGCGCTTGTAATGCTTAAAAGAAAAACATCGTTTTTTAAAATACTGGGCTCGTATCCCGTGCTTGACAGGCGATAAAATAAAATACTTGTATAATATGGGAGTTGTATGGTATAATGAAAGATAATAGTGCGGATATAGGCCGTGACATAGTGGGCTATGCCGCAAAAACAGAGGAATTAAAGGCCGAGCTTCTGCAAAGCATCGCATCTGTTTTCAGGCAAACTGCCATGGGCAGCAGGGCGGCGCTGTGCGAGGAGGAGTTTGCACACGCTGCGGAGCTTTTGCTGATGCTTGCAAACCGCAGGGGCATTGACCTGCAAAGGCTCGGTACGGAGCTTAACAGACAGGCAAGGACGGGCATGGTGCGCTGTGACGATTACAGCGCGGATCACAGGGCCGTGCTTGCGTTTATCGGGGGAAAATAATTCCGAAGGGGCTAATGACATGACAACAGAATGTACTTTTCCTATGGCGTATGTACAAATAAATACAAATATGGATATTTTGTTTTGCAACAATGTTTTCAAAAGCACCTTTGCGCCGCTTCATCAAGGGGACAGCCTGTTTAAAATAACGGATATCTTTGAGGGCTACGACATTACCGCAAGGGAGCAGAAAACGGTCATAAACGATACGGAGTACAACTTTGTTACCGATGTGACCATTGACGGCAAAACGGATGTTTACATCTTCCAGTCCGACCTTAAGGCGGAGGAAGCGGGCGGCCGCATTATGGCGGCGCTTCTGGTGCTTGACAATTACACCGAGATAAAGGAAAATATGGAGGAAGTGCGCCATCCGCACATGATGGCTGTTGTTGACCGCAAGATAAACGAGTATTTTACGGAGCTTGGCGGCATAGTGCGCAAGTTTGAGCAGGACAAGTATCTTTTTATCCTGCGTGAGGATCAGCTGGCGGAGCTGAAAAAAAGCAAGTTTTCCATTATGGAAATGATAAGCAAAATAGATATGGACGGTATACCTATGTCAATGAGTATAGGTATAGGCATAAACGGTACCACGATGTCGCAGTGCATGGAGTATGCACGCGGTGCGGTGGATCTTGCGCTGGCACGCGGCGGTGCGCAGGTGGTAGTCAAAGAGGGCGAGGACAAGTATCAGTTTATCGGGGGCAACGGCCGTGAGATAAGCACAAATACGGGCGTGCGTGCGCGTATGAAGGCCTACGGCTTTGTCGAGCTTATAAAGACCTGCACCGATGTTATCGTTATGGGTCACAAAAGCCCCGACCTTGACAGCCTCGGCAGCTGTGCGGGCATTTTCTCGATATGCGAGTTTTTCGGCAGAAAGTGTCATATAGTGCTTGGCAGCGTTAATTCAAGCATTTCCACGCTGTACAAAAGCCTTATGGACGACAACAGGTACGAAAGCGTGTTTATAGACGGCGATACGGCGCTCAAGCAGTTAAGGCGGCGTACCCTGGTCGTTGTTGTGGACACGCATAAAAAGGCTATATGCGAGTGCCCCGAGCTGGTGGAAAAGGCAAAACAGCTTGTGGTCATAGACCATCACCGCAAGGGTCCCGGTGCGATAGAGGGCTATGCACTCACCTATCACGAGTCATTTGCATCCTCCGCAAGCGAGCTTATTACGGAGATGCTGATGTATATGAACAAGGGCATCCGCCTTACAAAGACCGAGGCGGAGGGTCTGCTGGCGGGTATCACGGTGGATACCAAAAACTTTGCATTCAAGACAAGCTCCATGACATTCCAGGCTGCGGCTTATCTTAAACAGCTGGGCGCGGATACGGTCGCCGTGCGCAGGCTTTTCCAGAACACGCTGGATGCCTATGTCGCAAAGGCCGCCGTTGTGCGTGATGCGGAAATATACAACAAAAATATGGCAATATCCGTGCTTCGTATCCGTGTGGACAACCCCATCGTGCTTATTGCCCAGTCGGCGGACGAGCTGCTCGGCATAAAGGGCATAGAGGCCAGCTTTGTTATGAACGAGATGGACGGCACGGTCTATATCAGCGCCCGCAGTCTCGGCAGGGTAAATGTGCAGTGGATAATGGAAAAAATGGGCGGCGGCGGTCATCAAAGCGGTGCGGCCGCACAGCTCAAGGACTCTTCGACAGAGGATGCAATAGCCCTTTTGAAGCAGACCATAGAGGAATATCTTAAACAATAGGAAAGAGGTACAAATAAATGAAGGTAATACTTTTACAGGATGTAAAGGGTGTAGGCAAAAAGGATCAGATAATAAATGCCAACGACGGCTATGCAAAAAACTTTCTTTTCCCGCGCAAGCTGGCGGTAGAGGCCGAGGGCAACAACCTTAAAAAGCTGGACAACCAGAAAAAGGCCGAGGCCGCACAGGCACAGGCCGTGCTGGAGCAGGCGCAGGAGCTTTGCAAAAAGCTGGAGCAGGTAACGGTCAGGATACCCGTTAAAATAGGCGACAACGGCAAGCTTTTCGGTGCCGTTACAAACAAGGAGATAGCGGCTGCTTTAAAGGAGCAGACGGGTCTTGATATAGAGAAAAAGAAAATTTCGGCGGAGGCTATAAAGACAGTCGGCGAAAAGACGGTCACGGTAAAGCTTCATCCGAAGGTAAGCGCACAATTGAAGGTAACAGTGGAGCAGGCTTGAATTTATTATGGCTGAAAATGACAACGAAAACAGGTACATAAACCGTATCCCGCCGCATGACGAGGATGCGGAGCAGGCCGTGCTGGGCTGTATGATATGCGACGGCAACGGTGTGCGTATCGCCATAGAGGCGGGGCTTGGCGGCAATGATTTTTACAATCCCGCCAACAGGGAAATATATTTTGCCATAGAAGAGCTTTACAACGCGGGCAAGCCCATAAACTACATTACCCTTAAAAACCGTCTGACCGAAAAGGCTTTGCTTGAAAAGGCGGGCGGCGACAGGTATATAAGGCATCTGGCGGGTCTGGTCAGCACCACCGCACAGACGGGGCATTATGTCAAGATAGTGCAGGACAAGGCGCTGCTGCGCGGGCTGATAAGCGCGGGCGGCGATATAAGCGATGCCTGCTTTGAGGCAATGGACAACGTGGAGGATGTGCTGGAGCTGGCGGAAAAGCGTGTCTTTGACATAAGGCAAAACCGCAAAAGCGAGGACTTTGTGCATATCAACGATGTCCTTGCAAGGGTGCTTGAAAACATTGAAAAGGCAAGCCGCTCCGACGGCAGCATCACGGGCATAGAAACGGGCTTTACGGATTTTGACGGCAGGACGAGCGGCCTGCAAAATTCCGACCTGGTCATAGTGGCGGCGCGTCCCGCTATGGGCAAAACGGCGTTTGCCCTGAATATCGCCCAGTATGCGGCGGTACACGGCAAGATACCGACAGCCGTTTTTTCAATGGAAATGTCGGCGGAACAGCTTGGTCACAGACTTTTATGCAGCATATCACAGGTGGACAGTCAAAAGGTGAAAACGGGCAGCCTTAGCATGGACGAGTGGGAAAAGCTTATTCACGGCATGGGCGTTATGTCCGAGGCACCTATTTACATAGACGATACGGCGGGCATCACCGCGGCGGAGCTGCGTGCAAAATGCCGCAAGCTTAAAATGGAGCACGATATAGGGCTGGTGGTGGTGGACTACCTTCAGCTGATGGAGGGCGGTTCAGGCAGAAAAAGCGACTCCCAGCAGCAGGATGTGGCGTTCAACTCAAAATCCTTAAAGGGTGTTGCGCGTGAACTGGATATCCCCGTTATCGCGCTTTCGCAGCTGGGACGCGGCCCCGACAGCCGTACAGACCACCGTCCCGTGCTGTCCGACCTGCGTGACAGCGGTGCGATAGAGCAGGATGCCGATATGGTATGCTTTTTGTACAGGGACGAATATTACACGAAGGAGCATTGCGAGGTGCCGGGTCAGGCGGAGGTCATTATCGCCAAGCACAGACACGGCCCCACGGGTACTGTCAACCTTGCATGGTTAGGCCAGTATACGCAGTTTGCAAATCTTGAAAAGGTCAATATCGACATTCCGCCCGATATGGTGGACAATGACGAGGACAGCATTTTTTAACAATAAAAAGGGCCGAAACCTGTGTTTCGACCCCTTTTTTTATTGTTCAAGCTTTTTATTGTCCTGTTTTTTGTTTTCCGCCATTTCCACATAGGTTTTAAGCGAGGTACGCACCTTATTGCGGTGCTCGTCGGTATAGCTTATCGTTATATGCGAAAAGCGGCCTATTGCGGCAAGAGCCTCCATGGCCTTTGCCTCGCTTGGGTAGGGTATCTCGTATTCCCTGCCCTTGCGGTCAACTATCACAACGGAGTATTTGCCGCGTTTAAGCGTCTTTGACGATTTTGTGTCCGTTGTGCAGTGCAGGTAGGCAAGCACGGCATCATCGCCCGCAACGGCGGTGATCGGTGCCTTTGTAACATAGATGTATTTGCTGCCCACGCTTGTCTTGCCGAATTTCTCGGCGGTCTCAAAGTCCTTTTTGATGTCGTCAAGCTCGTAGCCGAACTTACGCGCGTTGGCCTTTAACTTGCCGTATGAGCCGTACATAAGGCTGCGCAGCAGGAAAAACAGTATCAAAAGCAGTATTATAAGCGTAATGCTGTTTATTATTTTGTGCTGTGCGTAATACTGCGAAAATGTCATCTGTGTCATTATATCGCCGCGCAAAAGCGAAAGCTCGTATCCGTACTGCCTTAAATAGGGTGTGTACTTTGTCCTTGTATCCTCGTCCAGCGGTGTGACCGTGCCGCGTACATTCACGGTCTTGCCGTTTTCCAGCTTTTTGTTTATCTTTTGGGCACCCTCGGCGGTGGTCAGCAGTATAAAGCTGCTGCGCTTGTCGGGGCAAAGCACGGCAAACACGGCGGGCTCATCCTCGCGCCCGGGTGCTATCATACGCGCCATGTCAAAGTGCGCCTTGGCGTAGGCACGGTTTTCGCCTATAGGCCCCAGCGAAAGGTTTTTGCCCGTAAAAAAGTACGACAATCCGAAAAATGTTATAAGATGATATACGATAAGCACCGCCGCAAACATAAGCACAAGCAGTGCGGCAGTCTTTATGCCCTTTTGGCGTATTAAGGACTCCAGCTTTTTCATGTAAATACCTCCTTGAGATAGTGATCCGCTGTGGATATTTTAGCATATATCCGTGCCTTTTGCAAGTGCGGATAAAATTTTGCCGTTCATATCCGCATTGAATAAAAAATACTGGTAATTTGTTGTGCAATGTGTTATAATTATATGACAGGGTGTGTAAGAGGGAGAAAAAACGGCTTGCACACATATAAAACGGTATGAAAGGGGTGTTTTCATGGAAAAACTCAATTTTGATGTTGTTTTACCTAAGTTTGAACAGCAGACCTTTGACATAACAAATTACGGCGCCGTTTCGGGCGGCAGGGTAAAAAACACAGAGGCCTTTGAAAAAGCAATAAGCGACTGCGCACAAAAGGGCGGCGGCAGGGTCGTGGTACCGCGCGGCATATGGCTGACGGGGCCGATACGCCTTGAAAGCAATGTCGATCTGCATCTTGAAAGCGGTGCGGTGATAAAGTTTTCGGAGGATTTTTACGACTATCCGCTTATCAACACAAGCTTTGAGGGCTTTTTCACCTATCGCTGCGTATCGCCGATATACGGCAGAGAGCTTGAAAACGTGGCAATAACGGGCAGCGGTGTCATTGACGGCAGCGGCGGCGCGTGGAGACCCGTAAAGCGCTTCAAACTGCCCGAAAGACAATGGGATGCGCTTGTAAAGGGCGGTGGCACCGTGCTTGAAGGCAAGGAGGAAAGCTGGTGGCCTACGGAGGCCGCAAAGCTGGGCAACCTTACCCTTGTAAAGGAGCCTGCGCTTTTGCGCAATAAGGAGGAATGCGAAAAATACCGCGACTTCCTTCGCCCCGCAATGGTAAATTTCACAAACTGCAAAAAGGTACTGCTCGAGGGCGTTACCTTCCAGAATTCGCCCGCGTGGAACCTGCACCCGTGGTGCTGTGAGCACGTTACCATCAGAAACGTAAACGTGCGCAATCCGTGGTTCTCGCAAAACGGCGACGGCCTTGACGTTGACAGCTGTAAATATGTAAAGGTGTATGACAGCGTGTTTGATGTGGGTGATGATGCGCTGTGCGTAAAATCGGGCAAGAACGAGGACGGCAGAAAGCTGGGCAAGCCCTGCGAATATGTCGAGTTTAAAAACTGTACCGTATATCACGGCCACGGCGGCTTTGTAATAGGCAGCGAAATGTCGGGCGGCGTTAAAAACATACAGATAACCGACTGCACCTTTATCGGTACGGACACGGGTCTGCGCTTTAAAAGCTGTCTGGGCAGAGGCGGCGTAGTGGAGGATATCTTTGTTGACAATATCGACATGACGGAGATACCCAAGGAGGCCATAATCTTTACAATGGGCTATGACATGGACACCAAGGAGGGACAGCAGGTAGCACCCGAGGAAGTGCCCGAGTTTAAAAACATCGTCATACAAAACGTAAACTGCGCAAAGGCGGGCACGCCCATTTCCATAAGTGGCCTTTCCGTTATGCCTGTACACGACATAACATTAAAAAATATAAATATTGCTTCCGACAAGGATGTTAAGACCGAAAATGCGGAAAACATCGTGACGGAAAATGTAAATATAACAAAACTTTAACAGGGGACACAAAAAGGAGATAACAAAAATGAAAGCTTACAAAAAAACTATAGCATTGCTTACGGCAGCTGTAATGGGCGTTGTTTCGCTTGGTTTTGCGGACAGAGCGGCATCCTCCGCCTTTGGCGTGGATACCTATGCGGCAACACAGCCCTCAAAGGACAATGACGGTTTTTACCTGGTCGGCACCGCTGACGAGCTGTACTGGATAGTGCAAAAGTACAACGAGGGCGAGACTGCACTCATGAATGTAAAAATAACAAACGATATAGTTGTAAACAGCGGTGTTATGACCGCATCCAGCACGGGTGCAAAGACATGGACACCCATAGGCGGCAAGGGTGTTTACAAAACACCCGTGACCTATAATTTCAAGGGCGTTATAGACGGTCAGGGTCACTATATCAGCGGCCTTTACTGCCCCGATGCCAGCACGGCGGGTCTGGTTGCGTTCAACTACGGCACCATCAAAAATCTGGGCATAATAAATTCTTATTTCTATGCACCCATATCCGAGTATAACGATGCTTATGCGGGCGCGTTTGCGGGCCTTAACAAAAGCGACGGCGTTATAAAGGACTGCTACAGCTACAACTGTACCATAGGCAGCGTGGGTATGTCGGGCGGTATCGTCGGCAAGCCCAGCGACGGCTGTACAATAACAAACTGCTTTGCATCAAACAATATAAGCTCTACCCAGACAAGCGTTTCGGGACGTAAAAAATGGGCGGATGCTATCGGCTGTCAGATAAAGAGCAGCGCGAGCATTTCAAACTGCTATTATGATTCGACCAAGTATGTAAGCTATGCTTCGGGCTGTACGGCTGCAAGCGCCGCACAGATAAAAAGCGGCGAGATAGCCTACAAGCTTAACGAAAACGGCAAGAACGACAGATGGTTCCAGAACGTGGATGAGGGCACCGTAAAGGACAGCTATCCCGTGCTTGACCCCTCACACCTTAAGGTAATGGCAAGCGGCGGCGGCTACACAAACGGCACAAACAATACAACTACCGAGTCCACGACCGAAACGACAACACAGACAACAACACAGACAACTACACAGACAACAACACAAACTACCACCGAAGCAACTACCGAGACAACTACCAAGTCACAGGGCGGTGGCGGCGGAAATACAGATGTACCCATCTTTGGCGGTGCCTGCGGTGAGAACAAACTCAGCGCTGCCGATGCGGCAATGATACTTCAGAAGGTATTGGATTCAAGGGTAAAAATGCCCATAGAAAAAATAACACCCGATTACTTCATGTATGTAAACGTTGACTGTGACGATGCACTTACGGCTGCCGATGCGGCGCTGGTGCTTCAGAAGGTGCTTAACGAAAAATGTATCTTCCCCGCCGAAACAAAATATAAGAAATGACAGCAGCGGGGAAAGCCTCTGTTGGCATAAAACCGATTGGAGGAAGAAAAATGATATTCAAAAGGTTTGTTACTGCGGCGGCTGCGGTGGCTATATCGCTGTTTGCGGCGGCTGCGGTAACGGCGGACGATAATGTGCCCGTAAAGGATGACGAGGGCTATTACAACATATATAATTCCGCACAGCTTTATTGGTACGCGCAAAAGTACAATAACGCTGAGTTTAACACGGAGGCAAGTCTTGACGGCGAAAATGACCTTAAAATAAGGCTTATGCGCGACATAATAATAAACGACGGCACAATGTCGGCGGAAAGCACCGATGTTATCCCGTGGGAGCCTATAGGCGGCAGCGGCCAGACAAAGAGCCCTTATTGGTTTAAAGGCATTTTTGACGGTCAGGGGCACTATATCAGCGGCATCTACTGTAATGATGCCAATATGGCGGGTCTGTTTGCCATAAATAAAGGCACGATAAAAAATCTGGGCATAATCCATTCTTATTTCTATTCGCCCACATTCACCTGGAGTGATGCCTATGCGGGTACATTTGCGGGTCAGAACAAGGAAAACGGCGTTATAGAGAACTGCTACTGCTACAACAATATCGTAAGGAGCGAATATGTTGCGGGCGGCATAGCGGGCAGGCTGAGCGATAAGAGTTACGCCGCCTGCGCCATAAGAAACTGCTATACATCAAACGATGTTCTGGGTGCAAAAGCGTCAAAGGCGCGCACGGATGCAATAGCCTGCCGCTATAACGGACTTGATACGAGCACTACCGCGGTGATAGAAAACACCTATTACGACGGCAGCAAGCAAAAAAGCTATAATACGGAGCCAAAGGCCTTTACCTCCACCCAGCTTGAAAGCGGCGAGCTTACATATCTTCTTAACAACAAAAAAAGTACGTCCTCGGTTGTGTGGCGGCAGAATGTGACCGTCGGCGAGAGGGATTTCCTGCCCGTGCTGGACAGCGGACACTATATCGTCTATAAGGAAGACGGCGAGTACAAAAACCACGAGGAGGACGCACAGGACAGTGACGACCCCTTGTCGCTGGTGCCCAACAGCAGCGGTGTGTACGAGATAAGAAACGAAAATCAGCTTTACGCCTTTGCAAGGCTTATAAACGAATATTATGAGGATCACAAGGATGCGGATGCGATACTCAAGGCAGACCTTGTGATAAATGTCGAGGAGCTGAAGGAACAGAACTTCGGGGCAAAGCCGTGGACACCCATAGGTACGACCAAAACGCCGTATCTGGGCAAGTTTGACGGCGATATGCACACGATAAGCGGCATTTACGGCGACGATGCGGTAAGCGAAAAGGACTACGAGGGTCTGTTCGGCTGCATAGGCGACGATGCCATAATAAAAAATCTGGGAATAATGAATTCCTATTTCTATGCCACCACTTCGTCGGGTGCCGTAACGGCCATCTGTCAGGGCGGCACCATACAGGACTGCTTTTCGCGCAATAATGTTATCAAGTCGGAGTACGATGTCGGCGGCATAGTCGGCGAAACGACAAAGGCCTCCCTGCTTAAAAACTGCTTCTGCGCGGACTGCACCATATTCAGCAGCAAGACCGATGAGGGCGGCAGCGCAAACGGCATTTCGGGCGTATTTAACGAAAAGTTCCATGCGCTTGACCAGACAAATTCGTCGGCGGAAAACTGCTTCTACTACAGACTGAGCGAGCAATCCGAAATAAACAGGACGTGGAACGGTATCCACGAGGGGCAAAAAGGCGATTGTGACCTTAACTGCGTTGTGGATATACTGGACGTTATCAAGTCGGAGCAGATAGTGGGCGAAACGGTCGGAATGTTCGATTTTGACCACTATATGGCGGATATCGACGGTGACGATTACATAAGTGATATGGACGTGTTTGAAACGCTGGTCATTGCCGCCGATCTTGTTGGAAAAATATAAATTAAGGAATGATGCAAAATGCCTATTAAGGTGGCCGACGATCTGCCGGCAAAAAGCGTGCTTACAAACGAAAGCATATTTGTTATGGATGAAAGCCGTGCCTTTCATCAGGATATAAGACCGCTTAGAATACTTATTTTAAATCTTATGCCCAACAAACAGCAGACGGAGGTACAGCTGCTGCGGCTTCTGAGCAATTCTCCGCTGCAGGTGGAGGTAAGCTTTATGCACATGGAAAGCCATGTGTCGAAAAATACGTCGCGTGCGTATCTGGATACCTTTTATCTGACCTTTGCGGACGTTAAACACGAAAAATACGACGGTATGATAATAACGGGCGCACCTGTGGAGCAGATGCCGTTTGAGGAAGTCAACTACTGGCATGAGCTGACGGAGATAATGGAGTGGTCAAAGACAAATGTTACCAGCACCTTCCATATCTGCTGGGGCGCACAGGCGGGACTTTACTACCACTACGGCATACCCAAGTATCCGCTGGAGAAAAAAATGTTCGGCGTTTTTGCACACACCAAAATATACGAGCATATCGACCTGCTGCGCGGCTTTGACGATGTGTTCTACGCGCCGCACTCCAGACATACGGAGGTGCGCGCAGAGGATATAGAAAAAACAGAGGGTCTGCGCGTTATCGCTTCCGGTGAGGAGGCGGGCGTGTACATTGTCGCAAGTGCGGATATGCGACGATTTTTTGTAATGGGTCACAGCGAGTATGAGAAAAACACGCTTGCTGCGGAATATTTCAGGGACAAGGAAAAGGGTCTGGATATAGACATACCCAAAAACTATTTTAAGGACGACGACCCGTCCAAACCGCCTGTTTCGCTGTGGAAGGCACACAGCAGCCTGCTTTATACCAACTGGCTGAATTACTATGTATATCAGCTCACTCCTTATGATATAAACAGCATCGGCGGTAAAAATTAAGGTTTTTGTAATAAATATTCATGTATATTCCATTGATTTTTATAAAAATATGTGTTATATATAAAAGTAAGGAAAACGTGGAATACATAAAAAAGGAGAAGACGATCATGAAAGCAAAATTATGTGCGGCTGCGGCATTGACACTTGCCGTTGTCATGGGAACAAGCTCCGCGGCTTTTGCGGGCAACTCAAAGTATTTCAGGGATGTAAATGACGGCGGCTACGGCTGGGCATCCGAAGCGGTGGACTACCTTGTGCAAAAGGGCATCGTGGCAGGTGTGGGCGACAATCTTTATGCGCCCGAGCTTCAGATAGAGCGCGGTGATTTCGTCCTGCTGCTCAACAATACGTTTGATCTGGGACAGCACAGCACCTATGTATACGGCTTTACCGATGTACACGAGGACGACTATTACTACACAGCAGTTATCAATGCAAAGGGCGCGGGCGCTATAACCGATGATTATGCCTTTTATCCGCAGCAGCCCATCACGCGCGGCTATGCTATGCAGATGCTTTATAAGGCACTTGACCTTAACGGCTATATAACGGATGCGACTACCGACCTTTCAATGTACAGCGATGCGGATGTCATCAGGGACGTAAAGGCGCAGATGGCAATTGCAAGCCTTACAAAAATGGGCATTATAAGCGGCAACGACGGCAGGATAAATTACAACGATGCAATGTCCCGTGCGGAAATGGCAATGATATTTTACAAGGCCGTAAACTACATGGACGAGCATCCTGTTGAGAAGAAGTCAAGCTCTGCGGTTACGCAAAAGCCCGATACAGGCAAAAAGACACAGGAAGAGCCCGCAGAGGAAGAAGAAAATGCTTCGACCGTACTCAGCGGCGTTACCAAAAAGGCAGGCGTAGTTATTGACGGTACTGCCCTTACAGGCATTGAAAACTCCACCGTATCCGTTGCAGACCCCTCCGAAAAGGCGGTTGAGATAATAAACAACGCCGCTGCGGAGATATCCGACAGCACTGTCAAGTCAAACGCATCAAATGCGGTATCGGTATACGCAAGGGGACGTTCAAGTGCGGAGATAACAAATTCCGAGCTTTATAACCTTGGCTCGGGTTCCGCTGCACTGCGCGGTGAGGACGGCTCGAAGATAGAAATGACGGGCGGCAGCATACAGACAAAGTCTCCCAAGTCAAATGCAGTTAAGACGGCGGGCAGCGTTACGCTTGACTCTGTCGGCATTACGGTCTCCGACGGCAGCGCAGTATTTGCGGAGGATGCGGGCAAGGCAGTAATAAACGGCGGCGACATCGTGGCAAGCAATGTTTCCGAGGGTCTTTTCAAGACTGCGGCAGGCAAAAACGACGATGAAAACGACAAGGCCGAAATTACGGTAAAGGGCACGAACATTACGGGCGACCGCAAGACGACCCTGTTCTATATCGACAAGAACGACCTTAAAGCAAGGCTTGAAAACTGCGACATCGAAAAGGTAAAATACCTTATCGACAGCAGGGCAACAAGCAACAACAAAAACAATACCGTAGAGATAACACTTATCAACCAGACGCTGGAGGCAGACGTTATCTCCGAGGAAAACGCACGCATCATCATCAATCTTAAGGACGGCAGCTACCTTAAAGCAAGCATAAACGAGCTTAACAGGGCAGAATATGTCGAGGTTAATGTGGAAGAGGGCAGCAAGCTTGAACTTACAAGCAACAGCTATATCCATGTATTGAAGTTCAACGATGCAATAGATATAAACGAAAACGGCTACCTTATCTACTACGATACAGACCTTGCCGCAAACGATTGGCTGTATGACGGCGATTATCAGCTGGCAAACGGCGGTATGCTCACGCCGCAGTAATTTTGGGTATTGACAATCCGGATTTAAGGGTTTATAATCCTAATATACGATAAAACTATGACGGGGACAGTAGCCTTGCAGTCTTATCCACAGAGAGGGCGGATGATGGGAAAGCCCGATAAGCGCAAACGTGAAAACCACCTCCGAGCGGCCTTAATGCGGCCCGTGTAACTTACGTTATAAAGTTTTTGAGCGGTGCTTTGCACAATTTGGGTGGAACCGCGGAGTTGGATTATAAGAAATATAGTTTCTTGTGATTAAAAAATTTCGTCCCTTATCGTACTTTTTGTACGGTAAGGGGCTTTTTGTTTTATTTGCGAAATCACAACGCAAAAATGTGATAATGTCAATATTGTTACTGCCAAAGGAGTGTAATAAATATGAGCCACGGTGCTTGTTATTATAGGGATATCCCTTGTGTGGCATAACAGCAAAATAGCATTGCTTGAAATACCGTTTATTATCATAGCTGCTATTTATGCAATAGTATCAACAATTCGCATTAAGCCGAATAAGTAAAAAAATAAAATACATCAGTACAAAAGAAAGGAAGAAGAAAAATGATCAATGTAACTTTAAAGGACGGTTCTTCAAAGCAGTATGACAGCGGTATTACTGTTTTGGATATCGCAAAGGACTTAAGCGAGGGCCTTGCAAGAAATGCCTGCTGCGGCAAAATAAACGGCAAGGTAGTGGATTTAAGAAAGCCCGTTACCGAGGACTGCGAGCTTGAGATCTGCACCTTTGACTCTCCCGAGGGCAAGCGTGCATTCAGACACACCGCATCGCACATTATGGCGCAGGCTGTAAAGCGCCTTTATCCCGAGGCTAAATTGGCTATCGGCCCCGCAACGGACGACGGTTTCTACTACGATTTTGACAGAGCACCCTTTACACAGGAGGAATTTGCCGAGATAGAAAAGGAAATGAAGAAGATCGTCAAGGAGAATATCCCCCTTGAATATTTCGAGCTTCCCCGTGCGGATGCGCTTAAGTTGATGGAAGAAGCGGGCGAGCCCTACAAGGTAGAGCTTATAAACGACCTGCCCGAGGATGCAGTAATTTCCTTCTACAAGCAGGGCGATTTTACCGACCTTTGCGCAGGTCCTCACCTTATGAGCACAAAAAATATCAAGGCATTCAAGATAACCAACGAGGCGGGTTCGTCGGGTGCATACTGGCGCGGCAATGAAAAGAACAAAATGCTTGCGCGTATATACGCTACGGCATTTACAAAGGCAAGCGACCTTGAAGAATTTATCGCACAGCGCGAGGAGGCTAAAAAGCGCGACCACAACAAGCTTGGCCGTGAGCTTAATATCTTTACTACCACGGATGTTATCGGTCAGGGTCTTCCCCTGCTTATGCCCAAGGGCACAAAGATAGTTCAGACGCTCCAGCGCTTTGTTGAGGACGAGGAGGAGCGCCGCGGCTATGTGCGCACCAAAACTCCCCTTATGGCAAAGAGCGACCTTTATAAGATAAGCGGCCATTGGGGTCACTACAAAGAGGGTATGTTTGTAATGGGCGACGAGGAAAAGGACAGCGAGGTCTACGCACTTCGTCCTATGACCTGCCCCTTCCAGTATTATGTTTACAAGGCAACACAGCACAGCTACCGCGACCTGCCCTACAGAATGGGCGAGACCTCGACCCTTTTCAGAAACGAGTCCTCGGGCGAGATGCACGGCCTTATCCGTGTACGTCAGTTCACTATCAGCGAGGGTCATCTTATCCTGCGTCCCGACCAGCTTGAAGAAGAATTTAAGGGCTGCTTGCAGCTTGCAAACGATATGCTTACCACTTTAGGCCTTATCGAGGATGTAAGCTACAGATTTTCGCAGTGGGATCCCGACGACAAGGAAAAATATATCGGCACAAAGGAGCAATGGGACGAGGCTCAGGGCACTATGAAGAAGATACTCGACCACCTCGGCGTTGAGTACAAGGTAGGTATCGGCGAGGCTGCGTTCTACGGCCCCAAGCTGGATATACAGATAAAGAACGTATTCGGCAAGGAAGATACGCTTATCACCATACAGATAGACCAGATGCTTGCAGAGCAGTTTGATATGTACTATATCGACAAGGACGGCCAGAAAAAGCGCCCCTATATCATCCACAGAACATCTATCGGCTGCTACGAAAGAACGCTTGCACTTCTTATCGAAAAGTATGCGGGTCACTTCCCGACCTGGCTTGCCCCCGTACAGATAAAGGTGCTTCCTATCTCCGAAAAGTATCAGGAGTATGCGGACAAGGTATATAACGAGTTTAAGGCCGCAGGTCTGCTTGTTGAAATGGACGACCGCGCAGAAAAGATAGGCTACAAGATAAGAGAGGCAAGAAACGAAAGAGTGCCTTATATCGTTATAGTCGGCGAGAAAGAGGCGGAGACAAACACCGTTTCGGTACGCTGCAAGGCAGAGGATCTCGGCAGCTACGAAATAGACAAGTTTATTGCCGAAATAAAAGAGGAGATCAAGAACAAAACAAAAAGATGGTAATAGCGGCTGTCGATTTTATCGACAGCGATAAGCCGCCCGAAAGGGCGGCTTTTGTTCATAAAAAATTTACCTAAAAATGATAGTTTGTTAATTAAAATGTTTCCGTATTATGCTATAATCTTATTTGTTGAAAAAATAAGGATAAGAGGTAGATCGTAATGAAGAAATTTTTAAAAAGCCTTGTCGGTCTTATGCTGGCGGGCAGTATGATACTTGGCTCGGCGGGTGTTTGCACCCCCGTTTATGCCGACGATGGGCTTGCGTTAAGCTGTTATTCGGGCGGTGCGGAGGGCACGAACGAGGCACTCAACAACGGCAAAAATTATAAGGTCGTTTTTTATTCGCCGGACTACAGGACGATAAACGATATCAAGGCGGCGGGCTTTACGGGGCTTGAAATAAGCTATGAGCTGTATAGCTACACGGCGGACGGCTACCCGGGCGTTATGCCGTTTATAAACTTCGGCGATACATGGCAGGACGAGTGGAATGACCTTAAAGGCAGCGCGGGCACGGTGGATATGGATATTGACGGCAGCTGGGACAACGGCGCCGACAACGCATATTTCGGCGTGCAGTTTGTAAATCTGTCGGGCACCGTGTCCTACAAGATAACCTCGGCAAGGCTTGTAGGCGGCACGGGCGGCGGAAACGGCGGCACGCAGACGGGTGACACCATAGATATAAATACCGATGTGGAGCTTAACTATGCAAAGCTTTTGCAGGAAGCGCTTTATTTTTACGATGCCAATATGTGCGGGGCGGATGTGGACGAAAACAGCCTTTTCAGCTGGAGAAGCGACTGTCACACAGACGATGCGAAGGCCGTGTATAACGGCAAAACAATAGATGTAAGCGGCGGCTATCACGATGCGGGCGACCATGTTAAGTTCGGCCTGCCTGCGGCATTTTCGGCGACCATGCTGGGCATAAGCTATATGGAATACGGGCCTTATTATGACGAGTTGGGGCTTACGGCGCATTACAAGCGTATCATGGACAGGTTTGCCGATTATTTTGAAAGATGTACCGTAATGGAAAACGGCAAGGTGCAGGCCTTTTGCTATCAGGTGGGCGAGGGCAATAACGACCATGACTGGCATTATGCGCCCGAGGGTCAGACAGGCAGCAGAAAGGTGTACTTTACAAGCGCATCCGACCCATGCAGCGATATTGTGTACGAAACGGCGGCTGCGCTTGCCTTGTACAGCATGAATTTTAACGACGAAAAGTCGCTTGAATACGCAAAAGCCCTTTTTGAATATGCGCAGAACAATCCCGAGGGTCTCAGCGTGGGACATGAGGAGACCGTAATGCAGTTTTACCATGCTTCAAGCCTTAACGATGACAAGGCGCTGGCTGCGGCTATGCTTTATAAGGCAACGGGAGAAAACGGCTATAAGGCCGTATATAACAGCCTCAGCAACGACCTTTACTGCGGCTGGGCTATATCGTGGGACGATGTAAAGGCGCTTGCGGCGCTGTATGCACCCGACGGCGGCACGGCAAACAATTCCGTTGCCGAATATGTTGCGGGCAGCGCGGCATCCTCCAAAAACAGCGAGGGCTTTGTGCTGATAAGCCAGTGGGGCAGCGCACGCTATAATACGGCGCTCCAGTTTATGGGTCTGCTTGCGGATAAAAGACAAGGCAAAGACCGATTTTTTGACTGGGCACAGGGACAGATGTCGTATATTCTGGGCAACAATGCGGGAAAGCATTGCTTTGTTACCGCCTATAACGATATGTCCGTCAAGTATCCGCACCACAGGGCGGTCTATAACGATTATTCCTTCCCCAACTGCAACAGTATAAAGCATAAGCTGGTGGGCGCACTTGTGGGCGGCCCCATGGCCGATTCGACAAGCTACACGGACAGCGCAAGCGATTATACACAAAACGAGGTGGCGCTGGACTATAATGCCTGCCTTGTATGCTCGGCCGCCGCGCTGTATTCCCATACGGCGGAAAAAGGCACAGACGAGCAAAAGGCGGTGCAGCGCACGACAGATATCTCGCAGATAGAAGATATAGAGCTTAGGACTGCCGCATTAAAGGGCGATGTGAACGGTGACGGGGCGGTCGATGATAAGGATGCAAGGCTTGTTATGCTGCACGCATCCGAAATACTTCCGCTTGCGGATACATCAAATGCAGACATGAATAATGACGGGAAAATTGATGTGCGTGATGTGATATTGATATTAAGAAATGATGTTTAAGGCGGGCGGTGTCCGTATTGGGACAAACCGCTGACAATATCAAAAAAATACGAATACGAAAGGACATGAGGACTGACCCGTGTCCTTTTTTATTGTCTGTATGTTGACATTTTATTTATAATTTTTTATAATACATATGTAACGGTCGTGCGGGGGAATCAAAAAAACGCAAAGCTTTCCCGTGCGCCGCGGAAATATGGTGAATGTTTTTTTAATGCCGGATACTGCGGTTAAATGCTGTCCGGTGTAAGGTGTTGAAATGAAAGAAAGAATAAAAAATTTTCTTTTAATGGTGAGAGTACATCATTATATGAAAAATCTGCTTGTCCCTGCCGCCCTGATATGCAGCGGACATCTGTTTGACGGCGGGAAGCTTTTTGAGAGTGCCGTTGGCTTTATCGTGTTTTGCCTGACGGGCTCGTGTGTGTATATCATAAATGACATAAAGGATAAGGAAAGGGACAGGCTGCACCCTGCAAAGTGCAAACGGCCCATCGCAAGCGGAGCGGTGCCTGTCGGGGCTGCGGCTGTTACCGCGGCCGTGTGCTTTGCTGCGGCAATAATTGTCAGTCTGATGTTTTTAAAGCCCGTATCGCTGCTGTTTCCCTGTTTTTATCTGGCTATGAATGCAGCATACAGCATGGGGCTGAAAAATGTACCGATACTGGACGTTGTCATACTTACGGCGGGCTTTTTTATCCGTGTGCTGTACGGCGCGTATATCGCGGACATAGTTATATCAAACTGGCTTTATCTTATAGTGCTTTTTATGGCGTTTTATTTTTCGCTGGGAAAACGCAGAAACGAATTAAAGGCGGGCACGCAGACAAGAAAGGTACTGAAATACTATTCAATGGAATTTCTGGATAAATATATGTACGTCTGTCTGACGCTTGCAAACGTGTTTTATGCGCTTTGGAGCATGGAGGAGAGCACGGTGGATCACTACCGAAGCAGCTATATAGTGCTGACCGTGCCGCTTGTATTTATTATTACGATGAAGTATGGACTTGACGTGGAAAGCGGCGGTGACGGCGACCCCGTAACGGTGCTGCTTGGAGACAAGGTGCTTATAGTGCTTAGCCTGCTGTACTTTATAGTGATGTTTGCAATATTGTATATTTTATAAAAAATGCGGCCGAAAGCGTCTGATAAACTGCTTTGGCCGCGTTTTTTCGATGCGGGATCCTTTACATAAGCGGTGCAAATATGCTTAATATCTTGCAGGCAACATATTCAAAAAAGGATATGTTTTTTAAATCGTCCTCGGTTATGCGCTGACAGTGCTTCAGCGTATCCTTAAAATCCTGCTCTATATCGGCCACACAGGGGGTGTCGTACATATAGCAGGCACATTCCCAATGCAGGTAAAGACTTCTGAAATCCATATTTATCGTGCCCACAACGGCCTTTTTGTCGTCCGAGGTGTAGTTTTTGGCGTGGACAAAGCCGGGGCTGTATTCGTATATCTTTACGCCCGCCTTTAAAAGTGCCGCATAGTGCGAGTGCGCAAGGTAAAAGGCATATTTCTTGTCGGGCTTGTGGGGCAGGATAAGGCTTACGTCAACACCGCGCTTTGCGGCGGAGGCAAGACATTGCTCCATCTCGTGATCCAGTATAAGGTAGGGGGTCATTATATGCACATAGTTGTTTGCCGTGTTTAAAATATGCATATATACCGTCTTGCCCACGGGCTCGTTGTCCAGCGGGCTGTCGCCGTAGGGCAGCACAAAGCCCGGCGCACTTATCCCCGACGGGGCGGGCATATATTTCTCGTAATCGGCATTTTCGCCGTCAGGTATATGCCACATCTGCAAAAACATCATT
Organism: Bacillota bacterium; assembly: GCA_017543265.1. Taxonomy (GTDB): domain Bacteria; phylum Bacillota; class Clostridia; order Lachnospirales; family CAG-274; genus RGIG4310. Next base: position 25,385 of record JAFYGI010000048.1, on the reverse strand, counting down.
ACAAGACTGTTCACCGCATCGCCTTTAAGCATTACCGCGGTGTCCTTCCAATGCCCGAAGCGGTCTATTATGTTGGCGTACTCATCGGCAAGGTTTATGCCGCCCGTAAAGCCCGTTTTGCCGTCTATAACACATATCTTGCGGTGGTCGCGGTTGTTTTGCGAGCTGGATAAAAACGGTCTCACCTTGTTAAAGACACGGCAGTTTATGCCGTATTCCTCCAGCGTTTTCGGGTAGTTGTAGGGCAGCATGGCTATACTGCAAAGCCCGTCATACATCAGGCGTATCTCTACACCCTCATTGGCCTTTCTTTTAAGTATTTCCAGTATCTCGCCCCATACCAGACCGCGGTCTATTATAAAAAACTCCATAAAGATATATTCCTCGGCCTTTTCAAGCTCCGCTTTAAGTGCGGGGATATATTCGTCGCCGAGGGGAAAATACTTTACCTGTGTGTTTTCATATACGGGGTAGCCTGCGTACTTGTTCATATAGTGGGTAAAGCCGCGGGCGTTTCGCCATTGCTTTTCAAAATCCGCTTTGACGGTCTTGTCCTGTTTAAGGCAGGGGGCGGAACGCGCGATATTTTGTATCAGCGCCTTGTTGGTAAGCTTTACCGTGGGCTGGAGCTTTAAAAACAAAAACAGCACGGCACCGAACACGGGAAATACCGCCACGGGCAAAAGCCACGCTATTTTATAGCTTGGGTTTTCGTCCATGTTTATTATATAAAGCAGTACCCCGAAGCTGAGTATATAAAGCAAGGCGGTCACGGTGCCCGAGTAGTCCTTTAAATAGCCGAAATATGAAATTATTATAAAAAACTGCGCTATTATCGCAATGGCCGTAAAGCCTGTGCGTCCCAGAAGTATGCGCAGCAGACTGCGCTTTATGCGCTTGCCCGAGTTATCTGTTTGTTTCATTTGTATCTCACCTTTAACTATTTTAACACCTGTTCGCGGATTTAGCAACTTAAAATTCTTTTTTGTTTGCTTTTTATATGAAAGTGTGGTATACTTAAATTGCAGGATCTTGGCATCGAGGTTTCGTGCCGCCTGCAATTATCAATAAAAATGCGGGGGATACCCGACACAAAAAAAGAGGGAAATAACATGACGGAAGCAACGGATCTTTCGGACATAATAGAAAGCAGAATGGCGGGTTTCAGCAAGGGTCAGAAACGTATCGCCACATTTTTGATAGAGCATTACGACCAGGCGGTGTACCTGACGGCTGCACGCCTTGGTGAAATTACGGGCGTAAGCGAGTCTACGGTGGTGCGTTTTGCAAACGAGCTGGGCTTTGACGGCTATCCCAAACTGCAGCGCGCCTTGGAAGAACTTGTCAAAAACCGCCTGACCGCATCACAGCGTATGCGTGTTTCAAGCGAGCGTATTGCAAGAAAGGACAAAAGTCTGCTGCGCACCATACTTCAAAGTGACAGCGACCGTATTTTCTCCACTATGGAGGAAATAGACGAGCAGGTGTTTGACAACGCAGTAAAGGCGCTGCTCGGCGCAAAGAAAATATATATCGTGGGCGGCCGCAGCTCTGCGCCGTTATCGACTTTTCTGGCATTTTACCTTAACCTTATGCTGGACAACGTGGTAAATGTCAGCGGCAGCAACCTTACGGAGATATTCGAGGGTATATTCAGGATAGACAAGGACGATGTTTTTATTGCTATAAGCTTCCCGCGCTATTCAAGCCGTACCGTTAAGGCAATGCAGTATGCCAGCAAAAACGGTGCAAAGACCATAGCACTTACCGACGGCAAGCATTCGCCGCTGTCCCAGTATGCGGATTTTCTGCTTACGGCACGCAGCGATATGCTCAGCTTTATAGATTCGCTGGTAGCACCGCTCAGCGTTATCAACTCCCTGCTGGTGGCAATAAGCCTTAACAAGCAGGAGGAGCTGGAATACAGCCTTGACAGGCTGGAGCAGCTTTGGGGCGAATATCAGGTATATGCGCCTACGGGCAATACGGAAAAAAAGATATGAAAAAAGTTGTTGTTATAGGCGGCGGGCCTGCGGGTATGTTTGCCGCAGGCATGGCCGCAAAAAACGGCTGCAGTGTGATACTGGCCGAAAAAAACGAAAAACTGGGCAAAAAGCTGTTTATCACGGGCAAGGGGCGCTGTAATGTGACAAACGATACGGACCCCGAGGGGCTGATAGCGCATACGGTGTCGAACCCCTATTTTCTCTACAGCGCATTTTACAGCTTTTCCGCACAGGACACCATGGCCTTTTTTGAGGACATGGGCATACCGCTTAAGGTGGAGCGCGGCAGCCGTGTTTTCCCCGTAAGCGATAAATCAAGCGATATAATCAAGGGACTGAAACGCTTTCTGGACGAGCAGGGCGTTAAGGTCATGCTGAATACCAAGGTAAAGGGGCTTATCGTTAAAAACGGCAAAGCCGCAGGCGTTGACCTGGGCGATAAAAAGCTGAGCTGCGATGCCGTGATAGTTGCCACGGGCGGCCTTAGCTACAGCTCCACGGGCAGTGACGGTGACGGATACAGGTTTGCAAAAAAATGCGGACATACCGTGACCCCGCTTAATCCGTCGCTTGTGCCGCTTAAGGCAAAGGAAAAGTGGTGCGCCCGTCTTATGGGGCTTAGCCTTAAAAACGTGGGTGCGGCCTTTTTTGTAAACGGCAAAAAGGTATACTCCGAGCAGGGCGAGATGATGTTTACGCACTTTGGCGTAACGGGGCCGCTGGTGCTTACGGGCAGCGCCTATGTGAAAAACACGCAGGCGGAGCTGGTGATAGACCTTAAACCCGCGCTGGATGAAAAGGCGCTGGATGCAAGGCTTTTAAAGGATTTTGCAAAGTACGCGAACAAGGCCTTCAAAAACTCTCTGGACGACCTTCTGCCGCAGAAGCTTATCCCCGTCATCACGGAGCTTAGCGGCATAGACGGCGAAAAAAAGGTAAACGGCGTGACCAAGGAGGAAAGACAGAGGCTTTTAAGGCTTTTAAAGGGGCTTAAGCTTACCCTGACCGGGCCCGTGGGTTTTAACGAGGCCGTTATCACATCGGGCGGTGTCGATGTGGACGAGATAGACCCGTCCACCATGCAGTCCAGGCTGGTAAAGGGGCTGTATTTCTGCGGCGAGGTCATAGATGCGGATGCCTTTACGGGCGGCTTTAATCTACAGATAGCTTTTTCCACCGCATATCTTGCGGGAAATAATGTTAAGGGGGAAGAAAGATGAAATGCAGTATAAGGGGCGCGATAACCGTTGACAGCAATACGCGCGAGGATATCCTGCTTAATACAAGAACGCTGCTTAAGGAGATAATAAACAGCAATAATATAGAACTGGACAGCATCACAAGCATACTTTTTACCGCAACAAGGGATCTGGATGCGGCTTATCCCGCTGTTGCCGCGCGTGAGCTGGGTATTGTGAACGCATCGCTTATGTGTGCGCAGGAGATGTATGTGCGCGACAGTCTCGGTATGTGCATCCGCGTACAGGTGGAGGTGGAAACGGGCAGGACACAGCGCGATATGAACTTTGTCTACCTGAAAGATGCTGTTAAGCTGCGCCCCGATATTGCGGGCAGGGGCAAAAATATCGCGGTTGCGATAGACGGCCCCGCGGGCAGCGGCAAAAGCACGGTCGCAAGGGAGCTTGCGGCGGAGCTTGGCTTTATATATGTGGATACGGGTGCGATGTACCGCAGCATAGGCTACAAGTGCCTTGAAAACGACGTGGACACCGCAAACGAGGAAACGGTGGCGGAGCTTGCCGAAAAGATAAACATGGAGATATGCTATATCGAGGGCAAGCAGCGCATTTTTGCCGATGCTGTGGATATAACCGACAGCATACGCACGCAGGAGGTGGCAGATGCCGCATCCGCAGTTGCAAAAATACCCGATGTACGCCGTATATTGGTAAAGCTGCAAAGGGAGATAGCAAAAAACAACAATGTTATAATGGACGGCCGCGACATAGGCAGCAACGTGCTGCCCGATGCGCAGGTGAAGGTCTATCTCGACGCGGATGTTGCGGAGCGTGCAAAGCGCCGCTGCGGCGAGCTTGCGCAAAAGGGCGTTGAGGCGGACTTTTACAAGGTGCTTGACGAGATAATGGCGCGTGACAAGCAGGATAAGGAGCGCAAGGTCAATCCGCTGGTCATTGCCGAGGATGCCACTATAATAGATACTACCGATATGAAGATAGTGCAGGTAAAGCAGGAAATAGCGGAGCTTATCCGCGAGGCCATGCTTTGATATAAAAAAGGAGGCGGGATGCTTGGAGATAATACTTGCAAAGTCCGCGGGCTTTTGCTTCGGCGTTAAAAATGCCGTAAAGACGGCATACGAAAAGGCGGAGACCGAAAGCAGGCTGTATACCTACGGCCCCATAATACATAACAAGACCGTAACGGACGACCTGGAGCAAAAGGGTGTACACGTTATAGAAACGCTTGACAGCGCACCCGCCGACGGCAGGATAATAATACGCTCGCACGGTGTCCCACCGAAGGTGTACGAGGATCTGGAACAAAGGGGTCTGGAGTATTTTGACTGCACCTGTCCCTTTGTCAAAAAAATACACCGTATAGTCGAGGACAGGCATAAAAACGGTATGGAGATAATCATAACGGGCAGTCCCGCGCACCCCGAGGTCATAGGCATAAACGGCTGGTGCGGCAACAGCGCCGTTATTATATCCTCCGTTGAGGAGGCAAAAAACTTTGTCCCCGTGCCGGGCAAAAAATATGCGCTGGTGTCCCAGACGACATTCCAGACGGATATTTATGACGAAATAGCGGATATTATCTGCCAAAAAACAGATGTCGAGCTTAACCGCACCATCTGTCTTGCCACCGCGGAGCGTCAGCATGAGGCGGTCGAGATAGCGAAGCGGGTCGATTGTATGATAATTTTGGGGGATAAAAACAGCTCAAACACCCGAAAATTGTACGAAATTAGTAAAAAATATTGTGAAAATACATTTTTATGTGAAACATTTGTAGATTTGGGCTTGAAATCTGTTTTAAAGTATGGTAAAATTGGTATAACGGCAGGTGCATCAACCCCACCCGCCATAATTAAGGAGGCTGTAAACATTATGAGCGAATTTGAAAACAAATCTTTTGAGGAAATGCTTGACGAGAATATCGTGACTTTAAGAACGGGCGATATTGTAAAGGGTACCGTTATCCAGGTGTCCGAAACAGGGGATGTATCTGTAAATCTTGGCTTCAAGTCGGACGGCATTATAAGCCGCAGCGATTTTTCGGATGATCCGAATACAAATCCTGCCGATGTTGTAAAGGCAGGCGACGTTATAGACGTTTATGTTGTAAGAGTAAATGACGGCGAGGGCTTTGTTCAGCTCTCAAAGAAGAAAATAGATGCCGTAAAGGGCTACGATGATATCGAAGAGGCATTCAATAACGGCACTACCATAAAGGGTAAGGTCATCGAGCAGGTAAAGGGCGGTCTTATCGCACTTATAAACGGTATCCGCGTATTTGTTCCTTCTTCCCAGATATCCAACAGATATGTTGAGGATCTTAAGGCATTTATCGGTCAGGAGCTTGACTTTAATATCCTTGAGTACGATAACGTAAAGCGCCGCAAGATCGTTGCAGGCCGCAAGGCACTTGCACAAAAGGAGATCGACGAAAAGCGCAAGGAAGTATTTGACGCGATCAAGGTCGGCGATAGGATCGACGGTACGGTAAGCCGTATAGTGGATTTTGGTGCATTTGTTGACCTTGGCGGGGTTGACGGTCTTATCCATATCTCCGAGATGAGCTGGGGACGTATCAAGAAAGTTACCGATGTATTAAAAGAAGGCGACAAGGTTAAAGTGACCGTACTTGACGTTAATGCGGAAAAGGGCAAGATAAGCCTTTCACTTAAGGACCTTAACGCAGACCCGTGGAAGACTGCGGCAGAAAAATATGCAGTTGGCAATGTTGTTTCAGGCAAAGTAGTAAGAATGGTGCCCTTCGGCGCATTTGTTGAGCTTGAAGAGGGTATCGACGGTCTTGTTCATATCTCACAGATCGCTTACGAGCACGTTGAAAAGCCCGAGGATGTTCTTAGCGTAGGTCAGGAAATATCCGCAAAGGTAACGGAGCTTGATCTTGACAACAAGAAGATAAGCCTCAGCATCAAGGAAACTCTTCCCAAGCCCGAAAAGGCAGAGGAGGCTCCCGCAGCGGAGGAAGCTCCCGCAGAGGAATAATCTTTAGAAAAGCTGTTTAGGCGCACCTTGCTTGGGTGCGCCTTTTTTGCGCACAGCATGAAAAAGGATGTAAAAATGGAAAACAACGAAGAAAAAAGTTTTTTGGAATGTGAACGATGGTGGATATTCGTTATACTTATGACGGCGGCGGGCTGGCTGGGTGCCTTTACCTATACCCTGCGCGGCAATGTGTTCTGCAACGCCCAGACAGGTAATTTTGTGCTGCTTGCAATGGCGATAGGCAATGCAAAGTGGAGTCGGGCGGGGTATCTGCTTATCCCGATAAGCTCGTATTTTCTGGGCACGATCATATCGGAAATACTGCCAAATCTTGTCAAAAAGAAAAATATCCTGCGCTGGGACACCGTTTTGATAGGCGTGGAGATAATAGTTATATTGATACTCGGCTTTTTGCCCGAGGATGCGCCCTATCAGATATCGCAGGTGGCAATAAATTTCATCTGCTCCATGCAGTACAACACGTTCAGACAGGCACAGGGGATACCCATGGCAACGACCTTTTGCACCAACCATGTCCGCCAGACAAGCGTGCATCTTGTTAAATGGGCAAGAAACAAAAACCCCGAAAGCCTTATGCGCTTTTCAAGGCACGCGCTTATGCTTGCGGCCTTTGTGTTCGGCGGGGTGATGAGTGCCGCGCTTTGCAATACATTTTTGGGCAAGGCCGTGTGGGGTGCCGCTGCGGTGCTGTTTATCGGCTTTGTTGACCTGCTGTATGCCGACCTTAAAACCGAAAAGGGTCAGCTTGACAGAAAACCGAGGGGGCATTAGACTATGACCGAAAAAGAGATACTTGACATGGCTTTTGCCGCCTTTGACAGCGGTGAGGTCTGCAAAATAAAGCTTCCGCCCGCAAACGAGATACACGATTTTAACATGGCGCTCAACAGTCTTGTGGGCAGCGGGCTTGTGAAAATATCCAAAAGAAATTTGACCGCCGCAGAGATCGAACTGACCGAGGCGGGACTTGAAAAATATATGTAAACAAGTAAGTTATTGGCAGGAATTCGGCAAGCCCCGCAAATAATCTTCCTGTGATTGTTTTTTCCACTGTAAGCCGAAATTATTTGCGGGTATGACGTTAATGGAGAAAGTCAAAAAATTACTATAAAATTGACATACCGTGCGGTATATGATATTATTGATTACAGGGAAACACCTATAAAAAGAGAGGAAGGTATTGTTATGAAATTTAAAAAAATTCTGCTTACAACGGCGGCGGTTTTTGCGGCAGCGGTATGTGTTTGTGCCGCAGACGGCGGTGTAAGCGTTGTTGTCAATGACAAACCGATAGATACAGATGCCGTTATAGAGGGCGGCAGGACACTTGTGCCCCTGCGCGGCGTATACGAGCAGCTTGGCTACAGCGTGAACTGGGATGCGGAGACCAAGACGGCGGCTTTTGTCGGCAGCGAGCATACAATGACGGTTGACGGCAGGGACGGCAGCGTTACGGCAGACGGCGAAAAGGTCGAAACGGACGTACCCGCACAGATAATAAATGACAGGCTTTATCTGCCGCTGCGTGCGGCATCGGAGGGCCTCGGCCTTGCGGTGGAGTGGGACGGCGAAACAAAGACCGTCTATATAAAAAGCGAGCCTTTGACGGAACTGCCCGCCGAAAATACGGCCGTGATAGAGGAAAAACTCCCCGAGCAGTTTGAGTTTTCAAGCGGCGCGGGCGGTTGGGGCACGTTTTTGAATATGGACAATGACGGCACATTTGCGGGTATATATTCGGACTCCGAGATGGGCTCCACAGGCGAGGATTTTCCCGACGGAACGGTGTATGTCTGCGGCTTTTCGGGCAAGTTTGCCGTTAAGGGCAAAAATGCGGACGGCAGCTATACATTAAAGCTTGAAGAGCTTGCTTCCGACAAAAAAGAGGGCGAGGAATGGATAGAAAAGGGCATAAAATACATTGCTGCGGTGCCTTACGGTCTGGACGGCGGTGACGAGTTTGTGCTGTATCTTCCGGGTACGCCCACAAAGGATCTTTCGGAGGAATTTTTGTCATGGTGGCCGGGCAGGTTCGACGAAAATGCCGACAAAGAGGTGCTTGACTGCTTCGGCCTGCGCAATACGGCCGACGACAGGGGCTTTTTCGGCTATATGGATTAACGGAGGTGCGAGAAATGAAATTTGGCAAAATACTGACCGCCGCTGCGGCCGTTATGGCAATGACCTGCTGTGTACACGCGGCAGATGCGGTAAGCGTGGTGGTAAACGATGCCGCCATAGATATAAATGCGGTGATACGCGACGGCAGGACGCTTGTGCCCCTGCGCGGCGTGTACGAGCAGCTTGGCTACAGCGTAAACTGGTATGCCGAGTCAAAGCTTGCGACATTTGAAAAAGGCGAAAAATATATGAGCGTGGACGCAAATGACGGCAGCGTATACATCGGTGCCCCCTACAGCAGTATCGCGCCGCAGGTCAAGGTCGATACGGACGTACCTGCGCAGGTAATAAACGACAGGCTTTATCTGCCGCTGCGTGCGGCATCGGAGGGTCTCGGCCTTACGGTGGACTGGGACGGCGAAACAAAGACCGTTTATGTAAAAAGCGGGGAGGTTGATGAAAAAGTGACCGAGGACATAGATATCGGCGATGTAAAGGCCGACAACAGCTTTGCCTACAGCATGAACGAGCTTATGCCAAGGGATAAAAACTATATGTTTTCACCCCTTAGTATAAAAATGGCGCTTGCCCTTGCGGCAAACGGCGCAGACGGCGAAACAAAGGCAGAGATAGTCAAAACGGCGGGTCTTGGCGATCTCGAAAAATACAACGCCTATGCCAGGGCGCTTATAAACACCTACGCGGAAGGCGAGGAGGAAGAAAAGGAATACTACGAGGAATACTACGGTATGCAGATGCCGGAGAAAACACAGCTTTCCATTGCAAACAGCGTATGGCTGAATACCGACAGGGCAAAGGAATTGGGCGATGTTTCCTTTAATGACGGCTATATTAAAAATATGCGCCAGAATTTTGATGCCGATATTGAAAAGGTCGATCAGACCAATGCGGTGGACAAGATAAATTCGTGGTGCAGCAAAAAGACCAACGGCAAGATACCCAGCATTATCGACAGCCCCGAATTTCTTGCGGCGCTTGTAAATGCGGTGTATTTCAAGGCGGGATGGATAAATTGCTTTGATGAATACGCTACCCATGAGGACACTTTTACCGACAGGGACGGCAAGGCGCAGAAAATGGAATTTATGAGCCAGACCGAGGACTTTATGTACTACGAGGACAAGGATATCCGGATCGTAAGGATGCCCTACAACGGCGGTACGGCTGCGATGTATGTTGTGCTTTCAAACGACAAAAGGGTGGACATAACGCCCTATATGGACAAAATGTCAACTTGTCAGGTGCATATAAAGATGCCTAAATTCAAGGTGGAATACAGCGAGACCATAAACGGTATGCTGCAAAAGCTGGGCATAAATACGGCGTTTAGTGTGGATACGGCCGATTTTACAAAAATGCTCCAAGGCGGTGCAAATAGGTTTTATGTTGACAAGATACTGCACAAGACCTTTATCGAGGTTGACGAAAACGGTACGGAGGCCGCTGCGGTAACTGCAATAATGGTGGAGGGTGCCGCAATGTTCGACCCCGAGCCCGTTGTGATAAAGGACTTTATCGCAGATAAGCCCTTCAGCTATTTTATCGTTGACAGCAATACCGACGAGATACTGTTTATGGGCGAAGTAGCCTATGCAAAATGATTTTAAGGAGAAAAGATATGTCAAATTTTTATTATGATAAGGATGCGGAGCTTGAGGTGCTGGTGCCCGGGCAGAACTACCGCAAAATAAAGGCGCATGACGGCAATGTGATGCTGGTGGAGGTGTTTTTTGAAAACGGCGGCTTCGGCAGCGAGCATACACACCCGCACGAGCAGGCTACCTACTGCCTTGAGGGCGAGTTTGAGTTTAATGTGGGCGGCGAGATAAAGAAAATAGGCGTGGGCGACACGATATATATGCCGTCCGACGTACCGCACAGCTGCAAGCTGCTTACGCAAAAGGGCAGGCTGCTGGATATTTTTTCACCGCAGAGGGAAGATTTTTTGAAATAACAACTATAGGTATGAGGCTGAATGATGAATTCTATCTTTAAAAAACAATTTTACAGCTTTACATTTACCATCGTGCTTTGTCTGGGACTGATGAGCATAGGTATCATACAGTCCATAAGAAGCTTTGGCTACAAGCAGATGGGTAGTGAGATAGACGGCTGGGCCGAAAGGGTGCAGATGTTTTTTGACAATGCGACCACGGAGGACGGTGCGCTTGACACCACGGCCTTTATGCAGGCTCTGCGTCTGCTGGACTCCTATTCGGACAAGTCGTTTATTATAACGGATGCCGACCTTAATGTTTTCTGGGCATCCTCCAACATAAACCCCGACAACCTTAAAACGCGCCTGAGTATTGACAAGCTTGAAAATACGCTTGAGGGCGAAACGATGGAGTACAGGAAAAACGATATCGGTATCTACGATATCGAGATGTACACAAAGTGCTATCCGCTTAAAAACAAGGCGGGCGTTGTATGCGCCGTTGCCTGTATATCCAGCTCCGCCGAGGATATGTCGCAGACCATGCGCTCGTGCTACTGGATATTTGTGGTATTTTTGTTTCTTACGATACTGCTGGGCTTTTGGATGGTGTACCTCTCGTCGCGCTCGTTTGCCGCGCCCCTGCGCGAGCTTAACGATGCGGCAAAGGTCATTGCAAGCGGCGATTTTGAAAAGAGGATCCGCGTCAGCTATGACGACGAGATAGGACAGCTGGCAAACAGCTTTAACGAAATGGCATCAAGCCTTTACCTGCAGGAAAAAAGCCGCCGTGAGTTTTTGTCAAACATCTCTCACGACCTGCGCTCGCCGCTTACGTCGATGCGCGGCTTTTTGCAGGCTATACTGGACGGCACCATACCAGAGGGCAAGCGCGAAAGGTACCTGCAGATAGTGCTGGACGAGACGGAAAGACTGTCAAAGCTGGCAAACAACCTGCTTGAAATAAACAAGCTGGAGGAGTCGGAAAAGCTTAACATAAAGCCGTTTGATGTGAACGAGCTGATACGCCACACCCTCAGCACCTTTGAGGAGCGTGCGGCAAAGAACTTTATCGACCTTGACTCGGAACTTTATAACGATAAATGTATCGTTGCCGCAGACGAGGAAAAAATACAGCGTATCATATACAACCTTGTGGACAATGCCCTGAAATTTACGCATAAATACGGCATTATCCGTGTTATAACGGAGCCGAGCAAGGACGGCAAAAAGATTTTTGTCACCGTAAAGGACAACGGCAAGGGTGTATCCAAGGAGGATCAGAAAAAGGTATTTGACAGACTTTATAAGGCCGATACATCACGCGGCATGGACAAAAAGGGCACGGGTCTGGGCCTGAGCATAGTGCGCGAGTTTGTTAAGGCGCATAACGAGACCATTACCCTTAAAAGTGATGTCGGCAAGGGCTGTGCATTCACCTTTACACTTACATTGGCCAAAGGAAATTCATGATAAAAAAATAAGCCCGCACGGCGTATTTCCGTGCGGGCTTTGTTTTTATTCCACAGCTATATATTCAAATGTAATGTCCGCCATATTGGTATTGTAGTTGGGTCCCTTAAACAGGATATGGCTTGCATCGCCGGTTGCGGTCAGCGTAAACTCAATGTCCTTTGAGACCGAGCCGGTGCCCGATACCGCCTGTATGTCGGAAAGGGCGCTGTCAACGCCGCCTGTCAGGTAGGCTCTGAAACCCGTGCCGCCGTCATCCTTTGCGGTAACGTAGACCTTGACTTCCTCGCCCGCCTTTACCGTTTTTGGCAGGGGAAGCTGGAATGTGAGTGTGTCCTTTATATTCAAGGCACCGTCGGAATATTCGCCGACACCCGCCTTTGACAGGTCAAGCTTCTGACCTTTTTTTGTTTTGTTTTTAAGTATTTTTATTGCATCCAAAAGGTCAATGGCGTTATCGGTTTCCATATCTGCGGCCTTGAAATCGTAATTATTTGAAAGCTCTTTGTCGTTTGCGGCACAGTCAAGCACTATCTTTGCATCGGCATCATCAATAATGCCGTCACCGTTTACATCGCCTCTTGCTTTTACCGCAAGCACAATGTAATTAACGCTGTTTCCGTAGCCGGAGGCGCTGTTTGCACCGAGTATCACGGTGCTGTCCTTTTTAAAGGCCTTATAGTAAACATCAAGCGTATGTCCGCCCGAGGTGGTAACGGTCATGCCCGTTTTTTCATAGCTCCTAAGCCAATCGGGGAAATCTGCCGCTACACGCGCGTCCGACAAAACGTAAATATCGCAGTCCTTGGCGGCCTTGAACGAGCCGAGGGGCTGTGTATACATTTTGGACTCGCACGCGGTTTGGATATACTCCGCGCCCGCAAGTGTTTTCGGTACCTCCGTGCAGGTAAAATCGCGGTCGCCGTAAAGCCTGGAATTTTCCTCAAAGCTGCTTTGTACAGACCAGCCTGCCGCATTCGTGCGGTCGTTTACCTTAAGCGAGTCAACTATCTCACCGCCTGCTATCTCAACTGCGCCCTCGGCATCGCCGAATACGCCGTCAAGGGTGAAATTATCGAGATAAACGGTGCTCGGGAGCGTGGAGTTTGCCTTAAACTCTATTTTATTTTCGCCCTCTTTAAGGGTGACGGTCTGTGACACGCTCTTCCAATCGCTTAATGACGAGCCTGCCGCAAGCGAAAGAGTACCCGTCTTTTCACCGTTTACATATACGTCTATGCCGTTGTTTGCGGTGGTGGTGGAATATCTTAACGTAAGCTCAAAATCGCCCGCCTTGCTTGTTTTTACCGTGTCCTTTACCGCCGCGCCCGCGTTTGTGCCAAAGCGCATAAAGCCCATGCCCTGAAAGCTTACGGTATCCGTATTACAGCCGTTTGTTACGTTGCCCTCAACATTTTTACAGTCAAAGTTCTCGGCCTCGTACTGGCGTGTGCCCGTGTAAAATGCAGGGAATTGGGGCGCGGTGTAGGTTGCGGTCTTATATGCCGTTTCCTTGCCCGTTTCATTGCCTTGGCAGTTTATTGTAAGGTCAAGTGCGCCGTTATGCTCGACGGTAAGCTTATAAACGCCGTCCTCCCAGCTTTCGGTTATCTTGCTTGCAACCATGGGAGTTGCGCGGTCCTTTGCCGTATAGCTCGGCTTTGAGGATGCGCCCTTTATTGTGAGCGTATCGGTGGTCGTACCGCTGTTTTTCTGGTCGTAATTATTAAGGTATATGTCGATATGGTCGGTGTACTCGTTTACAAGCGCTGTGCCGTAGGCGGCGGAGTGGCTTATATCAAGTGTCTTGCAGGTGTTGTATTTAAGCTTTAATATACTGCCTGCCGCCGTACCCGTTTTGTTCGGGTTGTATGTAAACCAGGTGTTCTCGTTTCTTGCCCAGAACGAATTGCCGCCCTCGGTGTCGTCGGGGTAGTATTGGTTGAACTCCGCCTGCTTTGCGGCTATAGAAGCCCATCTTGACGGTATCTGCGACTGCTTTATCTGTACGGGTATGGTTTTTGCAAGATCGTCGCGCAGTGCGTATACCGTGGGTATGGTCTGATAACGTCCCGTGCTTTTGTAAAGGTCGAAATTATCCTTTAAATTGCCGTCATTAGGCATACGGTAAAGACCCTCAAACAGCGTTTCGTAGCTGCTGTAAAGGTTGTCGCCGAAGCCGTTTTTATTGCCGCTGACATCCTGTATAACGGCTATTTTTGTGCGCTCTACCGCCTCTTTTCGGTCGGGTATGCGTATGGTCTTATCAAGCACCTTGCGGAAGGTCTCCAGCATTACATTCTCGTACTGCGGGAAGAATGCAAAGCGCCTGTATCTGTAGCCCTCGCTGTCCGTGCCGTCGAAAAGCGTATTTATATCGTCCCTCCAGATAAGCTCGGGGCCGTCGATGACCGTAGCACCGTTCATGGCCATACGCTCAAAATGGATGGGTATGGATGTTGTCAGTCTGTACTGATCCTTGGTCTCATCACCCGTGCCCGAATAGCCGTAGTCCGACCAGCCCGTGTCGTCGTATCTTACGCCGTAGTTGTCGCACCAGCCGCCTATAAAGTAGCCGTATACAAGGCTTTCCTTGTCGTGGATATAGCTGAGCTGGGTGTATTTTTCTTCCATAATAAGGTTTTGGTGATAATTTGCGCAGGCCGTCCTCCACTCGGGCACCTGTTTAAGCATGGCAAGCGGGTTTATAGCGGGGCTCCACTGGTTGCCGCACCAGCTTATATTAAGGTAGCCGCCGTAGCGGTTGCAAAGCTCCAAAAGGTTTGCAAAATGACGGTAGCGGTTGGGGCAGCTTATGGGAAAATCCGGATCCTCAAAGCCCCAGAACTGCTCACAGTAGTTGTAGCCCAAAAAGTTTGGGTATTCCTTGAAAAATTCCTCGAAAAGTGTGCCGTCAAGGCTGTTGCCTGCGGGCGAGCCTTCGTAATAATCGGGAAAGTGGCACTGACCGCCGCTTGCGGGCTGGATAGTTGTCCAAACGCCCTTGTCGGCACAGCTGCGTAGCCATGATTTGGCCGTTTCGTAGCCGTCATGCACCATTTTCCAGCGATGCTCCTTTTTGTCCCAATTTATCGAAAGCGAAAGGTTAAATACCACATAAGGCAGTACATCCTCGGGCACCAGGTCTATTATCTTTTCCGGATCGGGATAGTTCCATGCGTCTATGTGGACTATCCACATCGGCTGTTCGTTAGACAGCGGGCGGCGGATAACGCCGTCTGCCGGGTATTCCGTTACCTGTACGCCAAGTGCCGTTACGGCCGAAAACTCATCTGCCGTGTCCCGTGATGCAGCATATACCTGCAGCGGTATACAGCTGCACAGCGTGACCGCCGACATTGCCGCTGCGATTATTTTTTTAAAACTCATATTTTTCTCCCCCTGAATAGTAATACAAGCAACATTATATAATGTATTTTTGCCCAAATCAATAAATTTGGGTAAGGTAAGAAAATTACAAATTTAATTTTATGAAAATACGACAAAAAACGGCCTTATAAATTGTGTACTTTTTTCTTCATAATTTCTTAAGGTACATTAGAAAAATCTAATTTGATTAGAGTCTTAATTAGTGCTATAATGTAAAAAAAATAAAAAGGAGGCAGGGCGCATGGACAAAGTACCGAGATATCGGCATGAGCTGAAATATATAATAAGCTATTTTGATTATTATAATATGCGTGGGCGGCTGCGGGCTGTTATGAAAAGCGATCCGCATACCGTGGACGGCAGATACAAAATACGCAGCATATATTTTGACAATTACAACGACAAGGCGCTGCGTGAGAAGATAAGCGGTCTGGAAAGGCGCGAAAAGTTCCGCATACGCTATTACAACGACGATTTTTCGCTTATGTCGCTTGAAAAAAAGATGAAAATAGGCGACCTTTGCATGAAGGTATCGGCAAAAATAACCGATAAGGAGTGCAGGCGGCTGCTTGACGGCGACTATACATGGATGCCGTCACACGAAAGCGAGCTGGTGCGTGAGTTTTACACAAAGCTGACGGCGGGGCTGCTAAGGCCAAGGGTGCTGGTATCCTACACGCGCGAGCCTTATATTTACGCCGCGGGCAATGTCCGCGTCACCTTTGATATGAACATCAGAAGCACGGCTTTTTGCCGACGGTTTATGGAGGAAGATGTGCTTGATGTGGATGTCGGTGACGAACAGGGATATATGGTGCTGGAGGTCAAGTTTGACGACTTCCTGCCCGAAATAATAGCGGACATAGTACAGACAGACAAAATGCACACCTCGTTTTCAAAGTATGGTGCGTGCAGAAAATTCGGTTAAAAAGGAGATAATAATATGACAACATTCAACGATGTTTTTAAATCAAGCTTTATTGACAATGTTTCAAGCTTTTCGCTTTCCGATACGCTTATAGGCCTTGCCTTTGCCTTTGCGGTGGGTATGTTTATATTTTTTGTGTACAAAAAGAGCTTTTCGGGCGTTATGTACTCCACAAACTTTGCGCTTACGCTGCCTGCGCTTGCCATGGTGACGACACTTGTTATTATGGCGGTCACGTCAAATGTTGTGCTTTCGCTGGGTATGGTAGGTGCGCTTTCCATCGTGCGTTTCCGTACAGCCATAAAGGAACCTATGGAAATAGTTTTTCTTTTCTGGGCACTTGCATCGGGCATAGTTATCGGCGCGGGCATGATACCGCTGGTAGTGATAGGCTCTGTAATAATCGGTATTTTTATACTTGTAATGGCAAATAAAAAATCGTCCCACACACCCTATATCATTGTTATCAACTGTGCGGACGAGGCTGCGGAACAGCGTGCGATGCAGCTTGTGGACGGCAGCTGCGAAAAGCGCGTTGTAAAAAGCAAGACGGTAAGAAAGGGCAATATAGAACTTACTGCGGAGATACGCCTTAAAGACTCCTCCACAGCCTTCCTTAACGAGATATGCAAGGCAGACGGTGTAAAGGATGCCGTACTGGTAAGCTATAACGGAGAATATATGTCGTGAGGTGATAATATATGATATCATCAAAATACATGACCCATGCGGTGCTTCTTGTGATGCTGCTTGCGCTTGCGGCCTGCGTTGCCGTGTTTGTTATATACGGCGGCAAAAAGTCGGGCGAGGACGGTGTAACAATGGATTACGAGGAAAAGCTTTTTGACACCTCCGACATAATAAGCCTTAATATAATCATGGACAGCGATAAATGGGATGAAATGATGGAAAATGCCGCCGACGAGGAATACTATTCCTGCGATGTGGAGATAAACGGCACGCTGTTTTCAAATGTCGGCATAAGGCCAAAGGGCAATACCTCTCTTTCGTCCATAGTCAACGACCCCGATACCGACAGATACAGCTTTAAGCTGGAGTTTGGGCATTATGTTGAGGGACAGACCTGCTGGGGACTTGACAAGCTGGTGCTTAACAACAACTACGCCGATGCTACCAATATGAAGGAGGCCATAGCCTACGATATGTTCCGCTTTATCGGGGCGGATGCGTCGCTTTACAACTATGCCGATATTTCCGTAAACGGCGAATACTGGGGCATATATCTGGCGCTGGAGGGCGTTGAGGACAGCTTTATAATGCGCAATTACGGTGTGCAAAGGGGCGAGCTTTACAAGCCTGACCCGATGAATATGGGAAACAACGACAAAGAAGGCGGCTTTGGTATGGGTCAGCCTCCGGAGGGTATGCGAAAGCCTCCCGACTTTGAAAATATGCCCGAGGGTATGCAGGCACCGCCCGATTTTGGGGAAATGCCCGACTTTGAGAATATGCCCGATTTTGAGAATATGCCCGACTTCAAGTCATCCGACGACGGTGATGATGCAAAGGAAGACGGCAAGGAAAGCAAAGACGGCAAAAAGGGCGGCTTCGGCGGAAACGGCGCAAACCTCAACTACACAGATGACGACCTTGACAGCTATTCCTCTATCTGGGAGGCAAGCGTAAGGGACACGGGCAACAAGGCGCACAAGCGCGTTGTAACGGCGCTTAAAAACATAAGCGAGGGCAACGAGCTTGAAAAATATATGGATGTGGACAATTTGCTGCGGTATATGGCGGTACATTCGTTTTTGGTGAACGAGGACAGCTTAAGCGGCAATATGTCACATAATTACTACCTGTATGAAAGCGGCGGCAGGCTCAATATCATACCGTGGGACTATAATCTTTCCCTGGGCGGCATGGGCAATATGGGCGGCGGCCCCGGCGGCAAAAAGGACGGCGAGTCCGAAAAAAGCAGTGCCGACAGCATGATAAACGACCCCATAGATACGCCGTTTGACGGTACGGACTTTTTTGACGCACTGCTGGAAAACGACGAATACCTTGCAAGGTATCACGAGTATTACCAAAAGCTTGTGGACGAATATGTTGACGGCGGCGCTTTTGACGAGACCTACAACAGGATACTGTCACAGATAAGCGACAAGGTCAAAACAGACCCCAATGCCTTTTACAGCTATGACGAATTTACGGCGGCGCATGAAATGCTTTACAAGACCGTAAAGCTGCGTGCGCAGAGCGTAAGGGAACAGCTTGACGGCAATATCCCCTCCACAAAGGACGGGCAGGCCGACAGCGATGCCCTTATCGACGCATCGGATATAGATACCTCCGTCATGGGCAGTATGCACAATGACGACAAGGGTATGGGCGAGGGCGGACATCAGCATCCCGGGCGTATGGAAGATAAGCAGCGGGAAAGCACCGAGACCCAAACGGGCAGCAGACGCGGCGAGCTGCTTGCCTGCGGCGGGATAATGGCCGCGGCGCTGATATTTGCAAAGCTTTATAAGCGCAGAAATAAAAGGCCGATATAAAAAATAAAACAGCGGGTGTACCTGCACGGGGGAAATTCCCCGGCAGATATATCCGCTGTTTTTTTAATAACAGATCAATCCATTAAAAGTTCTACGGGACAGTGGTCGCTGCCCATGATGTCCGTGTGTATTTTGGCATCCTTTATGCGCTCTTTCAGCCCGCTGCCCACGATGTAATAGTCGATACGCCAGCCCGCGTTTTTCTCGCGCGCTCTGAAGCGGTAGCTCCACCAGCTGTAAATATCGGCCGTATCGGGGTAGAAGTATCTGAATGTGTCGATAAAGCCCGCGTTTAAAAGCTCGGTCATCTTGCCGCGCTCCTCGTCGGTAAAGCCTGCGTTTTTGCGGTTTGTTTTGGGATTTTTAAGGTCTATCTCGTTATGCGCCACATTAAGGTCGCCGCAAAGCACAACGGGCTTTTGGGCGTTGAGCGCACAAAGATATTCGCGGAAGCAGTCCTCCCAGTCCATGCGGTAGTCAAGCCTTGCCAGCTCGTTTTGCGAGTTGGGCGTGTAGCAGGTCACATACCAGAAGTCCTCAAACTCCAGCGTGATAACACGTCCCTCGTGGTCATGGCGCTCTATGCCTATGCCGTAGGTCACATTGAGGGGCTTTATTTTTGTAAAGACCGCAACACCCGAATAGCCCTTTTTCTCGGCGTAGTTCCAGTATTGCGTGTAGCCGTCAAGCTTCAGGTCTATTTGCCCCTCCTGCAGCTTTGTTTCCTGCAGGGAGAAAATATCCGCATCCGCCTGCGTGAAAAACTCCATAAAGTTTTTGCCCACGCAGGCACGCAGTCCGTTTACATTCCAGGATATAAATTTCATAGTAGATCTGCCTTTCAGTTTGTTTCCTCGTAAAGTCTTGCTATCGCATAAAGGCCTATTTCGTTGGAAACGGTTTTGTCTATCGGCATAAGATCGTAAACGTCGTTCAACGCGGTGATCTTTTTGCCCTTTTTCTTTAACGCCGCCTTGAGCATATTTACGGCATCGTTGCCGTATATCTCGTTTTCGGGCTTAAAGCTTCCGCTTACATAACCGGGTGCAAGCTTAAGATTTTTTGCGGTCAGTACCGCATCGTAATAATCCTTGCCCTTTGTCACGTCCTTGAAGTTTGCGCCGCTTGTGTCGCTTACGCCCAGCACGGCGACCATATCTCTGGTAAACTCTCCGCGTGTAAGCGTATCGGTCTTGGAGAATTCGGCCTCGTTGATATAGGTCTTAAGCGTTGCGGACGAATACTTCATCATGCTTACAAAGGTGCGTGCCATCGTATCCGCGCCAAAGGCGTTAAGACGGTTTCTTTCAATGCCGTTTTTGCTGTCTATGGCGTTGAATGCCTTGCTGCCCTCAACACCCATTTTGTTCCATAGCTCGGCCGACTGTCCGTTCATATCCACAAAGTAAAGATAATTTTCAACAGCGGTCTCCCTTACTGCGGCCGAATAGCCGTCAAGTCCGTTTACAACGCTGCCGTCCTTAAAGTTGGCATCCACAATGGGTGTCATCATGATAACAACGGCATTTTTGTCGTGCAGCGGCTTAACATAGCTGTTGTAGAGGATGTTTTTGAACGAGCCGTCCTTTTCGACACCGCCGTCAAGCCCCGAATACTCGTCAAGTATCCTGTCGGTCGTGGATTTGTCGCTGTCCGTGCGGCCGAATGCAAGTATAACATAGTCACCTGCATTGACCTTTGACATAAACTCGCCGTATTCCTTGGTCTTTGAAAAGCCCTTTGCCGTGCAGTCCGCCTTTGTATAGTCGATAACGTGTATCTTGTCCGAGAAATACTGCGGCAGCTTGTCCGCCATACTTGCCGATTTAACGGCCTCCGTTTTGGAGGTCTTGTCCGACAGCACATCACCTACCACAAAAAGGTTGGCCTCTTTAAGTGCATCAAACTTGCTTACATAGATGTTTGAATTTTTGGTATCCTTTGCAATGGCGATATTCTGCGCCTTTAACGATTCGGCCATCTTGCTTGCTATAAGGTTTGCGCCGAATTTGTTGTAGTGCGTAAGGTCCATTGAGCCGTCGGCCTTTACATTGTGCAGTACCTGTGTGGACAGCTCGCCGTAGCTTTCGTAAAGGGCGGAGGTTATATCGTACATATCTATAAGCGTGCAGTTGTTTTCCCTGGCTATCTGCCTTACTGCCTCGATATAGCCGTTGTCGTCGCCGAAGTGCGGTGTTATTTTGCCGTTTTCGTCAAAGAACACGCGGCACACGGGGGTTATGACAACGGGTATCATGCCCTTTGCCTTTGCGGCATCTATATACTGCTGATAATACCATTTAAACGTACCCGACTCGTAGGGATAGAACATATCGCCGTAGGGGTAGGGGTCGTCCTTGTAAAAGTCAAGTATATACTGCGGGGTCTTTGTCTTTACTGCGGGGATAGCGGGATAAACGCCGTCCTCGTCGGGTGTGCCAAGCTGTACCTTGTGCTCCATATCCGCCGCATCGTCGGTTCGTGCGTCGTTGTGGCCGAACTGGATAAACAGGTAATCTCCCTCCTGTGCAAGTGAGATTATCTCGTCCAGTCTGCCCTGGTTAAGGTAGGAACGTGTGCTTCTGCCGCCCTCGGCCTTGTTTACTACCACAACATCGTCTGTGAAGTAGTCCTTTATAAACTCGCCCCAGCCGCCTATCGTGTTGCTTGAGCCGTAGTCCTTTACCGTGGAGTCGCCCGCAAGATAAACGTGGATGGCGTTTTCCTTTGCCTTGCTGTCGCTGTTTTCAAGGCTGAGTGTGTCTATCTGCCATACATTTGCCTTGCCCGCAAATTCCATATAAAGGCTGCCGCCCTTTAACGGCTGTGTATCGCGGCCCGTAAGCTTGCAGAGGTCGTCCTCGCCGTCAAGCCTGAATACCGCGGTAAGCGTATCTGCGTTTTTATAAAAATCAATATAGAAAAACGGATTATTTTCGCCGCTGTTTTGGTTTACGTTGTTTTTAAGCGTCTTGTCGTCGCTTGCAAGCAGCTTTTCGCCCTCTGCCGTTACCTTGTAGATGTAAAGCTTAAGGCTTTGCATATTGCTGCCGCGCTGTATGCTTAATTTGTAGCCGTCTTTGTCGTTTTTGTTCAAATAAATATTGGCATAGTCCTCGGAGGAAAGACCCGTACCCTCGGGATTGAAACGCATTTTAAGGCGAAGATAGGGGTTCTCCGTTTTGGTCTCAAATCCCAGCGTTGACGGTGCCTTGTCCGTGCAGTTTGCCGTGATAAGCGTGTTGTCCGCCGTCTTTGTCACCGTCCAGTTGTCGGAGGCATCAAACGGTTTTGTGCCCTCGTTAAAGCCCGTCAGTATCTCTGCCGAAACGCTGCCCTGCACAACGCTGTCATCGGTCACGGCAGCGGCCTTTCCGTAATCGCCGTAGCTGGTCTTTGTAGCGGGCTCCACAATGGCCTTGTACTTGCCGCCGACCTCGCTTGACTGTACGGTATATGTCTTGTAAGCCGCACCGACACCCTTTTTAAGAAGTATCTCGCTGCCGTCCTTTAAAAGATACCAGCTTATCCTTGCCGCATCCGCAGCGTTGTCGCTTTCAAGCGTATAGCTGTAGTTTACGGTCATTGTGGTACCGGGTGCAAAGGTGCTTATATGGTCTATTTTTATATCCTTTATGGTGGGTGCCGCCGTTCTGGATGCGGTCACCGTTACCTTTGCGGTGGCCGTAAAGCCGTTTTCGCCCGTGACGGTTATATCCGTGCTGCCCTGTGAAACAGCCGTTACCTTGCCGCCTGCATCGACCGATGCAATGCTGCTGTCACCCGAAACAAAGCTCTTTACCTTGCTGCCTGCCGCCTTTATCACGGTGCTTTCACCCTGCGGAAGCTCGGCCGAATACTTGTCAAGCGTGATATCCATTGCGTTTGCATCGCTTTTTTTGTCCTTTGCGGGGTTCCATTTGTCGCTGCCGCATAAAACGCTGTAGGGGGTGAATAATTTTGCCTGCTCTGCCGTAAGCACGGTGCAGATATTTTTGTTTCTGCCCGAAATATCAAGGGGTCTGCCCTTTAAGTCGGTGGAGCCGTATTCGTAGAAACGTACCTTGTTTTGTATGGTTTCGTCGCCCCATATGCTAAAGCCAGTTTTGGGTATAAGGCTTGACATTTTGCTGTTTAAAATTGCGGTATATGAGCCGCTGTTGGGATAGGTAGAGTTGGCCTGCCACGGTCTGCCCAGGTCTATTTTTGCGGCTGCCGCGGAGTCCGAATCATATTTTTCGTCCGTTAAAAACTGACATTTATTAAACACATAGCCTATGTTGAAAAGCGTTGTGTTGGGGGCTGTGAAGTGACCGCCCTTTTCGTTGTAGGCCATAAAAAGCTTACAGTTTTCAAAATAAGCGGTGGCATCGCCGAAGATAAAATCTATCGTACCCTCGATATAGCAGTTTTTAAGGTAAACTCTTGCGGGCTTTGCGCTGCCGTAGACCTCCTTGCCCTTTGATGCGCCCTTTAAATAAAGGGTGTCCTGTCTGCCGATAAACGAGCAGTTTTCAAGCACGACCTTGTCCGCAAGGCTCTCAAAGGCAACTGCCTGGCCGTAATCGAAGTTTGTACCTATATTATAGGTGTTTTTAAATGTAATGTTGTCCGCGGAAAAGCCCGTTGCCTTTTCGGTCACGATAACGGTGGCCGATTTTTCCGTGCCCAGCTTTTTGGCAGGGTCGGTGTGTGCGGGGCCGCGGTCGTATGTGATGATAACATCCTTGGACTTGTTGTTGTTTACAAGCTTTATATTGGGCTTATCAACCACAACAGCCTCCTCGTAGGTGCCGGGGGCGATGGTTATGACCGCGCTCTGGCCTGCCTTTACGCTGTCTATGGCCTGCTGTACGGTGGCAAAGCCGCCGCTGCCGACATTTATGCTGACGCTGTCGGCTGCATAGGCAGGAAAGCTCATAACGCTTACGGCGATAATGCCGCTCATCACGCCCGATATCAGTCTGCGTATCTTCATTTGATTACCTCTCCTTTTAAATCGTTTGGTATTTTCAGAAATTCGGCGGCGGTCTTGCCTATATCGCTGTAGGTAAGGCGTGTGCCGATATTTCCCGTTATATTGCCGCCGACACCGAGGATGAAAATATACTCCCTCGAATGGTCGGTAGATGCCGTGGTAGGGTCACAGCCATGGTCGGCTGTAATAAATAATAAATCATCGGGACGTAAATTGTCAAGTATTTCGGGCAATTTTGAATCAAAATATTCAAGTGCGCGGGAAAAGCCCAAAGGATCGTTGCGGTGGCCGTAAAGCATATCCGTATCCACCAGATTGGTGAAGATAAGCCCGTCAAAGTCCCGTTTCATAAATTTTATCGTTTCCTCTATGCCCTGCGCGTTGCCGCTTGTGGGTGCGTGCTCGGTTATGCCGCGGTTTGCGAATATATCCTTTATCTTGCCTACGGCCTTTACCTCCATGCCCGCCTCTTTTACATAGTCCAAAAGCGTTTTGCCCGTAGGGGGCAGCGAAAAATCGTGCCGCTCGGATGTGCGCACAAAGCTGCCCTCTTCGCCCTCGAAGGGTCGTGCGATAACTCTTGCCGCACAATGCTCACCCTGCAAAAGCTCCCGCGCGATACGGCAGTATTCGTAAAGCGTTTCAAGCGGTATTACGCTTTTGTGCGCCGCTATCTGAAAAACGCTGTCCGCCGAGGTATATACAATGGGATAGCCCGTTTTTATATGCTCCGCGCCGAGAACTTTAATTATCTCCGTGCCCGAGGCGGGGTAGTTGCCGAGGGTCTTTCGGCCTATGCGTTTTTCAAATTCCTCTATAACCTCTTTCGGGAAGCCGTTCGGGTAGGTCGGAAACGGCTTTTCAAGACAAAGCCCCGATATCTCCCAATGCCCCGTTGTGGTGTCCTTGCCCTTTGATTTTTCGGCCGCTTTGCCGTAAAAGCCAAGGGGCGCATCGACCTTGTCGTAAATGTTGCCGCAGTCCTTGATAAGCCCCAACCCCATTTTGCACATATTTTTTAATACAGTCTCGGGCACGGCGGCTTTGACGTGCATCAATGTATTGCTGCCCGCATCGCCGTATTCCGCCGCATCCGGCAGCTCCCCGATACCGACAGCGTCTAAAACTATAATTATTGCTCTGCTCATGTTTGCACCTCGCTTTGTAGTTTTTTATTTATGATATGTCTGTGTTGTCCTCCACCTCTCCGTCAGTCTGCGACTGCCACCAAGCGGCTGACAGTTAAAGCTGTCGTCGTCCCTACGGGATTTGTGCAGCTTTTGTGAACCACCCAAATAGGCACAACTGTTTGGGTGGCTTTACAATCAAGCTGTAGTGTTGTTATACAGCGTTCTTTTATTCGACAATGGTTTGTCGATAAATTTATAATAGATATTGATCTCTCGAGGCTTATCGTCTGTTTTGGCGTTTACGGTCACATATTCGATAAGTTCGAGACAAATCTCTCTTGTAAGTTCCTGAACATCAAAATACTTTTTCAGTCTGCGGATAAACTCATCAACATCTTCTTTATCCTGCTTTTCTTCCGAAAGTTTTTCTTCAAGTTCTGATATGTATGCTTCAAGGTTTTGCTGCTCGGTTTCATATTTTTGCAGAAGATTTATACATATATGTTCGGGAATTTTGCCCATAACCTTATCTTCATAGACCGACTGCATCAGTTTTTCGAGTTCTTCAAGGCGGTGTTTGCTTTCGTTCAGCCTTTTGGTATCATTTTTTGTTTGGCGAGAGGTGCGCTGTTGTTTTTT
>JAFYGI010000047.1 GCA_017543265.1 Bacillota bacterium | reverse complement strand
CGCCGTTTCCGCCCTAACAGCCGTATTGGCGACGGTATATCTTATCATAAAAAGAAAAAAATGCTTTGCATAAGGCAGCATCCCAAAATCGGGATAAAGCCATGATGCCCATAAAAAAACCCGCCTGCCGTTTTTGCGGTAAGCGGGTTTTTTTTATATTTCATCCATGAATGCGCCGTACCATCTGTGTTTTCCGTCGCATACTTTAAATTTAAAGTTATCGCTTTTGAATATGTCCTCGTATACACCGTGCACCAGCTCCGTCAGCTTGTACACGTTCTGCAGGCCGTCGGCACCGTTAAGGTTGTCGTCCGCACCCGTTTCTATGTAGAGTTTCCGCGGTGCCACAAACATAGCGGGGGTATCCATATCAATATTTGACCACATATCGGGCACGAAATTACAGCCGCAGAAATTGCTGTGCAGCGCCGTTTTCCTGAGACTGTGGAAATATCCGCTGACATACACCGTCTTTACGCGCTCGTCAACGGCCGCAAGCCACAGCGCATTAAGTCCGCCGCTTGAAAAGCCCACGCATATAAGATCCTTCGGATCGGCCCCGTCAAACTTGAATATGAAATCCACCGCCCTTTTCAGCTCGCATATAAAAATGCCGAGCAGGTTGTAGCCCATGGACATAAGAGCATTGTTTATCGCGGAGCAATCGCTCTTTTTTGGCTTGTCGGGACTGACTGGACGTCTTTCGCCCGAGCCCAGCATATCGGGGCAGAACACCGTATAACCCTTTTCAAGCATATCAAATGCGTATGTAAACGAAAACTTCTTTTCGCTTTCCTCTATTTCTTCGTTTATTATACCGACAAGGCCGTTTTTGCCGTCCGAGCCGTGCGAATGTATGGCAAGTGCCGCCTTGCCCGTACCGTTTTTCGGTACAAGCACATAAACGGGCATGGAAAGGTCGGCAAGCGTGTCCACATACCACAATTCGCGGGTATACACAGTACCGTTGGGGCTGATAAGCTGCTCCCTGTGCTCGCGTTTTTCACAGCCGAACGGGCGCAGTTCAAGCTTGTCCAGCCTGAGCATTTTTTCCGTCTCGGGCAGGGTCTTTGCCTTCCATTTTTCAAATTCTTCCTTTGTGCTGCCTTTAAAACGCAGCGCAGGTTCGCCCATGCTCACACACAGCGAATCCATAAAAGCTCTGCCGTTAAGTTTTTCCATCGTGGATCCCTTTCGTATAACAACTCTGCATGATCTTGATATCATTATACTTTATTTTTTTTAATAAATCAAGTATAATCCGTAAAAACTAACAGTAATATTACAATTATATTTAATTTTCCAAAATTTGTTGATTTTTAAGACAACAAATATTACAATAAAGACATGAAAAAATTTGAGGGACACGCCCGAAAACCGCATTGTCTACGTTTTCCCGCCGTCCCGAAGAGCATGGGGTCGAGTAAATGAAAAAAATGTATATAAACCGACAAAAGCATATATTTCTGGGAAACAACCGCCGCAATATGTACGGGCGCAAAAAAAGCCGCCTTACCGTAACGGCGATAGGCATGATACTTGCCTTTTTGCTGCTGGTTTGTGCCGTGGCGTATTCCGCTGTGGACAGCTACAACAAAAAAACGCACATAAAGCAATATATCAACAACGCCCTCAGCTACACCGAGGCGCAGGATTATTCCTCCGCCGTGGGCGAATACAACAAGGCACTTAAAATAAGCAGTTCCGCCTACAGGGCCGAGATATACCGCGGCATCATCTACTGCTATATCAAAGACGGCAAAACGGACGAGGCTGTGGACTGCGTCAAGCTGCTGCTTGCAAGGCGCGAAATAAAGCCCGAGGCTTTCAGCGAAGCCGCGCTTATGATAAACTCCGCAGATCCGTCATCGGCGTACAGACTGCTTCAGACCTACATTGAAAATAACGGTGCCGACGACCCCGCGATACAAAAGCTTATTGCATCGTCGGAGTCCGAGCCTGTCATGCCGCAGCTCGATATGCTGCCCGGCAGTTATGTAAAGCTGTCCGAGCTGAAATTCAAGCCCGATGACGAGCATTTCGGTCACAGCATATACTATACCACCAACAACGAGGCTCCCAACGAGTTCAGCAAGATATACCGCGGTGGCTTCCCCATAGAGGACAGCACCGACCTGCGTGCCGTGTCCTTCAATGCCAAGGCGGAAAGCTCGCAGACGGCAGTATATTCTTTTATTATCGACAAGGAGATGCAGGAAAAGCTTGAAACGCTCACGGAGGACGCGAAAAAGCTTATAAACGAGACCGAAACAGGCGTAAACGCAGGTCAGTGCAGCCAGACGGCAAAGGACAGGCTTAATGCCTCCGTTGCCGCCGCACAGGAGGTCCTCGGCCGCACCAATATACTCTTTATGGATGCCGAAAATCAGGTGGATTACCTTACCGCCGCACAGGAGGAGTTTAAATCACGCATCAACAAGGATGTTGACGGCGAGACCCTCCATTCGCTCACGGTCTTTGCGGACGGCATATATCTTGCCGTAAGCCGCAGCGGCATAGCAAACAATGTTACCGACGAGCTGTCGGCACTTAACGAGGCGCTGGAGCAAAGCAAGGCCGCAGGCGACAAGCAGGACGACATAACAGCCGCCTACCACACCCTTTACCAGAAGCTTCTGGCGCTGAACTTTGCGGGATATAAAGCCGCATACAAGGCACTTCTTATATCAAACGACTGCAACAGCTATATCATATACGATATAAACGGTGATTTGATACCCGAGCTTATTTTAAACAGGGGTACAAACAACGAAAACTACTTCTACACCTACTCTGTTGAGCAGGGCGAGACCGTAAGGATAGACAGCGACGAGCGTTTTGCCGATATAAAGCGCTTCTACGCACACCACGACGGCCTGCTCGGCTGTTCGAGCGAGGACGGCACGGGCGAGTTCCGTCTTATAACCTTTGTGAACAACAAGCTTGAAATATCGGATGTTCTTGAGGAATATACCACCAGCGAGACCCTTCGCACAAGCCTGTCACCCTTGCAGGTAAATGTACCGGGCAGCACAAAGCAAATAGAAACGTATTAAAAAAGCGGCGCATACACCATGCGCCGTTTTTATATTTTTCCGAAAAGCTTTTCTATATCTTCTTTTTGCGCAAGATGCTCGCAAAATGCGGTCGCGCTGCCGCAGGATACGGCAAGCCTTACCGCATCCTCGACCGTCATGCCTTTTTCTATGCCATACAAAAGCCCCGCCAGCATACTGTCGCCCGAGCCGACGGAGTTTACGCACTCACCACCGAATGCGGGTACATAAAACGAATAATTCCTGTTGCAGAAAAATGCCCCCTCGCTGCCCATGGACACAAGCACATTGCGGCAGCCAAGCTCGATAAGGCGCTGTGCATATTTTTCCACCTCGCGGGTCTCTATGCTGCCGCCGAAATATTCTTCAAGCTCGCGTATATTCGGCTTTATAACAAACGGCGAATGCTTTATTGCGTGCTCTATGCGCGGTATGTCAAACACCAGCTTTTTTGTATCGACATATCCCGCTATGCTGTCTATAAGCGAATAGTCCGCAAAGCTGCCGCAGACGGCAAGTATATCGTCCCGCGTAACAAGCCCGAGCGACAGTTTAAGCTTTTCTACGTCAAAGGCCACGCCCTTGCCGTTTATCTCCGTTTCCGACTTATCCCCGAGTGCCTTCATATTTATCCGCGTGATCCCCTCGTCAAGATAAACGTATCTGGCATCTATCACCTTATGCAGCATATTTTTCAGCATTTCGCCCGTGCTGCCCGCTACAGGCACAATGGCCGTGTTTTTACAGCCAAGGCGCGAAAGCACAACAGACACATTTATACCCTTTCCGCCGGGGTATATGCTGTCACCGCGGCTTCTGTTCACCGTGCCGGGCACAACATCCGTTTTGACATACACATCCAGCGACGGGTTTGCCGTAAGCGTATATATCATATCATCACCCTCTTTTTACTTTTGCCGCCTGCGTCAAAGGTCAAAGCTCATGCCCCACTTTTCCCTTACCGCATCAAGCGTTTTTGCCACCTGTATACTCTGTCTGTGGGTATAATCCGGGCTTTCGGTCAGGCCGCGCCCGATACAGTCACAGCACTCGTATATCTGGTATTCAAAGCCGTTTATCTCAAACGGTGCGTCATAGTCCGTATGCGTGCCGTCGTTAAGTATCACCCGCATATGCTCCGCCTTCTGGTGGTCGGGAAAGTATATCCTGCCCTTTGTGCCGTAGATCTCGGCCTCCGTTTTCATTTTTATACCTATGGCCGATGTCAGTGATGCAAATTTCCCGTTAGGGTATTCTGCAAGCACGCTGCCGAAGCTGTCCGTACCGAACTCGTTTAAAATACATTTTGTTTTTATGTCAATAGGGTCTGCGTTATACATAAGCTTGGCAAAGCCAATATTGTATATGCCCACATCAAGCAGAGCGCCGCCGCCAAGCTCCGAGCGGAATTTGCGCTCACGCCTTGCGCCCGATGCAATAAAGCCGTAATCCGCCCTGATATGCACCGTTTCACCTATAACGCCGTTTTTTATCATTTCCGCAGCCTTTTTTAAAAGCGGCAGATGAAATGTCCACAGCCCCTCCATAATAAAAAGACCCTTTTCCCGTGCAAGGCTGTAAAGTTCTTCCGCCTTCTTTGCATCGGTTGCAAAGGGCTTTTCGCACAGCACGTTTTTGCCCGCCGACAGCGCGGTCAGGCAGTTTTCAAAGTGCATGGAATTAGGTGTGCTGATATACACCGCATCCACGCTGTCGCTTTGGCACAGTGCCTCGTAGGAGCCGAAGTATTCGTCTGCGCCGTACCGTTTTGCAAAATTTTCTGCCTTATTTATATCCCTTGATGCCACAGCAAAAAGCACCGTCCTTGTGCTGTCTGCCTTTGCAAGCGTATCCGCAAATTTTTCCGCAATGGTCCCAAGACCCATTATTCCCCATCTTATCATATGTACGCTCCTCTCCCTAACACTTGAATATCCACATTTTTATCACCGCAAGCACCTCACGCATATAGCAAAGCAATACCGCATTCCGCGGCGTTTTTGCGGGTATGCAGCGTATATCGTCAAAGCCGCAAAGCTGCGCCAGCCTGCCCGCGCGGTAGCAATGAAAATCGTTTGTGACAAAGGCCGCGCTGTAATTTTCACCGCCGAAATGCCTATCCAGCAATTCCTTTGAGTATGTAAAATTTTGTGTGGTGCTGGTCGCCCTGTCCTCTATAATTATCTTTTGCGGCGGTATACCGCAGTCAAGCAGCAGTTTCTCCATAGCCTCGGCCTCGCTTATATCCTCCTGCGGACCCTTGCCGCCCGAAAGAACAAACACGGCATCGGGGTTTTTGGCGGCAAACGCCGCCGCGGCAAGCGTGCGCGCGTACATCGTATTGCTCGGCCTGTCGCCTATTACCGCACAGCCCAGCACTATCACCGCGTCCTCGCTTCCGTCCGCGGTCTGTGGCCTGTCAAGGGCTATAAAACAGGCTATGCCCGCATACACGGCTGCACCCGCCGCCACGGCAAGGGCATATATGCGCGTATATTTGTTATCTGGCAAAAAGCGAAAGCTGCCAATCACCGCCCCCGCAAGCACCAGCATAAAATTGGCCGCATTGACATTTGCGTATATGCCTGTAAGTATGCCAAATGCCGCCAGCAAACAGCCTGCCGACAAAAGTATATTTTTAAAAATCGCCCCTGCAATTTTCATAACACAAAGCTCCTTATTGCTTTTTTATCCTTGGGGTCCCTGAAAATAGGATAATTTTCGGAGGTTTCCCCCGTATTATTATAAAAAATTTTGCATAACGTGTCAAGCGTGGGAATATTTTATAAACTTTTTATGGCAAAATGTCGGGATATGTGTTATAATGGTGGAAAGAAAGGGGTGTTTTTTATGATAAAAGGCGTAGGTACCGATATTATAGAGATAGAGCGCATAAAAAACGCAAAGGAAAGCTTTTACAAAAGTGTTTTTACAAGACGCGAGCTGGAAAAATTTCACGGCTTCCGATATAACAGCCTTGCGGGTATATTTGCCGCAAAGGAGGCTGTTGCAAAGGCTCTCGGCACGGGCTTTACCTTTTCCCCGCGGGATATAGAGATCGCGCAGGACGACAAAGGCAAGCCGATATGTCTTTTGCATAACAAGGCGCTCGAAATATTCGAGGAAATGGGCGGCGAAAGTATAAATGTGTCTATATCGCACAGCAAAAGCGATGCGATAGCATATGCCGTGATAGAATAGAAAGGAAACATCAATGAAACTGCTTACAAACAAACAGATGCACGACATCGAATACGATGCCATAGAAAAAAAGGGGATAGCCTCCATTTTGCTGATGGAGCACGCCGCAATGAACATAACGCGCGAATGCCTGAAGGAAAACCCGAAAAATGTGCTTATTTTCGCGGGCAGGGGCAATAACGGCGGTGACGGTCTGGCCTGTGCAAGACAGCTTTTGACCCATAAAAACATCAATACCGCTGTGATTTTTATAGGCGACCCCGACGAGGCGACAAAGGACTGCGCCGCAAACCTTAACGCATTGCGTGCCTGCGACGCAAATATAATCTATGTCGAAAACAAAAGCGACCTGGAGGGCATCGAGCGTATAGTATATGCCGCGGATGTCGTGATAGATGCCATTGTGGGCACGGGGCTGCACACCAAACTGCGCGAGCTTACGGAAGTGATAGTTACACTTATAAACGAAAAAGCAAACTATATCATATCCGCCGACTGTCCGTCGGGCATAAACACCAACACGGGCGAGGACTACGGTATTGCGGTGTACGCCGACAAGACCGTCACCTTCCACCTGCCCAAGGTGGGACTTATGCTCTACCCCGCCTTTGAGCATATCGGCGAGCTTGTAACGGGCTCCATTTCCCTGCCCGTTGACAACAGCTATGAAACAGGCGGATATTATATGCTGACCGACAAGGAGGCCGCCGCACTTTTGCCGCAGCGCAAAAGCCGCAGCAACAAGGGCACCTTTGGCAGGACAGCGGTGATAGCGGGCTGTGACCTTATGGCGGGTGCCGCGCTTATTGCCTGCACCGCCGCATACCGCACGGGTGCGGGGCTTGTAAAGGCATATGTCAACCCCTATGTTGCCACCGTTATTCACAACGGTCTGCCCGAGGCCGTCACCACCATCCTGCCCGACAAGGACGGCAAGCTTTTTGGCGGCAGCTTCAAGCCCATAGCCGAGGATATAAACGGCAATACCGTCATTGCGGCGGGCTGCGGGCTCGGGAACACAAAGGAAGTCTTTGAATTTGTGTCAAAGCTTATCGAAACTGCCGAAGTACCGCTTATATTGGACGGCGATGCGCTTAATGTGCTGGAGGGCAAGACGGACGAGCTGAAAAAGGCAAAGGCTCCCTGCATAGTGACACCGCATTTAAAGGAGATGTCAAGGCTTACGGGGCTTGATGTAAGCTATATTTCGGAGGAGCTTATCTCCGTTGCGGGCAGCTTTGCAAAGCAATACAATGTTATTACGGTTTTAAAGGATGCACACACCATAATTGCTACCCCCGCAGGTGACATATATGTCAACACCACAGGCACCCCCGCCATGAGCAAGGGCGGCAGCGGCGACTGTCTGACGGGCACGATAGCCGGACTTATATCACAGGGGCTTACCCCCGAAAATGCCGCCGTTTTGGGCTGTTATATCTGCGGCAGGGCGGGTGAGCTGGCAGCCGCCGAGATGTCGCAGTACGGCGTATTGGCAGGCGATACGGCACGGTTTATCCCCGCCGCGATAAAAAACCTTATAAAAAGCTAAAAAAGCGGACGAGCTTTGACTCGTCCGCATTTTTTATTATTCATCGTCTTCAAGCGAATGCTTCCTGTGTACAACAACGGTCTTTTCGTAGCATGAGAAAATGTCGTTAATAAATACATTGTTAAGCTTGGGCGTAAGTGCGCTGACGATGGGAACGATTATAAGGCCGCCGACCATCGTTATCGCGCCCGCATTTATAGGCGACGGGATAAACTTGCATACCATATTGGCAACAGTAAAGCCCACACCCCAGATATAGCTTGCCCAGACAGATGCCTTTGTTATTGCCTTGCTGTAAAGGCCGTACATAAACGGTGCAAGGAAAGCACCCGCAAGTGCGCCCCATGACACACCCATAAGCTGTGCGATAAACATGGGCGGTTTAAGCGCCATTACTACCGACAGTACAACAAACACCGCAACCAGCACACGCATAATGATAAGCTGCTGTTTTTCGGTCATTTTCTTCATAAATGTCTCTTTTAACAGATCCAGCGTAATTGTGGAGCTGGATGTGATAACAAGCGAGGACAGCGTTGACATGGATGCGGAAAGCACCAGCACCACCACTATACCGATAAGCAGGTCGGGAAGTGTTTCAAGCATTGCGGGTACGATAGAGTCGTATGCGACCGAGCCGTCCGACTTATAAATGTCCGCATAGGCGAAAAGTCGTCCGAAGCCGCCCAGGAAATAGCAGCCGCCCGCAACCACGATAGCAAAGAATGTGGAAACGATAGTACCTGTCTTGACAGCCTTTTCGTCCTTTATTGTGTAAAATTTATGTACCATCTGCGGCAGACCCCAGGTACCAAGCGATGTAAGCACAACAACGCCGAAAAGATTTACGGGGTCGGGGCCGAAGAAGCTTGCAAACAGACCGCTTGAGTCCTTGAGTGCCTCCGCCGTGACCGACGGGTCTGCGGGGATGTTTGAAAGCTCTTTAAGTGCGTTAAGGAAGCCGCCGTGCTGTACAAGTACGGCAAATATTACGGCACTTATGCCTATAAGCATTATTATACCCTGTATAAAGTCGTTTAACGCCGTTGCCATGTAGCCGCCCACGATAACATAAACCGCTGTAAGAAGCGCCATAACTATAATACAGACCTCGTACTGTATGCTAAACGCCATACCGAACAGTCTTGAAAGGCCGTTATAAATAGATGCGGTATATGGTATAAGGAAAATGAACGCTATTACCGCGCCTGCGATCCTGAGTGCCGTTGAGTCGTATCTTTTGCCGAAGTATTCGGGCATGGTACGCGCCTCCAGCTTTTGTGTCATGACCCTCGTTCTTCTGCCGAGTATCAGCCATGCCAAAAGGCTGCCTATAAACGCATTGCCAAGGCCTATCCATGTGGAGGATATACCGTATTTCCAGCCAAACTGTCCGGCATAACCCACAAACACTACCGATGAAAAGTAAGACGTACCAAAGGCAAACGCCGTTATCCACGGTCCCACGGACCTTCCGCCCAGTACATAGTCATTGACGTTTTTTGCCTTGCTGCGCGAGTAAAAGCCCACACCCAGCATTACCGCAAAAAACACAACGAGCATTATAATTTTTGCTGCCATTTTCCAATTCTCCTTAAAAAAAATATTAACGGCGCAGTACGGTAAGTGCTTTAACACTTTATCGCTTTACGCCGTTAAAGTAATTATATAGGAAACCTGTGGTTTCTGTCAAGTCCTATTTTAATTTTTGTTCAATATTGCTATAACATCAAGCATATCCGCCGCCGAGTCGGTATTTACCTTTGCCAGCTCGATCTGAAGTGTGGTAAATCGTACCGTGCCGCCGAGGTATTTAAGCAGCAGCGCCGCATCATCCCTGTCAACAACACCGTTTACGTCCACATCGCCCTTTTGCGGCGAGCTTATTTCGGTAAGCGTCATTACCGATATCTTGGAGTTGCTTCCGGGGTCGATGCCCTCTATCGAATAGCTGCCTGCCGCAAGCTGGTATGTGCTTACCGCATTGCCCGGCAATTCAAACATCATGCCCGTATTATTTTCTATCAGGACAGCGGCCTTGCCGTCGGCCATTTTTATCTCTGCCTTGGTGGGCTTTGCAAGCGCAAACGCGATACCCGTACCGTCGTCCGCCCTGAGCGAACAGCTGGATGTGCTGATATTTCTGAAAATAAAGTCTATATTGCCCTCATTAACGGATTTTGACGATACCTTATAATCGCCCGTTTCCGACGGCGAGCTTCCGAATACATATTTGCCCATTGCCGCATAACCGCTCGGGTCGCTTGTTACGGGCTCCGTCTCGGGCTCTGTTTCGGTCTCGTCCTCACCGCCTTGGGACTTGCTTGTCGTTTCTGCGGAAACTGTCGTACCCTCGGTAGTAGTCTCCTTTTGTGTTGCGGTGACCGTCTCACCCTCGCCCTTTGCCTTAAATGTAAGCGAGTTGACCTTTGCCTCCTTATAGGTGCTTGTGCCCACATCGAATATGGAGGACTGTACCATGTAAACGCCGGGTGCAAGGGTCGCCGTGCCCGAGGTCTTTATGACCGCATCGCCGTTTTCGGTGTAGATAACGGGTGTTGCCGTGCCCGATACGCCGTCAAGCGTTACATCCGCCGACTGGTTGAGGAAGAACACGATGCCTGCCTGTCCTACCACCGCGGCATTGCCGGGTGAATACTTTTTGGCAAGGTTATATACAAGGTTTTCATGCACCGATTTGGTATAGGGGCTGTCAAGCTTGCCCAGCGAGCAGGTGCTGCTTGTATAATCTATGGAATAAGGTATCTCGACGGGTGATGCCGCCGCCTTGTTGTAAAGCTCTGCGGGGATAACAGAGGTATCCACGGTATCGGAAGTTATTATCTGCTTTTTCATAGCACCCGAATATGCGATACACTCGGCCTTTGCCTGTGCCGAATTTGATGTCAGGCTGTAATTGCCGTCCTTGATATAACCCTGTGAGGAGTCCACAACAAAATTGCCGTACAGGTTTGCATCATACACGGCCTCGCTTCTGCTTGATACCTTGCAGGCATCCTCGCTGCTGTTAAGACAGCTTAAAAATGTGTCGTTATACGATGCTATGCGGCCGCCCGCAGGTGCCAGCGCACCCTTGCAGCCCTCGAAATAGCAGTATTCCGAGAAAATAAAGGCATTTGCCCTTGCGTTTTCCGCATAGTCCGTCTGGCGGTACACATAGTTGTTGTACATATGTATATTTGCCTTTCTGGCAAGCGGGCCTCTTGCCTTGCAGTCCGACCAGTAGTTGTGGTGCATGGTTATATTGTACTGCAGGTTTGAATCGCTTGCGCCGATAAGGTTTGTCTTGTGACAGTTTTCAAACTTGTTGTAGGCCAGCGTATAATACTCGCCGCGCTTGAAGTCGCAGGAGCCGTCACCCTCTTTTTTATCGCTTTCCGCGGGGCTTTTACAGTAGCCGCACTTAAAGGTGTTGTTATGTATCCAGCAGCGGCTTACGGGTGCCGTGACCGTGGAGCCCTCCTGCTGTCCCTCCATACCGATAGCATCCTCGGGATAGTTGGCAAAGGTTATATTCCTTACCTCAAAATTTCTTGCAAACTTTTTGGATGCGCCTGCTGAGGAAGCTACCAGATGGAAGCCCCAGCCGTCTATGCAGGCATCATGGCCTATACCCTCTATCGTAATGTTGGTGGCATCTATCATTCTGGCCATCATGCCGTTATCCTTTGCGGATCCGCCGTAATCGGTGGAGTTGTAGGCCGTAAGACCGTTAATGCTTTCACTCGGCACGGGAACATTTTCGCCCGTGAAATTTGTGCCGCCCTTTGTGTTTGTATCGCCTGCCTCTACCTTGCCCACGATACGCACAACAAGGGGTATATTGTTTTCGGCAAGTGTTGTAAGTATGCCGCCGTTTGTATTTTGCACCGTTGCGTCCTTGGTAGCACCGCGGGAGTTAAGGATATTGCCTATACCCGTTACGCTTTTGCCGCCGTAGGACAGCGTTACCGTGTTTTTGTTTTCCTCTGTAACATAGAGTACAACAGCATTTGCCTTGAGTGTACCGTCGCTGTTGTACGCGCCGACACCCTCGCTGTAGTTAAAATGCGCATAGCCCGAACGGTCCTGCTTGGGTACGTTTATACCCGTTTTTTCGTAGACCGTGCCGTTTGATGCCTTAATGGTCAGGTCGTACCTGCCCGGTGCAAGGCCGGGTATATCCACACGCGCACTGCCGTCCACAGTTCTTTGCAAAAATGCCTTATCCTCGCCTGTAAGCGTTTTTTCCACACCGCCGTGCTTATATGTAACGGTAGCCGCCGACGGATTGCTGTCCGTCCACTGTGCATACAGCGTTTCGTTCCAGCCGCCTGCCAGCGTCGGCTCCGCAGCATAGGCAACATTCACGCCCGCAAAGCAGGAAACGGCCACAGCAGTTGATAAAAACGCACTTACAGCCCTTTTTAAAAGTTTCATGTCAGATCCTCCTGTGTTGTTTTGATTACCCTTATCACCTGTATTTTACCACCGTAAGCCGATGCTGTCAATAACGATTTGCGCCTTGAAGCACGGCAAAATACATAGGCAGCAGCATAGAAAAACGGGGATACGAGCGTACCCGTATCCCCCAATATCCTGCCGATATTTTTTAACTTTTGCCCATGACCCATTCGCCGTCTCTCTCATAGTCCGTACACATGATGCCTTCCCGTTTTGTGTTATCACCGTGTACTATCCATTCCTCACCGAGATCATAGATGGAACCCATCCCTCCGGCTACGTTTTTAAGCTGTTCTTCATTTAATTTTTTTTCGTCTAACATCATTTTTTTCTCCTTTCTCAATATAAAGTATCTTTGGCGGGCAGCATTTAAACTGCCCGCATTTTTAATTATCTTTCCTTTACGCCGTACAGTATTGCGGCTGCCTCGGCTCTTGTAATGGTGTTCTTAGGTCTGAAAGTATTATCGGGATAACCGTATAGAAATAAAATATACATTCGACAATGAATTTAATACGGAGGTGTGGAACAATGACTGATTATACAGTGGCAATATACCTTCGATTATCCGTTGATGATGCAAGAAGCGAGAGTATCAGCATAGAATCTCAAAGGCTCTTGCTTACAGAGTATGCAGAAAAAATGCCTGTACAAAATGTGAAGATCGTTGAATATACGGACAACGGCTATACAGGCACAAACTTTGAAAGACCCGCAGTACAACGGCTTTTGTCGGATATACAGCTAAATAAGATAAACTGTATTCTTGTTAAGGACTTTTCAAGGTTCGGCAGAAACAGCATTGAGGTCGGTTACTTTACCCAGCAGGTTTTCCCGCTGTTTAATGTTCGGTTCATTTCCGTGAGTGATTGTTTTGACAGCGATGAACACAAGGGCGATACTGGCGGTATGAATATAGCGTTCAAATATCTTATAAATGAGTATTACAGCCGCGATATATCAATCAAGGTCAAGACTGCAAGGCAAATAAGAATACGAAATGGTGAATACTGCACCGGACAATATCCTTACGGATATAAATTTGATGAAAATAAAAAGCTCATAATAGATGATGAAGTAGCCGACAATATCAGGACAATATTTAAGCTGTATACAGAGGGAATGCCCAAAACGCAAATAGCAAAGCACCTTTCCGACAAAGGCATACCCACGCCCATACAATATAAAGCGCAAAAAGGCTTAAGCAGCTGTGATATTTCAAAATGCAAGTATTGGAAATCTGAAACGATAGCAAATATACTTTCAAATGAAATATATATGGGTATGTATGTTATGGGCAAAAGACAGGTTACGGATGTAGGAAGCAAACGGCGGATATTGAAAACCGAGGATAAATGGGTAAAGATCCCGAATCATCATCCTGCAATAGTTTCGGAAGAAATATTCCGAAAAGCAAGCGAAACAAAGCCTGTATATAAGCGAAAAGGAGAAAACGCTCGAATATATCCGCTTCGTTCAAAAGTTTTTTGTGGGTGCTGTAACCACTCTATGGAGTATATAAAAGCCAAGAATTCCCGCTTTAAATGCAAGTATACAAGGCTTTACGGCAACGAACCCTGCTATCAGTTAAGTATAACGGAAGAAGCCTTGCATAAGCAGATTTTTGATATTGCACTTGTTGAGAAAGTGTATGTATACCCCGATAAGAGTATTAAAGTCGAATGGAAGATACAGGACTTTGAGGGCTAAACCTATAAATAAAAATATTTTTTAGTTTTTGCTTGACATACGGGTGTGTGTCCGCCCATACGACATTCGGTGCCGCAACGGTCAGCGCAAGCAGGAGCGCCATAAATCGATTCCTTTTTTGACCATATAACTCATCCCTTTTTTTTATATTATATTCGGCCTATTTGCCGTTATTGCCGCCGATAACGACCTCCTGATCCACCTCGTAGTCCAAACCGCCGGCTATCTTTTCAAAGTCGCCTTCATTGATCTCTTCCAAGGACATATCATTTTCATTTTTGTCCTTCATACCGCATACTCCTTTCTTTTTACATTATGTTGTCACCGTATATCATTATATTGCCGCAAACGCACTCCTGCCCCTGATATACCGTTCTGCCGTTGTCCGTGCTGAACAACCCGTCTGTCAGCGCAGTGCTTCCGCAGCGTAAGCATTTTTCCTGCCTGCACGGCATCATGTTAGGATTTCCCACCGCCCTGACGGTACAGTTTGACGCATTGCCTGTTCCCCCCGATACCATCATAAGCTCGTCATCGCTAAGTCTTTGCAGTGCCATATGATCGCTCCTTTCGTCTGTATCTCGCTGTGGGGCACATCCGGGATACGCTTTTATCAAAGCTGTCGGTCATTGCCCGCACCGTTTTATTTTCATTATACAACAAAAATGTTACAAAAAATATTACAATTATTAAAATACGCCTTTTTCGTCATAATGCACATTTTATACTGACTTTACAGGGCATACTTTTGTGTATTTTTAAGCTTATTTGCCAAACCAAAGTAAACGTAAGCTTGACTTACGCCGCACAAAATGCTATATTTAAGCCAAGAGGAGGGAAAACCATGAAAATTTTAAAAAACTCGGCAGCATTTATGCTTGCACTTATACTTTGTGCCTGCGGCAGCGGCACGCCGACAGTTACCGTGACCCCCGTGCCGACAAGGGAAAACGCGGTAAGCGGCACGGACTACACCCCCGTTGCTGCCGCATCGGCGGGCACGGCATCGGCAGAGATAACAGCCGCGGATATTTTTGACAACAAGATACAGATAGACGGCAATGTCTATACCTTTCCGATGACGGTCGGGGAGTTTGAGACGGCATCGGGCTTTGTCCTTTCCGATCCCGACGAGACCGCGGAGCCCTATTCCACGGCGGTAAGGGCAGCTTTCAAGCCCGACAGCGACATTTCCTTCAAGGTGTCCTTTGTCTGTGAAAACTCCACCGAAAACGAGCTTTCCAAAAGAGACTGCGTTATCCGCTGTATGTACCTTAGTTTCAGCGACCGGACAAACCGCGTCTTTCTGCCGGGCGGCTTCGGTACGGATATGACAAAGGAGGCCTTTGCGGCAAAATTCGGCGAGGGCATTGAATATGACGGCAGCCTTAACACGCATTATTATCAGGATAGCGTAATGTCGGACGAGCGCGATATGTACTCGGGCACGGGTCGCGAGGTATCCTATTATATCTCGGACGGCAGATTAAAGGAATATACCGCATCGTTCACCCTTGACAAGCCCGACCAACGCATAAGAAGCTTCAGCGTAAACGCAAAGGGCGAACAAGCGGACATAAGTGCAAAATGCACCTTCGAGCTGCCCGAAAGCTTTTTTGTAAAGCCGTTTTCGGATGCCTCGTCCTATACGGATGTCGGCGGTAAATACACAAACGGCGAACTTACGGGTGATTTGTCGCTGGTAATATCAAACGGTATGTATCTTAACGAATACGGCAGCGAAAAGGATATAGAAAAGGAATATAAAAACGAAAAAATTGCCTATAAGGCCAAGACCGACGATAAGGAAATTTGCTTTATATCCTATGATAACAATAAATACAAATTTTACGGCACGGCTGTTGTGTACGATAAAAACACGGGCATTGCGGCGGATATACCCGTAAGCTTTTACACAAACGATAATTATAACTCGGGCACGGAAAAGGATATGCTTAATTATACAGCAGCGCTACTCTCGACAATGAGTATTGAAAAAACCGAATAGATCATAAAAGGAGAACCGCGGTTCTCCTTTTTTCTTGTTGTTATTCTCCTATAAGCTTTAAAAAGTCATCCTCGCTTATGATCGGCACGCCAAGCTCCTTTGCCTTTTTATTTTTGGAGCTGTTTGATGTGATATCGTTATTGATAAGATAGCTTGTCTTTGCGGAAACGCTGCCCGTGGCCTTGCCGCCGAGTTCCTCTATTTTTGCCTGAAGCTCCTTGCGGTTTTTAAAGTGGTGCACATCGCCCGTTATTACAAAAATTTTATCCTTTAATATCTGCTCGCCCTCGTTTTGTTTGGGGATATCAAAGGTAAGCTCTTTGCGTATTTTTTCTATAAGCATCATTTTTTTTTCGTTTTTGAAATAATTTTCAAGCGAAAGCGCTATGACCTCGCCAAAACCGTCTATATCGGTAAGCTCGTCCGCTTTTGCGGAAAGTATTTTATCCAGATCATAGCCGTAAAATTTGCATAAAAGCTTTGCATTGCTAAGGCCTACATTTTCTATGCCAAGTGCATAAATAAAATTCGGCAGACCGATATTGCGGCTTTTTTCAACGGCCGCCATAAGGTTGTCAAAGGACTTTTCGCCAAAGCCCTCAAGCTCCACAAGGGTCTGTCTGTGGCTTGAAAGAGCATAAATATCCGCATAATCCGTAAGCGTATCCGCATTTATAAATTTTTCAAGCGTGCTTTCGGAAAGCCCCTCTATATTCATAGCATCACGGCTTACAAAGTGTACAAAGCCCATAAGCTTTTTGGCCGCACAATCGGGGTTTATGCATTTAAGAGCCTCGCCGTCGCGTATGCTGACTATCTGCGTTTTGCCGCCGCAGACGGGACAGACCGCGGGTATCTCGGCATTATCCGAGTTTGTCAGGTTTTCCGCTACCTGCGGTATTATCATATTTGCCTTGTAGACCGTAATTTTGTCGCCCAAACCAAGCTTAAGGCCTTTAACTATGCTTACATTGTGCAGGCTTGCACGGCTTACCGTGGTCCCCTCCAGCTCGACGGGGTCAAATACGGCTATGGGGTTTATAAGACCCGTCCTCGATGCGCTCCACTCAATTTCTTTCAATGTAGTCTCCGCTGTTTCGTCCGCCCATTTAAAGGCTATGGAATCGCGGGGGAATTTCGCCGTTGTACCCAAAGAGCGGGAATATTCGATATCGTCATAG
This sequence comes from Bacillota bacterium, assembly GCA_017543265.1. Taxonomy (GTDB): domain Bacteria; phylum Bacillota; class Clostridia; order Lachnospirales; family CAG-274; genus RGIG4310. The sequence continues at coordinate 117,325 of JAFYGI010000047.1, read as the reverse complement.
GTCAGCACAAGGCCGTCCGTTGCAAAGGGGTTGTTCGGGATATTGTCCTCAAACTCCCTTACGGTCTTTTCCACATTTTTTGCGGTGACAAATTTTCTTTCGACAACCTGAAAGCCCTTTTGTTCAAGCCAGTCCATACCCTCGGATTTTTTTGCAAACTCCATACCATCGGCCGTTACAAGGGAAAAGGCGATAAAGCAAACGCTTCTTTTTGCGCATATCTCGCTGTTAAGCTGTCTCACCGTACCGCTGCAAAGGTTTCTGGGGTTTTTGTACTCATCCTCGGGGTCAAGGGCGCTGTTTATGCGCTCAAAATCCTTGAACGAAATGACCGCCTCGCCCCTTAAAACCAGCTCGCCCTTAAAATCCAGCTTTAAGGGGATATTTTTAAAGGTACGGGCATTGTGGGTTATATCCTCGCCGATAACGCCGTTTCCGCGGGTAAGCGCCTGCTTTAATTTGCCGTCACGGTAGGTAAGCACGACCGTCAGGCCGTCCATTTTATAGGACAAAAGACCCGTCTGCTCACCCAGAAATTCCTCCAGCCTTGCTGTTTCCTTTGTCTTGTCAAGTGAAAGCATGGGCGAGGGATGCTCGACCTTGGTCAGCGCACTTAAAACCGTATAGCCGACATTCTGCGTCGGGCTGTCCGATAGGATAATGCCCGTTTCCACCTCCAGCGCAGTCAGTTCGTCATAAAGCGCATCATAGTCCTTGTCGCTCATTATTTCCTTGTCCTGCTGATAATAGGCCTTTGAGGCCTTATTTAAAAGCGTGACAAGCTCTTTCATTCGTTTTGTATCGTCTTTCATTTTCTTCCCTCTTTTGTTGGTTTGCAGCCGCCGCAGGGCTTGAAGCCTATTTCTTCAAGCAGCCCGGCATCGCCGTTATAGCCGCGCTTGTTTTTGTCCGAAATATCGTTTATATGCTTACAATCCGGCAGATGAAATTTCATTGTGTGGATATTTAATATATAGTCAAAGCTTTCCGCAGGGCTTTCGGGCGTTACCGAAAAGCACTCTATAAGCTCCTCGATATTCGTTGTCTGCTCGTTTGTTTCGTGAGTGTTTATTCCCGTGGTTTCTTCCGTCTTGAATTCGGTGGTCTGCTCGGTCGTTTCCTCAACGGTTGTGAAAATATTGAAGTCATCGGGATAATTCTCGCCGTTTTCGTAATTTATTCTTACACCAGGCTGAACATTGTATACAAAAACATCAAAGCAGATGTCCTTTCCGTTGTCCCCGACGGAAAAAGCCTCCATCAGCACGCCCCTTGCTATGGGCTCGTCCCCCGAATACACGGGCGTAACCCTGTACATAACGCGGCCGTTTGTTTTCTTGATATGATCGCATACCTCTGTTTCAAAGGGCAGCATACCCTCGGTATTCATATACCTTGTGCCGGTTATAAGGTTTAAAGGATTATCGTTTTCCGCCGTCAGCATATATGCGATAAGGTGACAGCGGTTAAAAAGATACTGTCCGTCGATAAAATCGTATTTGGATATTCTCCAGCCGCTTGGCTGTACGCTGCCTATGCTGCCGCGCTTTTCGGTGGGCATCAGCTCCCGTGAAAGACAGGCCTCGGCGGCGGTGCATCTGCCCAGTGTGTCAAGCTGTCCGTAGCTTTCATAGGGCTTGTCCGAAATATTCTCAAAAAGCGGCATATTATAATAAAGCTCAATATACGGACTGCCCGAATATTCGGGGATATCGTCAAGCGTTATATACTCCTTGTCAAAGCTTTTGTCCGATATAAAAACAAGCTTCGACTCACTCTCGTAATTTACCGTGCAGTCAAAGGCCTCCGCAATAAAGCGAAGCGGCACCATAGTTCTGCCATCGCATATCTGCGCGGGTGCATCAAGCGTTACGCCGTTATCGTTCACAAGGGCGGTATTGCTGTCCAATCCCAGCTTTATCAGAACATCCCCGTCAGATACCGTCACAAGACGGTCTTTGTCGTCATATTCTACCTCCGCACCGAGGTTTTCGCTTATAAACCTTAGCGGCACAAGCGTTCTGCCGTTTTGGATAAAGGGCGCGGGGTCAGCACTCATTCTTTCGCCGTTTATGACAATATCCCCCGCATATACGCCGACCTGCGCAATAATGCAAAACGCAGCCGCAAGCAAAAGCGCAAAAGAAATTTTAAATCTCTCCGTAAACAGTTTCATCACCGCAGTATTCTCCTATTTTTACGTTTAATATCTTGTTTTTAAGATCCTCTTCGGTCTTTACAAGCACCTTTATATAGTTTGTGGTATGACCCTCAAAATAGCCGTCTTTATTGCGTATCTCAAACAAAACGTGCATAGTTCTTCCCTTTAGTGTATCAATGAATTTTTTGTTCAGCTCGTCACTTACGGCAATAAGCCTTGCGGCTCTGTCGTTTTTGACATCGGGCGGCACCTGCTCCTTCATTTTGGCCGCGGGTGTGCCCGTCTTGGGCGAATACGGGAAAACGTGTATTTTTGAAAGACCCACGCGCCTTGCAAAGGCTATGCTTTCCAAAAAGTCCTCCTCGGTCTCGCCGGGAAAGCCGACAATGATATCGGTGGTTATGGCCACATCGGGAAAGGCACCGCGCAGTCTGTCCACGGCAAGTGCGTATTCATCCGCGGTATAACGGCGGTTCATGGCTTTCAGCGTTTTGTCGCAGCCGCTTTGAAGCGAAAGCGGGAAGTGGTCGCATATCTTGGGCATTTTCTTCATCTCGGCAACAAATTCCTCCGTTACCGCCGTGGGCTCCATAGAGCTGAAGCGTATGCGCTCTATACCCTCTGTTTCGTTTACCTGCTTTACTATATCTGTAAGATTTGTACACTTAAGGTCAAGGCCGTAGCTGGCAACGTGTATGCCCGTTAAAACTACCTCCTTAAAGCCGTTTTGGGCAAGCCGCTTTACCTCCTCGACCACCTCTTCGGGGCGGCGGCTTCTTACGGGGCCGCGTGCGTATGGGATTATACAATAGCTGCAATAGCGGTTACAGCCCTCCTGTATCTTGACATAGGCGCGTGTCCTGTCCTTAAGCTTGCTTATTTTAAGCGGCTCAAACTCCGTCTCGTGCCTTATGTCCGAAACGGCGTTAAGCACCTTTGTTTCGTCGGTATAGTCCTCTATTATGTCCACTATGCGCGCGCGGTGCTTTGTACCCACCACGATATTTATGCCCTCTATCTTTGACACGGTATCGGGTGCCACCTGTGCATAACAGCCCGTTGCGGCAACAATGGCATCGGGGTTTTGACGTTTTGCCCGCCTTATCATCTGTCTGGATTTTTTATCGCCGAAATTTGTCACCGTACAGGTGTTTATAATATATATATCCGCCATATTCTCAAAGTCCACTATGTCGTAGCCCCTTGCGGCAAAAAGCTCCTGCATGGCCTCGGTATCGTATAGATTGACCTTGCAGCCAAGTGTCAGAAATGCAACCTTTTTCATATATTTCAACCTCGTTTTATCTTTATCCGTCTGTATATCTATAATACCATATCCTGCCGATAATGGCAAGTCCCGCCCGTATTTTGCGGCACAAAAATAATGCCCCGAAAATAATTCGGCTAAAAAGCGCCGAAAACTATTGAAAAAAATATAAAAATATGGTTAAATTATAGTTGGTATATGGGTGAACGGGATAAAGCACGCTTGGGCGCGGCTATCCGTCCCGTCATATACACAACACATAAACCATACGAGGTGAAATTATGGGAAAAATAAAAGTAATGAGCATATTCGGCACCAGACCCGAAGCTACAAAAATGGCCCCCGTTATAAACGCACTTGAAAAGTACGACAGCGAGATAGAATCCATAGTTTGTGTTACGGCGCAGCACAGACAGATGCTGGATCAGGTGCTTGAGATATTCGACATCAAGCCCGATTATGACCTTGATATCATGACCCCGCGCCAGACCCTGACGCAGATAACGACCAAGGCACTTACGGGTCTTGAAGAGGTAATGAAAACGGCAAAGCCCGACCTTGTGCTGGTGCACGGCGACACCACCACTACCTTTGCGGGCGCACTTGCGGCATTTTACAGCAATATAAAGCTGGGACACGTTGAGGCGGGTCTGCGCACCTATGACAAATGGCAGCCCTTCCCCGAGGAAATGAACCGCCGCCTTACGGGTGCAATGACAGATCTGCATTTTTCGCCCACTCCCCTTGCAAAGGAGCATCTTTTAAAGGAAAACATCGACCCGTCGGGTATTTTCATCACGGGCAACACAGCTGTTGACTGCCTTAAGACCACAATAAAGGACGAATTTACCTTTGACGAGCCTGTATTAAACGAAATTGATTTCAAAAACAAGCGTGTTATCACCATGACAGCACACCGCCGCGAAAACTACGGCAAACCGCTTGAAAACATCTGCAATGCCGTACTTGATGTGGTAAACAAATACGAGGATGTGGAGGTCGTTTACGCTGTGCATTTAAGCCCCGCCGTAAGGGACACCGTTTTCCCGATACTTGACGGACATCCGCGCATACACCTTATAGACCCCGTTGACATAGAAAATATGCACAACCTTATGAACCGCAGCTATCTTGTGCTTACGGACAGCGGCGGATTGCAGGAGGAAGTTCCCTCTATGGGCAAGCCCGTATTGGTGCTCAGAAATGTTACCGAGCGTCCCGAGGGTGTTGAGGCGGGCACATTAAAGCTTGCGGGCATAGAACGCGACGATATATTCAGACTGACCTGCCTGCTGCTTGACGACAAGGACGAGTATGCGAAAATGGTAGCCGCAAAAAATCCCTTCGGCGACGGCCATGCTGCGGAAAGGATAGTCGAGGCTATACGCTATCACTTCGGTTTAAGACCCGACAGACCCGAGGATTATTAAAATATGCTATATTCAACAGATAAAGAGGCCGAAAGAGTTATTCTGGTCGCGGTTGACGACGGACATAACGAATTTGATGTGGAAAGCTGTCTTGACGAGCTGAAAGACCTTGCAAAGACCGCGGGCGCAGAGGTAGTCGGCCGAATGATACAAAACCGCGAGGCCGTACACAAGGCGCACTACCTTGGCAAGGGCAAGATGGAGGAGCTTAAAAGCTATATCGAAATGACCGATGCCACGGGCATAGTCTGCGACGACGATCTCAGCCCGAACCAGATGCGCAATATGGCGGAGATGCTGGACACCAAGATAATGAACCGCACCCTGCTTATACTCGACATTTTTGCGCAGCACGCACAGTCTGCCGAGGGTAAGCTGCAAGTCGAGCTTGCACAGCTTAAATACAACTCCTCACACCTTGTGGGGCAGTACAAATATATGAGCCGTCTGGGCGGCGGTATAGGCACAAGAGGCCCCGGCGAAACAAAGCTTGAAACGGACAGGCGCAATATCGCAAACCGCATTGCGGAGCTTAACAAAGAGTTAAAGGAGATAAAGCGCCACCGCGATATAATGCGCGAAAAGCGCAGTACAAGCGGTATGCCCATAGCGGCGCTCGTAGGCTACACAAATGCGGGCAAGTCCACGCTTTTGAACACCCTCACGGATGCGGGCATCCTTGCCGAGGACAAGCTTTTTGCCACCCTTGACACCACCACGCGCAAGAAAAAGCTCGACAGCGGCACGGAATGCCTTTTCACGGACACGGTAGGCTTTATACAAAAGCTGCCGCACGGTCTGATAAATGCCTTTCGCGCCACGCTGGAGGAGGCAAGCTTTGCCCATATACTTATACACGTTTTAGATGTGTCGAACCCGCGCCGCGAAGAACAGATGAAGGTGGTCTATCAGACCCTGGATGAGCTTAAATGCGGCGACAAACCCGTAATAACCGTATACAACAAGGTGGACAAGGACGGTATAGAGCTGCCCCTGCCCCCCGACCCCCGCGCCATTGCCACGGTAAAAATATCGGCCAAGCGCGGCGAGGGCATAGACAAGCTGACAGAGCTTATCGAAAACTGGATAAAAAGTCAAAAAAAGTGTCTTGAAATAGTCATTCCCTACGACAAGGGCAGTCTGGTAAGCTTTGTACACAAAAACTGCGAAATAATAGAAAACGAGCACCGCGGGGACGGTTTTTATTTCAAGGTATACGCAAACGAGGAAGCGGAAAACAGATTAAAAGATTTTATTATTTAAACCTATCAGCTAAGGAGATGCAGTAAAATGACTGATGTTTATATAAGTCATTTTGGCGAAAGATCGCAGAGTATCGCGCAAAGCATATCGGATAAACTGACATCCGAGGGTATAAGCTGCTTTTCCACGCCCGCACAGGACGGAGAAAGCGCAAAAAACGCCCTTATGCAATGCAGGGTATTTGTTATTGTATTAAACCAGGCCGCAAGCTATTCAAAGCAGGTGCTTGACGAGATAAGCACGGCCTGTGTGCGCCTTCACGGCGGAGAAAACATAAGCATACTGCCGTTTCAGATATCGGACGAGACCGTAAGCGACGATGCAATGAGCTATATCGGCCGTCTGCACTGGACGGAGGCCTTTGACGGGGATATGGACAAGCATATCCTCGCATTTGTGTCAAAGATAAAGGACTGCCTGAAAGACGGCGGCGGTCAGACGTCTGCCGAGCCTGCCGAAAGGCACGGCGGCAACCTTTACACGGCCGCATCCGAAAAGGATGCCCCAAAAAAGTCCAAAACGGGCGTAATTGTCTCTATGGTGGCACTATCCCTGCTTCTGACGGCCGTCGGCCTGTTCTATGCCTTTAAGGGGCAAAAAAAGGCCGATACGCAGGCGCAGACCGACACGACCTCCTATGAGCAGGTCGCAGCACGCTACGGCATAAAGCTGGACGGAAACGAGGCCTGGGAAGAAAACGGCGTGACAGTCATCGGCAAAAAGGTAAACGGCACCGCCGAGGGCAACTGCATAAAGCTTTTCCCCAACGGCTCTACCTATATAGGTGCGGTATCGGGCGGCATTGCCGAGGGCTACGGCATATTTACCTTTGCGGACAGCGGCTCGGTATACTACGGTATGTGGTCGCATAATTTAAGAAACGGACAGGGGAAATTTGTCAAAAAAGACGGTGAGACCTGGGAAGGCACCTGGGTAGACGACTACGAGGAGGGCGATTTTACCATCACCTACGCCGACGGTACTGTCGAAAAATATATTTTTAAAGACGGCAACGGCGCACTTGTGGAATAGTTGTCAGAATATAAAAAAGCGCAGACGATCTTTGTTTGTCACAAAGAAACATCTGCGCTTTTTTTGTATATTAACTTCAAATATTATAAAAGATGAGCCCTTATCTCCTCGCCGCTCTGTGCGCTGAGGTATGCGGGTGCGATATCAAACACCGTCTTGCAGCCGCTCTGACCCTCGCTTGAAAGTCTGTAAGCCGCTCTTGCATAAGCACAAAGCACGCTTGATGTAAACTCGGGGTTTGAATCAAGCTTAAGGCTGTACTCGATTATATGCTTGTTTTCGCCGTTCCAGCCCGTCTTGCCGCTTCTTAAAACAAAGCCGCCGTGAGGTATGCCGCTGTGGTCTCTTTGAAGCTCTTCTTCACTTATAAAGTGAACAGTTGTATCATAGTCTGCAAAATAGTTGGGCATATTCTTTATCTCTGCCTCTACCTTTGCGGGGTCTGCACCCTCCTCCAGCACAACAAAGCACTCTCTTGTGTGCTTCTGACGTGTTGTAAGCTCGGGATTTTCACCGTTTCTTACAGACTCCAGCGCAGATTCAACGGGGATGGTATACTGCTTGCCGTTTTTAACGCCCTCTACGCGACGGATAGCATCGCTGTGACCCTGGCTAACGCCCTTGCCCCAGAATGTATAGTCATTGCCGTCGGGAAGGATGCAGTTTGCGTAAAGTCTGTTAAGCGAGAACATACCGGGATCCCAGCCCACAGAGATAACAGCAACCTTGCCTGCGCCCTATGCGGCCGAATCCACATTTGCGAAATGCTCGGGTATCCTTGCGTGTGTGTCAAAGCTGTCGATAACATTGAACATCTTTGCACGCTCGGGGGTCTGCTTGGGAAGATCCGTTGCGGAGCCGCCGCAGATTATCATAACATCTATTTTGTCCGTCCAGTCCTTTAAATCGTTTACGGAGCATACCTTTGCCGAAGATGTAAGAATGCTTACCTGCGAGGGGTCTCTCCTTGTAAATACCGCCGCAAGCTCCATATCGGGGTTTTGCTTTACAGCGCATTCAACGCCCCTGCCCAGGTTGCCGTAACCCATGATACCGATTTTTATACTCATTTTTGTTTTCCTCCTATTATTTTTAACAGTTTTTTGCCATATGGATACAGTATACAATAAAAATGAAATTTTTGCAATAGGAAATTTCATTTTTGTCAAAAAATATTTTTCGTGTTTTACCGCACTATCTTATATTGTTTTGATAAACAAGGGAAAACAATATGTTTTTGCAAAATTTATCTTATTACGCTTAAACGCCCGATTTGCAAGACAGGGCTGTTTTTGAACGATAAAACGGGCGGAAGATGACCTCCGCCCGTCAAACAGACCATAGACCCGATACGTCTTATATCACGATCTTTTGCTTTTATTTATTGCCCTGAGGACAAAAAGTACGCCCGTAAGCACCGCCGTTACCGCGCCGACCGCCACAAGTGCGGGAAGCGGCAGACGTTTTTGCGAGGGCTCGCCGTCCTCGGCCTTTTCCACCTCTATATCGGCGGTTATGCCGTAAATGCCGTCCTCAAACGTCAGCTCGTACTTGGGTATAGCAACGGATATCTCCTCGCCGTTTTGCGCCACTATCTCGCTTGCCAGCTCGGCATCTATAAGCCCAACCGTCTTTATGTCGTTTATGGGCTTTATATACTGCACCTCAACGGGCATACCGTCTGCAAGGTCACCGTATATAAAAAGTATATCCTCGCGCGGATCGAGATTTTTGATTATTTCCTGCGAAGCGGCATTGTCCGTGCCTTTTATCTTTGTTGTATATATCATACCAAATACCCCTTTTAACCAATCCGTTTATCCCGATGCAAAAACAAAACGGGCTGTTACGCCGAACAGCCCGTATAATGGGAACAATAGGGCTCGAACCTATGACCCTCTGCTTGTAAGGCAGATGCTCTCCCAGCTGAGCTATGCTCCCTTAAGCTACTTAAATATGGTAGCATAAAAAAACTTGTTTGTCAACACAAAATTTTTGTATAAATATAAAGTCTGTTTCTACTTGTTTTCGTCCACAAATACGATCTCGTTGGGTCTTACCATACCCAGATGCTCTCTTGCTATTTTTTCTATGTAAGCATCACTGTCCTGATATTCTATATCGTGTACAAGATCTATATTTTTGGCTACTGCCCTGCGCTGCTCCTTGACTGACTGCTCCAACTGCTGCTTTACGGCAAAATATGTATCGGCCTGCACATACAGCGCAAACCCGAACACCAACAGTATCGCCACGACAAAGACACAGGCCAGAAAATTAAAGCGTTCCTTTTTTCTTCTACCGGTCACGTCAGCACCCTCTAATGTTTCTTAATAATAACATTCAAACACGCCCTTGTTTTTTTATACAAAAACGCTAAGTATATTCTGCCACATTTCAAGGGCTTTTGCAATAGTTTTTTTAAAAAATTTACAAAATATTCAAATATTTTGGTCAAAAGAAAATGTATGTAAACAAAGGGCATGGCGAGTATCCTTATCACCGCCTTTACCGCACCGAAAACAAATAGGGCTATTTTCAAAAAAATACGGCTTATAAGCACGAAATACAGCACGACCCCTATAACTATACCCAAAAACAGAAAAAGCCGTAATTCGCCGTAATTAAGCCTGAAAATAAGCACCGGCACCAAAACCGCACACAAAAGCCAGAATATAACGTCCTCCGCCGCCACCAGCATATCGCTGTGCGGCAGTATGCGCCTTGCAGCCCTGAGCCAGTCATACACAAATGCGGCACCCAGCCCGAAGGCGGCCATTATAACAAGCTGGTGCAGCTGTCCCGCCATGGTTATTACCGCAGCCATACGCCCGCCCTACTTGAATATACGCGCAAAAACCGATGTCTTTGCGGGGCTTTGCTCATAGCAAAACGACGTGAACACGCCGTCAAGTATCAGTATGCCCTTTTCAAGCTCCAGCGTGCTTATATGCAGTTCCCTGCCCTTAAGGACTATCGCGCCGTCCGCGGTATCCGCCACCACACATTCCTCGTCAAAGCTCAGTACATCCGTAACGCCCGTAAGCGCTGCCTTTTTCCTTGACTGCATCGTTATAGTATGCGCCTGTTTTGCTGTTTCCTCCGGCATATTTTTCCCTCCGGCCGCTGTTTGTATATTCTATTCAAACGGCCGTGCTTTTATTACAGCACCCTGAACATTGACGATGCGTCGTCCTTTCGCACGGTCTCCTTGACCTCGAGCACCTCCACCTTTGTTGTGCTGCTGCCAAAGGCTATTTCTATAATGTCGCCCGGCTTAACGTCAAGCGATGCCTTGGCGGTCTTGCCGTTTACCGTTACCCTGCCGCTGTCGCAGGCCTCGTTTGCGACCGTGCGCCTTTTTATTATGCGGCTTGTTTTAAGATATTTGTCCAAACGCATATATTACCTCCGAAAATCAAAAACGGGAGCAAAAATGCTCCCGTACAACATCTCTTAATGAGAATTATTTGTTTACAGCGTCCTTGAATGCCTTGCCTGCCTTGAACTTAGGTGACTTGGAAGCGGGGATAGGCATAGGCTTCTTTGTCTGAGGATTAACACCCTCTCTTGCTGCATTTTCCTTAACGGAAAATGTACCGAAGCCAACAAGTCTAACGTCGCCGCCCTTAGCAAGCTCTTCTGTAACAGCCTCTTCAAAAGCCTTTAAAGCCTTCTCTGCGTCAACCTTCTTTAACTGTGCCTTCTCTGCAATCTTTGCAACTAACTCTGTCTTGTTCATTTTTTAGTATCCTCCTTTTATTTTGAGCGTAAAGCCCGTAGTGATCTTAAAATAAATCCGCTTCCTCAAGACCCGTATCCTCAATGGTCTTTCCGACGGCCGCAGAATTATTTTCAAAGTCCTCAAATTTAGTTATATACGTTTCTAACGCATTTGTCAAGGAAAATTCGGCATTTATTTCAAAAAAATTTGAAATATTTAAAATTTGCAGCAACAAATTACCGATAATTTCCATATTGTAGTCTTTATTGGTAAAATCTGACTGTTTGAGATTTTTAAGACATAATGCCGCATTATCCGCAAAACTGTCAATATTTTGCATTTTTTCCAATCCGCGTTTTTTAAGGACCTTCTGTCCTCTTACAAGTGCGGGCATAGCCTTTGCTATCGAGCGCATGGCTTCGCTGCGGGTGGTATATCCCTTTTCGCGTTTTTTTATCTCTTCCCACTTTTCATACGATGCCGTTACCTCGGAATTTTCGGGGCCGAAAATATGCGGATGGCGGGATATCATCTTGTCCGACACCCCGTCTATGGCATCGTCAAGCGAAAACTCACCCTCTTTTTGTGCGATAAGGCCGTGAAAGACCACCTGCAAAAGCACATCGCCCAGCTCCTCGCGGAGATTTTCGGTGTTTTTTGTGTCTATCGCATCAAGTACCTCGTAGCATTCCTCAAGCATACACGGCTTCAGGCTTTCGTGCGTCTGCACCTTATCCCACGGACAGCCGTTTTCGCCCATAAGCACGCGCACTATGTCCACAAGGCGGTCAAAGCTGTCCATTACTTGAATACCTCCGCCTTTTCATAGCCGAGAGCCTGTGACTTTTTGTAGAGCGAGGCCTTGATGTCATTAAGCGTATAGGTGTTGTTTTCGGTAACGCCGTCCTTTTCGACAGCCTCCTTCAAATAGGCCAGCTCCACACCCACGCCAAGCACGTCTATATACTCCGCATCGGTTATAGCGCCCGCATTTTGCTTTTCGGACACATAGTCCTGAAGCTCCATATAATCGTCGATAAGCTTTTTCACATCGTCCGACAGCTCGTGCTTAGGTGCGGCGGCCCGTGTCTCGGTCTCTATCTCGCCCTGCTCCGCCTTGCCTATATCGGTGCCGTCACCCGCAGTTGTTTCCTCCGCGGGCTCAGCGCCCGTGCGTTCCGCGGGCTGCGTGCCCGTAAGCCTGTCAATAAGCGCATTATCCGCGCCCGCCTTGGAGGCAAGCGCCGTAAGCCTTGAACGTATCTCGCCAAACTTTGTCCTGAACTCGTCGTCATATTTAAGGTCGGCCTTTGCGTTATAGCGGTTTACCTCGTCAAGCAGGCCGACAAATTCGTCATACTCATCCTGCGTTATCCTGCCCGCCGTCAGCGCACGCTCCATTACCCCCGCCTGCTCCTTTACGGCAAGCTGTACGGATATAAGCTCCTGAAGGAGAGCATCGTCGTTTTCGCCCGTTATATCTTCAAATTCGGCCTTGCACTCCGCCAGGGAAGTTTCCAGCTCCTTGACCATCTGCTCCAGCTCATCCGCCTTGGCACCGCTTTTTTCGGCATATTCCATGCACTCGTCCGTGCGTGCGTCCAGAGCGGTGAACTTATTGAAAAAGTCGTCGTCTATAATGCCCTTTTCGTGCATATCGGACAGCTTGCCGTACATGGACGCAAGCTCCGTATCAACAGCCGTTATACGGGTCTTGAGCTGTTCTGTCTTTTCCGTGTCCTGCTTGCTTGAACCGCAGCCCGAAAGCAGCGCGGCCGCAAGCAGAAGCGCAAATATCCTTTTTTTCATCTTTTTGTCTCCTACTCTATTATTCCCCTTATTTCGTCAAGGCTTGAAACCTTGTATTTACGCATATATTCCTCTATGCCCCGGACTGTCTTGACCGATGCTTCGGGGTCGATAAAGTTTGCCGTACCGAGCGAAACACCCGTTGCACCCGCCATAATAAACTCCAGCGCATCCTCGGCATTGGAGATGCCGCCCATGCCGATAACGGGCACATCCACCGCCTTGCACACCTGATAGACCATACGCACGGCCACGGGCTTTACGGCAGGGCCGCTCATGCCGCCTATCTTGCGCTGTAAAACGGGTTTTCTGCGGTATATGTCTATCTTCATGCCCGTAAGGGTATTTATAAGGCTGAGTGCATCCGCGCCGCCCGCAACAGCGGCCTTTGCTATCTCGGTAATATCGGTGACATTTGGTGTAAGCTTTACTATAAGCGGCTTGTCGGCAAGCTTTTTAACGGCGCTTACGACATTTTCCGCCATTTTGGGGTCGGTGCCAAAGCTCATGCCGCCCTCGCTTACATTGGGACAGCTTATATTAAGCTCCAGCATATCTATATCCTGTCCCCTGAGCTTTCTTACCACATTTTCGTATTCCTCCACCGAATGTCCGCAGACATTTACGATAATCTTTGTATCAAACTGTCTTAAAAACGGTATATCGTTTTCTATAAACCAATCCACACCGGGATTTTGCAGTCCCACGCTGTTGAGCATACCGCCGTATACCTCGGCGATGCGCGGTGCGGGATTCCCCTTCCACGGTACGGCCGCAACGCCCTTAACAACCACCGCACCAAGCCTGTTAAGATCTATAAAATCCGAAAACTCACGTCCGCTGCCAAAGGTGCCCGAGGCAGTCATTACGGGGTTTTTAAGCTCCACACCGCAGATATTGACCTTTGTGTTTATCATTCCCAGCACACCTCCCTCGAGTCAAATACGGGGCCGTCCTTGCAGACCTTTTTGTATGTCCAGCCGTCCGCCGCCGTTTCGTCCTTTATCTTTACGACACAGCCCACGCACGCGCCGATGCCGCAGGCCATCCTCTCCTCCATTGATACCTGTAAGGGCATATTTTGCCCCTCACAGTGCATTGCAAGAAATTTGAGCATTATCTTGGGTCCGCAGGAATAAACCGTATCTGCGGCCAGATTTTTGGCTTTTATAAGGTCTACGACATTGCCCTTGAAGCCGACGGAGCCGTCATCGGTGGCGATATGCACCTCTGCACCGAGTTTTTCAAATTCATCACTTAAAAAGCTGCCGCTGCGAAAGCCCAGCACAGCCGTAACCTTACAGCCCGAGGCAATAAGGCGTTTTGCGGTCTCCAGCAGCGGGGGCACGCCTATACCGCCGCCGACCAGAAGAGCCGAGCCGCTTTCAAGCGTGTAGCCGTTGCCGCAGGTGCCGAGAATACGCACCTTGTCGCCCTGCTTTAACTTGGAGAATAAGTCGGTGCCCTTGCCTACCACCTGAAATACTATACGCAGGGTATCCTCCCCCGCGCCGCAGATGCTTATGGGCCTTGAAAGCAGGTTTGCCCCGTTGTCGGGATATATCTCGATAAACTGTCCCGCCTTTGCCATAGGCGCGATCCCGGGACATTTAAGGGTGATATCGTATATCCCCTCCGCCAATCTATTGTTTGACAGCACCTCTGCCGTCTCTGTTTTTTTCATACGAACACTCCTCTTGCGCTTGGTCGTTTTTGTATCTTACAGATTTATTTTACCACGTTTTGCGCAAAAAGTAAAGGGCAGCTCCGAAAATTGATTTAAGATAAAATCACACGGACTTGATTATTCCGTCATTTTTTGCTATAATAGCCTGAGACGATGTCGGGAGGCGAGCGTTATTTCATTTGTTGATATTGATTATTTGTATAAAATAATCCCGTTTTTCTTTATATATTTTGCAGCGGCGCACTACTGCCGCGAAAAAAAGCAGATACGGCATATCATGCTTATCGCATTTGCTTTTATATGCTATTATCAATACAATGCGGCAAATGCCGCTGTTTTTGCGGTGTCCGTATTATTCAATCTGGTCATGGGCAAGTTTATTTTTGCGGCAGGCTCCGAAAAGACCCGCAAAATACTGTTAAGCGCAGGCGTGGCATTTGACCTGATACAATTGGGTGTTTTTAAGTATACAAGCCTTGTTATGCCGCTTGGCATTTCGTTTTTCACATTCAGGGAAATAAGCTATCTTGTATATATGCATAAAAACAGGCCTGCGGCATACAGCTTTTGCAGCGGCCTTTTGTATATTTCCTTTTTCCCGCAGTTCGTATCGGGCCCCATAGTGCAGTACAAAGATTTTACCGTCAGCGACAAAACGGGCATTTATTCCCGCAGCGATATGGCGCAGTTTATATCATCGGGTACGATAAGATTTATGAAGGGCTTTGCAAAAAAAGTTCTTCTGGCCGATACCCTCGCAAAGCTTGTGTCGTCGGCTTATACCGCGCTTGATATCAGGCTTTCCACACCGATAGTATATATCGCGTCTGTTGCCTATTCGCTGCAGCTGTATTACGATTTTTCGGGCTATTCCGATATGGCCATAGGTCTGTCGGATATTTTCGGCTTTACCTGTCCCGAAAACTTTGACCACCCCTACGCCTCATCCTCCGTGTCGGAATTCTGGCGCAGATGGCATATCACCTTGGGCGCGTTTTTCCGCGATAATGTGTATATACCTATGGGCGGCTCGCGTACAGGCACGGCAAGGCTTATTTTTAACCTGTTTGTTGTATGGCTGCTGACGGGGATATGGCACGGTGCCTCCTACACCTTTGTAATATGGGGTATGATACATTTTGCCTTTATAGCATTTGAAAAATTGACGGGTATACCCAACAGCAGCTCAAAGCCCGTAAAATATCTGTGGCGGGTAGTTACGCTGTTTGCGGTCAATGCCGCGTGGATAGTATTCCGCACGGAAAGTATCTCCCGTGCGGCAATGTATATAAAAACAATGTTTGTGCCGACCTTTTGCGGGGCGGGAACGGTGTTTATAAACAGCTACGGGTGCTACGCGCTGCCCTTTGCCGCCGCAGCCTTGTTCTGTCTGCCCGTCGGCGGCATGATAAGCGCACGCCTGAAGGAAAGACCCGCGCTGTATGAGACCCTGCGTTGTGCGGCGATACTGCTGTTGTTTTTTGTATCGCTGTCGCTGACGGGCTCAAACGCCAACGACCCGTTTTTGTACTCCAATTTCTGAAAACACGTTCTGTGAGGGATAATTATGAAAACTGCAAGATATATAAAATACACCGCTTCGATTGCATTTTTGCTTTTGGTGAACCTGTATTTTTATTTTTCGTCGGCCTTTACGCGGGTAGGCGGATATGTGATATACGGCCTTTTAAAAAACTATTACAACGACTGCGGCATATATTTCATCGACAACGATTATATAGCCAGCCCCTCACGGGCAGCCGACTGCGATTACGAATTTTCTCAGCTTATGCAGCTGAAAAACCGGCTTGACGAAACGGATACGGCACTTTTATACGTTAACAAGCCGACAAAATATCTTGACGACCGCGTATTCGACCGTTTTTTTGTCGAAAGCCGCTGTAATGCCAACGCCGATAAGCTTCTTGAAAGATTGGACGATGTGGGTATATACACCCTCGATCTTCGCAGATGTATAAAGGACGAAAATTTGAATATTTACGATATGTTTTATAAGACCGACCACCATTGGACTGTCCCCGCAGGCAAATGGGGCGCACAAAAAACAGCGGAAAAGCTGAACGATATTATCGGGCTTTCCGCTGATATGTCGATATATGACGATAAAAATTATGATTTTAAGACCACGAAAAACGCCTGGGTCGGCGAACAGGGCAGAAAGGTATCGGAAAACGACATCACAAAGGACGACTATACGCTGGTAACGCCGCGCTTTGAGACCGACTACACCTTTTCTCCCGCCGAGGAACACCTTGGCTTTGACCATTTTATAGATGACCCCGACAAATGCGACCACTATAATTACAAAATGATCGGCTGTGTAAACAACAATGTCAAAAGCGGCAGTATACTGATGCTGTGTGACTCCTACGATGCGGTCACGGAACCGTTTTTGTCGCTTGCCGTGCATAAAACGGACTGTATCGTTATGCGCGACTCATCCGCCGAGATGCTTCGGGCAAAGCTTGCACACAATAAATACGATGCCGTTATCGTGTGCTATGCACCCTTTATGATAGGCGCACATGACGACCCCGACTCCGACAACTATAAAATGTTTCGGTTTACACAATGATCATTTGTCCGTAAGCTTTTTAAGGTACTCCCTGTCCTTGTCCGTAAGCACGGCCTTTTCCAAAAGGTCGGGACGTTTTTTCAGCGTCCTTTCAAGGGACTTCCGATGCCGCCACTCGTCCACCCTGCCGTGGTGTCCGCTGGTCAGCACCTCGGGTATCTCCCTGCCGTTGAATACGGGCGGACGGGTATACTGCGGATATTCCAAAAGGCCGTTGGAAAAGCTTTCGTCCATAAAGCTTTCCTCCTTGTTCAGCACCCCGCCGATAAGCCTTGAAACAGAGTCTATAACGCACATTGCGGGCAGTTCACCGCCCGTGAGCACAAAGTCCCCCACGGAGACCTCCTCGGTCACTATCTCCTCTATTATACGCTCGTCAACACCCTCGTAATGGCCGCAAAGTATGACTATATCGTCAAGCTTGGACAGCTCCTCGGCCTTTTTCTGGTCAAATACGCTGCCCTGCGGCGACATATACAAAACGGGGGTATTATCCGCCAGTTTATCCTTAAAGCTCATATAAGCGTCATAAATGGGCTGTGGCTGCATGACCATGCCCGCACCGCCGCCGTAGGGATAATCGTCCACATGACGGTGCTTGTCCTTTGAAAAATCCCGTATATCAACGGGTACCACCTCTATTATGCCGCTTTCCATGCTACGCCCTATCACGCTGTGTGAAAGGCCGTTTGTTATCATTTCGGGAAAAAGAGTCAGCACATAAAATCTCATTGCGCAAGTCCCTCCATAAGGTGTATACGCATGGTCTTGTTTTGCGTGTCCACATCGAGGATGCATTCCTTTATGGCGGGAATAAGTATCTCCTTGCCCGTTTTGGGCTTAACTATATATACATCGTTTGCGCCCGTGAACATAATGTCCTTTATAACGCCAAGCTCGTTGTTTTCCTCGTCAAC
The DNA here is from genome assembly GCA_017543265.1 of Bacillota bacterium. Lineage (GTDB taxonomy): Bacteria > Bacillota > Clostridia > Lachnospirales > CAG-274 > RGIG4310. The sequence goes on along the minus strand of JAFYGI010000047.1, from coordinate 99,439 downwards.
TACCTTCATGCCGTACAGGTCTTTTATGTAGTATTCGTCCTCCCCGCAGGGCAGCGCCCAATCCTCGGGGATACGCACTTCCTTTGTCTTGTAGCGCTCCGCAGCCGTCATATCGTCTATGCCCTTTAATTTAAGCAGCACAAACTGCTTGTGATAGCGCACCCTTTCTATCTCGTACTCCTTATCGTCTATAAAAACGCTGCTAAGCAGCTCAAAGCGTGTTATATCGTCCGTTGTGGGGATAACGCGCATTTCGCCGTGTACGCCCTGTGTATTAACGATTTTGCCTATAAGAAACGTATTTTCCATAATTTTTCTCCCAATATTCAAGCTCTTTTTCGGTCATTTATATAATAGCAAAATTTTCATTATCCGTCAATGTGAAAATTGATTTGGACATACCCCGCAAGCCTTCCAAAAAAACATCGGAAACGGATTTTTTTATATTGTCAACGGTTTATCCGAGTATGGGCGAAAATCCGACAAGCGCAAACGCCTATTGGGGATAAAAAGAAAAAAGCGGACTATCGTAAAACAGTCCGCCTTAGATCACATGATTTTAACTACTACCTTCTTCTCCTCACGGATAGCGGCAGCCTTTATAACAGAGCGGATAGCCTTGGCTATTCTGCCCTGCTTGCCGATAACCTTGCCGATGTCGTTTTCATCGACCTTCAATTCAAGCACAATGCCGATATCGTCGGTCTTTTCCTCAACAACTACTTTATCGGGGTTATCAACCAGGTTTTTAGCAATAACTTCAAGTAATTCTTTCATTTTATTCCTCCCAAAACAAGGAATGGTTATTGTTAATAGTCACAACATTAAGCCTCGTAAGCGCCGGCCTTCTTTAAAAGAGCCTTTACAGTATCTGTAGGCTGTGCGCCGTTGCCAAGCCACTTCTTTGCGCCTTCAACGTCAACCTTTAAAGCAACGGGCTCCTTAGTGGGGTCGTAGTAACCTAACTCAGCGATAGCCTTGCCGCCTCTGGGTGTTCTGGAATCAGCAACAACGATTCTATAGAAAGGAGCTTTCTTTGCGCCTAATCTCTTTAATCTGATCTTAACTGCCATTTTGATTTTCACCTCCAAAAAAATTATTTTATATGCTGTTTATTGAAAAAAAGGAAGCTTGAATCGTCCTTTTTTACCCTTGGTCATGTCGCCGAACATCTTCATCATCTTTTTCATTTCCTCAAACTGCTTGAGAAGCTGATTTACCTCCTGAATGGTCCTACCGCTGCCGCGTGCGATGCGCTTTTTGCGTGAGCCGTTCAGAATGTCGGGGTTTCGGCGCTCCTGCTTGGTCATTGACTGTATGATAGCCTCAACGCCCTTTGTTGCGTTGTCGTCAATGTCCATCTCATCTATTTTAAGGTTTCCCGCACCGGGTATCATCTTAAAAAGATCCTTAAGGGGGCCCATTTTTTTCACCTGATTTATCTGGTTAAGGAAGTCGTCAAAGTTAAACTCCTGACTTAACATTCTCTTTTCCAGTTCCTTGGCGGCATTGTCGTCATATACCTGCTGCGCCTTTTCAATAAGGCTCAGAACATCACCCATGCCGAGTATACGCGAAGCCATGCGGTCGGGATAGAAAGGCTCAAGGTCATCCATTTTTTCACCCATGCCGACATATTTGATAGGCTTGCCCGTTACCGCGCGCACGGAGAGTGCGGCACCGCCTCTGGTATCGCCGTCAAGCTTTGTTACGATAACGCCGTCTATGCCAAGCTTGTCATTAAAGCTTTCCGCAACATTTACGGCATCCTGACCTGTCATAGCATCTATAACAAGCAGTATCTCCTGCGGCCTTACCTGTTCCTTTATGTTGACAAGCTCGTCCATAAGCTCTTCGTTTATGTGAAGACGGCCTGCCGTATCTATAATGACAATATCATTGCCGTTTGACCTTGCGTGTTCTATACCCTTTACGGCTATCTCCACGGGGTCTCCCTGTCCCATTTCAAAAACGGGGATATTGTAGGTGCTGCCCACCACCTGCAGCTGCTTTATCGCCGCAGGCCTGTATACGTCACAGGCCACGAGCAGAGGATGCTTGCCCTGCTTTCTCAGCTGACCCGCAAGCTTGCCCGTCGTCGTAGTCTTACCTGCACCCTGAAGACCGACCATAAGGTATATCGTAGGTGATTTGGACGAGAAGGTGAGCTGGCTTTGGGTGGAGCCCATAAGCGCCACAAGCTCGTCGTTTACGATCTTTATGACCTGCTGACCCGGATTAAGTCCCGTAAGGACCTCCTCCCCGACGGCCTTTGCGGTCACATTGTTCACAAAGTCTTTAACTATTTTAAAGTTTACATCCGCCTCGAGCAGTGCAAGCTTTACCTCGCGCAGGGCGGCCTTAACATCCTTTTCGGTAAGTTTGCCCTTGCCCCTTAACTGCTTGAAAACATCCTGCAATTTTGAAGATAAGCTTTCAAAAGCCATAAAACGCTCCTTTCGGCGTATAAATACGTCAATCCAGTATCTGCGACAGTTCTTCGGTCAGCGTATCAAGTCCCTCGATAACAAGACCGTTTTCCTTTATTATCCCTTTCAGCTTCTCGGTGATGCGGTCAAGCTTTGCCTTTTGCTCCAGATATTTGCTCACAAGGCCAAGCTTTTGCTCGTACTGTGCCAAAAGCTTTTCCGTGCGTTTTATCATATCCAGAACCGCCTGGCGCGTAATGCCGTGCTCCGCCGCTATCTCATGCAGGGAAAAGTCATTAAGATAATACAGCTCCATGACCGACTTTTGTTTGTCCGTCAAAAGCTCGCCGTAGAAATCATACAGCAGTGTTATTTCCAGTAGCTTATCCATAGTTCACTTTCCTCTTGTAAAGTATTTTTACCTTACACCAAGAGATAGTATAAACCATAAACAAGACTTTGTCAAGTATTTTTTCTTTACACTTTGAAATTTTTTCGGGAAAAAGGAAAGCCCCCCGCCAAAAAGGCTTGAGAGGCTTATTTTGTCCTGCTTTTATATGCAAACATCATTAAAAGAAGTATCATAAAAAAGAAAAATACGATTATCGTCGCGCGGTAGTCCTTCATGGCTATAAGCACGGCAACAACGGAGCTTGCAAGGCTGAGGCCGTAGAGTATCGCCACCGCCTGTTTATTGCTGTAGCCCGCATCTATGAGCCTGTGGTGCAGATGTCCGCGGTCGGCCATCATGATAGGCTTGTGGTTTATGGCACGTCTGATTATCGCAAAGGCCGAGTCCATTATAGGCAGTGCCATTGCAAGCACGGACAGCACTATCGACAGTATGGCATAGCTTTTAAACACGCCTATACAGCTGGCAACGGCCAGCACATACCCAAGAAATGTCGAGCCCGTATCGCCCATATATATCTCCGCAGGGCTGAAATTACGCGGCAAAAAGCCAAGGCATGCACCCGCAAGTGCCGCAGTTAATGCAATAGCCACCGTAGTACCCGACAGTATGCAAAGCACCATAAGACAGATGGCCGCAATGCTTGTAACACCCGCAGCCAGGCCGTCCAGACCATCTATAAGGTTTACGGCATTTATAAGGCCTATTATCCACATTATTGTTATGGGTGCCGAAAGCACCTTTAAATACTGCCAATAGGGCCACATGATAAAATCTATCTTTGTGCCCGTGCAAACCACCACAAGTCCGACAATAAACTGCATAAACAGCTTGAATTTGGGGCCAAGCTCGTACACATCGTCAAGCATACCCACAAAAAATATTATTGCGCCGCCGATAAGAAAGCCCGCAAATTGCTTTGTCTTGAAGTCATTTACAAACAGACCCGTTATCATAAGACTTACGATAAAGCCCAGAACTATGGCGATACCGCCCATAAGCGGCACAGGCTCCTTGTTCATGCCTCGTGAGCGGGGATAATCCACCGCCTTGAATTTATATGCGATCTTACGCGCAAGCGGCGTTGTCGCCATCGTCACGCCAAAGGCGGTTGCAAAGGCCGTCATATAAAGCAGCCAGTCATGGGACATAAAAACGACCCCTTTCCAAAACGGATTTTATTTTGTGCCGTACATTCTGTTGCCGACATCACCGAGACCGGGTACGATATAGCCGTCCTCGGTTATTGCGCGGTCAAGCGCAGCCGCATAAATATACACGTCCGGGTGGTCGGCCTGTATCTTCTGTACGCCCTCCCTGCCGCAAACTATGCAAAGGCAGGTTATGTCCTTAACGCCGCGTTCCTTTAAAAACTGTATTGCGGCAGATGCCGTACCGCCCGTTGCAAGCATTGGGTCAAGCACAAAGATATGCATATTTTCGGCATCCTTGGGCACCTTGCAGAAATATTCTATGGGCTGGAGCGTATTGGGGTCACGGTAAAGACCGATATGTCCCACCTTTGCGGACGGTATCATACTCTGTATACCCTCTGCCATGCCTATACCCGCACGCAGCAACGCAACAAGGCCTATTTCCTTATCAAGCGTCTTTGCCTCTGCGGTGCCGAAGGGTGTTTCCACCTCTACCTGCCTTGTCTTGAAATCTCTTACCGCATCGTAGCATAAAAGGCTTGCCATTTCGCCGACAAGCTCGCGGAATTCCTTGCTTTTTGTATTAACATCGCGCAAAAGCGCCAGTTTTGACTGTACAAGCGGATGTTCGTTGATAAATAAGCTGCTCATAAAATTACCCCCTCTTTTTATTCCTCTATCATGTTTATACGTCTTTTATGTCTTTCGTCACCGGAAAATTCGGTGCCGAGCCATGCCTCGGCAACAGCCAGCGCGTGCTCGGGGCCGATTATCCTGCCGCCCATGCAGAGGATATTGCTGTCGTTATGCAGCCTTGTAAGCCTTGCGGACGCAACATCGTGGCAAAGTGCGGCGCGTATACCCTTTACCTTGTTTGCGGTAATGGATATGCCTATGCCCGTTCCGCAGATAAGTATGCCCTTTTCGCACTCACCCGACGCAACGGCGTTTGCCACCTTTTTTGCATATACGGGATAATCCACCGAATCGGCGGAATATGTACCGTAATCCTTATATTCTATGTTATTTTTCTTCAGATACTCGATAATTATGTTTTTAAGTTCAAAACCGCCGTGGTCACAGCCTATGCCTATCATGGTATTATGTCCTTTCTCAGTTAAGCTATCTCAGTCAAGTTCTATTATGTTATACCCTGCCGCCTTTTTCAGCCTGTTCATTATGGCAAGCCCTATCTCGCTTTCGGGAAAACCCTCCACAAAGACGAGCTTATAGCCGTAATAATCACATTTGCGCAGCATTTTAAAAAGGTTTGCCGCTATAGTCTCGGGATGTCTGCGCGAGCCTATAACAAGCACGTTTTCGGTATTGTAGCCGTCCTTGGTCTCCTCGGTCGCGATAACGCCGCATTTTTCCGCGCCGTGTTCTTCCAGCAGGCGGTTTATCTCGCAGACCGTTTTTTCGGTGCTGCCGCGCACTATCGTAACGGACGCATCGGGCGAATAATGTGTGTACTTCATGCCCGGAGCCTTCGGACGCTCACCCTCGTTAAGCCTGCCGAGCACCGCCTTGTCAACGGTTATATCGGGCACGATCTCCCTGAGCATTTCAAGCGTTACGGAGCCGGGGCGCAGCAGACACGGCGTAAGGCCGCTTACGTCCACTATCGTACTTTCCAGCCCGAACTCACAGCTTCCGCCGTCTATTATCATGTCTATTTTGCCGTCCAGATCGTATTCCACATGGGATGCGCGTGTAGGGCTCGGCTTGCCGCTTGTATTTGCGCTGGGCGCGGCTATGGGCACGCCGCAGGCCGTAATAAAGTCCTGCGCCGTTTTGTTTTCGGGATAACGTATTGCCACGGTATCAAGCCCGCCGCTTGTCTCGCTTGGGATAATGTCCTTTTTTTTGAATACGAGCGTCATGGGACCCGGCCAGAACGCCTTCATAAGCCTTTGCGCCGCGGGACTTATATCGCGCACCAGCGCGTAAAGCTGCTCTATCGCGGAAATATGCGCGATAAGTGGATTGTCCGACGGTCTGCCCTTTGCCTTGTATATCTTTTTGACAGCCGTGCCGTCAAGTGCGTTTGCGCCGAGACCGTACACCGTTTCGGTCGGAAACGCCACAAGACCGCCGGTATTTATCACCTCAGCGGCCTTTGCGTATATCTCGTTATTTAACTTCGTATCTTTGGGATCGACCGTTAAAATTGTTGTTTTCAATTAAGCCTCAACACTCTTTACATTCTTGCCGCAGCACTTCTTGTACTTTAAGCCGCTGCCGCAGGGACAAGGATCGTTTCTGCCGACCTTTGCATTGGGATTGATGTAAGTACCGGAGTTTTTCTGCTCCTTGTAATACTTTTTCATTTCCTCTTCCTTGAAGATCTTCTTCCACTGGGGAAGCGAGTAAAGATGATCTGCCTTGTATTCCACCATCTTCTTGAACAGAGTCGGGAAGTCGATCTTTACCGTGACCTCGCTGTCCTCCGTAAGGTGCTCTATATCGATACGGGGCTCCTGTGTTTCGTTGATACCGTCGATAAAGCCCACGATATATGTCGTGCTCATGTCAAAGCGCTCCGAAAGCTGCTTTACGGTACCGCTTATCTCCTCTACCTTGTTGTCAAGGATGTATTCGTATATCTTCTGTTCCTGCGGCATATAGTCATTCCAGACCTGCTCGTTAGTTCTGCCGTCTCTGTTATAAGCCGCACCAAACCATTGTTCGTATAAAGTCATAAAAACTTCCTCCTGAGTATTTATAAATTACATATTTATTTTTGTTACAAAATCATATTTAGTAACACACCGCTATATATTGTACTATATTTTAAATAAAAAAGCAAGAAAATATTTTTATTGTAATTCTTTTGTAAAATTAGCCCTTGATGTGCCACTTATTTCATGCTTACCTTCATAAGCTCTTTTACGGAATTTACGCTTAGGATATCCATATCCTTTACCGCCGCGGCCTCTTTAAGGTTGGCACGCGGTATGATACAGCGCTTAAAGCCAAGCTTTTTTATCTCGCTTATCCTTTGTCTGACCATGGAAACGCCGCGTATCTCACCCGTAAGGCCTATTTCACCGAATATGACCGTATCGGGCGGGACATTTTTGCCCGTATAGGCAGATGCCATAGCGACCGCCAATGCGCAGTCAAGCGATGTTTCCGTAATCTTCATGCCGCCCGCAAGGTTGACATAGGCATCGTAATTGCCAAGCTGAAGATCGGCGCACTTTTCAAGCACCGCAATAAGCATGATAACACGGTTATAGTCCGTACCCGTTGCCATACGGCGCGGTATGCCGAAATTTGTATAGGCAACAAGGCTCTGCACCTCTATAAGCATGGGTCTGCTGCCCTCCATGATGCAGGTGATAACGGAACCAGGCACATCCTCGGGTCTGCCCGAGAGCATATATTCCGACGGGTTTTTGACCTCTTTGAGTCCCGTGCCGCTCATTTCAAACACGCCCACCTCGTTTGTGCCGCCAAAACGGTTTTTGACGCTGCGCAAAAGGCGGTAATTGCCGTTTCGCTGACCCTCGAAATAAAGCACGGTATCCACAATATGCTCCAGCACACGCGGACCCGCAAGCGAACCGTCCTTTGTGACGTGTCCCACCAGCACCACCGATATATTGTCGCCCTTTGCAAGCTGCATAAAGCGGTTTGCCGACTCGCGCACCTGTGTTACGGAGCCGGGTGCGGATGCCACGCTGTCAAGATACATGGTCTGCACGGAGTCTATTATAAGCATATCAGGCTTTGTCTCCACCGCCGTTGCTATGATGGTGTTCACATCGGTCTCCGCAAGCAAAAGCAGATTTTCGCCCTCCACACCGAGGCGCTGCGCACGCAGCTTTATCTGCTGTGCGGACTCCTCGCCCGACACATACAAAACAGTCTTGCCCTTTTGTTCAAGCTTTTGACATATCTGCAAAAGCAGCGTACTTTTGCCTATGCCCGGGTCGCCGCCTACCAGCGTGAGCGAGCCCTGTACAAAGCCGCCGCCCAGCACGATGTCAAGCTCCCCTATGTCGGTCTTTGTCCTGCCCTCGATGTCTGTTTTTACCGTATTGAGTCTGACGGGTGTACGCGCGGACGCAGCCGCAAAGCCCGTCCTTTTGTTTTTGGGCAGCACTTCTTCCTCGGTAAAGGTGGAAAAGCTGCCGCAGTCCGGGCATTTGCCCAGCCATTTTACGGTCTCGTACCCGCAGTTGGCACAGACATAGCGTGTTTTTGCCGCCATCAGTGCTTCTCTATTTTAACGGACTGTGCCTTGTCGGTAAGCTCCATGCCAAAGCTTATTTTGCCCGCAAAGTTGGTTGCGATATTGCCTATGCTCACATCGTCTATATAAATGGTATAATGCGTGTCGTTTTCAAGCTCCAGCGTTACCTGTGTGCCGCCGCTGCCCTCAATGGCAAAGGTGACTTCCTTATCGGTCACTTTAAGATTATGCACGGTCGCACCGGGCACCGTTTCAAGCAAAAGCTGTGTGTTTTTGGAAAGACGTGTCACGTCCTTATGTGTTCTTACCTTGTATAAGTTACCGTTCGCCTCGAACTCGACCTTCTGCTTGTCCGCAAGAAGATAGTTTCCAAAACTTAAGGTGTTGTCATCGTTCAATACAATAGCTTCTTTAATTACTGCCATAATTCTTCCTCCCTGTCAAAGACATATATTTTTCTTTTCCCTTTGACAAATATTATTATATCTAATATAATTATAGCAAAAGAAAAGTGATTTGTACACATAAATTTATTACATTTTGGTTAAAATTCGTCAAAAATTTTTCAGAGGAATACTATGGCAAAAATAAGACTGGACAAATACATTACCATGTGCGGAAATTACACACGCACACAGGCCAAAAAATTGATACATCAAAAAAGAGTCACCGTCGGCGGCCTGATCGTCACGGACGAGGGCTTCAAGGCAGACGAAAACAGCGAAAACATTTGTATAGACGGCATACCGGCCGTCGGAGAAAAATATACTTATATCATGCTTAACAAGCCTGCGGGCGTGATAAGCGCCACAGACGACAAAAAGCACCGCACGGTGCTGGATCTTATCGGAGAGGATGTAAAGCGGGACGACCTGTTCCCCGCGGGCAGGCTCGACATCGACACGGAGGGGCTGCTGATACTCACAAACGACGGTGTATTTGCGCACAATACCCTTTCGCCCAAAAAGCACGTCAAAAAGGTATATCTTGTCCACGCCGAAAATTACAAATACAGCGAGGAAAGCAGACAGCGTTTTTTAAACGGCATAGAAATAGACGGCGGATATATATGCAAAGGTGCCGTGCTGGAGCTTATTGAGGAAACTCCCGAATACACAGCCTTAAAGCTGGAAATAACCGAGGGTAAATTTCATCAGGTAAAAAGGATGATCGCTGCCGAGGGCGGAAATGTCATATATTTAAAAAGGCTCTCTTTCGGGCGGATAACGCTGGACGAAAGCCTGCGCCCCGGCGAATACAGACGGCTTAATGCCGAGGAAATGCAGTATATAAAAGAAAGAAACGGAGATAAAACATGAAAAAGCACAAGTTTTTTATTGCGGCCTGTCTATGCGCTTGTTTCTGCGGCTGCAGCAGTATGCCCGCGCCCGTGCCCGAAGCAACAGACGGTGCATTTGAGACCCGACAGACCGAGGCTTCGAGCGAGACCGAGGCGGAGACCGCATCCGATGATACGGCAGCGGCAAAGACCGATTTTACGCAGGTGCATACCGTTACTGATCCCGAAATGTTTATGGCCTGCCTTGCGGAGGCGCGGGATAATCTGGTAAACACCGTACAGCTGAAAATACCCGACTACAACGATACCGACTACGACATACACAATTTTGAGCGGGGGAAATACTCGCTTGCCTCGGAGGGCAAAATAATCGGCGATACGGCGTATATGACGTACACCTTTGACTACAGCGACAGCTATGCCGTATCACGCGCCTGCGCCGATCCGTCGCTTTTGGACAGACTGAGCGAACAGCAGCAGCACACGGTCAAATCGCTCGAAGCCATAAGAGACCTTGTTATCACCGACGGCATGAGCGATTATGAAAAGGAGCTGGCTCTGCACGACTATATCACAAAAAACTGCAGCTACGACACCGAAGCGGCCGCCCGCGACAAGATAGACAGCGAGGCGACAAACATAACCCCGTTTATTGTCAACAAAAAGGGCGTATGTGAGGCCTATGCCTTTACATTCAAGGCTTTGTGCGACCTGTCGGGGCTGGAATGCCATATAGTGACGGGTACGATGGACGGCACTAGCCATGCCTGGAATGTGATAAAGCTGGACGGCGAGTATTACAATGTCGATGTAACGGCGGACGACCCCGTACCCGACACCCCGCAGCACAGCTGCTACACCTACTTTAACCTGCCCGATGCGGATATATGCAGGTCACACGTCCCGTCAAGCCACGATTACATCTGTACGGCCGATAAATACAATTATTTTATTTACAACGGCCTTGTCGCGGACAGCTACGACAGCCTTAAAGCACTTATAGACAGCCATATTTCCCGCGGCGAGACTACCATACTTTTCAGGACAAAGGGATATATCCTGACATCGGACGATCTTGGTAAAATGCTCAGCTACAAGGGCTTTACGTCCTACGCATTGATGGGCGACCCCGCAGACCCCTACGGCAGCTATGAGCTTCAGCTTAATAAATAAAAAAAGGCATCGCAAACGCGATGCCTTTTTGATGCTTATTATTCCTTAACAGCACCCATTGTAATACCTGTCATGAAATACTTCTGGCAGAACGGGTAGATGAACATGAAAGGAACGATAGATACAATAATAGCCGCAGACTGAAGAGTCTTAAGGTTGATCTGTATACCTTCCATAGCCTCCTGCTTGTCGGCGAAGAGGTCACGAAGCTTATACTGGAAATTGTACTTTGATGTATCACTGATGTACATTACATAGTGGAAATATTCACTCCATGCAGCAACGGCGAAGAAAAGGCCGATAGATGCAAGAGCAGCCTTTGACAGCGGAAGCACTATCTTGATGAAAGTACCGATAGGCGTACAGCCGTCGATCTCAGCAGCTTCAAACAAGCTGGTGGGAAGGCCCTCGAAGAAGGAGCGCATCAGCACCAGGTTGGATACATTAAGCGCCATGGGAAGGATAACAGCCCAAAGCTTGTTAAGAAGACCCATCTTCTTCATAACGAGGAATGTAGGGATAAGACCGCCGTTGAAGATCATGGTGAACATCAGCATATAGCCGAATATCTTAACACCGGGCATTTCTCTTTGGATAAGGATGTATGCACCGATAGTAGATATCAACAGACCCAAGATGGTGGTCATAAGTGTTGTGTAAATAGAAATTACGAGAGGACGTCTTAATGAGTCACGCGTAAAGATGTAGGAGTACGCAATGGGATTAAACTCATCGGGTACAAGCTGCATACCGTAAACAGTGTGGTTCATTAAAGAGTCACTCAAAATCTTTATGATAGGTACGATCATACAGATCATCATAAAGATAAAGAAAATTGTGTTTAAGATTACGAATACTGCACGAGCTCTATAACCTTTTTGAAAACTAAATTTAGTACTCATAACAATATCGCCTCCTTATACAATACCATAACCTCTGATCCTCTTTGCAACGTAGTCAGCACCCGTTACAAGGAACAGAGAAATTACGGATTTGAAAAGACCGATAGCGGTCGCATAGCCATAGTCATTGCCCTGGATACCTTTACGGTATGTATATGTCTGTACAACGTCGGATACAGAAAGAACAAGGTCATTGTAAAGGACGAAGACTGACTCAAATACGTTAAGGATCTTAGCAAGGTTAAGGATGAATACAATAAGGATAGTATTCATAAGGCTCGGTAATGTGATGTACCAAGTTTGCTTTAATCTGCCTGCGCCGTCGATCTCGGCTGCCTCGTAAAGGTCGGGGCTGATACCCGAAAGAGCTGCCAGGTAGATAATAGTACCCCAACCTGTTTCCTTCCAGCGCTGGATGATGTACCAACACGGACGCCAGGTCGAAGTTTCCGTTAAGAACGATACGGGCTTGTCAATAAGACCAAGCTTTAAGAAAATAGCGTTAATAAAACCAACAGTCGTTGCGTCACCGCCTGTAGCATCGGCACCTGCCGAAAGAAGCAGCGTAAAGATAGATGCAACAACTACCCATGAAAGGAAGTGAGGTAAGTAAAGTACAGTCTGTACAAACTTTTTGCCCCACTCATGCTGAAGCTCGTTTATAAGAAGAGCAACAACTACCGTAAATACGGTTGCAAAAACAAGGTTCCAAAAACTTAAGGCAATAGTGTTTCTGAACGAATCCGTAAAGAAACGGTCCGTAAAAAGCTTCTGGAAGTTGCCTATACCCGTTGAATAATCGGGTCCCTGACCGCTTGTGATGTGCTTTAACTTATATGTGGAGAAAGCATATCTTATACCAAGCATAGGCCAGTAGAAGAATAAAAGCAGTAAAACTACAACAGGAACTGCCATCAGATAGAAATATCTGTACTTGTACATTCTGATACCAAGAGGCGGTTTCTTAACAACAATAGCATCAGTATTAACTGCCATAAAAAATCATCCCTTTCATTATTTTTTTAACGCAGCCCCCGCCCGTAGACAAGGGCTGCGGATAAGACCGTTAAACGGTGCAGCTTATCAGCTGTTTAAGTCAGCAAGGATAGCCTCAACATACTTGCCTGCATCCTTGTTGTACTTCTCCATACCTTCCTGAACGGAGATGTTGCCATGAAGAACATTAGCAGCAACCTCGCCCTTGATAACGTTAAGGTTGGAAAGGTTCTCGGAGATAACATCCGATACAACGGGAACAGTTGCGAATGTTCTGTTGTCACGGAATACTTTAAGTGACTCCTCAACACGAGGATCAAGTGCGATAGGATCGTCCCATGTGCTTATTGAAAGCTCGGGAGCGTAGAATGCCTTCTCGCAAAGCTTTGTAGGATCTTCGTAGTAAGGAAGTGCTGTACATGTGCCGTCGCCGTTGTCTTTGTAGTGCTTGTCAAGTACACCGTGTGTGAACAGCATCTGACCCTCGCCGCCGTCATGTGAATACATAATAAGGTCTTCAAATACGCCTCTGGGGTTAGCACAGTTGTTTGTAATAACAAGTGCGGTAGGTACACGCTCGGTGTAGTGACCTGCCTCCTTGATGATAGGCATAGCAGCGAACTTAGCGTTGGGGTTAGCGCCTGTTGTAGCGTCCTCAAGCTTAGCACACCACATACCAGCCCAGTAGTTGAAGCAGCCAACAAGGCCTGCATTTACCTTATCACGGCAGGTAGATGTCTTGTTTGTTACGATCTCACCGTCGATAAGACCTTCTGCAAATGCGTCATGAAGTCTTGTAAGTGCAGCTTCCATAGCCGGTTCGGAGAAACCGTCAACCCATGTGCCGTCTTCCTTCTGATAGAAGTCGGGGATAGCATCCTGATAGAATTCTCTTAAGTAGATGTCGTAAGGTGTCTCACCGTTGTTAAGAAGACCTGCTGCTGTAAGAGGGATAGTACCGCTGCCTCTTGTCTTGAAAGCACGAAGCATGTCGATAAATTCATCATATGTACCGGGCATCTTAAGACCCATCTCGTCTAACCAATCCTGTCTTACATATGTAACTGTACCGTTACCTGCAACAGTCGGGAAGCCGTAAAGCTGGCCGTCGATCTTAAGTGCGTCAACATAAGAAGCATCTACGATCTCCTTAGCGTGAGCAGTTGTTGTGTCCCATGCATTTGTCATGTCCCAGAGAGCGCCGTTGTTAGCGTTTTCGGGATAGTAGGTAGAACCCATCTCGATCGCATCGGAAGGTGTGCCTGATGCGAATGCAAGAGTGATCTTTTCATAATACTTGTTGTGATCGGGCTTTTCAAGCTCAAGCTTGATGCCTGTCTTTGCCTCATACTCGTCACATACGTCCTGAAGACCGTTTTCAAATGTCATACAGGTATCGAATGTCATTTTGATCGACTCGGGCTTTGTGTATTCTTCGTTGCCGCCCTGTGCAGGACCCTCGCCTGTACCGCCGCCGCTGCACGCTGTCATGCCGATTGCGGAAATAACTGCAAGGCCCAGACTTGTCAATCTGATTAATAAGTTCTTTTTCATTGTTGATCCCCTTTCTTTTATAGGTAAATGCGTAAAATTATGTACAGTAGTTTGTTTATCTTGTTTTACTGCACGCAAAGTTTAACCCATTAATAGAATAACCTATTTTCACTAATTTGTAAATAGATTTTTGAAAATTTTTATACATTTTTTTCAAATACGGCCAGACAAGGCCATATAAGCCGAAAAAACATATACAAATTAAATCAAAAAGTGCAAACAGGCTACCTGATCAACGGCCAAAACCTTTATTTGTATATATTGTACCATAAAAATAATGATTTGAAAAGCCCTTTTTTAAATTTTTTTCAGCAAATTTTACAATAATTTAAAATTTGCACATAGTACAGGCTTTTGCAAACATTAAATTTTTGCATTTTTACTTTTCGCATATAACGCGGCATTGCACATTAGACAGACTATACATATAAAATTTGTACAAACTGCGCTGTATAAACGCACAAAAAAGGCGGACTGCAATGCCGTCCGCCCAAAAACATTATTCAAGTATGTATACTTTTACGGGTGTGTGTCCCCAGCCCGAACTTAATGCCTCGCTGTGAGAATTGTAGCAAAGGTCTATCCTGTTGCCCTTTATCGCGCCGCCCGTATCGGCAGCTATAGCATAGCCGTAGCCCTCTACATAAAGCTTGGTGCCAAGCGGTATAAATCTCGGGTCTACCGCAACTATACCTCTTTGTACCCTGAGACCCATGGTCGAAGGCTGGCCTGCCCACGAACCGTTGCACTGTGCGCAGGGGCAGTAAGCCGTAGCGTTCATTGTAACCGCTCTTGAGTATGTTATCTGGCCAAGGTCGCCGCCGAAATCAACAACGCCCGAGCCGTCCTTCTTCTTTGTGCCCACAAGCACGATCTCGTTTACGGGCTCTGCAACCACTTTTCTTTCGATGCAGTAGTTGTCTACCTGCTCACCGCCGTAGAAGATGGTCTTCATGGTGATAAGCTTTTTACCGGTAACACCCTGCTGCTTTACCTTGGTCTCGCCCTCGTAAAGCTCCTCTGTCTTTTCCTCTACTCTGGAAAAGGGTATTTCCTCGGTCTCTGTGTATATTTCTTCCCTTACGTCACGAAGCTCGACTGTGTCGCCGTCCTTAAGCTTTTCGGAAGAACTTCTGCCCTCGGCTGTCTTGTAGCCTGTGCCTGTGCTCTTTTTAAGCTCGAGCATAAGCTGACCGATGGTCTCGCACTGTGTCTCAACCTCAAATGTCTTTGCACCGCCGTTTACGGAAACCGTAACCTTCTTGGGCGATACAACAACTATCTGCATACCGTCGGTGACTTCGTCGCTGCCGGCTGCGCTTACCTTGTAGCTGAGGCTGTAAGCAAGTTTATTTGCCTTAAAAAACTCGTCTACTGTTTTTGCTGTTGTCTGATAGAATGTGCTTTGTCCGTCTGTGGTAACTCTTACCTTTTTAGCATCCGCAGATGAAGCGGAGACCGTCATAACAGACGATAAAATGACTGTCGCTGCAGCCAATACCAAACCCTTTGTTTTCTTTGCCATAAAATAGTCCTCCTTAAGGTACCCGATGATTTTTCGTATTTTATTCTCTTTAGTACCTCTACTAAGTATATCTTCTTGGTTTGCCATAGGTTTTTCGTAAAAACCGTCGTCGGAAATGTTTCGTAACATTTTATGTAACACTTTTGAAACATTTGTCCTAACGACTACAGGTAATATATTAACACATTCGTAACACTTATGCAACAACTTTTTTCACAAAAATAGCTTTTCAGCATTTTCACAGGTGATTTTAATTACCTCATTTGGTTCGATTTGTTTAATTTCACCAATTTTAGCTGCCACATATTGTAGGTTTTGTGAATTATTGCGTTTGCCTCTGTAGGGCTCCGGGGTCAGATATGGTGCATCTGTTTCCAGCAAAATCCGACTCAGCGACACTTTTTCAACCACACGGACCAATTTTTTGGCGTTTTTAAAGGTCACGACCCCGCCTACACCAATGTAAAAACCCAGCTTTACATACTGCTGCGCAAGCTCCGCGCTGCCGGAAAAGGCGTGTATAACGCCGCATCTTACACCGCTTTTTTCAATTATTTTATATGTTTGCTCATCTGCATCGCGGGTATGTATTATGACGGGAAGGCCTGTTATTTCCGCCAGTTCAAGCTGTTTTTCAAACCAATAGCACTGCTTGTCCCTGTCGATATCCTCATAATGATAGTCAAGACCTATTTCACCAACCGCAACAACTTTGTAATTTTTGCAATACTTTTGTAACATTTTGACATCTTCTTCACACATTTTGACCGCGTCATACGGGTGCACACCGACCGCCGCATAAAAAAAGTCGTATTTTTCCGCAAATTTTATGCTGTTCAGGCTTGACTGCATATCAGCACCGACATTTATTATCTTTTTAACGCCAAAATCGTACATATCCTTTATAAGCTGCTCCCTGTCGGGGTCAAAAGCGGCATCGTCGTAATGAGCGTGGGTATCAAAGTAGTACATTTTTCTCTCCTTACCAATAAAAAAAGAATAGTGAACAATGAACAGTGAATAATACAAAAATGCCGCCGCATCTTATATTATCAATTATTCATCATTCATTATTCATCACTGCCCTTATGGGTGTTTCTGCGGATGACAGGACTTGAACCTGCACTCCGAAGAACCGGATTCTAAGTCCGGCGCGTCTGCCAATTCCGCCACATCCGCATATTAAATATTTTATGATTTTTTACGGACTTTCGCACGGAAATCGCATCACACCTTCGGTGTTCAGCTCCCAGTCCCGTGCTCTGCGGGGTTTTGCCTGCGGCAAATTCCCCTACTGAACCATGCACTCCGAAGAACCGGATTCTAAGTCCGGCGCGTCTGCCAATTCCGCCACATCCGCATATTTTCAACTGCATTAAAAATTATACCATTATATACAAATTTAGTCAAGAAAAAAAATGTCGGCATATATTGTGTTGGTTCAACATATACCGACATATATTTAGTATATTATAATAGGAAGAAACTCGTGCAAAAATATCATTTTTTGTCGGAATTTCTTTTATTTTGGCGGTTTACACCAGCTTTACGCGGTGATGTACCTTTTTGCCCTTTTGTATCATTATCTCGTCGTTTTCAAAAAGGCTTGGAGCAACAACAAAGTCGATAGCGCTGACCTTTTCGCCTGCTACCTTTACACCACCCTGCTGTACAAGACGTCTGCCCTCGCCTCTTGACGGGATAAGGCCGCACTTGTCAAGCAGTTCTATTATCTGCATACCGTCGCCGTACTCGTCCTTGCTTATCTCTGTTGTGGGTACGGAACCGCCCATAGCGCCGCCGCCAAAGAGAGCCTTTGCAGCCTGCTGTGCCTTTTCGGCCTCCTCCTTGCCGTGTACAAGCTCGGTAAGCTCGAAGGCAAGTATCTCCTTTGCCTCGTTCAGCTTGCTGCCCTCCCACTTGTCCATTTCGTCGATCTGCTCAAGCGGCAGGAACGTAAGCATTCTAAGGCATTTAAGAACATCCGCATCGCCAACATTTCTCCAATACTGGTAAAATTCAAAGGGAGATGTCTTGTTGGGGTCAAGCCAAACAGCGCCCTTTTGGGTCTTACCCATTTTCTTGCCCTCGCTGTTAAGAAGAAGAGTTATCGTCATAGCGTAGGCATCCTTGCCAAGCTTTCTTCTTATAAGCTCGGTACCGCCAAGCATATTGCTCCACTGGTCGTCGCCGCCAAACTGCATATTGCAGCCGTATTTCTGGTATAACGAATAGAAGTCGTAGCTTTGCATTATCATATAGTTAAATTCAAGGAAGCTGAGACCCTTTTCCATTCTCTGCTTGTAGCACTCTGCGGTAAGCATACGGTTTACGCTGAAATGTGCGCCTACCTCACGCAGTACCTCGATATAGTTAAGGTCGCGGAGCCAATCCGCATTGTTTACCATAAGCGCCTTGCCATCCGAAAAGTCGATAAAACGGCTCATCTGCTTTTTAAAGCACTCGCAGTTATGGTCTATCATTTCCTCCGTCATCATCTGACGCATATCGGTACGTCCCGAGGGGTCGCCAATCATAGCAGTACCGCCGCCGATAAGCGCGATAGGCTTGTTGCCCGCCATCTGCAAACGCTTCATAAGGCAAAGCGCCATAAAATGACCAACGTGTAAGCTGTCCGCCGTGGGGTCAAAGCCGATGTAGAAGGTCGCCTTTCCGTTGTTGATAAGGTCGCGGATCTCCGCAGGATCCGTAAGCTGTGCAAGAAGTCCTCTTGCCTGTAATTCTTCGTAAATTTGCATTTTTATCCTCCTGTTTTTGTCTGATAAAAAAACGGGTATCCAAGCCCAAAGGACGAGAATACCCGTGTTACCACCTTAATTCACTTTATTGAAAATAAAGCCTCATTCACGTTTTAAGGCACGCCTGCCGCATACTCCGAAAGTGTAGGGAATTGTATTTTACTGCAAGGCTTTCAGCAGCCGCCCTGCTCTCTATGTTGTAACAAATACAAACTTGGTCTTTCTTCAACGTATCTTTGATATTTCAAATACATTTAAAATTTTAGCATATACAATTTTGTTTGTCAAGCGGTTATTTAACTTTTTGTATTATACTCGGTTTAAATAATTAAAGAAATATCTCATAAAGCTTGAAAACAGCCAAATCTCCCTCTTCCAGTATAAGCGGAGGATGTGTCCGTTTAAACCGTTCTCTTGCGGCAATATATTCTTCGATCTCTTCTTTTGTTTGAAAGAGCCCGTATTGATTTAATTGAAATTGCGGAAACACAAACGGTATCTCATTATACACAGCCGAATAATTATCACCCGCAGCATACGCATAGTCATACCCCAAAAATATTTTTTTAAGATCGGGACGATCAAACTTGGGATTCGGGACATCCGTTTCACATAGCAGCAGCCTGTATTTTATATTTAGTTTTTCTGCTTCTTTAATATATTTGTATATGTGATCCATATCGTTACAGGCAGCTATCCAAGTATTATCGCCTAATTCCCAATAGGTTTTGCCGATATTTTCATCATAATACGGTTCAAAACTGTCGGATACACCCTCAACATAATTTAAAAACCAATTTTGAGCTGATTTTTCGCTGAATCCGCTGCCGTCTATCCCCCTATAAGAATTATCGGAGTATTCTTGAACAACAATGCCGTTTACTGTCATATCTCATCCCCCCTAAAAGAATTATCACAACGATCAAATAATGCATCTGCTATAAAATATTGCGTATTTTCAGCATTTTATACAGCTTTGATCTTACTGTATAATAAAAATACTTGATTTTCAGTATCGGATTGTCAACACTTCTCCAGCTTGCCTTTTTAGCCTCTATCAAGGTAAAATCATTGTAATTTAGGTGCTCTTCGTTATTTGGGTCAAAATCCTCCCACATTGTCCAATAAATATATTTATCGTTTTTAACTATTTTGGCAAACAAAATATCGGAAAGCTCATCTTCATTTGTCGGGTAATTAAACCTTTTTATCCCCTCAAATTTAAGTTCAACCGCGCAAGGTGCATACTCCATTCTTTCAAAACGTATCGTCAGATCGTGCTTATTGTATTGGCTTGCCTTATAAGGATCTGCCCTGCAAACATAATTTCCGCTGTCGTACCAAAATTTAACAATAAAAGAGTCAAGAAAATTGTCGTATAGCTTTAAAAAATTTTCTATTTGCTCCTTGGTGTTTAATTCATTCCATAGCATAAGTATCAACCCCTTTAAAACATTTAACCTTGAATTTTAGCATTAATTTCGTGAATTGTCAAGATGTAAATTTACGAATATAAAAATACAAAAAGGATATGCCGTTTTACCGACATATCCCTTGATCTGTTTACTGGCGTACACAAAAACAACGTTTACAACTGCCTTTATGCGTTTAGTCAACAATTTCACCCATCTAAATACTCTCCCACCAAATATTCAGCATTATTTTCATCTATTATTCTTATAAATTCTATACCCACTCTGTCGGGTTTATCGACGTTTACCAAATTGGCATAAAAGGATAATTGAAAAGTCTTGCCGTTATCCAGTTTTATTTGCCTGAATTTAACATTAACGTGGTGGTTTACGCATTTACCCTGTCTGTAACTGTCGCCCTCTCTTGTACTTTGTGTATAGTCGGAATAAGAGACCACAGTACCGCCGAGAAATTCAAACATCCCCGATATTTCCGCCGACAGATCGTGTGATTTTTTTATATCTTCGCAAAACAAATCATTTATTTTTTCGGCATTTTCTGTTTCAAGTGCTTCTATAAAATCCGCGCATAGTTGGTCATATTTTAACCTTTTACCGTTTTCCGTGTTTTCGTTTTGTTCTTCAATTTCGACTTTTATACCGAAATTTTCAAATATATCGTCTTTTATATTTGTATTATCTTGAGATGCCGATTTCCCGCACCCCGACAAAACTGCCGCAAGTATACATAAAAGTATAAAAATTTTACGCATTATACGTTCCTCTACACCTATAAATAAGGGATATGCCAAAGCAACCGACATATCCCTTAAAAATTTTATTTAAGCACTTCCGAAAGTTTTTCATTAAGTACCTTATTTACTGTCTGCGGGTTAGCCTTACCCTTTAATGCCTTCATTGTCTGACCAACAAGGAAGCCCTTTGCCTTTTCCTTGCCCGCCTTAAGGTCATCTATCGATTTGGGATTGTCTGCGATCACCTTTGCAACAACTTCTTCAACAAGTGCGGTATCGTCCACCATAGCAAGATTATTTTCCTCGATATACTTTTCGGGGTCAACATTTTTCTTAAATACAGCCTCGAAAACTTCCTTGGCAACACTTCTGTTTATCTTGCCGTCGGAAACAAGCTTGATAATATCGGCTATCTTCCTGGGCTCTATTTCAAGCTCCTCTGCCAGAGTGCCCGTTTCGCTCATCAGGCGCATCAGCTCGCCCATAACGTAGTTTGCCGCCTCCTTGGGCTTGCCGCAAAGTGCAGCGGTGTCCTCAAAGATATAAGCAACCTGTCTTTCGGCAGTGATAACAGATGCATCATATTCGGAAAGTCCAAACTCGGACATATATCTTTTACGCTTTGCCTCGGGAAGCTCGGGCATATTGTCCTTTGTATCCTTTATCCAATCGTCGCCGATCTCTATGGGCAGAAGGTCGGGCTCGGGGAAATAACGGTAATCCTGTGCATTTTCTTTGCTTCTCATTGCAAAGGATGCATCCTTGTTATCGTCCCAGCGGCGTGTTTCCTGCACCACTCTGCCGCCGTTTTCAAGCACCTCTATCTGACGCTTTGCCTCGTAATTGATAGCGCGGTAGATAGCCTTAAAACTGTTCATATTCTTCATCTCGGTACGGGTACCGAACTTTGCGGAGCCTACGGGCATAACCGAAATATTGACATCGGCACGCATTGAGCCCTCTTGCATTTTACAGTCTGAAACGCCGAGATACATCATAGTTTCACGGAGTTTTGTCAAATATGCTATAACTTCGTCCGCACTTCTGAAGTCGGGCTCGGAAACTATTTCCAAAAGCGGCACGCCGCAGCGGTTATAGTCTACAAGTGTACAATCGTCCCAGGGGTCGTGTACCAGCTTACCTGCATCCTCCTCCATGTGTATCTCGTGGATGCCGATATATTTTTTCTTGCCCTCTACCTCTATTTCGACTTTACCGTTGCGGCAGATAGGCAGGTACAGCTGGCTGACCTGATATGCCTTGGGAAGGTCGGGATAGAAATAGTTTTTACGGTCGAATTTATTGTAGCGCGTTATCTCGCAGTTTGTTGCAAGACCTGCGCGGATAGCAAAGTCCACTACCTTTTTGTTTAAAACGGGGAGCACACCAGGCATACCCGAGCAAACGGGGCAAACGTGTGTATTGGGCTCGCCGCCGAACTCCGTTGTACAGGAGCAGAAAATTTTTGATTTGGTCGAAAGCTCAACATGGACCTCCAGACCTACTACTGTTTGGTAATTCATATCAGTTGCCCTCCTTTACTATAGCGGGCTTTTTTGTGTGAAAGTCCGTTGACTGCTGGAATGCGTAAGCTGCCTTAACAAGCTTTGCCTCGCTGAATGCGGGGCCGATAAGCTGGAAGCCTACGGGCATATCGCCTTTGCCGAAGCCGCAGGGTACGGAAACACCCGGCAGACCCGCAAGATTTACCGATACGGTATAGATATCGCCAAGGTACATCTTTAACGGGTCGGAGGAATTTTCGCCTATCTTGTATGCGACCGTAGGCGCAACGGGCGAAATTATCATATCGTAATCGTTAAAGGCCTGGTCAAAGCTCTTTTTGATAAGGCCGCGAACCTTTAAGCTCTTGTTGTAGTAAGCATCGTAATAACCGCTGCTCAGAACGAAGGAACCGAGCATTATACGGCGCTTTACCTCCATGCCGAAGCCCTCACTTCTGGATGTGTAGTAAACATCGAGAAGATCCTCGCAGTCCTTTCTGCGGTAGCCGTACTTGATGCCGTCATATCTTGAAAGGTTGGAGCTGGCCTCTGCGCAGGCAAGAACGTAATATGTGGGGATAGCATAGTCAACTATCGACATTTCAAATTCCTCTACCTGTGCGCCAAGCTTTTTCAAGGTCTCAACAGCCTCCAGAACAGGCTTTTTAACATCCTCGTCAAGACCCTTGCCAAAGTAGTTTGTGGGCAGACCTATTTTTACGCCCTTTAAGTCCTTTGTAAAGCTCTGTGAAAAATCAAATGTCTTGCCCTTAACGGATGTGGAATCCTTGGGGTCGTGACCCGAAATAACGCTTAATACCTCTGCACAGTCGCGGATATCACGTCCCACGGGGCCTATCTGGTCAAGTGAGGAAGCGAATGCGACCAAACCAAAACGGCTTACAGCGCCGTAGGTAGGCTTGATACCGCTTACACCGCAGAACGAACAGGGCTGACGAATAGAACCGCCCGTATCGGAGCCGAGCGAATAAGCACACTCATCCGCAGCAATACTTGCTGCCGAGCCGCCCGATGAACCGCCCGTAACTCTTTCCGGATCAAAGGGGTTGTGTGCAGCACCAAAGTAGGATGTCTCGGTGGAGCCGCCCATAGCAAACTCGTCCATATTTAATTTACCCAGCACAACAGCACCGTTATTTAAAAGCCTTTCGGTAACGGTAGCATTGTAAACGGGCTTGAAATTATAAAGCATTTTGGAGCCGCAGGTGGTAAGGATATCCTTTGTACAGATATTGTCCTTTATAGCCATAGGCACGCCCGCAAGCGGGGCTGTAAGCTCACCGCTGTCGATCTTGGCCTGCACGGCAGCTGCCTGCGCAAGAGCCTCATCCTCCAAAACGGTGATATATGCGTTTATTTTTTCGTCTGTCTTTTTAATATTTGCAAGAAAGTCCTTTGTAAGCTCAACGCTGCTGACTTCCTTATTTTTAATCATTTGTCCCAATTCAAGGGCAGTTTTAGTTGAAAAATCCATTTTGCTCCCCCTTTACTCTACCGTTGTGGGCACCTTGAAGCAGCCGTCTTTTTGCTGCGGTGCGTTTTTAAGTATAAGCTCTCTGTCCTCGGAGGGCTTGACCTCGTCGGGACGGAAATTGTTTGTATACGGGAACGGATGGCTCATAGGCTCAACATTGTCGGTATCAAGCTGATTAAGCGTGTCAATGTAATCAAGTATCTTTGTAAGGTCTTCCTTGGCCTTTTTCTCCTCGTCCTCGGTAAGTGTAAGACGTGAAAGCTCCTCAAGATATTTGATAAGTGCATCGTCAATGCCGTTTGCACCGGGAGCGGGCTTTTCGCCGTCCTCTGCCGCAAGGGCCTGTCCCTCCTCATAGCCGAGGTAATCAAATATCATATTTATACGCGATTTTACCGCGTCGATCTTCTCCTCCGTCACGGAAATGCCCGTAGCCTCTTCAATGGCGGTAATGATTTTTTCTTCTGCTGTCATTGCAATACCCCCTTACGGATTTAATCTTGTCGTATCTCTCGGGAACATGGATGTTGCCCTGATATTTTTCTCGTCGATAAGCTTCATTACAAATCTTTCAAGACCCATACCCAGACCGCCGTGAGGAGGACAGCCGTATTTATGAAGCATCAGATAGCTCTCAAAGTCCTCGGGATAAAGACCCTTGAATATCATTTTCTTTACCTGCGTGTCATAGTCGTGTATACGCTGACCACCCGTGGTTACCTCCAGACCGCGGAAAAGCAGGTCAAAACTTAAGGTATACTTTTCGTTTTCGGGGTCGTCCATAGCATAGAACGGACGCTTTTTGATAGGATAATGTGTTACAAAAACAAAATCGCTGTCATAATCCTCCTTGAAAAGCTCGCCTATAAGACGCTCTTCCTCGGGCTCCAGGTCGTAGGGGTCCTTTATTTTTCTGTTGTACTTTTCGGCTACCATTTCCTTTGCGTCCTTAAAGGTAACGCAGGGGATGTCCTTTATTACGGGCAGCTCAATGCCAAGCTTTTTGATAACGTCGGGATATTTTTCCTTTAAAAACTCCATAGCATACTTTATCATGCCCGTTTCCATATTTATAACATCATAGAAGCTGTTGATAAAGCCCATCTCAAAGTCCACACCGATATATTCGTTAAGATGTCTTGTGGTGTCGTGCTTTTCTGCGCGGAAAACGGGCGCTATCTCAAACACACGCTCGTAAACGGGGATAAGCATCTGCTTGTAGAACTGGGGACTCTGTGCAAGATAAGCCTTTTTGCCGAAGTAGTCCAGCTTGAATATATTTGCGCCGCCCTCTGCACCCGATGCAACGATCTTGGGTGTCATTATCTCGGTAAAGCCGTTTTTGCCGAGGTATTCCCTGAACGCCTCAACAAGTGCCGACTGAAGCTTGAATACATTTCTTCTCTGCTCGTTTCTTAAGGTAACGGGGCGCAGACCCAGCTCGTTTTCAAGTGCCACATTAAGTCTGTACTTATTTACGCTTAAGGGCAGCTCCTCCTTGGGCTTGCCTAAAAGCTCCACCTTTTCAACCGCAATCTCAACGCCGTTTACCGCACGCTCTTCCTTGCGTATCTGACCTGTCACGCGCACAGATGCCTCGTCACGCAAAAATTCCTTTTCCTCTTCGCTGCCCGTCTTTTCGTAGAAGCACTGGATAAGGCCGCCTATCTTTCTTAAAATAATAAATGCAAAATCACCCATATCACGCACATTGTACACAACGCCGTGTGTAGTGACCGTACCCTCTGCCGTCTTAAGCTCTTCAATGCTTAAATCGGCAATAGTTCTTTCGCCGCTTGCTTTGATCATTTGAACCATAACCTTTCATTAAAATTAAAAAAGTCCCTAAATACATCGCTGTATTTAAGGACGAATTACCGTGGTGCCACCTTAATTCGGTACAAAAGTACCCTCTTGCCCTTAACGCGGGAAACGTGCAGCATTACTTGGCAAAAGCCTTTCACATTGCAGGCTCGGAAGTGTTCTTCACAAATAAGTGTCAAGAATAAGGCTCTCAGTCCATGGCCTTATATCCCTGTCAGGTTTCTTTTTGCTACTTTTCTTCGTCAATGCCTTTAGTCATAAAACCTGTTAAAGATTATATCATATAATTTTTTATTTTGCAAGAGCAAAATTATTTTTCTCCCGCGATAGACATAATAAGATCCTCGGGAATGTTTTCCTTGTCGAAATTCTGGATATAATACACAGTCTCGACCTCATCCCAGGGGGTGTAAATATAGATATAACGGTCGAAAATGTGCATATTGTAGCTTTTTGACGGTATCTGCACCGTCACCCATACACATTTGCCCGCAAAACTTTCCCTGTCGTGTATCTTGTCGGTATTTTTATCCTGCTCTATCTTGCCAAGGTCAAGGCCGTTGAGTATATTTATGATACCCTCTACCCTTACGGGGTCTACCGTCACCCTGTTGTCTATCTTGCCCCAATACTCGTTAAGCTTGTCGCGCTCCGCCTCGTTTGCGGCATAGTAGTTTGCACCGCCCTTTATCTCGGGATAGTATCTTGTACCGCCGATTATAAATGAGTCATGCAGGGTAACAAGTTCTGTATCGGCAGTGGTAAATTTAAAGTGCTTTGTCGGCAGTGTTTTCATTTTATGTGTGGTATAAAGGCTGTATGCGCCCCTTCCCAGAAGTGCCAGCAAAAGGATAGCCAGCAAAACCACGCCGATATACGATATTACCCTTAAAACCTTCTTTTTCTCCATATTTGCCACTCCGTTCTCTATTCTTCAAGCCAGCCGTTTTTTGCCGCCTTTTCAATAATGTCCAGCGCAAATCCCCTTAATTTGGGATGTGAAAGCTTGGTCAGTCTGAATGCGTGGTCAATGACCTCCTGCTTTTTAATGTGGTTTTCGCGCCATATACTGCCGTCGTTTGTATAATTGAGCAGTATCGGCTGAAGCCTGTCAAGCGCATTCGCAAAAAGCGACTCGTTTGTATCGCAGCGTTCAAACTCATACCAAAGCTCTTTCATGCTTTCGCCCTGAGCGTCGGTAAGCATGGCATAAAGCTTATCCGCAGCCGCGTGCTCACGCGCAGCCTTGGTTTTGTTGCCCTCCTCGTCATAAAGATAGGTGTCTCCCGCATAGACCTCTACCAGATCGTGCACCAGAAGCATCTTTATAACATGGGCAATGTCCGTGTTTTCGGGCGCATACTCCGCCAGGGTCAGCGCAAACATACAAAGATGCCAGCTGTGCTCCGCAGAATTTTCGCGCCTGCTGCCGTCCGTAACGGATGAACGGCGAAGCACGTTTTTAAGCTTATCAACTTCCAAAAGAAAATCTATCTGTTTTTCAAGTCTGTCCATTTATCAGCCCTTTGCTACGCTTTCGGCAACCTCCGCTATATGCTCGGGTGTAAAGCCAAAATAATCAAACAGCTTCGGGAAGGGTGCGGAGATACCGAAACGGTCTACGCCGATAAACCTACCCTTTATGCCGATATACCTGTACCAGTAATTATCGCTTGAAGCCTCTACGGCAACACGCTTATCCACCTCAACGGGCAGCACGGACTGCTTGTATTCCTCGCTCTGCTCCTCGAAAAGCTCGACACAGGGCATACTTACTATTCTTGC
Source organism: Bacillota bacterium (assembly GCA_017543265.1). Lineage (GTDB taxonomy): Bacteria > Bacillota > Clostridia > Lachnospirales > CAG-274 > RGIG4310. Next base: position 72,258 of record JAFYGI010000047.1, on the reverse strand, counting down.
GTCGATACCCTTGTTTTTAAGCAGCTCCCACGAGCCGTAAGCGGGGCCGACCTCCGAACCCGTTGCAATGATGATAACATCGGGAACGGCCTTTTCGCTGTCCTTTATGATATATCCGCCCTTTAAGGCATTTCTGCCGTCGGCGCCGATATTTTTTGTTGTCTGACGTGTATATGCCATAAGCGTAGGCTTTTTGCCGTTAAATACGGCCGTATACCATGCCGCAGCCGCCTCGTTGGTATCACAGGGACGGAATGTATAGCTGCCCGGCATACTTCTGAATGCCGCAAGCTGCTCTACGGGCTGGTGTGTGGGGCCGTCCTCGCCAACACCGATACTGTCATGCGTAAGTATGGCAATAACGGGCAGACCCGAGATAGCCGAAACACGCAGCGCCGGCTTCATATAATCGCTGAACACAAAGAAGCTTGCGATATAGGGCTTTACGCCGCCGTGGAAAGCCATGCCGTTTGCAATGGCCGTCATGGCAAGCTCTCTTATGCCGTAGTGCATATTGCCGCCGCCGCGGTTTTCCTTTGTGTAATAGTCAACGCCCTTCATTATCGACTTGTTGGAGGGTGCAAGATCCGCCGAGCCGCCGATAAAGTTGGGGATAACATCCTTTAATTTGTTAAGTATGGTTTCGGAGGACTGGCGTGTTGCGCAGTCGCCCTCATAATTCCAGAATGAATCGTCGTTTAAAATTTCCTTTGCGATGCTCTGCTCGCCGCTGCCGTCGAACCAGTCTTTAAGCTGCTTTGCAAGTTCGGGATAAGCCTCGCTGTACTTTGCAAACTTTTCCTCCCAGTCCTGTACATATTTCTCCGTATTTTTGCGTATATCCGACATATATGCAAGCACCTCGTCGGGTACGGTAAAAGGCTCAGCAGTCCAGCCAAGGTTCTTTTTTGTAAGCTCCAGTTCTTCCTCGCCGAGAGGCTCGCCGTGTGCCTTGTTTGTGCCCGCCTTGTTGGGAGCACCATAGCCTATCTGTGTCTTGACCTCGATAATGGACGGCTTGTTCTTTTCCGCCTTTGCCGCTTCTATCGCCCTGCCTACAGCCGCCATGTCGGTACCGTCCTCAACAAGCTGATACTGCCAGTTCACGGACTCAAAGCGCTTTTTGATATCCTCTTTAAAGGCAAGCTCCGTGCTGCCCTCTATGGTTATATTGTTTGAATCGTACAGGATTATGACCTTGCCGAGACCCATAATCCCCGCAAAGGACGCAGCCTCATAGGAAATACCCTCCATAAGGCAGCCGTCGCCGCAAAGTGCATACGAATAATGGTCTATTATCTCGTGACCGGGTCTGTTGAATTTGGCCGCAAGAAAGCTCTCCGTAACAGCCATGCCCACAGCATTTGTAAGACCCTGACCGAGCGGACCCGTGCTTGCCTCCACGCCGACCGTATGGCCGAACTCGGGATGACCGGGTGTCTTTGAGCCGAACTGGCGGAAATCCTTTATATCATCCATGGAAACAGGATAGCCGAAAAGATGCAAAAGCGAATAAAGAAGCATGGAGCCGTGGCCTGCCGAAAGCACAAAACGGTCGCGGTCTATCCAATCGGGACAGCTTGCGCTGTGTCTGAGATGTCTTGCCCAAAGCTCCAGCGCCATGGGTGCCGCACCCATAGCAACGCCGGGGTGACCCGACTTTGCCTTTTGTATCGCCTGCGCACTTAATATTCTTATACAATTTACAGTCATATTTTCTGACGAACTCATATTTGTCCTCCTAAACTTATCCGTTGACGTAAATACCCGCCGCCCGAGAAACGGGGGCATTATTTATTGATTATACTACAAATTACACCGAATTTCAACATATTATTTACGGGTATCCCTAAAAATTATCATTCTGACCCGAAAGAGACCCCGTTTCCGTCAGTCTGATGCTTTCTTCAAGGCCGTATCTGTCACATAAAAAGGCCGTATCGTCTGCGTAGTACAGGCTGCCGAAGGCTTTTTTTGCAGCGCTTATGCCCAGATGCGGCACGACCGCACCGAGAAGCCTTGAAAAAAACACTTTTTTGCCGCTGTATGCCGCAATATATCTGCACATATCCGCAGTATTGACATATTCCGCATTCTGCGGGTGAATTATGCCCGTAATGCCGTCTTTTATCACGCGCTCCACGCAGTCGCAAAGATTGCCTATATAAATAAGGCTGCGCTTGTTTTTTACATCGGGGAAGATATGCACCTTTTTGCAAAGTCCCGACAAAAGCGCATAATTGCCGGGGCAGCCCCTGCCGTATACCATGGGCGAACGCAGTATTGTTACCTTAAAATCGTCCGTCTGCATTTCAAGCAGCAGTTTTTCCGCCGCAAGCTTGCTTTTGCCGTACCCGTTTTTGGGTGACGGCACAGTCTGCCTGTCTATCCTGCCCTCCGTCATGCCGTAAACGGCCATTGTGCTAAAAAAAATAAAATGCCGTACCCCGCTGTTTTTTGCAAGCAGCGCAAGTTTTTTTGTCAGAGCCGTATTTACCGCATCGTACAGCGCGTCATCCGCCTTTTTGTTGTGTACGATGCCCGCGGTATGGATAACGACATCGGCGTTTTCAAATATATTTTCGTCCGTTTCGCCGCGCACGCCGACACGGCGGACCTCGTATCCGTCTTTTTCAAGCCACGCTCTCAGGGCCGTACCTACATATCCGTTTTGTCCGGTTATAACAGTCATCAATGTTTTCCTTCTTTAAAACCCGTTCTTTTAAGCACGATGCCGCCTGTTTTAAGTATAATGCCAAGATCCATGAGAAAGCCCATTTTCTGGACATAGATACCGTCGTACATGGCCTTGCCCTGCACCGAAAGCTCGTCCCTGCCGTTTATCTGCGCATGACCCGTAAGCCCGGGACGCACGGCATTTGCGCCGTATTTATCGCGCTCGGCTATAAGGTCGTACTGGTTGTAAAGTGCGGGGCGCGGGCCGACTATACTCATATCGCCCCTTATTATATTGATGAGCTGCGGAAGCTCGTCAAGGCTGAATTTGCGCAGAAAATCGCCAACCTTTGTTATATGGCTGTTGGGGTCTTCCAGCAAATGCGTCGGTACATCCTTGGGCGTATCCATCTTCATTGTCCTGAATTTGTATATCTCAAATTCCTTTTTGTCCTTGCCTATCCTGCGCTGTCTGAAAATAACGGGACCCCTGTCATCGCAGATTATCATCACCGCAATAACGATATAGACCCACCAAAACAGCAAAAGCGCAATAACACTTAATAAAACATCAAGTATTCTTTTTATTTTTAAATACATATTTTTTCTCCCTTATAAAACGCTTATGCGGCCGTTTTTTCCTCATCCGAAGCCTCATCGGACAGCTTGTCTGCCGCAAAGCCCAGGCCGAGCAATATCCAGAACACGGGCGAAACGCTTACAACGCTGTCCGTGGTCGATGCCGCCGCAAAATAGCCTATCACGCCCGCCGCCGCACCAAGCCGCAGGCCAAGCATGGTCTTATCGGTACTTTGCATCACGGCACGCACCGTTTTGACAAGATACACTGCAAACAGCGCCACAAGTGCAAGAAACGACACAAGACCCGTATTTATTATCACCTGAAGATAAAAGCTGTGCGGCTTGTCAATGATGATATTGGGATTGCCAAGGTATTCAAGCTTGCTGAGAACATCCTGCTGCGGGAACTCAAACACATAGCAGTCGGGGCCGCAGCCCGTAAGAATATGCTTTGCGATAAGCGGTATACTGCGCGACCATATATAGCCGCGGTTGCTGCCCAGACGCTCCATGCCCTTAAATCCCACCGAGGGATAATCCTTGTCAAGATCGACGGGTGTGCCGAACATATCCGTATAGGTAAGGTCACCGTCGGAAATATCAAAGTAGAAGCTTGTATTGCTGTGAGCGCCGTCACCGCCGCGAAACTCCATAAAGCCCTCTTCGGTTATATTAAGGCCGCTTGCGATAAGGCCGGGTATCTCGCACACATAGCTTTGCGCAAAGCCCTTTGCCACCTCATCGGCAGGCTTTAACGCTATCTCGCTGCGTGTACTGCCGTCGTAAAATTCTATTTTCTTTTCGCCGTTTTCGACTGTGATCTCTATATCGCCCGTCAGCGTTGTTATAACGGCAGTATGGCCGTTTTGACCCTCCATGGCGATATATTTAAAGAAAAACGGGCTTTCCGCCGATGACGGATTTTTTACCGTATCCCTTATTATGTTCACTTTTTGTGCTATCATTGAATTGCCCGACAGAACAACAGCGGCAAGCACGGCAAATCCCACGGCCGATGCAGCCGCAAGAACTGCGCCCTTTTTGCCCGCACGCCTTATAAAATACGCAACGGCGGTAAGCACCGCAAACGCAAGACCAGATGCAAGGCCAAGAAAACCGCCGACCGACTCGCAGCCGAAAAGGCATACCAGCATAAGTCCCGCAAGCGCCAAAAACACATATTTATACCATTTTTTCACAGGTGCGGCTATACCCGCGATCAGGAAGAACGGACAAAGCATACCCGTGTACAAGCCTACACAGTTGGGATTGTAAAGTGTGGCGAAAACCGATGAAAAGCGCATTGAAAAACCGCCCTTCACATCGCCCATGATAAACTTTGCAACGCCGTCCCACTCATAGGGATTTTTGCCGATAAACTGCAGGGTACCGACCGTACCGACCAGAAATGCGCCGAGAGCGATGCCCGATACCAGCACGGCAATGCTTTTTTTATTCTCCGCAAAAATACGCGACTCAACAAAAAGCAGCATATAAACCGCCCACATCCACAAGCCCTCATAGCGGTCGCTTGCACCGTTAAAGGCAACATCCTTGTAGGGCGATATAAGCGCAGAAATAAGGCTCAGCCCCAGAAAAAGCAGCGAAAGCCAATTTTCGGGACGTTTGACCGCCTTTTTAGGCTCCCTGCCCCACATATCGGTAAGGGCGTACAGCGCAAGCAAAGCGCCCATTATCATAAGCACGGACATTTTGTCGTAGCTGAAGGCATCGAATATATCCCACTGTGCACGCACCCTGCCGTATTCGCTTGTACGCGGATGCAGCTGCACCATTTTGACTATTGCAGGCACGATACCCGCAGACACAAGCAAAACAGCGCCCTTAAACCAGTCTATAGCAGGCTTTTTTTTGTCCATTAAACACACCTCACAAAAAAAGGGCAGAAAAAACCGCCCTTATAGTTATCACAGCTCACCCTTTTCCCGCTGACTTAATCTGTACGAAAGAGTCAGCAGGCTGTCGGTAAGATGCACGTTTTCAACAGTGATGCTGTCGGGAGTTTTAAGATCTACATGAGAAAAATTCCATATACCGCTGATATTGTTTTGTACGAGTATCGGCAGCACCTCCGCAACATTTGCCTTTGGCAATGCAAGCACCGCTATATCCACGGGATTGTTTTTTAAGTACGCATCCAACCCCGAAACATCTATTATCTCCAGTCCGCGGACATTATGTCCTATAAGACGGGGATTTTTGTCGAAGATAGCGGTAAATTTAAAGCCGCGCTTTTGAAAATTGCTGTAATTTGCAAGTGTCTGGCCAAGATTGCCGCCGCCTATTATAACAAGATTGTATGTGCGCTGAAGCCCCAGTATGGACTTTATCTCCTCATACAGCAGCTCCACATTATAGCCGTAGCCCTGCTGACCGAAGCAGCCAAACTTGTTAAGGTCCTGTCTTATCTGTGATGCAGTTAAATTCATGCGTCTTGCAAGATCGTTTGACGATATGCGCGTAACGCCATGCTCGAGCAAGTCGCCAAGATAACGGTAGTAACGCGGAAGACGCTTTATAACTGCTATTGAAATATCTTTTTGTTGCATCTTGTTTCACCCTGTCGGCACAAAGCACCGACATTTCCTTACTTTGTTAATAATTAAATTATATCCCTTTTTTCGCAAAATGTCAATCCATTTATCTCCTTCTTCTGCCGCCGTTTAACATAGCCAGAAGTCTTATAAGGTTGATAATGGATGCGGCAGCAGCCGCAACATAGGTAAGCGCAGCCGCGGTAAGCACCTTTCTGGCCGCCTTTGCCTCGTTATCCTCTACGAAATTGTACTGTATCAGCATATTCATTGCCCTGTAGCTTGCATCAAACTCCACGGGGAGCGTTATAAGCTGGAAGGCAACAACAAATGTAAACAGTATAACGCCCGCATAGGCAAGGAAATACGCATCGGCTATATAGCCTATCAGCATACCGAGAAATACCATGGGTATAGCCAGCTTGCTGCCGATATTTACGGCAGGGAAAATACTGCTGCGTATTTTAAGCGGGATATAGCCCTCGTTATGCTGTATGGCATGACCCGTTTCGTGTGCGGCAACGCCCAGCGCAGCCACCGACGACGAGCTGTATACGCTCTCCGAAAGCCTTATGACCTTTTTGGACGGGTCGTAATGATCCGTGAGCGAGCCGTTTATAGGCTCCACCGAAACATCGGTAACGCCCGACTGCTCAAGCAGCATACGCGCCACATCCGCGCCCGTATAGCCTCTTGAATTAAGCATTTCCGAATATTTTTCAAATGTGCCCTTAACATTGAACTGGGCAAACAGCGTGATTATCGCTATAATGATAAATGCAAAATACATATATCCCTCACCGACATAATAATTGCCCCACATAAATATCACTCCTTTTCAAACATATCGCCTGTTTTGATCTCGTGTCCGCGCATATAATCCGCGCTTGCCATGCGCTTGCCGCCCTTTGCCTGCATCTGCTTTACAAGCACCGCACCCTTGCCCGCGGCAACGGCAAAGCCCTTTTTCTTGTCGGTATACACAACGCTGCCCGCCTTGCCGTCAAAGCCCTCCAGCAGCTGTGCATCCCATATTTTTATCATTTCGCCGTTTAAAAAGCTGTATGCACCGGGCACGGGATCGAGTCCGTGTACAAGGTTGACTATATCCGCCGCATCCCCGTTCCAGTCTATCGCGCCCTGTGATTTATTGATGACCGACACATAGCTTGAAATACTGTCGTCCTGCTTTTCGGGGCTGACGGTGCCGTTTTCCAGCATATCCAGCACCTCGATAAGCGCCTGTGCACCCACGGGTGCCATTTTGTCATGCAGGCTGCCGTATGTGTCGTCGGGTGTTATCGGTATTTCGCGCTTTAACAGCATATCACCCGTATCAAGCCCCTTTTCCATATACATTATCGTAACGCCCGTTACCTTTTCGCCGTTGATGATCGCCCACTGTATGGGTGCCGCGCCCCTGTATTTCGGCAAAAGCGAGCCGTGTACATTTATACAGCCGTATTTCGGCATATCCAGCACCGCCTGCGGCAGTATCTGGCCGTATGCCACAACAACAAATACATCCGCTTTTATATTTTTCAGGGTCGCAATAAAGGCTTCGTCCTTTATTTTTTCGGGCTGATAAACGGGAATACCCGCCGCCTCCTCCGCCGCGATCTTAACGGGAGTCGGCTGAAGCTTTTTGCCCCTGCCCTTTGGCTTGTCGGGCTGTGAGATAACAGCCAATACCTCGTGTTTTTCAATAAGTGCTTTCAGGGTAGGCACCGCAAAATCCGGCGTACCCATAAATACGACCTTCACGGACCTCACTCCTCTTCGACAAATTCGTCATCCTCGTCATCTTCGTCCGCGCTTTTTACGTCGTATATCTCGTCACAAAGGTCGGTGTAAAGAATGCCGTCAAGATGATCCAGTTCGTGACAAAGGGCACGCGCCATAAGCTCCTCGCCCTCGGCCTCGTACTCATTTCCGTTTCTGTCAAAGGCACGCACCTTTACATAATTGGGGCGCGTAACATCGCCCGCCTTGCCGGGCACGCTGAGACAGCCCTCGCTGCCCGTCTGCTCGCCCGAGGTCTCTATTATCTGCGGATTTATCAGCTCCAATATGCCGTCGCCTATATCTATCACCACGGCACGCTTAAGCATACCCACCTGCGGTGCGGCAAGGCCGACACCGTTGTAGGAATACATGGTCTCCGCCATATCGTCGAGCAGGGTGTGCAGTTTTTCGTCAAAAGCCTTTACGGGCTTGCATTTTTTCCTTAATATCTCGTCATCGGACTGTCTTATTATCCTAATTGCCATTTTATTTTTCTCCTGCATTAATACTGTATATTTTACCTTCACCTAAATTATAACACAACTTTGTTACAATGTCCAACAAAATAAACAGAAATTTATCAATCTTTTTCCGAATATGCCTACAGCAGTGCTATCACATCGGTCAGATCGAGTCTGCCGTCGCCGTTAAAGTCTATATCCCTGCCGTACTGCTGTGCCAGAGAGAGCGGGATAAGGCTTGAAAAATGCTTTAAAAGCGCCGTACCCGCACCCTTTTGTGCTATTTTAAAGCTGCCGATATAGTTTGCGCCCGTTTCGCCGTCCCATTGCTCTGCGGCATTGGCAAAGCGTATACAGCCGAAGTTATTGTCGGTCTTAAAGTCGCCGTACCGCGATATACGCATATACACCCTGCATTCGCCGACAGAAATGTCCTTTGGCAGTTCAATACCCGAAAGTATCGCCGTTTCCCCCGACAGAAATGTTTTTGGATCGGCGGCATTTTTCGGCGCAAGCTCAAACACATTGCCGTCCTCATCCTTTAAAATATAGGTAAGCACCGCAGGCGTTGTGATATTGCCAAAGCCCACATTTTCAAGCCGCACATCCGACAGCACCGTGCTGCCCTTTTCGGCCGCATACGGCAAAATACTGTTTCTTAACACCAAGCGGCTGCCAAGATGGTCTTTTATATATTTTTGCGCCGTTTGCCCGTTATATTCACCGCCGCCGTTATAAATTTCATTTTTCCACGCAGTCTGCGTAAGGTTGTAGTTCCACTCCCAATTCAGATAGCTGGTATGCGTTAAAAAAGCCTCTTTCGATACAAAGGTCACGCTGTTTTGCCCGTTTACCTCGGTGCCGCCTATGGCCTCACCGCCGTAGGGAGTGTTTTTGCCGTACTTTTCAAGAAACCTTACGCACATATCGCGGCTTATGCCGTTGTCATAGGTGCCCAGATCCGTGGACGAGCCGAGATAGCCGTCGTTGAATATGCCTACCCTGTACATATCCCCGCCCTTTCGGACGGCAGCCGCCTTGAAGTTTTCGTTTTCCGTATCAAATTCGCTGCCCTTTATGCCCATCCACTCTGCAATAAACCGCGGCCGTCTTACGCCTACGCAAAGGCTGTCGGGCGTTGCTTTAAGCATGGCATCGAGCGCCGCGGCCACATTTTCGTCGGTACAGCATTTGCTTGTGTGCATCTCGCCCCACGGGCCGAACATACCAAGCTCTATATAGGCTATGGCATCGGCGTGTTCGGTATAAAGCCCGCCTATCTGGCCGATATGCAAAAGCAGGGTATCCATATCGGGCTCGCAGTCGGCGCTGCCGCCGTAATTTTTGTCATAGCAAAAGCGCACCACCGCCATATGCCCGCGCTTTTTCACATTGTCAAGGGTCTCGCCCGCCGCCTTTAACGCATCCTCGCTTATGGGCAAACTTTGGCCGTAAACGTTATTTTGCTTATCCGTGAGCGCATTTGACGAAAAAGCCGCTATGTCAAAGCGCAGATGCACAAGGTCAACATTGTAATCCCGCGCCTTATTGCCGTTTTGCGAAAGACTGATACATATCGGCCTGTAAAAGCCCGTGCCCGGGCAATTTATATCGTCAAGGCTGTCCGTATAGCCAAGTGTCTGCACACATTCGGACGCATGGCAGTTTACTGCCGAAAAAACGGCCACAGCCACAGCCGCGGCAAGTGCGATAAGCCTTCTCATCAGTCATCATCCCTTCTGTGTATCTCTATAGATCTGGCGGAAACATTGTTTTTTTCGGTCTTTTGACGTACTTTGAGCGTGTCCTTTTTCCATTTTTCTATACGCTCCTGCGGTGTCAGGTCTTTCCTGACACTTTCAAAAAACTCCGCCGTGTACTCCCCGTCGCCCGCGAAAACAACAGACATTGCCTCCCATCGTCCGCCCAAGGCGGCATATTTTTCGTACAGGCGTTTTACCGCATCCACGAGCCGTGTTTTTCTCTGCTCGTATATTTTGCCGCTGTAGAGATTTTTTTCCGCAGCCCTCGACACACGCCCCGCATAGCCGTCCGAGGTGTAAACTATCTGGAAGGATACGCTTTTTTCAACCACTTCCGCATAAAGTGCCGTTTTTGACCATTCCGACGGTATCAGCTCCACGACACATTCAAGTATCTCGCGTATATGCTCCCGTATTTCCTCTTTCCCGACATCTTCCTTTTTCTGTGGCATCAAAGGCTTGCCGTCGGGTCCTTTTATGTATATGCGCATGATATTATTCTCCGTTTATTGCGTTATTTTAAAAAAGCGCCGCTTCCTTGTTACAAAAGCGGCGCTCCCGTGCATTTGACAACTATTTTGCAGATCAATAGCCCCAGGTCAGAAGCTGCCACTCACCGCCGTCGGTGCGTGCAAGTATCCAGTTCCAGTCCTCGTATTTCTTGTCTTCCTCCCATGCACCGATCGCTTCCTTGGGCGAATGGAAATCCGACACAAATATAATGGCTTGTGTAAAGTCCTTTTCTTCGTCAAGCTCGTTTACATACTTGATATTTTCCTTGCTGCTGCAGTCATCGGAGGTATACTTTATCGCGTGGAGCTCACAGCCCTCCCATGTGGAAAACTCCTTTTTAATGGCCTCGATAGCCTTGTCCATATCCTCCTTTGTGTAGATATCGGACTTGCCGTAGTCTATTTTACGCTGCTTACGTCTTTTTTGTCCTGCGTTTTCAAGAAAAATTCGTCTGTTATGCCGTCCATTTCAAGCGTAAGCTTGCCGTCTTTAACGGTATATTTGTAAACCGTATCGTAATCGGTCTTTATTTCACCGTTGCCCCATGTTATCTTTGCCACGTCCTGGAAGCTTATAACGCCTGTATTGTCGTCATTTAACTGTACAAAATATGTATTCTCGACAACCTCGCCGCCTATTTCTTACTTAAAGGTTTTTTCATAGACACCTGCAATGTTTTCCTGTGCATCGCTTTGCACCTTTGTTTCATCGGTTATGGTGATAGTCTTTGTTTCGCCGTCCCAGTCCACCTTTGCACCGAGTGCCTCGGAAACAAATCTTAACGGTACCATTGTACGGCTGTTTTTTATTTCCGCGGGAACAAGCAGTTTGTTTTCTTCGCCGTTTACAAGCGCGGTCTCCTCGCCTATGGTAAGCTTTATCTCAATGCCGTCTTTTTCGGCCGTAACAAGCCTTTTGTCGTTATCCCAGTCCACCTTTGCACCGAGACCCTCAAAAATGGCACGCATCGGTACACGGGTGGTACCCTTTTCGATATACGGGTCGGAGTCAAAGCTCATCCTTTCGCCGTTAAGGAATACCACTATCTCGTTGGGGTTCTTTGTAACGGGTGCCTTGGGCTCCGTCTCCTTCACGGTCTCTGCCGAAGCATCGGAGGAAATATTTACCTTGACCGTGATCTTGCCGTCCTTTTTGGCTGCCTCGTTTCTTTCCTCGGTCTTATCCCAATCTATTTTTTCGTATATATCAAATATATTTGTACTTACGGTAATATCCGCAACAACAGCCTTGTCCTTTTCAAGCTTGCCTATATTAAGGCCGCTGTAATAGGGACTGAAATGGTATCTCATCTCGCCGTCCTCTTCATCGGGAACGAAAAATGCAAAGGTATCTTCAAGGCCGGCAGTCTTGAACTGCTTTGCCTCTTTTTCGCCGAGATCTGCTGCGCTGCCGCCCGTTTCAACATCAAGCACGGTCTTAAAATCCCTGCCGTCATAGTCAAAGCCCTTTATCTGTACATCCGCGCCGTCGGCATAGCTGTTTATCTCACCCGTGTACTGCATAAAGATACGGTTTTTGCCGTCGATTTCTTTTACAAAGACACAGGCACCGCCCTTTTCGCCCGTCATAAAGTTTGTTATCCTGTCGGACTCCGCCGCAAGCACCGCCTTGCCGTCCTGTTCCTCGTACATCTGTACATAAAAGGTGTCCTGTTTATCGGTGTTTTCGGCATAAACGGTAAGAAGCTCCTCCGCGCCGTCACCGTCGAAATCCCCCGTTTTGCCGCTTAAAACGCCCGACTTGAACTCAAACGCCGCGGGCTCTGCGTGGACATAATCTCCCTCTTCGATGATGTAGTGATTTTCCTTGCCGTCAAGGTCTGTCTTTTCAAGCTCCGCATACTTTTGGGAAAGTACATCAGATGCAAATACCGAGCCTGCACCGCCCACAGCTATAATCGCAGTCAATACCGCCGTTAATTTTTTCTTCATGATCAATTCTCCTTTTGCGGTCTGCATCCGAAAACCGCAGGCTTTCGGATGTGCCGTTTATATACATACGCTATTATACCACCTTACGCATACAATTTTAATTTGTTTTGCACAAATTTTAAAATTTCAGCGGTTTTACCAATTTTTTTAAACCCAAAATCGATTTATTTGTAAAATATTCGACTGCTTTTCCCCCGTACAAAAACATCGGCATTATTTTATAAAATTGTGCCCAATTGCCGTTAATAAACCCCATATCATCCTTGACATACGCTTTTATTGATGATAAAGTATAGATATAGGATATTAACGCGGATAATGCAGTATCTTGCCGCTTTGCAAAACGGCAAAAGCATTTTCTGCGGGATAATAAAGGGGTGCGTAAAATGTCAGCTATGGATAACTTAACGATAAGGGAATATACACAAAACGCAATTTCACTGATGAAACGTGCGCATATCGTTTTGCCCAAGGCCGCAACGGTAAATATATATCACCACAGAGGCCTTGATAAACTCAGCGAAACAGGCGCAATGTTTATAAACGTCGTAAACAGGGACTACTGCAAAAGCATTGTTGTTATGCTGCCGGGACAGGTATATCCCAACCACTACCACAGGATAAAGACAGAGTCTTTTTACGGGCTTGACGGTACGCTGTGCGTAACGCTTGAGGGCGAAAACCACTACATACTGCCCGGTGAGATGCTTCACATAGAAAGAGGCCAGGACCATGCCTTTTCAACCGAAAAAGGCGTAGTGTTTGAGGAAATATCCACAATGTATGTGCCGAACGACTCGATATACCTTGACAGCGAGATAGCGAAGGCCGGCTACGCAATACGCAGGACTACCATATCAGCAGACGAATGGAAGGAGATAATAGAAAATGCTTAAAGTTAATTCTTTTACTTTGGACGAATGGGATGACATAGTTATAGGCGGCGGCAAAATGACGCTTATCGCAGGCCCGTGCTCTATCGAAAGTGCGCAGATGTGCGACGAAGTTGCATCGGTGCTTGTTGATGTTTGTAAAGAGCTTGATATAAACTATATATTCAAGGGCTCGTTTGACAAGGCGAACCGCTCCAATCTTCATGCAGGCCGCGGTGTCGGCATGGAAAAGGGACTTAGGATATTAAGCGACATAAAAGCAAAGTACCATGTGCCCGTTACAACTGACGTACACGAGACCTACCAGTGCGAGGAAGTCGCAAAGGTATGTGATATTTTACAGATACCCGCTTATCTTTGCCGCCAGACAGACCTTATTGTAGGCTGTGCAAAAACAGGAAGAGCCGTTAATATCAAAAAAGGGCAGTTTATGGCACCCTGGAACATGGACAATGTTGTGGACAAGATGCTTTCCGTTGACAACAAGCGCATCATACTTTGCGAACGCGGCACCACCTTTGGCTACAACCGTCTTGTGGTGGATATGCAGGGACTTCTGGACATGAGAAGACTGGGTTATCCCGTTTTTCTTGATGCAACGCATTCCGTACAGACCCCCGGCAGCGGCAAGGAATTTACGGCAGGCAACAGAGAATTTGCGCCCTATATGATGAATGCGGGTCTTGCCGTGGGCGTAGACGGTATTTTTGCAGAGGTCCATCCCGACCCCGACCATGCCGTATCGGACGGACCGAGCCAGATAAAACTTGATAAAATTGCCGATATACTGCGTGTTGCAAAGCAGTATGACGACCTTACAAGGAGGCTTGATATACAGTGAAAGCCGTTATACTCGGAAAATCAAATTCCAGACGAATAGAAATGAAAAATTACAGACCGTTTTACAACGGTATGAGCCTTACAGATATCCTTGTTGAAAAGCTTTTAAAGCATCTGGACGCATCCGACATTTTTCTTTCAAGCGAAAATGCCGACATAAAGGCAGTCGCTGACAAATGGGGCATACAGTTTATCCACCGTGATATAAAATATACCCTTTTGGATACCAACACCGTTGATGTTGTTCAGGGCGTATGCAAGGATGTGCCGGGTGATGATGATATACTCTACTGCTCGTGCATGGATCCGCTTTTTGACGATTACGGGAATATGTTCAGCACATGGGAGGATGTAAAGGGCACCCATGATTCACTTAATGTGGTATATCCGCTGAAAAAATATTTTCTTACACAAAACCACGATCCGATAGGCTTCGGCTTTGGATATTGGCACAAGTATTCGCAGTTTATACCTCCCACTTACCAAATAAGCTGGGCAAATGAAATATTGTCACGCTCCTGCGTGGAAAATGTAAAATATATGGTCGGCGAAAAACCGTTCTGGTATGATGCCTACAACCCCACCGTAGACATCGATACCGAGGACGATTGGGAGCTTGCACAGGTGATATACGGGCATTACAGGGGTAAAGAAAATGGATAAAAAAAATATAAAGGCGCTGGTGCTGGATATAGACGGCACCATGACCGATGGCGGCATATATATCGGCAATGACGGCGAGTGCATGAAAAGATTTTATGTGCGCGACGGTCTTGCCATAAAACATATTTTGCCAGAACATGGCATAATACCTGTCGTTATCACGGGACGCAGCTCCGCAATAACCGCAAAACGCTGCGAGGAGCTGGATATAAAGGTGCTTGTACAGGGCTGTCAGAATAAAATATCCGCGCTTGAAAAAATACTTTCCGAGTACGGCATTACTCTTGCCGAAACTGCCTATATTGGCGATGATATAAACGATGTGGAATGTATGCGTGCCGCAGGCCTTGCAGGCTGTCCGCGCGATGCCGTAAAAGCGGCAAAAGAAGCGGCGGATTTTATTTCTTCCTATGACGGCGGCAGAGGCGCGGTCAGAGAATTTATAGAATGGATAATTTCATAAGGACGGAAACTGTAATGAAAAAAATACTTATCTTAAACGGGACAATAAGCGAGATACCTATAATAAAAAAGGCACAGGCAATGGGTTTTTATGTTGTGACAAGCGGCAATATGCCCGATCTTCCCGGACACAAGGTCGCAGACGAGTATATCCCCGAGGATTACTCCGACTACAAGGCTATACTTGAACTTGTAAAGGAAAACGGCATAGAAGGCATAATAAGCTGCGCAAACGACTTTGGCGTTATTACATCCGCCTATGTTGCCGAGCAAATGGGCTGGAAGGGTCATGACACATTTAAAAATGCGGTTATGATGCACAGAAAAAACGAATTTAAAGATTATTTTCTTGCAAACGGCCTGCCCACACCTTTTTACAAAACTTTCGGCAGCGCGGACGAGGCAAAAAGCTACTGTGCGGTTTGTGAATACCCGATCATCGTAAAGGCTGCCGACCTTACGGGCGGCAAGGGTATACACCGTGCGGACAACAAGGCCGAGGCCGATAAGGCCATAGATACCGCCTTTGAAATGTCGCGCACGAAACAGGTCCTGATAGAGCAGTATATGGAAGGCGTTCAGCAGTCTATTGTTGTATTTTTGATAAACAAAAAGATAGTTGCCACCTCGTCAAGCAATGTTTACTGCATGAAAAACCCGTATCTTGTACAGGCGGAGACCTACCCTGCCGAAAACTTTGATGCAGTAAAAGACAGGCTTCACGAAGTGATACACAAAATGGCGGAGCTTTTGGATCTGGCGGACGGCATACTGTCCTTTCAGTATATCGTAAAGGACGGCAAGCCGTATGTTATTGATATGATGCGCCGCTGCTTCGGCAACGAAACGCTGCAGCTTTCTGTGCTGCGCACAGGCTTTCCGTTCGAGGAGGCCTATATCATGGCGGCACTCAATATGCCGCTTGACGGCCTTGAATGCAAAGGCCCGCAGGTGGATTTTTGCGGGCACTACGGTATTATGGCCGATACCGACGGCATATTAAAGGGCTGGAGCATACCCGATGATATACGGGCACGCACCTTTAAAACGCTTGTCAATATCCCCGACGGCGGCATCGTACATAACCACCTTAACGAAAAGATAGCCCATATATACTTCACCTACGAGGATATGCAGACAATGAACAGCGAGATACTACACTATAACGACAGAGTCGTTGTTGAAATGGAGGAACAGTAATGGATTACATGGATCGTTTTTTTGACGAGATATCAAAAGAAAAAAATGACATTTATTTTTACGGAGCCGGAGTTGTTGCAAAGCACCTGCGCACGCTTTTTAAGCAGCGAAAAATAGATTTTAAAGGCTATATGGTAGACAAAAAATATCTGCCCGAAAAAGCATCCGAGCGTTTTGTTGACGGTAAGCCTATGATCTGCCCCGAGGAGCTGCAAAATCCTGCCGCTGTTATCCCCGCGGTCTATCTTGATGTTAATGGAAAAGGCGCATATTCGCTCCAACATGATATGATTAAAAAAGTTTATAAGCGTGATTTTTCGTCCTATATTCAATTTGGTGCATACAGCGATGAATTTATGTCGAAACACAAGGAAAAACTTTTTGACCTGTTCACACGACTTGTGGACGACCGCTCGCGTGCGGCAATGCTTTCGTTTATCGCGCAAAAATATGACGGAAACTATGAAAAAACGTACTCCGATAAAATACAGTATTATGACAGTGAAATCCTACCCCACCCCCAGAAAAATATGACTTTTCTTGACTGCGGAGCCTATGACGGGGATACCGTCTTTGGTTTTATTGACTTTTTAAGACACAATAATATTTCTTCTTACAAAAAGTGCTATGCACTGGAGCCGGATCCGAAAAACTATGAAAAACTGTGCTCAAACACAAAGCATTACGAAAATATCGAATGTCTTTGCATAGGTGTCTCCGACAAAAAGGACACCCTGTTCTTTGACGAAAAAAGCACGGTAAGTTCGTCTATATCCGACTGCGGAAGTACAAAAATAGATGTAGACTCTATTGATAATGTACTTAACGGCGCAGAGGTATCATATATCAAAATGGACATTGAAGGCGCGGAATTTTCCGCACTTTTGGGTGCAAGAGAAACCATTTTAAAACACAGACCCCAAATTGCCGTTTGCGTTTACCACAAAGAGGATGACCTTGTAAGGATACCCGAGTATCTTCTGAGCCTGCACCCCGATTATAAGCTTTATTTAAGGAATTATGCTCCTGCGGGTGTGGAAACCGTTCTTTACGCAATATAAAAAGCACCGTTTTCACAGTGCTTTTATGAGCCTTAATTACCGTCGTTTTCGGATGAAGCGGCGGTTTTCTTTTTTGCATTTTTTTCATCCCTTACAACAAACTGCGGTGCGTTATTTATACAAATATACATACGCCCTATGTACTCGCCCAAAAGACCAAGCACAAGCAGCACTATGCCAAACATAAACAGCATTACAGCCATTGTGGAGCTGTAGCCCAGCGGTACAGCGGGGTTAAGCAGCTTTCTTATAATTATAACGATGCCGAATATAAAGCCGCAGGCAGAGCTTAAAACGCCCAGAAGCGATGCCATACGCAGCGGTTTTTCGGAGAACGATGTAAAGCTGTTCATCCACAGCGCAATAAGCTTTGTAATGCTGTAGCCCGATGTGCCCACCTCACGGGCGCGGTGATTTATTTCGGTGTCGGTTATTCTGCGGGTCACGCGGAAAATAAGCCCCTGCACATTGGGATAGGGATTGCGGTATTTTATAACCTCGTCCACGACAAACCTGCGCACGGCGTAGTAGCTGTTTATTTCCACATTTTTCGGCTTGCTTGCAAGTATCTCGCCCATAACGGTCGATGTCCACGAGCCGAAACGCCTGAACAGCGACTCCCTTTTAACGGGGTATTTTGCAGATACCATATCATAGCCCTCGTTAAGCTTGTCCACAATCTTGAACACCTCGTTGGGCGGTGTCTGTCCGTCGTCGTCCATTACCACCACTATATCACCCGTAACATAATTAAAGCCTGCCATTATCGCGGCGTGCTGACCGAAGTTTCGTGCAAGATCAACTACCGTTATCCTTTCGTCTTTCTCGGCCATTCTGTTAAGCACACTTATCGTATCATCGGGCGAAGAATCGTTTACGCAGATCATCTCATATTCGTAGCGCCCGTCCGAAAGCACGGTATCATTTATTTCCTTGGCAACGCTTTCTATAGTCTGCTCAGAGCGGTAGCAGGGAATTACAAACGAAAGCTTTTCCTTTTTGTTATTTTCCATTTTTGCTCCTTTACTTTTTCAGCGAATAAATATATTTATCCAAAAGCTCCCACAGCCTGTCGTTTATATCGACAAAATGCAATCCTGCATCCTTTGCCTTTTGCGTACATAGGGTATAATCCCCCGTAAAGCCGTTATACGGTGCGGGATCGCCGTCTTTATCAAGTACGGCACGCTTTCCGGTCTTTTTTTCTATATAGGCTGTGATCTCCGACAGAGAAACGCAGCCGTCACAGCAGGCATTAAAAGGCCCCGTTATATCCGTTTTAAGCACATCGGCTATCAGTCCCCCTGCCCCCTTTTCGTCATAGAAGCATATTTTTGTATCGGGATTTGATATGTACATAGATGTACCGTATAAAACGTGCTCAACATAAAAAAGCAGTCTTTTTGTATAGTCGTTTTCGCCTATTACCACCGAATAGCGCAGCATAATGCCGTTTATGTGCGGATAGGCCTGTGCAAGTGCCGCCTCCGCCTGTTTTTTACCCTCGTCATAGTCAAAGATGCCCGGGTGCCCGTATCTGCTCCAGTCACGTTCGCCCCATTTCAGAGAATGTGCCAGCGGATCAAAAGCGGTTTCCTTTATATCCGTACCGCAGGGCGGATAAACGCCGCTTGTGGACATAAGGACATATTTTTTGCACTCTACCGCATCAAGTATTCTTTTAACATCATTTGACGAAAATGCAATTTTATCGACGACCGCATCGTAGTATTTGCCGCCGAGCGCCGCGCATACACTTTCTTTATCAAGGTGATCGAACTTTATGCGCAAAACATCATTGCCAAACGTATCGGGCGTAAGGCCGCGTGTTGCAAGCGTGACCTCGTGTCCGTCGGCTATCAGCCGCCGCACCGTTTCCACGCCGAAAAAACGGGTACCACCCAAAACCAGTACCTTCATGCTCCCATCCCTCTTTGCTTATTTTTGGCCGTAATATGCGTTGGGGCCGTGCTTTCTTTGATAATGCTTGTCCAATATGTACTGCGGCAGCGCCGCATCAGACGACAGCGCAAGTGTTTTCATAGCCATCTCCGCCACGGTTTCCAGCACCACAGCGTGATAAACGGACTCATCCGGCGTTTTGCCAAAAGTGAACGGGCCGTGATTTTTCACCAACACAGCGGGAATTGCAACAGGGTTTATGCCCATATCCTTAAAGCATTTTTCAATGGCGAGACCTGTATTCAGCTCATAATCATCGGCAGTCTGCGCCTCGGTAAGCGACGGTGTACAGGGTATATCACCGTAAAAATAATCCGCATGGGTAGTGCCGAGCGCAGGTATCGGAAGACCCGCCTGTGCAAAGGCGACCGCATTTACGGAATGCGTATGCGTAATGCCGCCCAACGACGGAAATGCACGGTAAAGAGCAAGATGTGTCTGCGTATCCGAGGACGGCTTCCACTTCCCTTCCACAGGTTTGCCGCTATCAAGCTCCACCGTGACCATATCCTCCGGAGCCATATTTGCATAGTCAACACCGGATGGTTTTATAACAACAAGACCCTTTTCACGGTCTATACCGCTTACATTGCCCCATGTATATATAACGACCTTGTGCCTTACCAATTCAAGATTTGCATTGCACACCGCCTTTTTAAGTTCATCGAGCATGGTGTGTCATCTCCTTTGTGTTATATCCCTGATTTTTTATAGAATTCGGCCTTATCGGCATACATCCTTTCATCTGCCTTTTGCATTGCGGCACCGAGATTATGTATCTCGTCATCGTAAAAACCGCCCGCCGCAAAATCCACCGACGGATGTGTCTGCGATTTGCCCTTTATACTCTCTAAGCGGGCATAAAAATCCTCTTTTGAAATATCCCGCAGTATCACCACAAATTCGTCCCCACCCGTGCGGAATACATCCGTATCGGGGAAAGCCTCGCGCAGCACCGCTGCCGCCTCACGCAGCAGCTTATCGCCCGCCGCATGACCCAGACTGTCATTTGTCCTTTTAAGACCGTTTATATCCGCATAAATAACGCCATACGGCTTGCTTGCATCCATAGTGTCAAGCACGGTGTTCATGGCGTTTCGGTTTTTCAGCCCCGTCAGTATATCCGTCATACTCATTTCCCGCAGACGGCACATAAGCTCGTGGTTTGCGATCTTGGGTGCAATAAGAAAGGCTGTAAGCTCCAGCACCTCTTTTATTGTCACGGCATCCTCCACCTCGAAATTTGTTGCCCAGATAAAGCCTATCGTTTCCTTGTCGGTTTTAAGCGGGAATAAAATAACGCTTTTTACGCCCTTGCTTGTAAGGGAGTCGAACCAGACGGGATTGCGGTAGCGTATTTTTTCTATCTCGTTTCTGTCCTTGGCTATCACGCCGTTGCTGCCCGCCACGGTAGCAGGCCATGTTTTTACAACGGGATAAAAGGCCGCACCCGAAAACTGTGGTATATCCAGATCGGGAACACCGGGGGCATGGTCCTCGCACAGCACCGAGCAGGTCTGCGCCGTAAAATCCGTAAGCGTTATACAGCAGCGGTTTGCATTGCACAAAGCGCGTATATCCTTTATTATGGAGTCCATCGACTCCTGATAGTTGTTGCCGTCGCTGAGCTTTATCATGGTTTTTAACACATAAGCGGAGGTGACCATCGAAATATCGGTAAGCTTGTCAAAATCAGGCGTGCGTGATGCCTCGTAGACATAAACGCAGTAAGCGGTATTTTCCTTGTCCGATGCCACGGGCAGCATAAACGTATTTACCCAAAAGCCCAGCTCACGCCAATCCACATAGGAATGCAGGGGACGCTTCAAGACCGCACAGCGGTAACAAAAATCCTCAAAGCTGAGATCCTTGCTAAGCACATCCGTATAAAGACAGCCCGCCCGAAAGTCCTTGCCTATTCTTTTCAAAGAATCATAAAATTGTGTGTTGCCCTCTTCAACGCGGATATCGCCGCGGGTGCCGTCACCGCAAAGCTCTACCGAGACTATGCAGGCACAGGAATCAAAGGTATCCACAAAGCTTTTCAGATCCATGAGCCCCCTCCTTTCGTTTGCAGAATAAAGTCCGAATTAAAAACTTTTGGCAAAGCCAAAAGCCAACTGCTCCGCATCTATCTTTGCGGTTGACTTACATATTATAATAATACCATACTTTTGGTGCAAAAGCAATATATTTATATATCCGTTCACACCGCTTTGGCGAAAAAAAAAGCGGATATACCTCTTTTTGACGGGAAAACCGTTTCGAGAGATATATCCGCATTGACAGACGTTATTATTCTGTAATGTCTGTTGAAGCACCGCCTGCTTCTTCGTCCCTGATGGACTTTGCGCAGTAAATGAAAAGTGCTGTAATGGCAAGGTTAACGATATAACCGACAATGCTGCCTTTGCCGCCTGACATACCAACGATTGCATTGATAACGCCGATAACCAGTACAACAATGCCCCACTTGAACGCCTTTTCGGCACCGAGACCCTTTGCGGCATTAAGACCCGACTTGCCCTGTATTATCTGGATAATACCGAGAACAAGTGAAATAATACCTGCAACGATAACAATAACGCCAACACCTGCTGTTGCGGCCTGAGCGTCTACCTCTGTGCCTGCTGCGTTACTGAACTGGCTCATTGCATCAGCAAATTCGGCATCATTGTTGAGCTCTGCCATGATCTCTTCGTTCTGGCTTACTGCTGTTGCAGCGCCGCCGCCGATAAGTGCAAGGCCGCCTACAATGATGTTAAGCACGCCGCCGATTATTGCCAGGATAGCAATAACTTTGATAGTTTTTCTGAAATCCATTATAGTTTCCTCCTTATAACTACATATTATTCCGTAATGGTTTAAAAATATAACCCAAAAACCACTACAATCTCACACCATAATTATAACTAAAAACACAAATTTTGTCAATAAAATTTATTAAAATTTTATTAAAAAACAAGGTTTTATTTTTTTAACAATAAAACCCCTGTTTCCGACAAAATTTTTATTGAAAATCCCAAATTGAAAAATTCCGTGATAATGGTATACTGTATATAGGGAAGTTTTTCATAAGGGGATCTGCAAGATCGGTGTCGGACAAGAGTATATAGGGCAAAACAGCGGTTTTGGCAGATGACCAAAAATCAAACCTCAAAAAGGAGAACTATAATGAACAGTATTCGTAAACACCCTGTGGGAAAGCTTGGATTGATAGGTATGCGCGGCTGCGAGGACAAGACCAACCGCATAGACGAATATCTCAAGCAATGGTTTAAAGAGGAATTTGACGAGGATATCGACACATTTAAAATAAACTATGCGTGTCCCCGTTTCAGCTCGGGCGAGGCAAAATCCGTCATTTACGAGTCGGTGCGCGGTTTTGACATCTACATAATCTGTGATGTGTTCAACTACGGCAAGACATACAAAATGTACGGTATGGAGATGCCGATGAGCCCCGATGACCACTATGCCGACCTTAAGCGTGTGGTTGCTGCTATCGGCGGCAAGGCAAAGCGTGTGACCGTTATCATGCCCATGCTTTACGAGGGCCGTCAGCACAAGCGCAACGCAAGAGAGTCGCTTGACTGCGCACTTGCATTGCAGGAGCTTACAAACATGGGTGTTGACAATATAATCACCTTTGATGCACACGACCCGCGCGTACAAAACGCGATACCCCTTTCGGGCTTTGAAAACGCTCAGCCCTACTACCAGTTTATAAAGGCTATCGTGCGTAATGTACCCGATATCGAGTTTGACAAGCACAAGCTTATGATGATATCCCCCGACGAGGGCGGTATGGGCAGGAGCATCTACTATTCGTCCATCCTTGGCCTTGAAATGGGTATGTTCTACAAAAGGCGCGATTATTCCGTTGTTATCAACGGTCACAACCCCATCATCAGCCATGATTTCCTCGGCGACAGCGTAGAGGGCATGGACTGTGTGGTAGTAGACGACATGATAGCTTCGGGCGAAAGTATAATAGACGTTGCAAAGAAGCTTAAGGAGCGCGGCGCAAGACGTATATTTGTGTTTGTTACCTTTGCGCTGTTTGTTGACTGACTTGAAAAATTTGACAAGGCATACGAGGAAGGCTATTTTGAGAAGATATTCTCCACAAACCTTGTATATAACAACCCCGCACTTAAAGACAGGGATTGGTACGTTACAGCCGATATGTCAAAATATATCGCACTTATAATCAACACACTTTACAAGGATAAGACCATGAGCGATCTTCTTGACCCCGTTCAGAGGATATACTCCTTCCTTGACAAGAACAATAAAGAATACAAAAAATTATAATAACAAAAACAGCGGATGTGCATATCCGCTGTTTTTTTGTTGAAAAGCAAAAGGGGCGGCACGCTTTTGTGCCGTCCCCTGTATTATTTATCACTTATTCGTCCTCGGAAACGTCACCCTTATTGGTGTTTCTTAATTCCTTTCTGTTTTCGTAAAGGATGTCACATTCTCTTGCAAGGAAATCCTCCACGCCGCCTGCCTGCTTTACATATACCTCCAGGCTGTCACGCAGTGTCTGCTCCGCATCGGCAAGTATACCGTCAGCATATTCAATAGCGCCTATCCTGAGTTCTCTTGCGGTTGCCTTTGCATCCTCAAGTATAGTCTCTGCCTGCTCCTTGGCACGCTTTGTTATCTCGTGCTCGGATGCCATTCTCTCCGCTGTCTCCTCAGCCTCTTTGATGATATCCTCGCCCTTTTGCTTTGCCTCGCCCACTATTTTTTCAACATTATCGGCAATACGCTGTGACTGCTTGATAACGCTGGGCAAGTTAAGGCGTATTTCTTCAAGAAGGTCAGATATCTGTTCCTTGGATACAGAGACCTTGTTTGAAAAAGGCACCGCCTTACTCTCTTCAAGAATATCGTCAAGTTCGTCCAATAAGCTGTAGATCATTTTTATTTCCTCCCCGATTTTCCCCGCCGCAAAAGCGGTTTTGATCTGAATTTGCTTTATAAATCACCGCATAGCGGAATTATTTTGCAATATTTTTGTATTTTTCGTCCATCTGTTTTTGTATGGACTCCGGCACCATGCCCTCGACACTTTTGCCAAAGGATGCCACCTCTTTTACCATGCTGCTGCTCACATACATATAATGTGCGCTTGTCGGTATAAACAACGTCTCTATCTCGCCTGCAAGGCTGCGGTTGGTAAGCGCCATCTGAAACTCGTATTCAAAGTCCGTAACAGCCCTTAATCCCCTTATAACTATGCGGGCATCGACACTTCTGGCAAAATCCACCAAAAGCCCCGAAAAAGACCTTACCTCCACATTAGGAAGGGATTGGGTCAGGCTTTTAAGCTGCTCCACCCTTTCCTCCACGGTAAAAAGCCCTTTTTTGTTTGGGTTTATCAGTACGCCGACTATCAGCTTGTCCACGATCTTTGCGGCGCGCTCGATAACATCAAGGTGGCCGTTTGTCGTCGGGTCAAAGCTGCCCGGGTAAACTGCAATATTCATTTTATATCTCCTTACATAAGTAGGTCATTTTGGTCGTTTTATAATCCTTGACCCTTGTCGTTTTAAGCCCTGCGACATTTATCGCAGCCTCCTGCGCCGCCTGCTCGACTATGATGTAGCCGTCATCGGCCAGCAGATCCAGCCTTACGATACTTTCAAGCACCGTGACCGCCAGCCCCTTGTTATAAGGCGGGTCAAGAAACGCAATATCTATTTTCTCGCCGTTTGCCCTTATCCGTTCAAGCGCCCTTATACAGTCGCAGCACATTACCGCTGCCCTGTCACCGAGCCTTGCGCGTGAAAGGTTGTCATTTATGACCCCGATGCTTTCCCTGCTTGTATCGGAAAAATACGCCTTGCGCGCCCCCCGTGACAAAGCCTCGATGCCGATGGCACCGCTGCCCGCAAACAAGTCGGCAAAACATATATCATAAAGATCGGGCGCAATGATATTAAAAAGCGATTCTTTTATGCGGTCTGTCGTAGGCCGCGTATTCATCCCTTCGGGCGCTTTAAGCTTTAGCCCGCGCGCTGTACCGGAAATAACACGCATAACAGACCTACCCTTCTTTCTTGACAAATTGCAAAGAAATACAATTCTTCACAATTCCCTTAACTTACATTATACATAAAAAAGGGCAATAAGTAAACACCAAATTTACTATAAACCCAAATTTTTTTCATTTTTATCGAAAATATCCAATATTTTTTGTTTAAGCATACGATTTTCGGGCAAAATCAGCATCGGATCTTTTAAATAAAGCTGTGTCGCCGCCTCCTGCACCTGTTTAAGCACAGGTATATCCTTGTAGAGGTTTGCGATCTTCATTTCGGGCAGACCGTGCTGTCTGGTGCCGAAAAAATCACCCGGACCGCGCAGCTGAAGGTCCTTTTCGCTTATTTCAAAGCCGTTGTCGGTGCTGCACATTATTTGCAGGCGTTCCTTGGAAAGCTTGTTTTTGCTGTCGCTTACAAGTATGCAGTAGCTTTTTTCGCTGCCTCTGCCCACACGTCCGCGAAGCTGATGCAGGGCGGAAAGCCCGAAACGCTCCGCATTTTCCACCACCATTATCGTTGCGTTGGGCACATTCACACCCACCTCTATAACGGTGGTCGCCACAAGCACGTCCGTTTTGCCGCTGTAAAAGCCGTCCATAACGGCCTGTTTCTCCGCCGCCTTCATTTTGCCGTGAAGACAGGCCACCTCCAGCTCGGGGAAAACGCTTTTCAGCTCGTCGGTATACTCCACCGCCGCCCTCATGTCGTTTTTCTCGTTTTCCTCTATCATCGGGCATATCATGTAGCATTGCCTGCCCTGAGCGGCAAGCTTTTTTATAAACGCATACAAACGCTCGTGATACTGCGTATTTACCGCGTAGGTGTCTATTTTTTGTCTGCCGGGCGGCAGATGGTCTATGGTGCTTATATCAAGGTCGCCGTAAAGTATCAGCCCGAGCGTGCGCGGTATCGGCGTTGCCGTCATTACAAGAACGTGCGGCGTCTCGCCCTTTGCTTCAAGCTGCCTGCGCTGCTCCACCCCGAAGCGGTGCTGCTCGTCGGTTATTACCAGCGCAAGGCTTCGGTACTCCACCCTGTCCTGTATAAGCGCGTGAGTGCCTATTATCATTTTTGACAGCCCCAGTCTGATATTTTCGCAGGCACTGTCCTTTTCACTTTTTTTCATGCCGCTTTTAAGCAGCTCCGTCCTTATGCCAAGCTTTGCAAACAGCCTGCTTATACTCTCGTAATGCTGACTTGCCAGCACGTCCGTCGGTGCCATCAGCGCCACCTGATAGCCGTTTGAAATAAGCATATATGCCGCTGCCAGCGCAACGGCCGTTTTGCCGCTGCCGACATCGCCCTGTATAAGGCGGTTCATCACAAAGCCGCTTTCAATGTCGGCGCGTATCTCGTCCAACACCTTTTTCTGCGCGGCCGTAAGCTCAAACCCCAGTACATCGAGTACCGGAGAAATATCGGTATTTTTTATCTCAAATGCGTTATGTTTTTTCTTGATATTTCCCTTCAGCTGCAAAAGCCGCATCTGCAAAAGAAAAAGCTCATCAAAAACAAGTCTTTGCCTTGCCTTGAAAAACATTTCGTCGCTTTCGGGAAAATGTATGCTCTTTACCGCTTCTCTTCTGCCGATAAAACCGTATTTTTTTATAATGTCCGCGGGCAGGTGGTCGGTTATCTCCTGCGTGGTATCGTCAAGCGTCTGCTTTATAACACCGCGCAGCACCTTTTGCGTCAGCCCCTGTGTAAGCGGGTAAACGGGTATTATCCTGCCGTTTGACAGGCTTACCTTATCGGCGGAGTATGGTTCCCATTCGGGCGACTCCACCTGCAAAACGCCGAATTTCTCGGCCGCTTTCCCGAAAAACCAGTAATTTTTGCCCGTTTGCAGGCTGTTTTTTAAATACGGCTGATTATACCATATCACATCTATCTGTCCCGTGCCGTCGCTGACCCTTGCCCTGACCAGTTTAAGCCGCCCCCTTACGGAAAGCGTCGGCTTGTCGTCAAGCTTTGCAACAAAACCGAAGGTACTGCCCGGCGTTATCTCCGCCACGGGCGTTACAACACTTCTGTCCTCGTAATCACGCGGGAAATATTCAAGCATATCCAGCACCGTATACACGCCCATTTTGTTAAGGCGGCTGCGGCGCTCCGTGCCGATGTTTTTGATATTGCCTATATCGTCGGTCAAAAGCATATTTAAAAACCCTCTTTACTCGGCCGAAACTATATAATAATAAAGCGGCTGTCCACCGCTGCGGCATTCAAACTCCACATCGGGGTACTTTTCACTTAGTTTGTCCAGATTGGCCTGTGCGGCCTCCTCCGTCACATCTGCGCCGTAGTAAAGGCACACAAGCGAGGTGTCCTCATTGCGCGATATCATATCGTCCGCAAGTGCCTCCAGCGCCTCGTCAAGGTTCTTTGATACTCCCGTAAGCTTATCCTCGACCAGACTTAAATAGTCGCCCTCGTTTATCACCTTGTCGTCTATGACGGTGTCCTTTACGGCAAAGGTTATCTGACCGCCGATAACGCCGTCCATATTTTCCGTCATTGCCGCCTCGTTCTCCTCGGCTGAATTATCGTTTATAAAGCCCACCATGGCACCGATGCCCTTGGGTATCGAGGTGGTCTTGATAACAATGACCTTTTTGCTTTCGCAAATGCGTGCGGCCTGCTCTGCGGCCATTATTATATTTTTGTTGTTCGGCAGTACAAAAACGGTCTGCGCATTTACGCGCTCCACGGCATTAAGTATCTCCTCCGTGCTGGGATTCATGGTATTGCCGCCCTTTATTATCGTATTAACGCCGAATTCCTTGAATATATCGCCTATGCCGTCACCCATCGCCACAGCCGCAAAGCCGTATTTTTCGGGCTTAAGCTGCTCCGAAAAGCTGATAAGATTGGTATGCTGCAGGCGCATATTTTCTATTTTTATATTCTCGAGCGCACCTATTTTAAGCGCACGTTCAAGCACCTTGCCCGGATGGTTGGTGTGTACATGGACCTTTATAAGGTCCTCGGTCTCTACGGCAACAATGCTGTCGCCTATTTCCTCCAGAAACTCCACAAGCTCCGCTTTGTTGCTTGTCCTGCCGTTTTCGGCATTTACAAAAAACTCCGTGCAGTAGCCGAATTTTATATCCGCATTTGCCTGTGCCGCCGTCTGTACGGGCTTTACGGTACCGTCCGCGCCTTCAAGGCCGCTGTCCACGCCCAGATTTTCAAAGCCGCCCTCTATTATGTACAAAAGGCCGCGTCCGCCCGCATCAACAACGCCCGCCTGCTTTAACTGCGGCAGCATATCCGTTGTCTTGTCAAGCATTTCGTTTGCGTAGGCTATCATTTCGCTGAAAATAAGCTCTATAGTGGCATCATCATTGTCAAACACCACCTCTGCCGACTTTTCCGCAAGTGCCTTTATAATGGTGAGTATAGTACCCTCCTTGGGCTTCATAACCGCCTTATATGCGGTCTCCATAGCGCCCATAAAGCAGTCCGCAAGCTCGGGCACGGTTATCACGGCCTTGCCCTCCGCAGCCTTGAAAATACCGCGGTATATCTGCGAAAGGATAACGCCCGAGTTTCCTCTTGCGCCCTTTAACGCACCCTTGGCAACAGCCTGCGCTACCTCCGAAAAATTGGGAGAATTGAGCTTTTCCGCCTCTGCGGCCGCAGCGGCAGCCGTCATGGACATATTTGTACCCGTATCGCCGTCAGGCACCGGAAAGACATTCAGCGAATTAACGTATTCTCTGTTTTTTGAAAGCTTATTTGCCCCGTTTATTACAAAGCGGCGCAGCATATATCCGTCAATTTTTATATAATTCAAGTTGATATCCTCCGAACTTTTATTTATCATCCACACGGATGCCTTCCACATAAATATTTACAACATCCACATCAAAGCCCGTAAATTCCTGCACCTTATACTTGACGGTCGATGATATCGTCTCGGAAATTGCGGGTATATTGATACCGTATTCCATAATAACGTGCAGATCGACGGAGATGACATTTTCCGTCACACGCACGATGACTCCGCGCGTAAGGCTGTCCTTTTTAAGCAGCATTACAATACCGTCTTTTACGCTTTTAGCGGCCATGCCTATAACACCGTAGCATTCCGTTGCGGCAAGCCCCGCAATACGCGCAATAACAGTCTCCGTCAAGGTGATATTGCCCAGTTCCGTCTTTATTTCAGCAGACATAAATAGCCCTCCCTTTATATAAAATAAAATCAACACATATTATTGATTTATTTTAACATAAATTAAAAATTTTTTCCATACCTTTTTCGAAATTTCCACAAAAAAAACCGCCACAATAAGTGACGGCCAAATACACCCAGCGGGAATCGAACCCACAACTAACCCTTAGGAGGGGTTTGTTATATCCGTTTAACTATGGGTGCCCGACTAAAATATTGTACCATATCACAAAACGGTTGTCAATATTTTGTTTTCATCAAAAAAATCACGGGCGAAAGCCGCGCTCCCGCCCGTACAGTCCGCCGTTTACGGATATGATGCTATGCGTGTCATTTCGGCATCATCCGCATTTACAGCAAATTTATTTTCCGAAAGCGTAAAATACCTTTCGTTAAGGTATGCCGCATCGGTTATGGTCACATCTGTCCTGCCCTCGTCATTATGCGTTATCCTGCCCTTAAATACGGGGGTATTGTTTTCGCTTACGTTGTAGATATATACTCCGTTGTATTTTTCCGCGGGCACGTCATTTTCCTTTACAAAAAGGCTGAGGTCAAAGAGCATTTCGCCGTCTGCGATATTTTTGGTGCGGACGGGGCTGATACTGCTGCCCGCCTCGCCAATGCTGTCGGCGGCGGTCTTTACCGCGCTGTCCTTTAATGCCCACATACTTATTTCGGCATTGTCAAGCTCTTTGTTTTTGCCGAGACCTACTGCCGTTGTTTCATAGGGTCTTATATACTCCACACCGTCCAGCGCTATAACGCCCTTTTCTTGTGCGGAAATAACGGTGCGCGGCTCTTCGCTGCTTTCGTCCTCCTCATACACCTGCGAAAGTGTCGCAATAAGCATATTTCCCTTGGATGCATCCGTAAGATATACGCTGCCGCCCTCACAGCTGGCATTTACAAGCCCCTGCACCGACAGATCGAGCTTGTTATCGGCAGAAAGGCTGTCGCTCAGCGTATAAAGTATGCTGCGGCCGCTGTTTTCCGCAAGTGCGGCATAACCGCCGTACTCCTTTATGCGGTTAAGCGCAAGCAGCACGCCGTTAAGCTTTTCGTGCGCATAGGCACCGTTTATAAGATTTATCTTGTAAAGGTCCGTCACCTTATTGACAACAACGCCGTTTTCCGATGGCATAGTGCCCTGTGCATAAAACACAGCCGAGTTCTGCGCAAGCGTTATATCATCGCCCACACCGAGAAAGGCATCGGCATCGGCCTTTTTGGACACATCCGCAAGGTCGAACCTGTATATCACCGTATACGCGCTGTCAAGCATCTGCGTCATATACTTTATCTCGTCAAACCCAAAGGCCGTTGTTTTGTTAAGGTCGCAGTATTCGGGCGCACTGTAAACATCACCGTTTAAAAGCTCCGACACGCTCTTTTTGACCGTTATGGAAAGAGAGTTTTCAAAAAGCTGCTTTTGCACCGCCTCACCGTCGGCATAGAACCAGCGTCTTACCCGCGGCTGCATTTTGTCCTCCAGATCGCAGTAAAGCAGGCAAAACTTCGTCCCCTTGGCAACGACGCTGCTCTGTGTGCGCGTCTGCTCCGCATCGTTTTCGTCAAAGGTCATTTCCGTTACGGGCATTATGGCATTTTCGCCCTGTCCCGCCACAAACAGCCTGCCGTCGTACACGGTAACAAAATCCGCCGAAAAGCCGTAAGGCAGCTCGGCCTCCTTTATAACGCTTCCGTCCGAAACAAGGAGTTTTCCGCCGCACACAGCGTAAACGTGGTCGTCCGCAACTGCGATCCTGTCGCTTTGAGAATTGCTTATAACAGGCCTTTCCGCCTTGCCTGCGCTTGTCTGCGTTACGCTGTGCTCACCGCCGATGCCGAAAATAGCCGACTTTGCGCCGATAAGCTTGCGCAGATTGCTCTCACTCATAACAAGCGGCAGATTATTGACCTGCTGCTCTATATCCTCCAGCATTTCCGACTCCAGCGCGGGGTCAAAGGCCACGTTTTCCGACTTGGGACTGATAATAAGCATTTTGCCGTCAAAATCGAATATTTCCTTGTCGAATATATCACAAAAGGCCTCCACCGGGATATAAGCATAGGTATTGCGGTAAATAACAGGCGATTCGAGGGGTATACTCTTTTCGTTGGAGTTGCTTATGACCCTTGCCTCCGCCGCGGTAAACACCACCGCCGTATTATCCAGACGCAGTGTGGCCTGCTTTTTGTCAAAATCGTCCTCTACCGCCGCACCGTATGCTGTCTCAAAAAAGCCCAGCGGCACATAACAGCTGCCCTTGTCCTTAAACGGTGTCTGATCTCCCATTATTACCTGACGTTTGTTTACCAGCATCACGGGGCTGTCCGCACACAGCACAACGGAGTTGTTGAGCTTGTCCACCAGCTTTACCGTTTCCGTAATGGGCATATCTTTATCTTCACTTCCCGAATACAGCTGCAGTACAAGCACTATGCTGACCACGATAAAGTAAACGAGGATTATGTTTAAAATGATTTTGTTTTTCATAGCGTTTCTTCCCGATAATTAGTGTTTTACAAAATATGGTTTCCTGCTGTCTGCATTATAGCATATCCAAACGCAAAAATCAATATGTTTAAAGCTTTAGTTTACACTAAAAAAGCGGGGAGTCTGCACGCTCCCCGCATAAGTTTCTATTTCGGGACATTATATCCGTTTTCTTCCAGCTCCGCCGCATAAACGCTGTCACGCAGTCTCTCCGACGATTCACGCATATATGCCTCCAGACGTTTCTGCTTTGCACCCGTTTTGACCCTTATATACTCTATAAGGTTAAACAGCGCGGCTATCGCCGAGATAGGCGCGATAAAGGCCAATTCAAGCACAAGTCTGCCCGTCATTTTTAAATAAAACCAGCAGCCCGCGCCAAAAACCACACTTATCCCGAGACATATAAGCGCAAACAGCTTATAACGCCTTGTATTAAGCTCCGACTGCGGCATACCCTCACACGCCAGCTCATGATAGCGCGTATCAAGATACTTTTCCCCGCAGCCCGCGCAATGCACTATTGGCGAGCCGTATTTATACTCACGCTCGTTATACATAGGTATTTTTTTGTGGCAGTACGGACATTCGCCGTTTGCTATCGGAAGCTTCATTTTCATTCTCCTTTTTGCAGTATTTCAAAAACTTTTTATCGAGCCTTTTATCGTCAATATATATAAGGTGTCGGGTTGGTATGCGCACCGTTTATACGCACCTCAAAATGCAGATGTACACCCGTGGAATAGCCCGTTGTACCCGCCTTTGAAATTACCTGGCCCTTTGAGACGCTCTGGCCGTTTGTAACGCAAAGCACGTTATTATGCGCATAAAGCGTACTTATCCCGCCGCCGTGGTCTATAATAACGCAGTTGCCGTAGCCGCCGCGCCAGCCCGCATAAATAACGGTGCCGCTTTCGGCCGCAACAACATCGGTATTGAGCGTTGCCTTAAGGTCGAGACCCGTATGGAACTCCGAACCGCCGCTTATGGGGCTTGAACGGTAGCCGTAGCCCGAATTGGGCTTATAGCCCGAATATGCGGGCACGGGGTACATAAAGTTTGCGCCGTTTGAGGCGTATACCACATTGCTGGGCTGATAGCTGCTGTAGCCGCCCGAGCGGGATGCACCCCTGCTGCGTGACGACTGCGCTGCCGCCGCAGCCTGCTTTTTCTTTATCATCGCCTGGATATCCGCATCCTGGCTCTCCAGCTCCGAAATTTGCGCCTTGTAGGTCTCGGCATCGCTGTCAAGCTCCTTAACAAGCTCATTTTTCTGCGCAATTTTGTCGTTTAAAAGCTCCTGCTCCTCTTCCTGCTCCTTTTGCAGTACCTCAAGCCTTGCCTTATCCTGCTCTATCCTTGTAACGCTGTCGGAAATAAGCGTTTCCATCTGCGAAAAGCTTTCCAGCAGATGCTTGTCATAGTCCATTATACGGTTGGTATACTCCATGCGCTGCAAAAAGTCCGACATATTTTCGGCGCTGAGTATGGTCTCCAGATAACCCGCCGTGCCGTTTTCATACATTACGCGCACACGCTGTTTGAGCGTTTCGTACTGCTGTTGCTTTTGCTCGGTCGCTTTTTCAAGCTCTTCCTGCGTAAGGTCAAGACGCGCCAGCGTTTCGGTATATTCCTTTATAAGCCTGTCAAGCTCCGCCTGCACATCGGCAAGCTCGCTGTCAAGCTGTCTTATCTCACTTTGAGTATCCTCCTTACGGCTGAGCGTGCTGTTAAGCCTGGACTGCGCATCGCTTATCTGGCTTCTTATGCCGTTTCTTTGATTTTGCAGCTCGCTTATCGTCTCCGCGCCCGCAGGGTCAACGACAAAAGCCGCAGTGACCGCCATGATCGCCGCATAGGACAATATTTTCCTGTTCAAGAAATTACTCCCTTTCACATTTACACATTAAGATATTTTCTTATGGCGTTGGCACTGCCCAAAACGCCAAGCATAGCACCTATCAAAAGACAGATGGGCACTACAGCGGCAAAAATATCGCCGCCCGCAACAAACCTGAACAAGGTTTTTACTATAGGTGCCTTGTCATATATGACATCCACCATTTTGTCGTAGCTGTACCACGATATGATACACGGCAGAGCCGCACCGATAATACCGATAAGAAGACCCTCTATAATAAACGGCCAGCGTATGAACCAGTCTGTCGCACCGACATATTTCATTATGCTTATCTCGTTTTTCCTGATAAACACAGTCAGCTTTATCGTGTTCATAATAATACCGACGGATACCACGCAAAGCAGTATCACAAGGATAAGGCTTACTATACGCACCACCGTATCAAGCGCCGCAAGCGTGCTTGTTGCACCCTGGGCGTGCATTATTTTTTCTATGCCGCGGAAGGTATAGCCGCTGTCACCGATGCTCAGACCCGCATTTACATCCTGCGTAGTTACTTCCTGCACCTGCTCCGATGCCTTTTCAACGGAAATGTCGGCCTGCACCGCTGCCGTTGCGCCCTCTGCCGCCGTTTCGGCCTGTACCGCCTCGGTGGTCTGTGTCGCAGCCTCTTTTTCCGCCTCCTGTGCGGCTTCCTTTGCCGCCTGCTCGTCGGCAGCCTGCTTTTCGGCAAGGAATTTCTGCTCAAACGATATCTGCAGGCCTTCAAGGTATTCTATAAAGCTTTTTTGTGCCTTTATACTGTCAAGACTGATATAGAACGAACGCGGCAGGGGATTATCGTCACGCAGGCTTTCCAGAGACTCCATGTTGAGCTTTTCCTTGGCGCGGTCAAGCGCATCGTCGTATGAGTTGTAGGTCACCTCCACAACGTGCGGCTGCTGCTTTATGTCCTCCTCCAGCCCCGCTATCTGCTCCTCCGTGGGCTCGTTGCCGAAGAATATCTCTATACCTATATTGTTTTCTATCTGCTGTAAAATAGAGTCTATATTAAACGCCACACACAGCGAGATTATAACAATAAAAATACAGGCACCAACTATACCTATGGATGCAAGGGACATGATGCCGTTTTTCAAAAGGCCCCTGATGCCCTGCTCCAGGTGAAACTGAAATGTCCTAAATTTCATCGCTGTAACCGCCTTCCTGTACATCGCGCTGAACAACGCCCTTTTTGATAGTTACAACACGTTTTTGCATCCTGTCCACGATATCCTTTGCGTGGGTCGCGACAACAAGGGTCGTACCGCGCATATTGATATCCTCCAGAAGCTCCATTATCTCCCATGCGGTATCGGGGTCGAGATTACCCGTAGGCTCGTCCGCAAGCAAAATAGGCGGTTTGTTGATTATCGCACGCGCAAGCGCAACTCTCTGCTGCTCGCCGCCCGAAAGCTGATTGGGATAGGCCTTGGCCTTTTTATGTAAGCCCACCATGCTCAACACCTGCGGCACGGTACGTCTGATAAGCTTGGGCGGTGCCTCCACTACCTGCATGGCAAAGGCAACGTTTTCATACACGGTTTTTGACGGCAAAAGCCTGAAATCCTGGAACACGACACCGATCTTGCGCCTGAAAAGCGGTATCTCACGGCGTTTGAGTGTTGTTATATCCTGTCCGTCAACAATTATGCTGCCCGTTGTTGGGTCCACCTCTTTTAAAAGCATACGCATAAAGGTAGACTTGCCCGAACCCGATGTGCCGACAACAAAGACAAACTCGCCCTTTTCGATGTGCAAATTCATTTCCTTGACGCCGATAGCACCATTTTCATAAATTTTTGTAACATTGTCTATCGTTATCAATTTTATCTTCCTTTCATAAAGCAAAACCAATACTTCCATAGCCAAACATCTCTGAACAGCCTGCAAACATCGCATTTTGCAAACTGTTCACAGATGTCAAATGCCTGCCTTTTAACAAGACAGACATCCGACATTTGCTTTTTAGTATATAAAATTGTCCTTATTGTTCATGTACTTGCTTACCATAAGCATAACCTTGAAGATGATGGCATCGTCAAAGTTTCTGAGGTCGAGGCCTGTCATCTTCTGCAGCTTGTCAAGTCTGTAAACCAGCGTATTTCTGTGGATGTACAGCTGACGCGAGGTCTCGGAAACGTTAAGGTTGTATTCAAAGAACTTGTTTACGGTCGTAAGCGTTTCATCATCAAACTGATCCATGGAAAGACCGTGAAGCACCTCGTTTATGAACATACGGCAAAGCGGTATCGGCAGCTGATAGATAAGGCGGCCTATACCGAGCTGCTCGTAATTTACGACATTCTGGCTCTCCTCGAATATTTTGCCTACCTCAAGCGCCATCTTTGCTTCCTTGTAAGATGCGGACACATTTTTAAGATCCATTACGGCGGTGCCTATTGCAATATAAACATTGCTCATTGTTTCCGCAACAAGTGTATCGTATATAGCCCTTGCCGTATTTTCGATATCCTCGCGGGTATCCTTCATTTTAAGTTCCTTTACAAGGATGATGCTCTTTTCGTCAACGGCGGTAACAAAGTCCTTTTGCTTTGTCGGGAAAATACCTCGTACTATCTCAACAACATTAAGATCCTTGTCTATCTCCGTCTCTATAAGATAAACTATACGGCGTACATTGTTTTCTATACGAAGCTTCTTTGCACGCGAATAAATATCTACCAGCAAAAGATTGTCAAGCAGCAGGTTTTTGATAAAATTGTCCCTGTCGTATCTTTCCTTGTATGCCACAAGCAGATTTTGTATCTGGAAGGCCGTTATCTTGCCGATACGGTAGGTCTCCTCGTCCTCGCCCTTTATCATGACTATATATTCCGTAGCCCCGTTATCAAAGACCTTGAAATACTGATAGCCCTGTACAAGCTGATTTTCCGCGGGACTGGCAACAAAGATGCCAAGATTGTCGATAGTGGCATTGACCATTTCCTCCTCGGTGGTCGCAACTATCTTGCCCTCGCGCTCCACAACGCTGAGTTCTCGCCTTGTAATGTTTTTAAGTCCGTCTATTGTGTTTTGCAGTATTTGGTTTGAGATCATT
The DNA here is from genome assembly GCA_017543265.1 of Bacillota bacterium. Classification (GTDB taxonomy): domain Bacteria; phylum Bacillota; class Clostridia; order Lachnospirales; family CAG-274; genus RGIG4310. Next base: position 35,193 of record JAFYGI010000047.1, on the reverse strand, counting down.
TTCCCCAGCTCCTTCTCGTAAATTATTACCGGTAATACTGTCACCAAAGTTGTCTGATATTATTGTACAACAAAATACAAAAAAATAAAAGAGAAATTTACATATTTTTTGTGAAAAAAATCAAATTTAAGGAAAATGTAATATTTTCGTAATATTTATTGGTTATATTTTCGTTTTTTCGATAGTTAAAAACCGCCCTCAAACCCGCATATTTCAGGCATTTCTTTTAAAAAATACCTTTTTTTGTTTTGTAACATTCCGAAAAATCGCAAATTTAATATTTTCCCCCGCGACATAATCACCCGCCCCCGGGAATACAATTAAAAGAGCAACATAAATTTACGAGGGGAGTATTTTAATGGAAATTACTACAAACAATGCAGTTGTAAGCGGAAAAATAGCAAGCGTACCCGAGTACAGCCACGAGGCCTACGGCGAAAAGTTCTACACCTTTTTTCTTGAATGTAAAAGACTGAGCAGCACAAGCGACATACTGCCCGTGACCGTTTCGGAGCGGCTGACGGGCGGCGAATACCAACGCGGCGACTATGTGGAGATAAACGGACAGATACGCTCGTACAACAGTTACTGTGAGGGCAGGACAAAGCTTATACTTACCGTGTTTGCACGCGACATATGCCGCATCGACGAAGATACCGTACATAAAAACATTATCGAGCTAAACGGCTTTATCTGTAAGCCCTGTGTCTGCCGCACCACTCCGTTTGGCCGCAGGATAGCCGATATTTTGCTTGCCGTCAACCGCAGCTACAACAAATCCGACTACATACCCTGCATCTGTTGGGGAAGAAATGCCGTATTTGCGGGCAGACTTAATATAGGCGACAATATACTTATATCGGGACGTATGCAGTCGCGCATCTATCAAAAAAGGCTTTCCGAGACCGAGACCGTTGAAAGGACGGCCTACGAGGTATCCATATCAAAGGCGGAAATTTTATATGACGGCGGCAATGCTCCCGTGTAAAAAAATGAGTTTTATATGTAGTTATTGACAAAATAAAAAAAATTTAGTAAAGTGTCAATAGATAAAGTTTTTATCTGTAAAAACAAAAGCTATAATATAATAAGGGGGATCACTACTGATGAAAGCAAATCTTTTTGTGGAATTTTCCGACAAGCAAGTCGATACGGCTGCGCTTTTTGAAACAGCAAAAGAGATATGGAAAAATGACGGCAACAAGGTAAAGGATCTTCAGACTGTAGAGCTTTACTACAAGCCCGAGGAGAGCAAGTGCTATTATGTATTTAACGGCGAAGGCTCTTCCGACAGCTATTTCGGTGTTTAATATCTGCCGATAAAAACAAGAAGGACTCATTCCCACGCGGTATGGGTCTTTTTTTGCGCAAAAAACGACCAAAACAAAACGCGCAAACGTCCCTGTGAGAGTGTTTCCCACTTTTAACAAAGAGCATTTGCGCGTTTATGCCATATGACTGTATCAGTCCCTTTTAATTATTTTTCCTGTTCTGCCTTTCTTGCGGCAATAACCTTATCCTGTACATCCTTGGGTGCTTCCTCATAGCGTGCAAATTCCATTGTGTATCTGCCTCTGCCCTGTGTCATGCTGCGAAGGTCTGTGGAATAGTTTGCCATTTCGCCTATGGGCACCTCAACTATGATGTTCTGCTTGCCCTTGTCGTCCTTTTCCATACCGAGTATACGGCCGCGGCGCTTGTTCATATCGCCCATTACATCACCCGTATAGTCATCGGGAACGATAACCGTAACGGAAGCGATAGGCTCCATAATGCAAGGCTTTGATGCGGGGTCGTTAAAGGCATCCTTAACAGCCATAACGGTTGCCGTCTTGAACGCCATTTCCGAAGAGTCTACCGGATGGTAGGAACCGTCAACAAGTGTTGCCTTAAGGCCAACAACGGGATAACCCGCGATAGGACCTGCCTTTACGCTGTCCTGAAGACCCTTTTCAACTGCGGGGAAGTATTGCTTGGGTACGGAACCGCCGAAGATCTTCTCCTCGAATACATAAGGCACAGTAAGATCGCCCGAGGGCTCGAAGTCGATGGCAACATCACCGTACTGACCGTGACCGCCCGATTGCTTTTTATACTTGCTGCGGATAGATACCTTTCCTCTTATCTTTTCTCTGTAAGGAATAATGGGCTCCGAAAGCTCAACATCTATCTTGTATTTATTTTTAAGCTTGTTTACAAATACATCTATATGTGTATCGCCGACACCCGAAACAACAGACTGCTTTGTTTCCTTATCAACTGTAAAGAGGATAGTCTTGTCCTCCTCCATTATCTTTGCAACAGCGCCCGCAAGCTTGTCCTCATCGCCCTTTGCCTTAGGCTTGACAGCCATTTTAAGCAGCGACTGCGGATATACGGTAGCGGGAAGCTCAACGGGTCTTGAAGCATCCGCAAGCGTATCGTTTGTACCTGTGTTCTGCAGCTTTGCAACAGCACCGATATCACCGGCCTTAAGCTCGTCTACCTCTATCTGCTCCTTGCCGCGCAGTACATATATGTGACCTATCTTTTCTGCAATATTCTTGTTTACGTTTCTGACCATTGCGTCCTTTTTAAGTACGCCCGATGTTACCTTGAATATGCTCAGACGGCCTACATACGGGTCGGCGATGGTCTTGAAAACAAATGCGGAGAAAGGCTCGCTTTCGTCGCAGTTTATCTCAACGGGATCGTCCGTCTTGGGATTAACGGCCTCAATCGTGGGCTTGACCTCCGATGTGGGCGGAAGGAACTTGATAACATTTTCTATCATGATACGGATACCGAGATTCATGGTAGCGGCACCCATAATAACGGGTGTTACCTCGCCGTCAACGATACCTTTTCTGATACCGCCGAAAACCTCATCCTCCGTAAAGCTTTCCTCTGCAAAGAATTTCTCCATCAGCTCGTCGCTGGTCTCCGCAACAGCCTCTTCAAGCATATTGCGTATAACGGCAGCCTCGTCTTCCATGGAAGCGGGCATATCGCAGGTGATTATCTCACCGTTTTCAAACTTACGCGCCTTGCGTCTGATAGTATTTACAAAGCCGACAAACTTGCCATCCTCTCTCCAGGGTGCCTGGATGGGCGCAATAGACTTGCCGAAATGCTGCTTAAGGCTTTCTACCAGGTTATCGAAATTGGCATTTTCGTCATCCATGCCGTTTACGAAGATCATCTTCGGTACACGCATTTCTTCCGCAAGCTCCCACGCTTTTTCCGTACCCACTTCAATACCTGACTTGCCGTTTACAACGATAAGTGCAAGATCGGCTACCGAAAGTGCCTGTCTTACCTCACCCTCAAAGTCAAAGTAACCGGGTGTGTCGATAAAGTTGATCTTTTCGTCCGCGAATTCAACAGGGATAAGCGAAGCATTTATGGAAACCTTGCGCTTGATCTCCTCGGGATCGTAATCGCTGACTGTATTACCTTCTTCAACGCGGCCGCGTCGTTTGATAGCCCCGCTTATAAACAGAGCAGACTCCGCTATAGTCGTTTTGCCGCAGCCGCTGTGTCCCATGATAGCGACATTTCTGATTTGTTTTGCTGAATAGCTTTTCATAAAATAGATCACCTCTTATAAAAATTTGCTGAATTATTTTCGCTCTTTGCGGAATATGTCAAAACATAAACCAAGCCTATAAAATAAAATATTCTGCGTCTTTGTTTAAAATCCTTTATTTTTTTGTAAATATTTTGGATTTTTTATACAATTCACACAAAAGGTGCTTTATCAGCAAATTCTCGGCAAAAGCTCGCCGCCCGGCTGCGGCAAAACGGTCTTGGAGCCTATCTCGGTCTCCATTATCACCTTGCCCTTGTTGTCATCGGTGACCTTGCCTATTATAGCCGCATTCTGCGAATATCTGCCCTTTTTGAGCGTTTCGACTATCTTTTCCGCCTCGCTTTCGGGCGCAAATATCACCAGACGACCCTCGCAGGCAAGATATAAGGGCTCCAGCCCAAGCATACCGCAAACGCCCCTTACGCCGTCGTCAACGGGGATAGACTCGCGGTCGAGCGTTATGCCCACATTGCTCTGCTCGGCTATCTCGTATAAGACCGTACCCACGCCGCCCCTGGTGGCATCGCGGATAACGTGGATGTCGTTTGTCACATCAAAAATACTCTCCACCGTACCCCATAAAGGCGCACAGTCGCTTGAAACATCGGCCTCAATACCAAATTCGTCACGGGCAAGCAAAATGGTACAGCCGTGTCTGCCCACATCGCCCGTAACTATTATCGCATCGCCGGGCTTTGCAAATTTGCCCGAGGTATGCGCCTTATCCATAATACGGCCTATGCCCGTCGTGGTTATAAATACCTTGTCCGCCTGACCCTTGCCCGCGACCTTGGTATCGCCCGCAACTATCTTGACACCCGCCTCTTTCGCGGTCTTTTCCATAGCGGCGGCAATTTCCTCCAGCTTGTCAAGGGGAAAGCCCTCCTCTATAACAAAGGCGCAGGTCATATACAAAGGCTTTGCGCCCATACACGCCAGATCGTTTACCGTACCGCAAATACTTAATTTACCGATATTTCCGCCGTTAAACTCAAAGGGCGACACGATAAAGCCGTCCGTGGTAAATGCCAGCCTGCCCGCCTCCATATTTAATACAGCCGCATCATCCGCCGTAAATTCGGGGTTTGAAAAATGCGCCTTAAATACCTTTTCTATCAATTCACTTGTCTGTTTGCCGCCCGCACCGTGCGCAAGCGTTACCGTATTTTCACTCATTTATTTATCCTTCCTTAGTTTGTTTATAAAGCATAGAGTTTTCAGCTGTATTGATAATATGCCGAGCAAGCCCCCTCGCCGCTGACCATACACGCGCCGATAGGATGCTGCGGGGTACAGCCCGTACCGAACACCTTGCAGTCGCACGGCTTGCACTTGCCCTGCAATACATCACCGCAGCGGCAGGCAGGATTGGGCTTGCCCTTTATTTCGGGCATATCGTACTTTTTGCGCGCGTCAAGATCGGCAAACTCGTCCCTTAATTCCATACCCGACATCGGGATAACGCCAAGGCCGCGCCACTCGCTGTCACAGGGCTGCATTACCCTTTCCATTATGCGGATAGCCGCGGGGTTGCCCTCGTCCTTGACAACACGGGGATAGCAATTTTTGAAAAACGGCTCGCCCTTATCCGCAAGCGTCAGGGTCACGGCAATGGCCGTTAAAAGCTCGTTTGCGGTAAAGCCCGCAACAACACCCGAAACCCCGTATTTTTCACAAAGCTCCATACAGGTCTTGTTGCCCGTTATGGCATTTACGTGACCCGGATATATAAAGGCATCCGCGCTGCCCATAAGCGCCTTATAGGCGTTTGGCATAGTTTTGTTTGCAGTCAAAAGAGAAAAGTTTTTAAGCCCCTCGCTTTTGGCGGTCTCCGCCGCAAGACAGGCCGACGGCGTGGTGGTTTCAAAGCCCACGGCCAGAAAGACCACATTTTCGTCCGGATTTTGCTTTGCAAGCTCTACCGCATCAAGCGGCGAATACACGGGGCGTACCTTTGCGCCCTTTGCCCTTGCCCCCGCAAGGCTCATTTCCGTACCCGGCACCCTTATAAGGTCGCCGAAGGTACAGACGGTACAGTTTTTTTCAAGCGCCAAATAACAGGCCTCGTCGATAAAGCCCACGGGCGTAACGCAGACGGGACAGCCGGGTCCCGAGATTATCTCTGCATTTTTCGGCATTAAATTTCTTATGCCAAGCCTGAATATCTCGTGCGTATGGGTGCCGCAGACCTCCATTATCCTAAGCGGCCTGCCGCTGTAGCCCGTGATTATATCCTTTGCCGCCTTTACATTCTCATTCATATTATATTCTCCATTACATTTTCGGCCTCGTCGTCCTCGCTCTGCGTTATCTTCGCAATAGCTACGCCCGCGTGTACCATAACATAATCGCCGGGCTCCAGCTCGTCCAGAAGCTGTGCGCTTACCTCACGCTTTGCCCCGCTTGCATCTATAACGGCCGTGCCGTCCTTAACACTTACCACCTTTGCAGATAAACCCACACACATAATTATTTCTCCTTTTTCTTTTTAGGTTTCGGCAGTTCCTCATACATGGCCTGCACCAATTCCTTTAAAAATTCCTTGTCCTCGACATCCTCGACCAAAAGCATCTGTTTTGCGCCCTCATAGGGCAGCTCCAACGCCGCATTCGGCATAAGCGCCTTTGCCGCCTTTACGGGCTTGACCAAAAGCCTGTTGTCGTAAATACCGCCAAGGATCCTGTCATTGCAGTATAAAATATATTCGCCCATCATCGCTCTGTACGTTATTCCGTCCAAAAGCGACAGGCCGTCAAGTATAAAGTCAAGATATTCCTTGCTTGATGCCATAAATACCCCTCTTTTCGTTATTTTTTATAAAACACGCCCGCGGCGGCTTGTCCAAGCGCAATACCGCCGTCATTGGGCGGTACAAGGCTGTGCAGAAGCACCTCAAAGCCCATATTTTCAAGACGTTTTTTGCAAAGCCTTACCAGCAGTTTGTTCTGGAAAACTCCGCCGCTTAAGGCGCAGATATCAATACCCGTTTTATTTCTTATCTCCGAGCAGGCCGCCGCCGTCATATCGGCAAGCACAGCATGGAACTCATACGCCAGAGCGCCGATATCTTCACCGTTTAAGCACCTTTTTGCAATATCCGCCGCATAGGCCGAGGTATCAAGCCCAATAAAGCCGTCCTCTGTTTTTAACATTTTGTCGTGTTTTTTATAGTTTGTCACAGCGCCGCCGTGTTCTCTTTCATAGACCTCGGCGTGATACATTAACGCTGTCGAGGCCTCACCCTCAAAGGTCGAGGCACGTCTTATGCCAAGTATCGCCGAGACCGCATCAAACAGCCTGCCGCAGCTTGTGGACAAAACGCTGTTTATTTTCTTTTCGGCCATTACCCTTTGCAAATTATACTCCTTTTCGGTGCAAAGTTCAAGCCCCTCACACAGCCGTTCTGCATTTTCACAGCTGTCGCGAAGTATTGCCGCCGCTATCCTCCAGCCCTCTTTTGCGGAAATATCACCGCCCGACTGGATAAATGGTGCTATGCTGCCCACACGCTCAAAGCCGGTATTATCGCATACAAGAAGCTCGCCGCCCCAGATAGTGCCGTCCCCGCCGTAGCCTGTGCCGTCAAAGGAAACGCCTATTACCCTGTCCTCACAGCCGTTTTCGGCCATACACGAAAGTATATGCGCATAATGGTGCCGGATTTTTATCAGGGGAATATTTTTTTCCTTTGCAAGCTCTTCCGCAAAGGCGACCGTATTGTACAGCGGATGAGTGTCGCAGACAATAAGCTGCGGCTCACATTCAAGCAGGCCGCACATACGCTCCACCGACTCCCTCAATGCCTGCACCGTCCGTATATCCGCCATATCACCGATATAGGGCGAGGGATATAAAAGCCCGTTTTTTGCAATACAGAAGGAATTTTTAAGCTCGCCGCCTATGGCAAGCACCTGCTTGTCCCCGCCGTGCTTTATCATAAAGGGCAGGGGCGCAAAGCCGCGTGAACGGCGTATCATGTAGGGTTTGTCAAACAGCCAGTCCGTGACCGAATCATCGGCCCTTAATAAAATTTTACGGTCATGGGATAGAATTATATCGCAAAAGCCCGCAATTTCCCTTAAAGCATCCTCATCGCTGCGGCAGATAGGCGCACCGCGCACATTTCCGCTGGTCATAACAAGGCAGTCGCTCATTTTGATATTATCGGGATAGTCAAATAAAAGCATCTGCACGGGCGCGTAGGGCAGCATAACGCCTACCGTGATATTGTCGGGCGCAATAAGCTCGCTCAAAGAAGTGTCCCCGCGCTTTTCAAGCAGCATTATCGGCTTTTGCCAGCCTTTTAAATAAGACTCCTGCCCGCTTTTTATCAAACATTCCCTTTTTACCGTTTCAAGGTCTCGCATCATCAGCGCAAAGGGCTTCATAGGGCGTTTTTTCAGTTCTCTTAAACGCCTTACAGCTTCCTCGTTTTTAGCATCACAGCATAAATGAAAGCCGCCTATGCCCTTTATAGCCGCTATTTTGCCCGACATTATTGCCTTTCTTGTTTCGGTTATCGCCGCCCCGTCCTTGATATCCGTGCCGACAATATAGACCCTCGGCCCGCAATCGTTGCAGCAAACAGGCTGTGCATCATAACGCCTTGTCGCAGGGTCGGTATACTCCGCCGCACAATCGGGACACATTGGAAATTCGCCCATAGTCGTGCGCTCGCGGTCGTAGGGCATTGTGTCCATAATTGTAAGCCTCGGGCCGCATTGGGTACAGTTTATAAAGGGGTGCAGATACCTTTTGTTGCCTTTGTTAAAAAGCTCTTCGCGGCATTTGTCGCAGGTGGCAATATCGGGCGACACAAAAATATCGCCGTATTCCTTTTCGCTTTCTATTATCTCAAATGAGGTAAAATCATACTCTTCCCCGCAGTTTGTCACATCAATTTCAAGTATCACCGAGCGTTCGGGCGGGTCGTTTTTTATTGTATCTATAAAATTATTAAGCTGCTCATCACTACCCTTTGCAAATACATCAACATAGGAGCCGCGGTTTGCCACCGTTCCCACTACCCCCGCCGCATCAGCCACACGCGAGACAAAGGGGCGAAAGCCTACCCCCTGCACTATGCCGTATATGTGTATGTTTATTGTTTTCAAGGCTTCACCCCCGTTCAGTCCGATATTTCAAATAATTTTGCAGCAGAGTTTTTCACTTATTGTCCATACATTCTTCCCGATGCCGCAAAATGCGGAAAATCAATATACTCGCCCTTAAATATTGGGATTATCTTTTTAAAAGCAATATCCCCTATTATAACATCGTAATTATCTGCGATATCCGCAAGGTCGTCCTCGTTTTTGATTTGGATATCGTTTTCCATTGCAATATTTTTATCAAGGTCAAACCAGGTCGCACAATCCACATCGCAGCCGTTTATCTTATCCCTTAAAGCGTTGGCGGCTATTTGCTGATGGATTATCAGCACCCTTTTGCCGTCAAGTATTTTTGCACTTTCAAGTACATTTTCTGGGATGCAGGGAAAATCAAATTCATACTCGATACCGAATTTCTCTTTTAAATATTCCGCCGCCTTTATGCCCGAATTGGATATAACTATTATCTTTTCGCACTCGGACACATTTATAATTTCGTCAAGGCCGCTGTCCATACCGAAGCACACGGCATTTTCGTACTTTTCGATTATCTTATTCGCTTTTGCAAGCCCCGTATTTAAAGGTGTAGCGCCTATTATGCCGACCTTGCCCCTTTTGACCTGCTTTTTTTCTTTTGCAAATTCCTTAAAAAGTGCAAGATAAGCCGCCTCCTCGCCCCTGTCGTAAAGATGAGTACCCGTTGTTTCAACGGTTATGCAGGGAATGCCCGTTTTTTTCTCGGCCATTTTTTTAAGCGCCTTGTAATCGGTCGCAATAACGGCGGGAACAGGCGTACCCACGATCGCGGTAAATCTGCCGCTTATCTGCTCCGTTGTCTTTGCAAGCTTTGACACAAGCCTGTCGTCACGACCTAAAATGGCATCCATATCTCTTAAGCCCGCGCTGAAAAGCGCCGATTTTTTCATAAACCACCTTGGCTCGTCAAAGCCGCAGACATTGCCCGCACAGCCGCCCGCATCGCAGATAACGACAATGCCGCCAAGCTCGTAAAGCACGGAGCAGGCGCCCGAATCATCGGGTGCAAGCGGTGAAATATGTTTTAAAAGTTTTTTCATAGCCTTTCCTCCAATGCCCTGTCCAGTCTTTCAAACAGCAACTTTACGCCCCGGTAGCCAAAGGGCTGTATCTCGTCGTTAAATTCTATACCCTTAATATCGCTGTGATAATAAAGCGCATCAACGCCGATCACCGCATCTATTTTTGTTTTTCTTTCGTAATTGAGCATAGTCGGCGAAAGGTTTGAAAATATCCTTGTTTCGGGCGAGACCTCGGCCAATTTTTTTATAAAAACAAAGTTTCTCTCGCCCGCCGTGCCGTAAATTTCGCTTACCCTGTGTCCGTATTCCGTCATAGCAAGCGCCAGTTCAAAGCTGTCCGCATTTACGCACTCACCGATTGCAAAGGTAAGACTGCCATGCTTGGTTTTAAAATCCTCTATAACCTTTAGTGTTTCTCCGTAATACTTTGTATCGTCCGTTTCGGCTCCTATCGCCCGACCCAGAAGCCTGTACTGGTTTTGTATCTTGTCAAGCCTGTAAAGCCTTGCAAGCTCTATTGACGGTATGCCCAGCTTTTTTTCCATATCCTGTGCGGCATAGCGTGCCTCGGAATTGATAATTATATTGAAATTTGCCCTTGAAAGTTCTTCATATTCTTCAAAGGTCTTGCAGCGCGAAAGCTCGCGTACTTTTTTTATCCCCGCAGACTTTAAAATATCGTAAAGCTCGCAGTCGTCAAAAAGCGGCGCAAAATGGCCGAGTATATTGCACTCGTTGGATATTCTTTTTTGCGGCTTTAAAAGCGAATAGACCGACTTTCGCACCGCTGCCATAGGCGGCAGGCGTTTTTCGCGCGTCAGGGCATACATATAGGCGGGAACGGTCGGCACGCCCGCCGCCTCCTCGCACTTACGACAGACACGCTCCATATCCGTGCCCAAAAGTGCATCCACGCAGGTAATACATATCATCACCGCAGAGGGGGTGTAGTCAAGCTCGCCGCAAAGCTCCTTTACCGCCTTGGGTATCTTTGTAAGGTGCCTGCCCGTCACTATGTCGGTATCGTCCAATAAAAGATAAAAAAATCTTTCGGAGTAGCCAAGCTCGTTTAAAAGCGCCGTATTTCTGCCGCAGCAGGCAGGCGCAACAAGCAGCATCACCGAGCCCGGTATTGCAAGCCCCGCACGCTTTACGCCAAAGCCCTTTGCGCCCGGAGAGTTAAAATCAAGGGTCGCGGGAGAGCTGTATATAAGATGCTTTGATGAAACAAGCTCCTCCGGGATATTGTCGGCACCCTGTGCCGCCAGCTCCCCCACCGTTATATAAAATGCCTCACTCATTTTCGTTGTCCTCGTCTATCAGCCTTTGTGCAAGCGCAAAAAAGCACTTTGCGGTTTCGCAGTTCGGGTCGCCCTCTATCACGGTCTTTCCCATATCCTCGTACTTTATAATATCGTTTGAGCGCGGTATATCCGCCACTATCTCAAGCCCCGCGCCGTCGGCAAAGGCACGGACCTTTTCTTCCTCGTTTTCAACGCTGCGGCGGTTCATAATGATACCGCGCACCCTTGCATAGCTTCTGTCCTCAAAATTTTTTACGGCGCTGTTGATATTGTTTGCCGCGTAAAGCGCCATTTTCTCGCCCGATGTAACTATAAGCACCTGCGAAGCGTAGCCCTCGCGTATTGGTGCTGCAAAACCGCCGCAGACCACGTCACCAAGAACATCGTACAATACCACATCGGGCTTGTAGGTCTCAAAAAGCTCCAGCTCCTCCAAAAGCGAAAAGGTGTTTATAATGCCCCTGCCCGCACAGCCAAGCCCCGGGGTCGGACCGCCCGTTTCTATGCAGAGTATGTTTCCGAAGCCGATTTTTGATATCTCGTTTATGTCGTCGGGCTCGTCGTCGTGCTCGCGCAGGTAGTTCATAACGGGCATAACGGGGATGCCGCCCAAAAGATTTATGGTAGAATCGGCCTTTGGGTCGCAGCCTATCTGTATAACACGCTTGCCAAGCATGGCAAACGCCGCCGCAAGGTTGGCGGTACAGGTGGATTTGCCAATACCGCCCTTGCCGTAAATTGCAATTTTTATCATAATTTTCTCCTTACTGTGTAAATGAATGTATCATCCGCCAAATTGGGCATAAACCTTTCATAGCATCTGCCCGAAAAAGCAAAATGCGGCAGATCAATAAATTTAATGTCCTTTGGCACGATAAATTTATACAAGGGGTCGGCGATAACCGCTTTTGGCTTATTTTGCACAAGCAGCTTTTCTATATCCTCCTCGGCGTAAATATCGCTATCCCCCTGTGCAAGCATATCTTTATTATGGTCAAGCGGACAGACTACCCTTGTTTTTTCGCCCGTTTCAAGCGTTATTGCACTTGCAAGCGAGCCTGCGGATATGCCCTCGCCTATTATATAAATGCCGTTTTCGGCGGTCTGTCTTTCGGAGCAGGGATAGGCTTTTTCTTTTACGTTTTTTAAGCTGTCAGCCAGAATTTTTGAAAACTCCCCGCCGACAGGCACGCCGCACACATAGGGTATATTATATTCCCTAAGCATAAATTCCGCCGCCGCTATGCCGCTGTAGGACACTACCAAATTCACTTCCGCCGCCGCAGACCTTTTTATATCCCCAAGCGTACAGTCCATCGTCATTGAAGCGATGACCTCAAAGCCCGAATCTTTCAGGCAATTTTTAATCGAATTCAAGTTGCCGTTAAGCGGTATATCAAGCGGGGTCGCGCCGAGGATATTAACGCCGTTTTTTATCCTGTCGGTTTTTTGCGTATATTTTTCAACTATCGTCAAAAGTGCATCGGATGCACCCTTTAAGTAATTATGCGTGCCGTTTATATCAACAGCAAAGGTAAAAATGCCCGTGCGCCGTTCTATCTCCTGTGCCACAGCACCAAAGTCAACGCCCGTCATCATTGGCATAGGCGAGCCGCAGACCGCAATAAACGCGGGGTTTTGGTCGGCTGCCGCCGATACGATGTCGCTTATCAGCTTTTTGTCGTTGCCCATTATCGCATCCATTTCGGTAAGGGCGGAAATATATATTTTGGAGCGTTTGTCGTACCACCGCGGCTCGTCATGGGTGGAATAGGTCGAGTTGCAGCCCGATGCATCATGTACCACTACCATACCGCCAAGTTCGTATAAGGCGGAGCATACTCCCGCCGTATCCGCCGAATAGCAGCTTATTATCTTTGTTGCGTTTTTCATTTTTTCTCCCGTTATTAATTTTTATTGGGTGTTGAATAAATTCTTTATACCAAACAGCTTTCGCAGGTGTGTCCCTTTAATTTAAGCACAGCCTTTCTGTCCTTTGGGTTTTCAAAGGCTTCTGACATCATTTCCGCAAGCTGTTCTATCCCCTTGTATCCGTATAAGCCGTTGCCCGATACCAAATTTACAAAAAAGTCGCTTGCAAAGTAAAACGCGCCCTTTTGCCCTATGGACAGCACCTTTTTGTGCGGCTCGTCGGCTATGCCGAGCATATTTACATTCACGGAGGAATAAATCTCAATATCGGGATAATTCTTCGCCAAAAAGTCAAATTCCCGCTCCTCCTCAAAATTAAGGGTATCGGCAATAATATATTTTACGTTAAAACCGTATTCAAGTAAAAGCCTTGCAAGCTGAAACTGCCTTGCCACAGCCAGAAAATCTATTGCTATAGGCGTATCGCCGATAATATTTTGGGCTTTTTTCAGCATTGTCTCCGCCTTTTTGCGGTATTTTGAAAGGTCGGGCTTTTCCGCGCCAAGCCTTTCGCAAAGCAATTTATAATTATTTTCTATTTCGTCAAAATCAAAGGCCGCGGGGATATAAATATGCTCCGCACCCAATCTGTCGGAAAGTATCTCTCCGCCCGCCTTTGCGGTGGGTCTTGTGGTGATATTGTACCCGCTTTTTGCCATATCGAGATATTCGTCATAGGTTTTGCAAAAATGTATATCTCTTATCACAAAGCCGCCGTTTTTCAGTATTTCAAACAGCTCACTTTCGGTATCGGGGTACATATCGTTGCCTAAAATGCTTACGCTTTTTTTATCAAGCGGCATTTTCCTTAAAAGCGAGTAAAGCTGCGTGCGCATCTTGACATCGGGCGTTACCGTGGTGCGCATGGTAGGCGTCATATAACAATCCGTAAAATCCACATCGGGGTATCTTCCCCGCAGCTCGTCAATTATCGCGCCGAAATCACAGCCCGCAAAAAGATGTATGCAGCTTAAATACAAAAGTATGGCACGGGGCTTTTTATCAAGCCTTTCAAGTATATCGCAGACCCCGTCCACAACATCGCTTTCAAGGCTGCCGTCAAACATATCGTTTTCGGACACCGATATCCAGCTCATCCTGTCGTGGGCGTTCATCTCCGCAGCGGTAAGAATAACGCCGCGCAAACAGCCCTGCGCACAGGCAAAAATCTGGTGTGCCTCGGGGATAAGCATACCCGTATGCACGATATTCCAGCCGCCCCTTGCAGGGGGATTGTATTCAAGGCCGCCTATAAAAAACGCGCCCTTTTGCGCACAGCCTATCTTCACGCTGCGCGGTCTTTCAAACTCAACAGCCCTCAGCATTTTTTACCTCCGCAAATTTCGTATATCCTGTAGGCAAGCTCCGTAAGCTGCCTTGAAGCAGCACTTTCGGGGGCAATATCCAAAACGGGCACAGCCTTTTCCTCCGCAAGGCGTATATCCTCACTCAGATCTATACTGCCTGTTATCTCGGTATTAAAATCCTCGGCAAGCGCCCGAACAAGCGCATCCTCGTTTTTGACATTTCGTCTGTTCAAAATAATGCCGCCAAGCGAGGCATAGCCCCTGCCCTTGAAATTTTCCACCGCAAGGCAGATATTTCCCGCCGCATAGCGCGACATTTTCTCACCCGAGGTAATTACAAACACCTTGTCGGCAAAGCCCTTTCGCATAGGCATTGAAAAGCCGCCGCAGACCACATCGCCAAGTACATCATAAATAACGACATCGGGCTTGTAAACATCGTAAGCACCCATGGCTTCAAGCCTTTCAAGCGCATTTATAATACCGCGTCCCGCACAGCCGAGCCCGGGCACGGGGCCGCCCGCTTCAACACAGACTATGCCGCTGCCGTTTTCAAAAACCACATCCGACAGTTTCATGTCGTTTCCCTTGTCCCTGATACCGTCAAGCACGGTCGGTATTGCCTTATCGCCGCGTAAAAGCGCGGTGGAGTCGGCCTTTGGGTCACAGCCTATCTGCATTACCTTAAGCCCCTTTTTGGCAAGCGCCGCCGAAATATTGCAGGCAGCCGTGGATTTCCCTATACCGCCCTTACCGTATATCGCAAATTTTATCATTGTGATCTCCCCTTGAAATTTCTATCTCATAGCCTATAGCTTTCATTCTGCGTTCCAGACAGCCGCGGCATTGTGCGGACTCGTCCCCCGTGCAGATCTTATTGTCGTAAAGCATATATTTTTTTCTTACCGCAGTAGGCGAAAGGTTTGGCATAATAACATTCGCACCCGCCAAAACGCCCTCCTCGCGGCCTTTGAGATGGATGGTGCCAAGCGCCGTTGTCGCAGGCAAAAGCACGGACGGCAGCAATATCCTGCAAAGGCTTAACAAAAACAGGGTAAGCTCATAGCTGCCCTTCGGCTCGTCCTTAAAGGGCGTGTCCTTATGGGGCAAAAACGGGCCTATACCTATCATTTCGGGCTTGAAGGACTCAAAAAACCGCATATCGTCCGCCAGACATTCGTTTGTTTGGTACGGTGAGCCGACCATGATGCCCGCACCCGTCTGATAACCCAGCTTTTTCAGGTTTTTAAGGCAGTCCATGCGGTGCTGCCACGACATATTTTCGGGGTGCAGCTTTTTATAATGCGCCTCGTTGGCCGTTTCGTGCCTTAACAAATATCTGTCCGCCCCCGCCTCGCGCCAAAGCTTATAGGTCTCGTACTCCTCCTCGCCAAGCGAAAGCGTAACGGCACAGTCGGGGTGCGCCTTTTTTATTTTTTTAACGACATCTGCCACCTGTTCGGGTTTTAAAATATGCTCGCCGCTTTGCAGTACAAAGGTACGAAAGCCAAGCCCGTAGCCCTCGTCACAGCAGCCGAGTATCTCGTCCTCCGTCAGACAATACCTTGAAACATCGGTATTTGATCTGCGTATACCGCAGTAATAGCAGTCGTTTCGGCAGATATTGGAAAACTCCACTATGCCGCGGATGTAGATCTTATTGCCGTATATCCTCTGCGCTATGGTTTTTGCAATACTCGCCGCATATTTGCGGTCGTCCTCGTCCCAAGTGTCAAACAAGGTCATCCACTCGTCTTTTGAGAGATGTTTTTCTGTATTAAGTTTATCTATCAAGGCTTTATTGTTCATTTTTATCACCGGATCACAGTATTCCTTCCACCTCGGGCAGCATTTCGGTCGTTCGTTTCAGGATACCCTGCATATACGCCAGCGCCACGCCGTAATTTGTAAACGGTACGCCCGCATCGATGGCGGTATTCATCCTGTACACCATTTCGCGCGAATTAAGCATACACCCGCCGCAATGGATGACCAATTTATACTCCGAAAGCTCCTCGGGAAATTCGCGCCCCGAGGTCAGCGTAATATCAAAATTTTTGCCCGTATATTTTTTAAGCATATTCGGCAGTTTTACGCTGCCTATATCGCCGCATTGGCGGTGGTGGGTACAGCCCTCGGATATCATTATCCTATCGCCGTCTTTAAGGCTTTCTATAGCTGCCGCACCCCTTACCGCCGTTTCCAGAAAGCCCTTGTATCTGGCCATTAAAATAGAAAACGAGGTAAGTTTTATATCCCTTGGCACGATTTTATTTACAAGACCGAACACCTGACTGTCGGTTATGACCAGATCGGGCTTTTTAAGCGTATTTTTCAAAAAATATTCAAGCTCTGTTTCCCTTACGGTCAGCGCCGCCGCCCCCGACTCCAGTATATCCCTTATGGTCTGCTGCTGCGGCAGGATAAGCCTGCCCTTCGGTGCCGCCTTGTCGATAGGTATTACCAGAATAACGCCGTCATTTGGCTTTAAAAGGTCGCCCACAAGGCGCTTGGCGCTTTCCCTTATGTCCACAAGCCCCGCTATACGCTGTCTTAATTCGTTTATATTTTGGTTTTTAAGGGCACTTACATAAAACTCGGTATCCGTGTTTTCGGGTACGGCATTAAGCAGGTCTGTTTTGTTTTTAACTATGATATAGGGTATTTTTTTCTGTTTGAAAAGGCCTATAAGCTGCGTTTCACACTCGCCCATGCTTTTGGTGCAGTCGGTCACAAGCACGGCGCAGTCAGTCTTGTTTAAAACCTGCTTTGTCTTTTTTACACGCAGTTCGCCCAAAGCACCCTCGTCGTCATAGCCCGGGGTGTCTATTATCATTACGGGGCCGAGGGGCAAAAGCTCCATTGATTTGTAAACGGGGTCGGTGGTGGTGCCCGCCGTGTCGGAAACCACCGAAAGCTCCTGATTTGTAAAGGCATTTACAACGCTTGATTTGCCCGCGTTGCGCCTGCCGAAAAAGCCTATGTGTATCCTCTCACCCGAGGGCGTATCGTTCATTCCCATAAATTTCTCTCCTTACGGTCAACTTTTAAATTATACTGCCTGCAGGGTCCGACCGAGCGTTTTATATTAGTGCAATACAAAAACAGCCGCGCCTGCAAAATGCAAAAACGCGACTGTTATCATTACAATATCACCCTGCATTTTTGCTTTCGCCTGAAATGATTTCGGCGTCAGGAAAAACTGTTGTCCGCCAATGTATCAAGGTCGGTATAAAGGTCAAAAGAGCTTGATACCAACGTATTTACACCGCGGCATATACCGTCTTTGCGGACACACCCGCAAGGCGGCCGATCTTGCCCGCAATGTCGTTTATCTCGTCCTGCGGCGCATCGATCGCTATGCTTATTATATTAACATTTTTTGCTTTATACGGTACACCCATTCTGCCGATTATCCTGTCGGCGTGCTCATGCAGTATGGTGTTTATCCCCTGCACGGATGCACCCTGCTCTACTATAATGGCAATAAGCGCTACTCTTGTATCCATATTACTGCCCCTTATTCCAACACGACAAGCCTTGCAAGATTTTCGTTATAGTTGCCAAGGCTGTCGGTCGCAAAGTATTTTATAATATATTCGCCCGGAGTGTTCACATCAACACAGCAGCTTATATCATAGTGGATAACATTATTTGCTATATCGTAGGCCGTAACGCCGTCATGCAGTATCTCCGCAAGGTTGTTATATGCATACTGATCGCCTTTTTAACAAACTTTTTGGGCTCCTTGATTATGATCTTCACCTGTTCCTTCTTCCAAGGGTTGTTGGGGTTGGGATCCGTGGGGTCCCAGTTGGGATAGGTGGAATTTGCCGTAAGCTTGATAGGCACGGGTCTCGGAAGCGGATCCGTAGATGAGTCGTACACCTCTACGGTAGTGCCCAGCGGACAATTGTCGTATATCCACTTTGCATCGGCAACACTAAGCCTTACGCAGCCCAGGGATTCCTTTCTTCCGAGGGAGTTGAAGGTCTTTGTGATAAGCGTGCTCTCGTCGGGTCGTCTGTAGCAGGCGCTGTGGAAAAGACAACCGCCCGCAAAACGTGTGGAATACTGACCCCAGACACCGCCCAAAAGCTCCTTCCAGCGGTATTTTTCGGGTGTTTTGTATATGCCCAGGGGGGTGTTTCCGCCCGCGCCCGGCGCACATATCATTGCCTTGTAGGGCACGGTGTATTTACCGCTGTCATCCTTTGTATAAACGGTCGTTACCTGTGTCTGGCGGTTTATCTTGATATAGTAGGGATAATCCTGCGCCTGTACCTGCGCCGCCGAGATAAGCACGATGAGTGCCGATAATAATGCTGTTACTTTTTTTGCTGCTTTCATAAATGTTACTTTCTCCTGTGTTTTTTACAGGGCGTTATTTGCTTCAAGGCATTTGTATAGATACTCTGCCGCTTCGCCCCTTGTTATTTGTTTTGCGCCGTTGAACTCGCCGCCCTTTTCGGGGATAAATCCCATTGCGGAGGCAATTACAACATAGCCCGTATTTTCCGCGCTTACGTCGGTAAAATCCGATTTGAAAATGTCCTTGGCCGCCAGCTCGTCATAGCCTCTCTCGCTTACAAATATCTTTGCAATATCGTATTTTGTAAGCACAGCCTTGGCCTCTTCCTTGCTGTAAAGCGTGGAGCTGCCGTAATAACGCTTGCTGTCGGCATAAATGATATTCATGCCTATAAAGGAATAAAAATCCTCTACGGTTATTGGCTCGTTTGGCTTAAACTCGCTGTAAGGCAGGGTATAACCATATTCCGCAAGGGTCTCTATGACCTGCTTGTACGGGCTGCCCTCAAGGTCGGTGTACTCGCCGTATTCGTTTTCTATCTGCGGCGTACCCGTGTATTGGTTAATTTTTTCACCCGTAAGTGCGTCATAGAAGCTGTCGCTGTGCCAGCAGCGGTAATATCCGCCGCCGCTTGTCATAAAGCCGTAGGACAGCACTGCCGCATTGTCGGTTATGATATATTTAAGGCCAAAGCCCTCTGCCTTGCTGTTTTCAAATACAGTACGCTGCGGTACGGCATTCTTTGCCGACGGGAAATCAAATTTATCCCAGTTTTTGCTGTAATCCCTTATTGAAAGGTCGTAATTAAAGCTTACCGAAACATACTGCCCGTTTACCTTTATGCCGTCATGCAAACGTCCGTAGGTCACGCATTCGCGCTCCGCATCGGTCTGTTTTTTGTATTCGCCGCCTTTATATATATCGGGTGCAAGGCTCTTGAAAAGCTCGTCCGCGATCGGTTCCGCCTTTTTTATATCGACCCTGCTGTCCCTGCTGCCGTACCTGTAATTGCCAAAGTGAAGTATCTCACCCGTCTGGGCGTTAAGCTCCGCATTTGCATAGCCGCGTTCGCCGTCTGCGTCATATCTGACGCTTATCACCGGATATTCGCCGTAGGTGGTGACACTTGAGTTGGAAAGCTTATACGACTTTATCTGCGGGAAGTTTTTCCTGACTGCCGCATCCGCTTCCTCCTTTGATATAAGGTCGTTAAATTCCTTTATCGCCTTTTTTTCATATTCGGTAACGCGCTTTGACTCCGCACCCGTGCCGCTATCCGCCGCCGTCTCCATTGCAGCCTCATCGTTTTCTACATAATCGTCCATGCTCTGCGCGGTTATCTCCTCGCCTGTGGATGCGTTTATGGTCTTGGGTCTGAGGATGTATACGGGCTTTACAAACCTTTTGCCGTCCTCGCCGTTATAGAAAATATTGTAGTAAAGGCCTATATTTTCGGTCTTTAAATAGTTTTGGTATATCTCGTCATCGGTAAGCAGTTTGATGCTTTCGGGCTTTGCATAGGAATAATCCAGCACATTTGCGCAAAGGCCGCCGAAATTCTGCACCCTGCCGTCCGCACGGCTGATACTGATATCCACGCCCGCATCAACGGGAATGCCGTTTTGCGTATACCTGTAATAAAGGTTTACATCCTGTGCGCTTATGCTTAAATTCACGCGCTCAAAATATCCTGCTTTGTCGCCGTATACCGCCTTAAGCACATTTTCGGCCTTGTCTATAGCCTGCTGCTTTGTAAGCTTGTCGGCCGTTTCCTCATCATCATGGTCCGAATAGCTGTAAAAGCTTTTTATACAGCCATGCTCGTCAACGGAGGCGCTGCAGTTTGTGCTGCCGTCCTCACTGCGCCACGATATCTGTGTATTTTCACCGTAGCTGTTGATGTTCACATCAGGCAGATCCTCGGGCAGGTCAAAGCATACCCTTATCCTGTCTATGTAGCTTTCGTAATCCTTTTTTTCATTTTGCGCCATAACGGGCAATGATGCCGCCATAAGCGCCAGCGTAAGAACCGATGCAATAAATTTTTTCATTAGTTTTTCCTCCTTATGACAGAATTTTATATTCTTATCTATAAAGACAGATATTTATCCAAACGGTCACATTTTTTCAACATTTTTTAAGCCAAATAATTTATCGGCCCCGTGATAATGCATTTTGACATTCACGATAATTCATACCTTTCGCACAAAACATCTATACAGACCTCGCTGCCTATAACGCTGACGAGGTTGTACTGTCTTGCGCGTATACTGTCGTACCTGCTGCCAAAGCCGTAGCAGAAATACTTGAGTGCATCCTCAAGTTCCTCTCCCGAAAGCTTTTTCACACGCACATCCAGTATAAAATACGGCATTTTGGCATTTTCGCTGTCGTATTCTATATTGCATTTAAGGGTGCCGCTGCAGCGAAGATCGCCGCAGGGTCCGCCGTCGTTTGAGTTAAGAAAGGAAAACACGATCTCATTATCAGCCAAAAATGATATTTTGGACAGCTTGACATTTTCTATCGTGTTATCCATATATTTGTACCACTTTATTCTTTTGACATCAAATAAATTCATGTATATCCTCTTTTCAGAAACTGTAGTTGGGGTTGAGCGATATAATAATGCTCACATCGTCCACGGGCATATATGCACGCAGCTTTTCTATTGTGTAAAGCACAAAGCTTTTTATCTTGTCGCTGTCATCGCATTTAAGCATGATATGCCTGCGAAACTTGCGTTTTATCTTGTATAAGGCGGCAGGTGTCGGCGCATACAGCTTAAAAGCACCGTTTTTGTTGTAGTGCTGCATTATCTCGTAAAGTGTCATTATCGTGCGGTACACCTTTTCCTCGTCCTCGCCCGATATAAGCACAAAAAACACATTTGTAAACGGCGGATAGCACATAAGGCTGCGGAACTCTCTTTCCTGCCTGTAAAAGTCCTCGTAGCTGCCGTTTACCGCCGCCTGTATGCTGTAATGCGACGGCTGATAGGTCTGCACATACACCTTGCCCGGCGTATCTGCCCTGCCCGCACGGCCTGCGACCTGAGTGATAAGCTGATACGTTACCTCGCCGGAGTGATAGTCGTTCAAATTAAGCGACAGGTCGGCCGCAATAACGCCGACCAGTGTAACATTGGGAAAATCCAGTCCCTTTGCTATCATCTGTGTACCGACAAGTATATCCGCCCCTCCGCGCCTGAAAATATCCAGTATCTCCGCATGGGAATTTTTTGCCGCCGTGGTGTCGGCATCCATGCGCATAACACGCGCCCGAGGGAAATATTCGTTTATCTCCTGCTCTATTTTCTGCGTACCCGTGCCAAAATATCTTATATGCTTTGACCCGCACGCAGGGCAAAGCTCGGGCACGGGGGCAGCCGCACCGCAGTAATGGCACATAAGGCTGTTGCTGTATTTATGATAGGTATAGTTTACATTGCAGTTTGCGCACGTCATGACATAGCCGCATTTTCGGCATGATACGAAGGTGGAATACCCGCGTCTGTTCAAAAACAGTATGGTCTGCTTTTTGTTTTCAAGATTTTTGCCGACCGCGGCCAGAAGTTCCCTGCCGAATATGCTTCTGTTGCCCTCTTCCAGCTCACTGCGCATATCCGTAAGTATTATCTCGGGCGGCATAAGGTTAATGCGCTCACGCATCTGTATAAGGCGGTATTTCCCGTTTTCCGCCGCATAATAGCTTGCAACGGACGGTGTTGCGCTGCCCAGCACCAGCCTGCATCCGTAAAGCGCGGAAAGCTTTTCCGCCACCTCACGCGCATCGTATTTCGGGGACTGCACATCGGCCTTATACGCTGCCTCGTGCTCCTCGTCGATTATTATCATGCCCAGATTTTCAAACGGCGTAAATATTGCGGAACGGGGGCCTATCATTACGGATATCTCATTGCCCGCCGCCCTGCGCCATTGGTCGTAGCGCTCGCCGTCCGACATACGCGAATGCGTTACCGCCACCGCATCGCCAAAACGCGACACGAAGCGATCCACCGTCTGCGGTGTCAGCGATATTTCGGGCACCAGCACTATTGCCTGCTTGCCCGCCTTTATCACATTTTCTATTGCCTGAAGATATACCTCTGTTTTGCCGCTGCCCGTAACGCCCTGCAGCAAAACGGGGCGCGTATCGTCCGAAAGGATGGCATCAAGCGCAGCCTTCTGCTCACGGTTCAGGGTAAAGGGCGAGCTTTTGACCGCCCTTGCCGCATTGTAATTTCCGCGGTATATCTCGTTTTCTTCGATTTTTAAAATGCCTTTTTTTACAAGAGCATTCACGGGCGCGGTATCAATGCCCAGAAACGCCCTGATATGGCTTATAGGTATGCTGTCGCCGTTTATAAGCATATCCAGCACCTTTGACTGCTTGTTGTTTTTTGCAATAATGCCGTCGATGACCGAAATATCGGTGTTTTCGTAATCCAGATAAACACATTTATAGGTCTTGCTTTTTACTTTTTTGGGTATTATGCACTGTATGCACTCGCCAAGGGTGGAATAATACTCCTTTTGCATCCAATGCGCAAGCTCTATGCGGCGGCGGCTGATAACGGGATAACTTTCGAGCAAAGCCGCAATGGGCTTTATCTTTTCCTCCTCAATGGGTGCGGTATCGCCAAGGCCGAGAACATAGGCCTCTATCACCCTGTTGCCTGCCCCGAACGGCACATTTACACGCATGCCCGCATCTATCCTGCCCTGCATCTCATCGGGTATACGGTATGTAAAGATACGGTCGAGCGCCCTTACCGGAACGGAAATGACTACAAGCGCGTATCTCATAATACCACCTCCCAAAGCATTATCGTCAAAAATCGACAGTCCGGATTATATTTAAGGGCTGTTGCAAAACAACAGCCCGCATTTTTATTCCTCGCCTTCCACGGTTTCCTCGTCCAAGAGGCTTTTTGTAATGCTTGCGATCAGATCCTCGTCCTCGTCGCCGAAGCTCTCGTCATCCTCGTCAAAATCGCCGTCCTCTGCCTCATCGTCGAACTCATCATCCAGATCGTCGTCCTCCTCGGGCTTGATCTCCTCCTCAACAACGGGCTTTTTAAGCTTGAGCACCGTGCCCTGACCCTCGGGAACGACCTCTATTTTGCCCTTGTACATTTCCTGTACGGCAATAGACATGGGCTTGTCCACCTTTATCTCGCTTTCGTCGATAAGGGGCTCATGTCCCTCGGTCAGCTGTCTTGCACGCTTCGCTGCCGCAATAACGACAGTATAACGGCTTTTTACGTTGCTGCCCTCCGTATCCTTATTTAAAACATCCATTAACTCTGCATAAGACGGTCTTAACATTTCCATTCTCCTTTATTTAAGATTGTTGATAATATTCTCTATTTCTTCCACTGCCTGCTCTACCTCCAGGTTTACGACCTGATAATCGTACTTGTCCTTGTACGACATTTCTTCCTCCGCACGGGCAAGACGCTTTAAAATGGTCTCCTCGCTGTCGGTAGCCCTGCCGCGCAGACGGCTCTCCAACTCGTCCATAGAGGGGGGAAGCAGGAAGATAAGCGTTGCATCGGGGTAGTTTTTCTTTACCTGCAATGCACCCTGCACCTCTATTTCAAGCAGTACGTTTTTGCCTTCCTCAAGCTTATCCAGCACATATTTTTTGGGTGTGCCGTAATAGTTGTCAACAAATTTGGCATATTCCAGAAACTCGCCGTTTTTTATCATTTCCTCAAATTCCTCAACGGTCTTGAAAAAATAATTTATGCCGTCCTGTTCAAACCCGCGCGGTGCGCGTGTTGTTGCCGAAACGGAAAGCGCATATCTTTCTCTTTCCATCAGGCCGTTTACCACTGTACCCTTGCCTGTGCCCGCAGGCCCTGATATAACAATCAATCTGCCTTTTTTCATAATTATCGCTCCTTATCTTTGTTCTGTATCGTCATCCGTATTTATCCTGCTGCTGATGGTCTCGGGCAGAAGCGCCGAAAGCACCGTATGTCCGCTGTCGGTCACAATGACCGCCTTGGTCTTTCTGCCGTAGGTAGCATCTATCACCGTACCGTTTTCCCTCGCCTCCTGTATCATGCGCTTGACGGGCGCCGATTCGGGGCTGACAACGGCCACTATACGCTGTGCGATAACAATATTGCCAAAACCTATGTTTACAGGTCTAAATCCCTTCATATCCATCACTTCGGCCTATTCTATATTCTGTACCTGTTCTCTTATTTTCTCTATCTCGCTTTTAAGGTCCACGGCGCAGTTCGTTATCTCCAGATCGTTTGACTTGGAGCCTATCGTGTTGACCTCGCGGTTCATCTCCTGCACAAGGAAATCAAGCTTTCTTCCGACGGGCTGTGTTTCGCATATTATGCTTTTCATCTGCTCTATATGGCTGTAAAGACGTGTTATCTCCTCGTCTATGCAGGCCTTATCGGCAAATATCGTGACCTCGGTCACTATCCTTGCCTCGTCGATATTAAGCTCCTCCACCTCGGCAAGCCTTGCAAGCAGCCTTTGTCTGTAGTCCTCGGCCACCATGGGCGCACGCGCCTCTATCTTCTGCACGGTATTTTTTATGCCGTTAAGCTTTTCCGCAATATCCTTTTTAAGCGCCTCACCCTCGGTCTCGCGCATGGAAACAAAGTTATCCACGGCCTCGTTAAGTGCCGTTTCAAGGCATTTCCATATTTTGTCGTTGCTGTCGGGGTCTATATTTTTCTCGACACTTACTATATCGGGAAACTTGGCTATAAGGTCAAGCCTTACAGGCTGCTCGATATTGTAGCGCTTTCTTATCATCTCCACAACATCCACATAGGCATCGGCAAGCGGTGCATTGAATGTGATGGAAACATCCTCGTCGGAGTAGCTTTCAAAGTTTACAAAAACATCTGTCTTGCCGCGGAATACGCGCCTGCCGATAAGCTTTTTAACGGCATCCTCGTACATAAGCATTGCTCGCGGCATTTTAACGGTAACATCGTTGTAGCGGTGGTTGACCGACTTTATCTCAACAACAAATTTTCTGTCATACTGCAGGGCCTCGCCCCTGCCGTAGCCTGTCATACTTTTCATACCTTATACCTCATAAAATAATGGTGAACACAAGTAAATATACAAAAATGCTTCCCGACACTTTTTGTGTATATGGCTGCACATTCCTATACATATTCCATTATACTATAAAATCACCAAATTTAAAAGCTTTTTTTTGTAAAAATTTTAAACTATTTTTTACAAAAATTGTGACAATATATCAATACGCACGCGGACAACAAAAAAACCGCAAATTTTTGGCAAGCATTATGCACATAATTAAAGGAGACCGCTTAAAAAGCGGTCTCCCAAAACATTCTCACTCAAGATAATCTCTCAGCTTTTTGCTTCTGCTGGGGTGTCTTAATTTGCGCAGCGCCTTTGCCTCTATCTGTCGTATACGCTCTCGCGTTACCTTAAATTCCTTGCCCACTTCTTCAAGTGTTCTGGATCGTCCGTCCTTCAGGCCAAAGCGCAGCATGAGCACCTTTTTCTCCCTGTCGGTAAGTGTATCGAGCACATCCATAAGCTGTTCCTTAAGCAGTGTCGATGCCGCCGCCTCCGCAGGGGCGGGGATATCCTCGTCGGGGATAAAGTCGCCAAGGTGGCTGTCCTCTTCCTCGCCGATAGGGGTCTCGAGGGAAACGGGTTCAAGAGATATTTTTCTTATCTCACGCACCTTTTCCTCCGACATCTGCATACTTTCCGCAAGCTCCTTGTCGGTGGGCTCGCGTCCGTTTTCCTGCAGCAGCTGACGTGACAGCCTTATAAGCTTGTTTATCGTTTCCACCATGTGTACGGGGATACGGATAGTACGCGCCTGATCGGCAATTGCCCTGGTAATGGCCTGCCTGATCCACCATGTAGCATAAGTTGAAAATTTGTAGCCTTTTCGATAGTCAAACTTTTCAACGGCCTTTATAAGTCCCAGATTTCCCTCCTGAATAAGGTCCAGAAAAAGCATACCGCGCCCAACATAACGCTTTGCTATGCTGACCACCAGACGAAGGTTTGCCTCTGCAAGTCTGCTTTTGGCTGCCTCATCGCCCTCTTCTATTCTCTTTGCCAGCTCCGTTTCTTCCTCCGCGCTGAGCAGCGGTACCTTGCCTATTTCCTTTAAATACATACGCATATGGTCGTCTGTATTTACACTTGCCTCGGCGATGGACAGGTCCAGATCCTTGTCTTCATCGTCGTCATCTTCAAGCTCTATCGCGCCGAGTATGTCAATACCCTGGCTCTCCAGAAATTCCTCTACCTTATCAAGCTGCTCCGGCTGCAGATCCACATCCGAAAAGAAATCCAGTATCTCCTTATATTCAAGAACATTCTTTTTCTTCTTTGCCAGCGCAAGAAGCTCCTTCATACGCTGGGCAAATATGGTCGTCATATCTTCTGTAGCTTTCAAGACTATCTCCCTTTCCGCCTACAGGTACCCATCCTATAAGCCTTTGATTATGTTGTCTACATTTTTCTTCTGCTGTACAAGCTGCAAAAACTGGTCGTCATCTGCCTCTTCCATCAGTTTGTCAATGTAGCTGTTTTTTATTATCTTAAGATCGTCGGCCAATGCCCTGTACCGCTGTTCGTCGGTATCACAGCTAAGCTGTGTCATAAATATCCTTGCTGCCTGCGACTGCAGGTCGTCAGACGCATCCTCCAGATATGTTACCACATCAGCCTCGTGCACGGGCCTGTTTTGTGAATGCATAGTGCCTATTATCTCGTAAAGGCGTATATAAAGCTCATCCGCAAATTCCTTTTTGTCAAATACGCGCTCCACACGCTCGTACATTTTTTTGTCCGATGCAACTATGTTGAGCAGGCCGCTTTTTGCTTCATCCAATGCGTTGTTTGCCTGTACGCTTTTCACCCTTCGGCTTAATTCCACGTTTTCCTTTTTGTCGTTCTCCACGCCCTGCACCCTGTTTACTTCCTTTAAAAGTGCCTCGCGTGAGATACCCATATCCTCTGCGATGCGTTTGATGTATATATCAAGCTCCACGGGATTTTCGGTCTCGGCCAGTATGTGTACCGCTGCATTTGTAAATGCTATCTTGCCGTCGGTATCGCCAAGGTCGAACTTTTTCTTTTCCGTTTCTATCCTGAATATGGTCGCATTTACCGACGACGTGGACATAAGCTTTGCAAATGCCTCCGCGCCGTAGCTTTTTATATACTCATCGGGGTCCTTTGCATCCCTCACCTGAAGAACCTTTGCGGATATCCCCGCATCACGCAGTACGGGCAGTGCCCTGAGCACGGCGCTTACGCCCGCCTCATCACTGTCAAACAAAACCGTAACATTTTTTGCAAAGCGGCCTATGGCAGCCGCCTGATTGCGTGTAAAGGCTGTACCCAGCGCGGCGATAACATTTTTAAAGCCCGCCTGGTACATGGTTATAACATCCATATAACCCTCTACTATTATCAGCTCATTCTTGCGCGCAAGCCTTGCATAGTTGATATTGTAAAGGTTGTAACCCTTATTGAATATCTCCGTGTCGGAGGAATTAAGGTACTTGCCGCCGTAGTCCTCCTCGCGCAGCTTCCTTGCGCCAAATGCAATTATATTGCCGTATACGTCTATTATCGGAAACATGAGCCTGTTCCTGAAATTGTCGTAATATTTGCCGCTTTTGCCTGCATTGACCAGCCCGCTTTTAAGTATGCTCTCCGTGTCAAAGCCCTTTTCAAGCAAATGGTCATACAGCATACTCCAACTGTCGGGCGAATAGCCAAGGCCGAATTTTTTTCTGATACCTGGCTCTATACCGCGTTTGTCGAGGTATTTTGATGCAGCCCTGCCCATATCGGCGTTAAGACAGTCATAATAAAACCTTGCCGCTGTTTTGTGTATGTCATACAGCTGCTGCTTCAAGCGGCGCTTACCCTCGTCTGTCTGCTTTTGGGGCAATTGGTAGTTTATACGCTTTGCCAGATACTCTACCGATTCCGGAAAGCTGAGGTTTTCCTTCTGCTGAATAAATTTGAATACGTTTCCGCCCGCACCGCAGCCAAAGCAGCGGTAGATCTGTTTTTCGGGATTTACGGAAAACGATGCGGTCTTTTCGTTGTGGAACGGACACAGGCCAAAGTAGTTGGCCCCGCTTTTTTTAAGCTTGACATATTCACTTATCACATCAACGATATCGTTGCCAAGCCTGACATCCATCAGCACCTCGTCGGAATAGAACATATCCACACCTCTTGACCCGCAAAATTTGTCTTAAAAAAATATCTTACGAAAACCCGTCTTTTTTTAAATTCGACAGAATTGTCAAAAACCCTTTTTTATTTTTTTACAAACCCAATTCGTCATATAATTTAAGTGCAAATCTGTCCGTCATGCCTGCGGTATAATCCGCCGTTGCCTGCTCGCGCGTGATGCCCTCATTGTTTTTAAACTCCGCGGGCACCTTATCGAAGTTTTCCAGATAATAGCTGTAAATGCGGCTGAGGCAGCTGCCGTACTTTTTTCTTTCAAATGCAAGCTGTTTTGCGTTGTAAACATTGTCAAACAAGAAGCGGCGCAGCTCGTACATTGCCTCCTTAATATACGGTGTCATAATGATATCGGGCTTATCCATACTGTTATTTACTATGTCACGAATTAGAAAATCTATTCTTTTACGCGGTGTTTCGCCCAAAATATCCGTACATTTCCGCGGAATATCGTCCTCCGAGATTATATCTGCGCGCAGCGCATCGTCAATATCATGGTTTATATATGCAATTTTATCGGATATCTGCACTATTTTGCCCTCAAGCGTATACGGCAGACACGCACCCCTGTGGTTAAGGATGCCGTCCATAACTTCATAGGTAAGATTAAGGCCCTTTCCGTCCTTTTCAACGTACTTTACCACCCTTACACTCTGCTCGTTATGATGAAAGCCGCCCGGCACCACCCTGTCAAGATCCTCTTCGCCAAGGTGGCCGAAAGGTGTATGTCCGAGATCGTGGCCCAATGCTATTGCCTCGGTCAGATCTTCGTTAAGCTTTAAGGAAACGGCGATAGTCCTGGCTATCTGGGACACCTCAAGCGTGTGCGTGAGCCTTGTGCGGTAATGGTCCCCTTCGGGCGATATAAATACCTGAGTTTTGTGCATCAGCCGCCTGAAAGCCTTGCTGTGTATTATACGGTCCCTGTCGCGCTGGAAACAGGTACGCATATCGCACAATTCCTCGTCTGTCTCGCGCCCCTTGCTGAAACGGCTCATACACGCATAAGGTGCCAGCATGGCCAACTCCGTTTCCTCATTTCGTTCCCTTATGTTCATCGGCATCACCTTCTTCCTTTTAAAGCTTCCGTTCGTGAACCTCTATTTATAATATACGCCAAAAATACAAGAAATCCTTTTTTTCGACCCCGAAACTTTTGCCCAAATTTTGCCGCCGCAAAAAAAGAGAGAACGCCGAACACGTTCTCTCCGTTGTGTATATTTTAAAATTTCATTTTGTCCTTAAGGTAGTCTTTAAGGTCGGCTATCTTAATTCTTTCCTGCTGCATGGTGTCTCTGTCACGGACGGTAACTGCGCCGTCCTCTGCGGACTCAAAGTCATAAGTAATGCAGTAAGGCGTACCTATCTCGTCCTGACGGCGATAGCGCTTACCGATGCTCTGTGCATCGTCAAACTCGCAGTTGAACTCCTCGGAAAGCATAGCATAAACCTCCGTTGCCTGCTCGGAAAGCTTTTTGGACAGCGGAAGCACGGCTGCCTTGATGGGCGCAAGTGCGGGGTGGAAATGAAGCACGGTCCTTACGTCGCCGCCCTCTATCTCCTCCTCGTCGTAAGCCTCGCAAAGGAAGGCAAGTGTCACACGGTCTGCGCCGAGCGAAGGCTCTACGCAGTAAGGGATATATTTTTCGTTTGTGGTCGGGTCGAAGTAGTCAAGTGTTTCGCCGCTGTGGTTGGTATGCGCCTTAAGGTCAAAGTCCGTTCTGGATGCAATGCCCCAAAGCTCGCCCTTGCCAAAGGGGAACATATACTCGATATCCGTTGTGGCGTTGCTGTAATGTGCAAGCTCCGCCTGCTCGTGGTCGCGCATAACAAGGTTTTTCTCGTTGATATTAAGGCTCTTTAACCAGTTGTAGCAGAAATCCTTCCAGTATTTGAACCATTCAAGCTCCGTGCCGGGCTTGCAGAAGAATTCCAGCTCCATCTGCTCAAACTCGCGTGTACGGAAGGTGAAGTTACCCGGTGTTATCTCGTTGCGGAAGGACTTGCCTATCTGACCGATACCGAAGGGTATCTTCTTTCTTGTGGTACGCTGTACGTTTTTAAAGTTTACAAATATGCCCTGTGCAGTCTCGGGACGCATATAAACAACATTTTTTGCATCCTCGGTAACGCCTGCGTGGGTCTTGAACATAAGGTTGAACTGACGTATATCGGTAAAGTTATGTGCGCCGCAGCTCGGACAGGGGATGTTCTTTTCGTTTATGTAGTTTGTCATCTGCTCGTTTGTCCAGCCGTCGGGACTGTCCTGAATGCCGTTTGCCTTCATATAGTCCTCGATTATGTTGTCGGCACGGAAACGCTCCTTACAGTCCTTGCAGTCCATAAGAGGGTCGTTGAAGCCGCCTACATGGCCGCTTGCCACCCATACCTCTGGGTTCATGAGTATAGCGCAGTCAACACCCACGTTAGAGGGGTTCTGCTGTACAAACTTGCTCCACCATGCCTTTTTGACATTGTTTTTAAGCTCCACGCCGAGAGGGCCGTAATCCCATGTATTTGCAAGGCCGCCGTAAATTTCGGAGCCTGCGTAAACAAAGCCCCTTGATTTTGCCAGCGCAACGATCTTATCCATTGTCTTTTCCATTTTAGTTTCTCCTTTTTTATAAATTTCAGCCGTCGATTATATCATCGTCCAACGGCATTACAAACATACAGATAATATATGCAAGAATACCCAGCACCCCGCCGGTTATAAGCGTAAGAATGGCGTAGCCCACCCTTACCACCGTTTTGTCTATGCCGAGATACTCGGCGATACCGGCACAAACGCCGCCTATCATTGCATCTTTTGACCTGTAAAGCTTTTTCATGATATTTCCTCCTTTATTAGAACTTAAATTTTTTTGTTTCCGATAAAGATACGGCCTCGTCGCCGCAGACCAGTATATGATCCATAAGTTTTATGTTGTGCTGTGCAAGACCCGTCCTTATTTTTATTGTCGAGCTGATGTCATCGACAGAAAAGGTATTTGTCCCGCTTGGGTGGTTATGTGTACATATGGCATACACCGCACCCATAGTGCCTATCTGCGCCAAAACGCGGTTAAGTCTGGCATATACCTGTTTATCGCCGCCCTCCGCCACTTCAACGGGAGCTATCAGGCGCATATTTTTGTCAAGGCACAACACATACAGCACCTCTTCCTGCCTACCGCGGAAAAGCTGCATACAGTATTTTTTGACTTCTTCCCTTTCTTTAAGGCAGATACCCCGCCTTGCAAGCGAACCGCGCCGTTTTTGTATACTGCCTATCATCGAAACGAGCACAGCGGTATTCAGGCTTACGCCCGTGCGGGCAGCTATTGCCTCGGCCCTCGAATTAACCAGTGCCTCTAAGCTGCCGAACTCCCGTATCATTTTGTGTGCCAGTTCATTCGTATCCCTGCGCGGTATGGCGTAAAACAGCAGCATTTCCAGTATCTGATGATCCTCAAAGCTGTCAAGGCCGCCCTCGTTGAGATAACGGCTGCGCATACGCTCTCTGTGCCCCGAATGGCTGTTAGCTTTCATTTATCATACCCGCTCTACAATTTTTTTATACTCGTCAAACCGTCCGCCGTAAATAATGTCAAGCAGTCTGCCCGCACGTCTTACAGCCTTTATGACCGTTGCCTCGTCAAGTATCTTTTTTTCAAGCGCCTCGGCGATCTCGTCCAGATCCACCACCTTTACGGTGCCGTCCTTTTCTATTATAACATCTATCAAAAGATCGTTGAAGGTATAGCTGTCCTCCGCGGTGTCGCGGTCGGTCTCGATAATATCGCAGTACCAGTATACAAGATCGTCATTGTCGTCAAGAAACTTGCTGACCTTGAACCCGTCCTTTATAAAATAGCAGGATGCGCCGTGCGTAAAGGGATGCACAGGGCTTAATACCTTCCATTTTGTAACGACCCTTTCTTCGCTTGCTTCGACGATAATATCGTCTTTAAGCAAGATTTTTTCGTCCGGTATATATCTTCTTCGGTATAGCTTTGTCATATCATGCGTTCTCCTGAAGTTCCTCCGGTATTTCCGCCGTATAGCTGCACTCCGGATTTGTGCAGGCGATATGCCTGTTTTTGGTGCCCTTTTCCACAAGCACGCCGCCGCACTTGGGGCAAAGGCTGCCTGTTGGCTTGTTCCAAAGCATAAGGTCACATTCCGGATTGTTTTCGCAGCCGTAATACTTTCTTCCCTTTTTGGTCTTTCTTATATAGACCTTTCCGCCGCACTTGGGGCAGGCAACGCCCGCATCCTCAAACAGCGGCTTTGTATTCCTGCACTCCGGGAAGCCGGGGCAGGCAAGGAATTTGCCGAAACGTCCGTACTTTATTACCATGTTTCTGCCGCATTCCTCGCAGACAACATCCGTCTGCTCGTCTGCTATCTCCACGTTTTCCACCTTTTGCTCAGCCTCTTCGAGCAGGTCGGAGAAAAGCGGATAGAAGTTTCTTAAAATATCCTTCCACTCCATATCGCCTTCCTCTATCCTGTCCAGCGCGGACTCCATATCGGCGGTGAAATCCATGTTTATAACGGCATCAAAATTATCCTTTATTATCTGGTTTACTATCTCGCCAAGCTCTGTCGTATAGAAAAGCTTGTTTTCCTTGGTAACGTAATTTCGCGCCTGTATCGTGGTAATTGTGGGCGCATATGTGCTGGGGCGGCCTACACCGATATCCTCCAGCGTTTTTATAAGCATAGCCTCCGTATATCTTGCGGGCGGCTGTGTGAAATGCTGCTGATCCGTCAGCTTTTCAAGCTTGAGGCTGTCGCCCTCTTTTACCTCGGGCATGGACTTGCTCTCGTCCTCCTCCTTCTCCTCGTTTTTCTTGTAAACAAGAAGATAACCCTCAAATTCCAGCAGACTGCCCGATGTCCTGAACTCGTAATCGGTGCCCTCGGGCATAAGCTTGACACTCATGGTCTTGTACTGCGCAGGTGCCATCTGGCTTGCAATAAAGCGCGACCAGATAAGCTTGTAAAGCTTATACTGCTCCCTTGAAAGGCTGTCCTTTATTTTTTCGGGGTCCCTTGCCGCGGATGTGGGGCGTATGGCCTCATGCGCATCCTGTGCACGGCTGTCGGTCTTGTACTGGCTCTTTTCGCGCAGGTTTTCCTCGCCGAAGTTTTCAAGGATATATGCCTTTGCATCCTCGTATGCCTCGTCGGATATACGCACGCTGTCGGTACGGATATAAGATACCAGACCCACGGTGCCCTCACCCGCTATATCAACACCCTCATAGAGCATCTGCGCTATACGCATGGTCTTTTGCGCCGCATAGCCCAAAAGCTTTGATGCCTCCTGCTGGAGCGTACTTGTGGTAAACGGCGGCACGGGGTTTTTGGTGCGTGTGCCCGTTTTTACGTTTGTTACCTTAAATGCCTTATCCTTTACGGCCTTTAATACCTTTTGGGTGTCTTCCTTTGACCCAAGCTCGGTTTTGGCCTTGTCTGTGCCGTAAAATTTAGCCTTTAACGCCTTGCCGCGTCCTGCCTTAAGGTCGGCCTCGATGCTCCAGTATTCCACGGGGACAAAGTTTTCTATCTCCTCGTCCCTG
Source organism: Bacillota bacterium (assembly GCA_017543265.1). Taxonomy (GTDB): domain Bacteria; phylum Bacillota; class Clostridia; order Lachnospirales; family CAG-274; genus RGIG4310. The sequence continues at coordinate 775 of JAFYGI010000047.1, read as the reverse complement.
TCGCAGATAAGGCGCAGAGCGACCGACTGCACACGTCCCGCGGAAAGACCCTTTTTGACCTTTCTCCACAGCAGCGGGCTTATCTTGTAGCCCACTATCCTGTCAAGCGCACGTCTTGCCTGCTGGGCATCCACAAGATCCATATCTATCTCGCGTGCCTCTTTTATAGAGCGCTTTACCGCGGTTTTTGTTATCTCGTTAAAGGTGATCCTGTAGGCCTTTGACGGGTCTATTTTAAGTGCAAAAAGCAGATGCCAGCTTATTGCCTCGCCCTCGCGGTCGGGGTCGGTAGCCAGATATACTTTTTCGGCCGCCTTGGCCTCTTTCCTGAGCTTTGCCAACAGCTCGCCCTTGCCGCGTATGGTGATATACTTGGGCTCAAAATCGTTTTCTATATTTATGCCCAGTTCACTTTTGGGCAGATCCCTTACATGACCCACGGATGCCTCGACCTTATAATTGCTGCCGAGAAATTTTTTAAGAGTCTTCGCCTTTGCGGGTGACTCCACTATAACAAGATATTTACTCATAATACTATGATATCCCCCTTAGAAATAAAACATCAAATTCTTTTATACCGCTGGCCGCTTAAACGCTGTATATGGCCTTCTATCTCCAGAATGGCCAGCGTGCTTTGCAGCTCGCCCGCGGCAAGTCCCGTGCGTACAGCCAGTTCTTCCACGGACTGCGGGACCAAATCTATACAATCATAAACCAATTTTTCGTTTGGCGCAAGAGAATTATTCAAAATTTTTTTATTTTTTATTTTCTTTTT
>JAFYGI010000046.1 GCA_017543265.1 Bacillota bacterium | reverse complement strand
TTGGTTATGAGTTATGGCGTGACACGCCAAAGGCGTGTACAGCCTACAGAGGATGAGCCTGTACGCGCTTGTCGCGCGTTTCGGCTTCTGTAGCAGAAATTTATTTCTGCGGAATACGAATATCATTTGACATTAAAGATCGTGAAAGTGGATTTGAGTTTTGGAGGAGCAGATTTGAACAAAAAACGTCACAAAGGGCTAAGTATCAAATATGTTGCAATGCTATATTCTGTTATTGCAATTTGTGTTCTTACAATAGTAATAACATTTATAGGATACTTCCTTTTTGAAAAGAATGTAAAGGCAAGCTATGAAAAGTACGCAACGACCGTGCTGAATAACGCATATTTTATCACGGCGGATTTTTCTTTCGGAGATATGATAGCAGCCCGCGAAGTTTCCGATAAATACACGGAAATGAGGGATATATTAAACAAAGTCAAGGAAAACTCCGATATTGAGTATCTTTATGCCGTTTATTTTGAAAATACAGACGATATTCACAGCCTTACTTATGCAGTCAATACAAAGACAGCGGAAGAATTGGCAAACGGCGGTACTTATACGGCTCTCGGAACGCCTTGCGAAGACGGGAGTTTTGAGGATGAGACCTTGCTTATACTGCAGGATGCGGTAGCAAGCGGAAAGAAAGAGAGTGCCGTTCTTGACGGTTACTCGGACGAATACGGTCATATGCTCAATGGATACAGGGTAATATTCGACAGCAGCGGCAATCCCGCGGGTCTTTTGTGTGTTGAGATCGACATCAACAATATCAGCACAGAACTTGGTCAATATATTCGTGATGTTGCGATTTTTGTATCGCTTTTTACCGTTTTGATCATATTTATCTACATAACAAAAATAGAGCGTTCTATTATTAACCCTATCACAAGCATTACCGGTGCTGCCAATGATTTTATCAAAAGTATCGGCAAACAGGAGTCTATGGATGAAAGTGTCGGAAAACTGGCTCAGCTGAATATCAGTTCCGAAAATGAGATAGGCGATCTTTATAAAACCATCAGCAAGATGGAAACGGATATGGTAAAGCAGCTGCGCGACATACGCCAATACGCAGAAAACACATTAAAAATGCAGGACGGACTTATGGTATTGATGGCGGACATGGTCGAGATACGCGATTCAAACACAGGCGCCCATATACAAAAGACCGCCGCGTATGTGCAGATAATTTTGAATGGGTTGAACCGCAAGGGGTATTATAAAGAAATGTTGACTCCGCAATATATCGAAGATGTTGTAAAGTCCGCTCCGCTGCATGATGTCGGTAAAATAAATATTCCCGATGCAATACTTAACAAGCCGGGAAAGCTGACCGATGAAGAGTATATTATAATGAAAACGCACAGTGCCTTGGGAAAGGCTATAATCGACAAAGCGATCAACGCCGTAGAGGACGGGAGTTATCTCAAAGAAGCTGAAAATATGGCGGCATACCACCACGAACGCTGGGACGGCAAAGGTTACCCCGAAGGTTTGAGCGGCGAGGATATACCTTTGTCTGCGCGGGTTATGGCTGTTGCAGATGTGTTTGATGCTTTGACTTCTCCACGCGTATACAAGCCTGCCTTTCCGCTTTCCAAAGCCTTGATAATAATCGAGGAGGGCAAAGGCAGTCAGTTCGATCCAAAATGCGTTGAAGTTTTTATGGAGGCTTTGCCCGAAGTCAAGGAAGTATTAAGAAAATTCAACCCCGATTATAAAGACGAGAGCGAACCAAATGAATAAAATGCCTCGAAATACTATAATAAATCAGAAGTTTTTTGACTAATCACAAGGAGCAGTAATCATACACCATGTTCCGGTGATATAATTACTGCCGCAAATGTTATTTTTGATTGTGCTAAACAATTATCCACAATCATATTTTATGGTGTTATTAGAAAATACATACAGCCGTCCGCTCATTTCTTATTATAAGTTGTTACGCCCGTATAGGCAAAATGGTGTATAAATGGTGTAATTCTAAGATTTAATCCACCACAACATTGGATTTAATAGCCTTTCGCTGTAATACTCACATAAATTTTTATTTTATCCGTTTTTCAAAAACCGTGGAAAAAAACTTTCGTATTGAATAAAAGCGAGTTTTGTTGTATACTATAAACAGATATGAACCGAGCTTTACCCAAATTATATACGCAAGGAGGGGAACAAAATATGAAAATTTCAAAAACCATATTTACGGCAGTATTGTCCTTTGCCCTGGCGGCACTTATCAATACCGCCGTATTCGCCCACACGGGCCGCGGCACGGAAAGCGACCCTTACATCATAACCGATTACAAGGAGTTTGCCGAACTTTCACAGGCAAATATCCCGACCACGGACACACCAAAAGAGACCTGGTACCGTCTTGGCTGCGATATTTCCACAGACGAGGACTCGGTAAACACCTATCTTATACAGATAGGAGACAAACGCTGTTTCGAGTCCTATATGCACCTTGACCTTGCGGGCCATACAATAAGCCGAAGCGGCACAACCACCGACCTTGGTATGTTTTGGCTGTACAGCGGCAAGCTGTTTTTGGACGACAGCGAGGGCAGCGGCCGCATAGAATGCAGTATGCGCTCCAACAGCGAATACGGCGCGATCTTTTATTTACAAGGCAGATCCTCTTTTTATCCGGGAGCCGACCTTATCATAAACGGCGGCACATTTAAGACCGCCGGCAGCGCCTACCCCTGTGTTTTGTCGTATTCCTCAAACGGCTCGATAACAATAAACGACGGCACCTTTATAAACGGCTCCGTCAGCACGGGGATTGATATGCGCTACAACAGCAAAACGGATGTTTGCATAAAGGGCGGCACCTTTTCACGGCTTTTGCTTTCGGATCTCGGCACTATAGCCGTATATGACTGCACCGTAAACGATGAGATCTACACCTCAAATTCAAGGCTTAAATATATAATAGACTCCGCATCAACGGTGACAAACAACGGTGCTGCCGTGACCGACCTTGACATCCAGGGGCTGACCGGAAAGACCGTTATAAAAAGCCCCAACAAGCACACCATTACATACAGCGCAAACGGCGGCAGCGGCGAAATGCGCCCGTTAAGCGCATACACGGGCGATACATATACCTTTCCCGCCTGTGAGTTCACCGCACCCGAGGGACATTATTTTGACAAATGGCAGTACGGCGGAAACTATTACTCCGTCGGCGCGGCCGTTGAGGTAACGGGCGATATGACCGTCAAGCCGCATTGGATACCAAGGGAATATATAGTGTCCTTTATCACAGGCAACGCCTGCATCGTTCCCGAGCAAACTGTAAGCTATGGCAACTGTGCTTCGGAGCCCGATAAGCCTATATGCTATAACGGCAAATATGTGCAGTATTGGACGGATGCACAGGGCAATAAATTTAATTTCGGCACGGAAATAACCGCCAACACGTTTTTATATGCTCAATGGGCAGCTGTAAGCAATTCGGTTACTGGTCTGACAAACGGACAGACCTACGCGGTATATTACGGCGATGACGTAATATTAAGGGAGACCCCCGCCAGGACAGCCGAAACGGTATGGTCTGTTACCGTTGACGGCAAAAGTTTGCTTGTTAAATTAACTCCGGAAGACTCACCGATCATCTGTACCATTACAAAAAAATCCGTAGCCGCAGGCAAGACCGCAGCTGTCGTATATAAAGAAACCATAAACGCGGGTTTAAGACCCTCAACGACCACCAAGAGGGTAAACCTTACCTATGTATACAAACAGGGAGATATAGACGGTGACGGCGATGTCGATAACGCCGATGCCGCACTTTATTTAAAGCATCTTGGCGGCACAAAGCCCTTTACGGCTGAGCAAGCCGCAAGGGCCGATGTAAACGGCGATAACAAAAAAGATATGCTTGATGTTATTGCCATACTTAATAAATAAACCTTATATTTCTATCAAAAAAACGCCCCGAGGCAGAAGCTAAACCCTCGGGGCGTAAAACATACCGATACGGTTTTATTGATTTTCGGCAGGCATAAAATATGACTCCTTCAAGGTCTTTTGAATTATCTCCGCCGCATCGCTTGCGGTGATATATCCGTCCTTATCCACATCAATATATTTAAACCAATCATCGGTTTTATTTTGTATAGGCAGAATGCTCTCTTCCTTAAGCGTTTTTTGCAGTACAAAGGCTGCATCACTTGCTGTTATACTGCCGTCACAGTCCGCATCGCCGTATAAAAAGGTATTTCCGTCAAGCTTAAATACCGCGATATTATCGGCATTTAAAGCATTAACATTATTATCCAGGCCTTTGCTTTTATAGCTGCGGTCAATTATGCCAAATTCGGTCACGCCGCCGCAGTCCTCGGGCATATCGACATCAAATATCCTGCTGTTGTTTCGGTACACGGTCAATTTATTTGAGGACGGCGAAAAGTGCATTGTCATATTGTCCCAGCCGTCTGTATACTTTATAAGGCTAAAATCGGCAGTATCCTCGTAAAATATATACGGCGTATCGCAAATCGTCACCATAAGTGTTGTACTTTTCGGAAATGCAGTTGCCTTCGCCGCATATTTATCGCCAAAAACAAGGCCTATTACCGCATTTTCGTAATTGTATTCACCTATATCCGTATAATCTATTGAATAATAAACACCCTCACCCGTCATATCGGCATTTGTATCGGTCACAAGGGTCAGCGGCTCGGTTATATGCGCATAGCTGTTTCCTCCGTCCTTTTCAACGGTATAGCTACCCATAGCGGGCTGCGGCTTTTCGCCCTCAAAGTCCTGCAAATAGATATGATTTTTATTGTGCTTTATTTCCTTTATTGCATTTAAGACCTTGTTATTCAAGGTGTCTATCTGCGTATTGTCCTCAAATGACTTTTTCAAAAGCTCCTCACATTCCGCCCTTAATTTTTCAAGGTTCGCGGCAGCTTTTGCATCGATAAAGTCCTTTCCGAGTATACCGCCGTCTATAAGCTCTATATCGTGTTCAATAGCGGAGTACCTTAATTTTTCCATATAGGCGCGGCTTAATATTTGCATCAAATCATCTATTTTTTCATCCGTAAGACCGCCTTCGTCAACAGCCTTTTCCACCTCGGCGATCGCAGCCGTCATTCGCTCTATGCTGTCCTTGGTGTAGACATTTTCGGTATTGCACATATTTTTTGATTGTTCAAGCCTGTTTGTAAAAATGTCCCATTTTTCGGAGTATTCAAGCTCACCGTAGGCTTTTGTGACCATATCATAGTCGTACCTAAAAAGCTCGTTGTCCTCCACACCGTTTAAGTCGTTTTTCGCCTTTTCCACCGCAGCTTCAAGCGCATGTGCGCTCTGCGGCAGGTACCCCGTTATATCTGTCTTTTCGACCTTTTCTATCAGATCCTTAAGCCTTATTTTATACCTTGGCAAAAGTGCGGCAAAGGCAGCGTCTATATCTTCCCTTGCGCTGTCTATCCGGGACTGCGTGCTGCTTAACGCCGCCTTGCCGTCCTCTGCCCTTGCATCAAGCACATCCATACCGTCGGGATAATAATATTCCCTGTTAAAGCTAAGCACATTAAAAATGGCCTGTCTTAGTGCGGTAGTATCGGTATTATTGTGTTTTACTGTTTTTACGGTATCGTTTGCATAGTTTTCGATATTTGTGTAGCCGCTTGACGATATTTTTGCGGCATCGGCGGGGTCGTTTTTGTCAAGGCCGTTTTGGCTTTCCCAATCATCGGGTATGCCGTCCCCGTCGCTGTCTTGTATTTTTGCGGTATCAAGATATATCCAGCCGCCCATATCCGTCTGACTGTCAATTAAATATTTACTGCCCTTGCTGCCGCTGTGTGCGGTGCCGTTTATCACATCATTTATTATCATTTTGTCAATATCGTCACGCACATAGCTTGCGCCCACATTTTCAAGCACATTTTTATAAGCGGCCTCCGCCGTTTCGGTATTGACGGGATAATCGGCCAAAAATTCGCCGTTTGTGCCTATTTCATCAAGCAGGACACTTCCCGAAATACCCTTGGAATTATCGGCGTTAAACGCGTCTATACCCTCCATAATATTGCCGCTTGCGTAAACCACCGAATCCGACCTTTCATAAATATAATTTTTCTCGGATGCCGGTCCCTTTTTATAATAATTGTTTACAAAATTTACCCTGACCTTGTTTTCACCGCCGTAGCCCGCTCTGTTGCCCCAGTTATAAAAAACATTGTTCCTTATATCCGTAAGGCTTTCGCTGTCGGGGTGGTCTTTATAGGAATGTACGGTTGCACTTGTACCTATACGCGGCATACGGCTGTAATGCGAGGATATCAGATTATGGTGAAAGGACGCATTTTCGCCGCCCCATATACCGCCGTAGCCATGCATACCCTTTGAATGTACCGAGGTATTAAGGCTGTTGCTTATAATATTATACTGCGCGGTAAAATTGCGGTTGGCATAGGCGCTTAAGCACTCGTCCACAGACCAACTGACCGAGCAATGGTCGATAATAACATCCGTGCATTGCCTAAGCCCCAGACCGTCCTCCTCGGATAAGCCCACATCACCGGGGCGAAAACGCATGTATCTAATTATTAAATTATTGCAGTTTTCAAATAAAGTGCTTTCGCCGCCGATACATATGCCATCCCCCGGCGCAGTCTGCCCAAGTATAGTCATATTGTCGATATTCTTTGTACATAAAAGACTTTTCAGCATAATTGTACCCGAAATATCAAATACAATAATGCGGTTTCCCTTTGATAAAGCATCACGGAATGACCCCTCGCCGCTGTCGTTTAGGTTTGTAACGTGATAAATTTCAAAATTCTCCGCCGCACGCGCACCCTTTGTGTACATACCGCCGCCCTCCGCGCCGGGAAAAGCGGGCAGTTTGTCCGCCGCATTTACACCCGTACAGCCAAAGTTTACCGTAAGTACCGCAAGCATCACGGAAATTATTCTTTTTTTCATAGTTCTTCTCCTTTCTTACGTTATTGAAATCCGTTCAATTTTATACAAAAAGTAAATTTACCGCATTACACGGGTTTAGCCCATATGACAAACGATAAAACTAATATTAAACGTTACAACTATTATATTACATTAAAAACTAAAAGTCAACACTCTGTCTTATGTTTTCATTAGCTAATGTAATAGTCTATATGTTTTCATATGTCATGTAATAATATGATATAAAGGTAATAAAACAGGTGGGGAGTGAAAGCATGAAACTAAATGTACTGAAAAAATTAGAGGAAAAAAACAAGACAAAATACTGGCTGTATATGCAGCTTGGGATGAGCTATCAAAATTTCAGCAATATGGTCAATAACCGCACCAGATCCATCAAATATGAAACGCTGGAAACATTGTGTCATATTTTTGAATGCACCCCGAACGACCTACTGATTTTTGACGAAAATACCGACTGAAAAAATCTTTACATCAAAACCGCCCCGAGTAATGTACCCCGGGGCGATTTTTGTCACAATATTTTTATATACCTTACATCACAGGCGAAGTGTGCTGTTTTTACGGGTGGCTCCTCTACCCTTTCAAAGCCGTATTTTTCGTAAAACCTCTGCGCGGCTTTCATATTTGAAAAGGTCTCGATATAGCATTTTTTATAATATTTTTTTGCATATTCAAGCGCGGTCTTAATTAAAATATGGGCTGTCCCCGTGCCGCGTGCCTCGGGCAGACAGTACATTTTTTGCAGCTCGCAGATATCCTCCGTCAAAAAGCCGATACCCGTGCCGCTTACCACCTTTCCCGCGGCATCCTCGGCGACCCAGTATTTATTTCCCTCTGTACTGTAGACCTCCGAAAATCTGTCCAGGTCGGGATCCTCCCACGCGGTACCCTCGTGCGCCGCGCCAAATTCGGCAAGGCAGTATCTTATAATGCTTTCTACTGTTTTATTATCTTTTTTTTCTATTTCCCGTATTTTCATTTTTTCTTGTCTTTTTGTTATCCTTTTCCGTATCGTCCAAAAGTTCCTTATAGACCATGATGTCCTCGTCCTCCAACTCAAGCGACGGATTTGCGATAAGCGCATTGCCGCCCCTTATGACCACAAGCACCTCGATATAGTTTTCAAGGCGAAGCTGTGCGACGGTCTTCCCGCAGTAGTAGCTGTCCTGCTGTACCGTTATAACGGCCGTTTTGCCCGAATATTCATACGGCACCGCGTGTTTTGACATCTCGGTATACTGCTCCACAAAGCCCGCGGAGATAATGCCTGTAGGGATAGCCACGGCCCCGACACCCAGAAATGTGGTAAAAATACCCAGCATACGTCCCGCAGCGGTCACGGGGTAAATATCGCCGTAACCAACGGTAAATATTGTGGATATGCTCCACCAAAGCCCCGAAAATGCGTTTTTGAATACATCGGGCTGCACGGGGTGTTCCACGCTGTACATACTCAGCGACGAGCCGAGCATAAGAATAATTATAATAAAAACGGATGAGATTATCTGATTTTTCTTTTCATACAAAACCTTTGTGATAACATTGAACGAATCGTAGGCCGCATTTATCCTGAAAAGGTGAAAAATACGGATGACCCTGAGCATACGAAAGGCCACAAAGCCCGTAAGATAGAAAAACGGCAGTATCGTCATAAGGTCTATCACACCGTCAAAGGAAAGCAAAAACTTCTTTACGGCCTGTTTTTTGCTGCAATGCGGGTATAAAAACTCCGCCGTCCATATGCGCAGTCCGTACTCCACGCAAAAAAACAGTATAGTCAGGCTTTCTATAATGCCAAACACCGTCGAATACCCCGCCAGCTCGTCAAAGGTCTCCAAAAAAAGCACACCGCAGTTAAGCAGTATGGCAATTACTATCAAAAAATCAAACAAACGGCTTGGCAGGTCGTTTTTTCGTCCTATCTGTATAATATCAAAAATACGTTTTTTTGTTTTTTTGTCCATAGTCTTGTCCTTGTTTTTGCGGATTTATCTTTACAACTCATATTTTATTATATTGCCCCTTTTTTGTCAAGTTCGCAAGGCGGGATTTACATTTTTAACAAAATATGATATACTGGGGAAAACAAAACGAGGAGAAATAAAATGCTGACCATAAACGAAAAGCAATGGGCCGCGGCGCTGTCGGACGAGTTTGAAAAGCCGTATTTCAAGGCGCTGTCGGACTTTGTCGAAAACGAATACAAAACAAAGACCGTATTCCCGCCATACGAAAAGATATTCAACGCACTTGAAAGCACCCCGCCCGACAAAATAAAGGCCGTTATTATCGGGCAGGACCCTTATCACACGCCGGGTGCGGCAATGGGGCTGTGTTTTTCCGTGCCGAGGGGAGAAAAGATCCCGCCTTCGCTAAACAATATTTTTAAGGCGATATATAACGACTGCGGCATTGCCCCGCCCTCTCACGGCGACCTTTCGGCCTGGGCAAAACAGGGCGTGCTGATGCTTAACACGGTTTTAAGCGTAGAAAGCGGCAAGGCAAATTCACACAAAAACAAAGGATGGGAGACCTTTACCGATGCGGTCATACGGGTAGTAAACGATATAGACCGCCCCGTTGTATTTTTGCTTTGGGGCGCACCCGCACAGCAAAAGGCAAAGCTTTTGAACAATCCCCGACATCTGATACTTAAAAGTGTGCATCCCAGCCCGCTTTCGGCCTACCGCGGTTTTATGGAGTGCGGACATTTCAAAAAAACAAATGATTTTCTGCGCAGCTGCGGCATGGAAGAAATAGACTGGAGAACCGAATAATATTTTAAAATAGTGACACAATAAAAGTGAGGTAATAAAAATGCAAAATTTAAAATGTAAAAGCGTACTGCATTATTTTGAACAGATCAACAAAATACCGCGCGGTTCGGGCAACGAGGAGGCGGTCAGCGCCTATATCGCGGAGCTTGCAAAGAAAAACGCATTACTTGTACACCGCGATAAGGCAAACAATGTCATAATAAAAAAGCCCGCATCAAAGGGCTGTGAAAACGCTCCCGCAGTCTGCATACAGGGACATATGGACATGGTCTGCGAAAAAAGAGATGATGTTGTGCACGATTTTACAAAAGACCCGATAAAGGTCATATATGACGGCAATATAATGCACGCAGACGGCACCACCCTCGGCGCAGATGACGGTATTGCCGTGGCTATGGCGCTTGCCCTGCTTTTTGACAGCGATATACCGCACCCGCCGCTTGAGGTGCTGCTTACTACCGACGAGGAGGTGGGTATGCTGGGTGCCGCGGCCTTTGACCCGAAGCTTATATCATCCCGCACGCTTATAAATATCGACTCCGAGCAGGAGGGTGTTTTTACCGTCGGCTGTGCGGGCGGCGTTAAGCTGCACTCCCTGATACCCGTAAACTATGTGAAAAACAGCGCACCCGCATACAAAATAAGCATAGGCGGACTGCTCGGCGGTCATTCGGGCATAGAGATACACAAGGAGCGCGGCAATGCAAACAAGCTGATACTAAGGCTTTTTAAAATGCTTTGTGCCGATTTTGACGATCTTGCGCTTGCGGGTGTCTGCGGCGGCGCAAAGGACAATGTGATCCCGCGCTCTGCATCCATGACCGTTGCCTGCACCGCCCCCTTTGACGAGCTTTCGGAGCATATAAAAATCGCGGAGGATGTCTTTAAAAAGGAGCTTGCCGACAAAGACGATATCTTCGTTAAGATCGAAAAAACCGAGACCGACCGCGTATTTGACTCAGACACGGCAAAACGTCTTACCGCCTTTGCCGCCCTTGTGCCAAACGGCGTGCAGTCAAGGTATATTACGCTTGATATGCCCGAAAGCTCCAACAATTTGGGCGTTATCAAACAGCACGAGGACTGCGTGGAGTTTGTATGCGCCCTGCGCTCGGGCACAGCCAGCCTTAAAGGCGAGCTGACCGATGCGATAAGGCAGCTTACCGCGCTTTGCGGCGGCACGATGACGGCCGCGGGGGACTATCCCGCATGGGAGTACAGACCCCACTCCGCCCTGCGCGAGATTTTTATATCCGAATACAAAAAAATGTACGGCAGCGACCCCGTTGTGGAAACCGTGCACGCAGGCCTTGAATGCGGGCTTATCGGCGAAAAGATACCCGATATGGATATGATATCGCTGGGTCCCGACCTGTATGACATACACACCCCCGACGAGCGTGCCGACATAGCATCCATTGAGCGGACATGGCAGCTTTTGCTGAATGTCCTACAACAACTTTCGGGAGAGCGAACTTGAAACAAAAGATCATAAACGCCTGTATATACGCCGCGGCAGTTTTTGCCGCGGTATACGGCACAAAATATCTTATCGACGGTGCCGTTTACATCTTTGTAAACATGGGCAGTATGTTCCGCAGTGCCGCCGACATATTTGTAAAATTGCTTCATATCTTTGCTATACTTGTTTTCGGGCTTATAACCGCATATATCCTTGACCCGCTTGCGGACGGCATAGAAAAAAGGCTTCATGTTTCACGCACAGCCGCCGCCGTGATAATATATCTTGCAATTATTTTTCTTGCGGTCTTCTCTTTGGCAGGGCTTATAAACCGCATTTACATCTACGACAAAAACGACCTTCTTAACGCCTTTTCCCTTGCATTTGAGCACTATCGCGCAAGACTTTTTCAAATATACACACATATTTATACCTTTGCCGCAAAGCACGACCTTTTCGGTGTATTATCACGCATTTCGGAGGCGGCAAAAACGACGGACACGGATTATATCGCCATTTTGCACCGCATAGGCACCCTTGCCGCGGACCTGTTTTTGGGGCTTGTGCTTGCCTTTTATTTTTTAAAGGACAAGCAGGCCTTGTTGTTCGGGGCACGCCGTATTTTTACTCTGCTGACACCAAAGAAAATACAGCCTGTTATTTTATACATCATACACGAAACGGACAGCGTTTTTTCGGGCTATATACGCGGACAGCTTGCGGATGCGGTCATTATGTCCGTGCTTGCATCAAGCCTTTTAACGATACTGCGCATACCGTTTGCCGCCGTGATAGGCATAATAACGGGCTTTACCAACATTATCCCGTATCTGGGTGCTTTGGTGGGACTTTTGCTGTCGGCGGGTGCGGCTATACTTGACGGCAATATCGGGCGGGCAGCGGCGGCAGTTGTCGTAATGCTTATTTTACAGCAGATAGACAGCATCGTTATCGCGCCGCGGCTTGTGGGCGAAAGGGTCAGTCTCAGTCCCGCCGCCGTGATAGCCTCACTTGGCATAGCGGGCAATCTTTTCGGGCTTTGGGGCATGGTCTTTGCTGTCCCCTCCGCCGCGCTGATAAAAATATTCTCTCTGCGGCTGATAAAAAAATTGGACAGGAAAAGGCTGAGGATTGACAAAATTTAGCAATAATGTTAAAATGACCATATAAATTGCAAAGGAGAAAGCTATGAAAAATTATTTTGATCTTACAGGAATGACAGCCATTGTAACAGGCTGTTCTACAGGGCTTGGCGTACAGATGGCAAAGGCGCTTGCAAATCAGGGTGCAAATATTGCCGTGCTTGCACGCCGCCAAAACCTCATCGAGCAGGTAGCAAAGGAAATAAGCGAAGAATACGGCGTACAGACCCTCCCCGTTCCCTGCGACATAACGAATACCGAAATGGTTGAAAGCGCCGTAAAGGCCGTTATGGACAAATTCGGCCGAATAGATATACTGATAAACAATGCAGGCACGGGCGCAGTTGCCCCCGCAGAGCAGATAACGGACGAGCAGTTTGAAAACGAGCTTAATATCGACCTTACGGGTACATTTAAAATGTCACGCGCGGTCGCAAATGCGGCAATGATACCCGCCAAAAGCGGCAGGATAATAAACATTGCATCAATGTACGGCCTTGTTGGCAACAAAATAGCCCCCGCAGCACCGTATCACGCAGCAAAGGGCGGCGCCGTAAACCTTACCCGCGCACTTGCCGCCGAATGGGGCGATAAGGGCATCACGGTAAACGCAATCTGCCCCGGCTATTTTGAAACACCGCTTACAAAGGATACGCTGGACAGCGAGTTTTTCCAAAACTATGCCAAAACAATGATACCTATGGCACGCTACGGAAAAGAAGGCGAGCTTGACACAGCCGCGATTTTCCTTTCCTCCCCTGCCAGCAGCTATGTAAACGGCTGTATCATCCCCGTTGACGGCGGTTATACCTGTATGTAAAAAAACACCCTCACGGGAAATCACCGTGGGGGTATTATATTGGCATTTATTCAAATTCATATTCATATTCTATCTCTTCAATACCTATCACATACGAGCCCACATAAGTATAACTATCGGTATTATCGTAAATTTTTATTTCCTTTGTATCCCAAAAGCCTCTTGTATCATAGCCGCCGAAAAGCTCGCCTATCCTTGCTGCGGCCTTTTCACCGCTTATGCGATCATTATCCTTATATTTTACAATAGCAAGTGCAGTTTCCTCATCTCCGAGGGTATACTGCGTTTTTTGCATAATATCGACACTTACGCCGTATTCTGTTTCCGCCGCTGACAGCTCGTTCTTTATTTTATCATATATACAGTCAAAATATTTCCCGTTAAATGTGCTGTCTTTACCCTCGATACTGCCCTTTTCATAGGGATATACCCTGCTTTTTACGGTATATTCAAAGCCGTATTCGCTGTCACGAAAATAGAATATCGCTTCATCCCCGCCGTTTTGCTCGCTTTTTATAAATTCCGCCGCGCCGTAATGCTCCGCAACATAATCGGTCACTTCACCCTCTGTGGCAACTGCGGCATTTTTGTCGTATTCTCTTTCTTCTTCCTCGGGTAAGCCCGCATTTTTGTTAAGGACAGCATATATTTCCTTCCAATCCTTTTCATCAAGCACCGCGTCGGCCTCTGCACCGTTGCGATCCATAATGATAGTATCCTCAAAAATGCGTATACTGCTGTCACCCAAGTGAAAGCTTATGTCCTCGTCAAGCCCAATAGCTTCATTGCTTTTTTTGTATTCCGTCACCTTATACAGGCTTTCAAGCTTTGTGCCAAGTATTTCAAGTATTTTTGCACTTTCCTCGTCGGACAAAGTGAGTTCATTATCCTTATACCACACCTTGTTGTCCGTTATCCCGTCATAATAAAAGTATTTTTCGGGGTGTCCCGCGACCTCCTTGAATATTGTACCGTTGGTGTCTTCTCCCTCAAGCATAGCATTATCCTCACCGCAGCCACTAAACATCAAAACAGCCAAAAACAGAACTATGTACTTTTTCATCTGAATCAGCTCCATCCTTTAAACAAAAATATAAGAAGTAGGTATCTGACCCTCTGCCCCCTCTCATTATTAATTCAATCTATGACAATACAATTTATTATAAAACTTATATATACAAAATATTCTGCCATCCTTACAAAAATAATATTTTGGATTAATAAGACTACCACCCGGTCGGACACCTTTAGGCTGATTTCTCATTATGGCAATAGGGTACATATATCTTTCGCCTGTTTTTATTGTATATATATTAGCTGCATATA
>JAFYGI010000045.1 GCA_017543265.1 Bacillota bacterium | reverse complement strand
TTTTAAAATACCATTATATCACAAAAAAATGGGAAAAACGGGATCATGTCGTAATATGCACGTTTTTTGTCGTATAATGTATTTTTATTATTTTTGCAGCGCAAAACGATGGGTTTGGGAACACTTTCCCAAGTCGGTTTCAAGGCGGCAGACCTGACAAGTGGTAATGGGAGTGACACGAGTGGGATTTCACAAAATGTGGTTGGTATTTTTGAGAAATTTCAATTGGGGCGTCCCATTTCCATACTTGCTATGTAGTGAGAGTCAAAATTCCGATACATATTTTTTTGATTTTGTCAATATTGAAAGAAATACTATCTTCTATAAAGATTTTTACCAAATACAACAATGGTTTGTTTAACAGTAACGAAAATAATATTCCGTTGATTTTGTCTTTAGTTTTTGCAGGGCAAAAGGAAATATATATTATAGAGGGACAACTTATCAATTATCAAAGAGCAAGGAGGAGGTATGGCATACATAAAATTGTCGCAAATAAAATCCGAGGGATATTTAAAACGAGCGATAAACTATATTCTTAATCCCCAAAAAACGGAAAACAGGATAAACACGGCTACTTATATGTGCAGTTCGGAATTTGCAGACCTTGAATTTGCCGAAGTACGGAAACAGGCAGTCAGAAAGGGCAAGGTCATAGCACACGAAATTTATCAGTCTTTTTCGCCCGAGGATGATATAACGCCGCAAAAGGCATTGGCTATCGGGCGCGAACTTATGCGGCGAACATTTCCCGACTTTCAGTATGTGATAGCCACGCATAATGACAAGGAGCATATACACAACCACATAATAATCTGTTCTGTAAATTTCGATAACTTTCATATGTTCCCGAATAAACTTGCTACTTTGGAAAGAGTACGGCAGGCAAGCAACGAATTGTGCAAGGAATATGGATATTCGGTTATTACGCCAAATCCTAAAGGGCATAGAGAAAAATTAAAAGCGGTAATTGATGAAATAATTAAAAACTGCGATACATACAATGATTTTTTCAGAGAACTGAAAAAGCGGGGCTATGAAATTAAAATAGGAAAATATATTTCCTTAAAAGGCATTGGGAATAAATCGTTTATAAGAACGGCTACACTTGGCTCGGCTTACACCGATAAAAATATCCGCAAGAGGATTGAGGAAAAGGCGGTTATAGAAAATGTCGAGAGGAATGTTTATGCTAATGCTGCAAAGAAAATGCCGCAGAGATTAAGGCTGAAAAGATTTATAAATGAAAATCTGAAAACGGCGAAAGATTTTGATAGTTTTATTTTGCTGATGCAGAAAGATTATTCTGTAAAGTTTGGAAAGCATTTAGCCTTTAAGCATACCACGGGCAGGCGTTTTCTTCGTCTTGACAGTTTGGGAGAGGAATACTCGGAAGAAATGCTGCGGTTATTCTTCGGTGATCCCGCAGAATACAAAACCCGACTTGATGAAATTTCCGCAATGAAAATTTTACGATTAAAGGCAACGGATGAAACGGCAAGACGATATATCTACCGCAGAAATGCCCATACGGAAATTAAAATGCTTAACTATCTCCATGCTTGTAATATACAAAGCTATGAGGTACTTAAAGAAAACATTTCACAACTTGAAAAGCGTATAGCGGACTATAGGAGCGATATTCAAAAAATCAATGCTCAAATATCGGCAAGTCGCAGCATAACAAACGCTGTAAGGGAATATTGGAGATATAAGCCTGTCTATCAAAAGTATCTGTCCTTAACAGAAGAGAGCGCAAAAGAAGTATACCTGCAAAACTACTCGGCAGAGATTGCTAAATATAAAAATGCCGTGGAGGTTATGAACAACTCAAAAATAAACGGTGTTTTACCTCGGTCGTCAGTACTCAAATCCGAAATTCTGAAATTTACAGAAGATAAAGAAAATATTTCAGCCAAGCAGGACAAATTGTTGCTTGAACTGGAACGCCTTAAAACTATCAAGCATAATGCCGATATTATTTTGGGAACTGACATCCCAAAAACCTCAAAACATTATTACAACCAAGAAAGATAAGCGTATATGCGTTAGATAAAAAAAGGAGGATGATCTATTGATAATTGCAAATGACATTGCTTTACCGTGGTGGGAGAAATACACATTGACAATAAAAGAGGCATCAATGTATTTCGGAATAGGCGAAAAGACTTTAAGGCGCTTTATCCGTGAACACAAGGACGAAAGTTTTGTGTTCTACAACGGAACAAAAGCGCAGATAATCAAAAAGGATTTTGAAAAATATATAAGCAATAACCTTGCGGTCATTTAAAATTACTATTTCATTTTTGCTCCGATTGTGATATACTGTTTATATATCATATCGGGGCTCTTTCTATGAAAGGAAAGGAGCATTACTATGAGTGTTAAAAGACGAGACAGCAAAAATCGCATTTTACACAACGGAGAGAGCCAAAGAAGTGATGGCAGATATATGTACAAGTACACCGATAATTGGGGAAGGGTAAAATATATTTACAGTTGGAAACTTGTAAGAACAGACACTCTTCCTGTCGGTATAAAAGAAGATGTAGCTTTGAGGGATAAGATAAAGCAGCTGCAAAGAGATATGGATGACGGTATAGTCCCGTGTGGTGGAAATTACACCGTGCTTGAACTTGTCAAAAAGTATTTGTCGCAGAAAACAGGCGTAAAAGAGAACACAAGAGCCAATTATAACTTTGTTCTCAATATTCTCAAAAAAGAGGATTTCAGCGGCAAAAGAATAGACAAAGTCAAGTTATCCGACGCAAAAGCGTTTCTCATTAAACTGCAAAGCGATGGCAGGGGTTACAGTTCCATACATTCTATCAGAGGAGTGTTAAGACCCGCCTTTCAAATGGCTGTTGATGATGATTTGATACGCAAAAATCCCTTTGAGTTTCAGCTTGTGACGGTTGTTGTAAATGACAGCGTAACAAGAGAGGCGATTACAAGAAAACAGGAAAGAGCGTTTCTCGAATTTGTCAAAAACGATAAGCACTTCAGTAGGTATTATGAGGGTATTTACATACTGTTTCATACCGGACTGCGTATTTCGGAATTTGTCGGTCTGACAATAGATGATATAGACTTTAAAAATGATGTTATAAATGTTGACCACCAGCTTCAGCGCAAAAGAAATATGGAGTACATAATAGAAACCACCAAAACCAACAGCGGAACAAGGCTCGTGCCTATGACAGCAGAGGTCAAGGAGTGTTTCAAGCGTATTATCGAAAACAGAAAAAGTCCGAGAAAAGAGCCTGTTGTCTATGGCAAGCGCAAAAAGGCATATAAGGGTTTTCTGTATCTGGATAAAAACAATATGCCTATGGTCGCACTGCATTGGGAAAAGTATTTTCAGCATATCTGTCAAAAATATAATTCAATTTATAAGGAAGAAATGCCAAAGGTAACGCCGCACGTTTGCAGACATACATTTTGCTCGAATATGGCTAAAGCAGGGACTAATCCCAAGACTTTGCAGAAAATAATGGGTCATTCGGACATAGGGGTCACGCTCAACACTTACACTCATTTAGGTGTGGATGATATCAAAAGTGAGATGCAGAAATTGTGTGATTGGTGAGTTGTATAAAGTTGTAAAGTTGTAAATTGAGATTGATTTTACAACTTTTTTACAACTTTTGGCGGTAAAAATGTGCCGAATTATGCCAAATTATACCAACTTGTTATTAAGGTAAAATGTCGGCAAAGTCGCAAAATAACGGCGTTTGGAGAGGTTTGATAAAATGATAAAAATAATGTTCGTCTGCCACGGCAATATTTGCCGTTCCACGATGGCGGAATTTGTTATGGCAGACATGGCAAAAAAGGCGGGGCTTAAAATTGCGGTGGACTCGGCCGCGACAAGCCGCGAGGAGATAGGAAACGGGGTGCATCACGGCACCTTACGCAAGTTAAGGGAAGTCGGCGTTCCCGTTTATCCGCACTATGCGAAGCAGCTGACCAAGGCGGATTGCAAAAATTTTGATTATATAATCGGCATGGACAGTATGAATATACGCAACATACAGCGCATTATCGGTGATGACGGTGACAAAAAAGTCTTTATGCTTTTGGATTTTACCGCAAGAAAGGGGCAGAGCATTGCCGACCCGTGGTATACGGGCAATTTTGATGTGACATACGATGATATAAAAGAGGGCTGCGAGGGACTTTTACAATTTTTGAAAGAGCGTGATAGATAATGGAAGAAAAATACATAGACCTGCATTTACACCTTGACGGGGCGATAACCGTTGATATCGCAAAAAAGCTTGCCGCAATGCAAAACATCGCTTTGCCGTCGGAGGACGAAAAGGAGCTTGAAAAGCTGCTTTCGGTGCCCGATGACTGCACAAGCCTGAACGATTTTTTAAAATGCTTTGCCCTGCCGGGGTCGCTGATGCAGACAAAAGACGGACTTTCGGCGGCGGTAGAGCTGGTGCTTGACGATGCGGGAAAAAGCGGTGTTATTTATACGGAGATACGCTTTGCGCCGCAGCTTCACACACAAAACGGCATGACGCAGGAGGAGGCCGTGCTTGCCGCCCTTGACGGCTTAAAGCAGGCAAAGACAAAGGGAAATCTTATTTTATGCTGTATGCGCGGTGAGGGCAATGATGCGGAAAATTCGGAAACGCTGGAGCTTGCAAAAAAGTATCTGGTCGAGGACGGCGGTGTTGTCGCCATAGATCTTGCGGGTGCGGAGGCTCTCTACCCTACCTCGCGGTACCGCGGTCTTTTTGCAAAAGCAAAGGAGTACGGCATTCCCTTTACCATACACGCAGGTGAGGCCGACGGTGCGGACAGCGTGCGCCTTGCCATAGAATACGGTGCAGCAAGGATAGGCCACGGCGTGCGCGCCTGCGAGGATGCGGCTGTGCTTGAACTTATCAGGCAAAGGGGCATAACACTTGAAATGTGTCCCACCAGCAACCGTCAGACCCACGCGGTCGAGGATATGTCCGATTATCCGTTTATGGATTATCTTAAAGACGGGATAAAGGTCACGATCAACACAGACGACCCCGCGATCGAGCGCACCGATATTGCAAAGGAATACAGGTACATGGAGGAAAATTTTTCTCTGACAAAAGCACAGAAAAAAAACGTACTTGAAAATGCGGTAAACGCTGCATTTACAAGCGACAAAGACAGTTTAAGAAAGCAGCTTTTTGACACAAAGGCGTAAAAACAAAAGACCCGCGGCACGAAACCGCGGGCTTTGTTATGTAAAAATAAATTTTTACTGATTATCTCTGAACACGGCCGGAACCGTCGCAGTTTTCAACCTCTGCCCTTGTTACAAGGTTAAAGTCACCGGGGATGGTGTGCTTTAATGCAGAAGCAGCAACAGCGAAGTTAAGCGCGTCTTCCTTGCTCTTACCGTCCATAAGTCCGCAGATAAGACCGCCTGCAAAAGAGTCGCCGCCGCCAACGCGGTCAACGATAGGCATAATGTCAAATCTGTTTGAACGGTAGAAATCTCTGGTTGCACCGTCCATGATGCAAGCAGACCAACCGTTGTGTGATGCGGAGAAGGACTCTCTTAATGAAGAGATAACGTACTTGAAGCCGAACTTGTCGCACATCTGATTGAAGATGTCCTTGTAGCCTGCCATTTCAAGCTCACCGCTTGTAACGTCTGTATTGCCGGGCTTGAAGCCGAGAACCTTCTCTGCGTCCTCTTCGTTGCCGATACAAACATCAACATACTGCATAAGGTTTGTCATGACCTTCTGTGCCTTTTCGCTTGACCATAATTTCTTACGGAAGTTAAGGTCACAGGAAACTGTAACGCCCTTTGCCTTAGCTGCCTTGCAAGCAACCTCTGTTACCTCTGCCGCAAGGTCCGAAACAGCGGGTGTGATACCTGTGAAGTGGAACCAGTCAGCGCCCTCGAAAATAGCGTCAAAGTCAAACTTGTCTGCTGTTGCGGTAGCGATGGATGAATTTGCTCTATCATAAACTACGTTTGATGCTCTCATGGATGCACCTGTCTCAAGGTAGTAGATACCGAGACGGTCGCCTGTCTTTGCGATATGCTTTGTCTCAACGCCGTACTTTCTTAAAGCTGCGATAGCACACGCACCAATAGGGTTATCAGGTACAGCCGTTACAAACTCTGCCTCGTGTCCGTAGTTAGCAAGCGATACAGCCACATTAGCCTCGCCGCCGCCATAGTTGATGTCGAATTCTGTTGCCTGAATAAATCTTTCATTGCCGGGTGTAGATAATCTTAACATGATCTCGCCCATTGTTACAATTTTGCCCATTGGAAAAATCCTCCTTATAATAAATTTGCCGACCGCCGTCATAGCACGGCAGTTGACCTTATGGATATATTATAGCATACCTTCTTTGGTTTTTCAACACTATATTTCAAAAAATTAACACTTTTTTTACAGGAATGTTTCAGAAACGGCAAAAAAGCATTGAAATAATATTTAAAATGTAGTATAATATTACCCAGGGACACGTTAAAGGGCACCGAGGGGCAAAGCAGTACGCTTTGAAACTGCCGTTGCAAGACATTTTGTCATGCAGGCGGCACATTTTTCGGGGAAGCCCGTATATAAAAAAATTAAAGGAGTAATAAATATGAGTATTTTAAAAAATCTTTCACGTTTTGTTGCCGCGGCAGCAGCCGTAATGCTGATGAGCGTATCGGTATATGCGGGTACATACGCAGTAACGGGCGGCAATATCACTATTGAAGGCGGTATTGTGACCGCTGCTGACAAAACAGTAACATCTGCTGTTATCCCTTCCGAATTTGGGGGCGAAAAAGTTACCGAGATAGGTCAAAGTGCATTTTACAAGGCAAGAAACAATCTCAAAAGTGTAAGTTTACCCGACACCCTCACAAAAATAAATTTCAGCGCATTTAAAAACTGTTCTGGACTTACCGAAATTTCACTGCCGCCCGCACTTGAAGTAATATCCGACAGTGCGTTTAAAGGTTGTTCCGGCATAACGCAGATAACTATCCCCGCAAGCGTTGCCAATGTTGAAAATAGTGCTTTCAGCGGATGCTCCGGTCTTAAAACGGTAACGGTCGAGGGCGCAGATACGCAGTTTGTATTCACGGCTAGTGGTAGTGACTCGTTCTACGGCTTAAAGGACATCACCTTTATCGGCAGCAAGGGCTCCAATATCGAAAAATATGTAGACGCAGCTGACCCCAATCACGAGCGTAATTTTACATTTGAGGCAACAAGTGCAGATACGGTTTACGCAGTAAGCGGCAAAATTATCAGTCCCCTTACCAACGAAACAAGCGCAGACATTGCATTTACGCCTTCCGCGGATGCCGCAAAAGCCTACAGTACAAAGGTGACCCTGACAAGGGCGGCAACGCTTGACCACACCGAGGGTACGTACTCGGTAAATCTGCCCGCAGGCATCTACAGCATGAGCGTTACATCCGATACCCACAAGACATACACAACCACAGTTACCGTAAGCAATGCGGCAGTTACCGTAACGGATATCACGCTGGAGCCTACCGTATTCACGCTTTCGGGTACGGTCACCACACCCGCAAAATTCGGCGGCACCTGCACCATTTCTTTTAGCAGCGGCGACAAGGAGATAGCAAAAGAAACAGCCGATATTTCCACGGGCACGGCTTCCTACAGCATAGATAACTTTAAGCCCGGCTATTACAGGGTGAAGATAACCGCAAACAGACATATCGGATATGAAAAAACGGAGAATATCTCAAGCCAGACACTTACAACGGCTCTCCGCGCCATAGGCGATGCCAACGGCGACAACAAGCTGAACAACGACGATGTTAAAAGGATAATACGCCTTGCATCGGGTCTTAACACGGCCGTTGCGGCGGAGGATATCGCTGCGGCGGACATCAACGGAAACAGCAGACACGATATCGGCGATGCAATATTGCTTGTAAAATACCTTAACGGTGACATAACAGAATACTGATAATTACCGCAGCAAAAAAGCGGATATATCTCTTTTCGGCAGGAAAGCCGCAGGGTATATCCGCTTTTTATTTATTTTTGCGTACACTTGGAACTATAGCTATATTGCACATATGCTTTTGGATAAGTATACACATATCCGGACGGATCGTTCCACCGCACGCACGTTATTACGGGACCGCTTTCGGCGGTGATTATGCTGTAATCCACCATAGACGGCATTACATACAGCAAGCCCGCATCATAAAGCTCCTGCACGGTAATTTCCCTGCCGTCCTGCCATTTTCCGCTTGCATACAGGTCGGTCGCATAGGTCTGCGCCGCAGAGAATATCGAAGATGCATCGTTTTGTGCAACTGTATGTATATATACATCCGCATACCCGAAGTCATCGGGATAGCACCACGCATTACCCTGTGCATCCGTCCATTTTACGCATTTTATACCGGGCGTATACGGGTCGTAATCCGTCACTATCTCGTAATCTGTATCGGGCATTTCACGCAAAAGCTTTTCGCTTACCAGTTCCGCCACGGTTATTTTTGTATCCTCTTTCCAGATGTTCATTGTGTACAGGTCACACGCACGGGTATAGGCCGCACGGTAAACCCTTGCCGCTTCGGCAGACTCGCCGAGGATATTGGGGCGTTCCCAACCCCACGCCTTTTCTGCCGCATCGCTTATCCCGCCCTCATACGGGTAAAAATTACGTTTGCCGTAGGGCGAATTTTCGCTGCTCCACTCCACATTTCTTATTGCGGGGGTATTGGCATCATTTATGCTGTGAACATAGTATTTTTTATATTCATCCGAATTTCCGAGAAGCTTTGCCGCAATAAGGTCATCGGCGCTTATATTAAGCCCCGCCTGCCATTTATTTTGGGTATAAAGGTCTGTCGCATAGGTCTGCGCCGCGCTGAACACCGTTGCGGCCTTGTTTGCCTCGCCAACGTACTTGCCGAGCGCCTCGCTGCCCTTTCTGGTATACCACTGAGCATATGTCATTTTATCGCCTGCCAACTTTACACGGCTGTTAAGCGTTTTTTGCATTACCGCCGCCGAGTCGCTTGCGGTAAGTTCCCCGTCGCCGTCCGCATCCGCAATATACATATAGGAGTTTACCACTTCTATCGGCATTGTTGCTTTTTCGTTCATTACCCTTTGCATCAGTATGGCCGCGTCGCTTGCGGTAACATTGCCGTCCATATCCACATCACCCGCAGGCGGTGCAGTCTGGGGTAAATATCCCACACTTACAGTTGCGCCGGCATAAGCGGGCATTGCCATAGCAACCGTTACGGCAACAGTTGCCATTATTTTTAAGGTTTTTCTTTTGTACATAAAAATCATCCTTTCGTGAAGCTTATTTATGTCCGTAATTCAATTATATTTTTTATAATTATATCACAAATCCCCCCCCCGAGTCAAGGGGCAAATATGCCATTTAAGCGGTGCACAGGCATTTTTTGATGCAAATAAAACTTATATATCGGCATATCTACAACAAAATGCAGATAAGTCCGCCGCTGCCCTCGTTTATTATCTTCTCCACGGTGCCGCGCAGTTTTTCGCGTGCATCATCGGGCAGACGTGTCAGCTTCATGCGCAGGTCGTCCTCTATCAGCTCGCCCACACTTTTGCCGAATATCTTGTAATCCATATATTCCTCCGCACCCGCCAGATACTCCGCCAGCTCGCGGCTTTGGCTCTCGCTGCCCACCACGGGCGAAACATTCGTTTCCACACCCGTTTTTATCATATGTATAACAGGTGCCTGCGCCTTTATGCTTATGCCGTAGCCGCTGCCCTGCTTCACCACCTCGGGGCTTCCCGCCGTTATGCTGTCAAGCCCGGGTGTGACCACACCGTAGCCCTTCATATTTACCTGCTCCAGCGCATCCTTTATCACATCATAGCTGCGCTTTGCCTCGGTCAGCTCTTTAAGGGTAGATATCAGCACCGCCTCGTCCGTAATGTCGCTGTCCGTAGTCTCCGACAGCACCCTGTAAAACAACCTTTCATCGGGTGCAAGCTCTATATCGCCAACACCCGTACCCAGATCCAGCTCACGCACATACGCACGCGCGATATTGTCGTCGCAAAAGCTGTCTATATCCTGCTTGACGCTGTAAAGATAGTCCATATCGGCGGTTACATCCCTGATATGCGAAACTATGCCGTCCTTAAGCCAATGCTGCACTGGCAGATTTTCCACCCAGCGCGGCAGCTTTATACGCAGCTGTGTCATTGGAAATTCATAGAGCAAAGTCTCCAGTATTTTTGCGATGTCGTCCTCTTTAAGCTGCAGACAGCTCATCGGCAGGACGGGCGCATCGTACTTTTCGCTCAGCTCCGCCGCCAGCGCCTTTGTCTGCTCCGAATAAGGGCTTACGCTGTTAAGCACGACCACAAAGGGCTTTTTCATCTGCTTCAGCTCGGCCACGACACGTTCCTCGGGCGGTATGTAGTTTTGCCGCTCTATATCGGAAAAACTGCCGTCCGTCGTTACCACCACGCCAACGGTGGAATGCTTTGTTATGACCTTGTTTGTGCCCAGCTCCGCCGCCTGCTCAAACGGCAGCTTTTCGTCCGACCACGGTGTCGATACCATGCGCGGAGCATCGCCGTCCATATGTCCGCCCGCGCCGTCCACAAGATATCCGACACAGTCTATAAGCCGCACATTGCAGCTTAAATTTTCGCCTATATTAAGCTTTACGCCCTCGCCCGGCACAAATTTCGGCTCGGTGGTCATTATCGTCCTGCCCTGTGCACTTTGCGGCAGTTCGTCCTCGGCACGCTGTCTGTCGTAGCCGTCCTCTATGCGCGGCAGTACCGCCGTATCCATAAAACGCCGTATAAAGGTAGATTTGCCCGTGCGTACAGGCCCCACTACACCTATGTAAATATCTCCGCCCGTGCGCTGGGCTATGTCCTTGTATATGCTGCTGTCCATTGTTCCGCCTCCGTTTGTATAAATGTTGTATACCTGATTATATTCCCCAAACGGCGGTTTTATGCGGTAAGCAAGCAATTCTTTCATACAAAAACCGTGATTTTTCTTTTATTTTCCTGTCAGACTCCCCGTCTGTGACGGTTTTGCCGCAGGCTGTGCAGACATACTATCCGACCGGAAATCCCGCCGACGGCGTAAGTGTCTTTTGCAGTATCATTACCGCGTCACTTGCGGTTATTACCTTGTCGCCGTCCACATCCACATATTCCAGCCAATCGTCCGTTATGTTTTTAAGCGGCAGATCTATATGCGGCGTAAGCGTTTTTTGCAGTACGAGCGCCGCATCGCTGGCGGTAAGCACATTGTCGCCGTCCGCATCGCCGTATACAAACTCGTTCGGCGGCAATTCACCCGTTACCGTAACGGTAAAGCTTACAATAAATTCGTCGGGGCAGATGTAATGCTTGTCGCCGTTTTCATCCGTGCTTTCCTCGATGGGCGCATCCTTGGATATTGCGTAAACGGTCGTGGTGCCGCTGCTTTTGCCCGTGACATTGCCGTTTTGGTCAACAACTGCGATACTGTCATCGCCGCTGTACCAGCGTACACCCTTTTCGGTGGCGTTTTCGGGCCTTACGGCAACCGAAAGCCTGCTTGTTCCGCCCGCCTCCAGCTCAACGCCGTCCTTGCCGTTCTTGGCTGTCAGCCCCTCCGCGGGGGTGTAGAGAGCATCGTTTTCGACATTTGTTATCTCGGTCAGGATACCGTCGCTGCCGTACAGCATATCGCTGAACGATTTTTCATTGCTTTCGCCTATATCGGTATAAGCGCCCGAATAGGTCAGGGGCGTTGTTGCCCTGCCCGTAAGCACCTGATACGGCGTTAAAAGCTCGCTTGCGTAGTAATATCCGAAGCTGCCCGCGCTGATCTCGCCCGAGCGTATTTTTTGCTTGTAATACGGTGCCTTTGCCACCATTTCGTTATAGAGGCTGAGGAACTGATTATGGTAGACACCCGTACCCGTGAAATCCCTGTACAAAAGCTCGCACATAAGGATATCGCCCCGCTCCTCCACGGTTATCGGGTTTACCTTGCCGATATTTTTATACTCGTTTTCAAATTCCTTGACCTGTACAAATTCCTTGGGGTCTATGCCGTATTTTTCAAATTCCTCGGCACTGAGCAGGCCGTTGCTGTAATAAAGCTCTCCGCCGCCGTGGTCGATGCTCTGCAGCTCACGCAGATAATATTTGACATAGTTTTTCAATACCTCTTTTTGCTTGTCATACAGCTTGTATTTTTCCATGCACTCCTCCAGCTTCAGGGACTCGTCCTTGAAAAACTTGTGCTTGTCGGAGGCCGCCTCTATCTTTGCGGTAAGCAAAGCATTGCTGCCGTCGGCCGCAAGAAGATTGTAGCCGCGGGGCTGGCAGGTCTGCGTGTAGACATAATCGGGCAGTCCCGTCCTTACAAGATCCAGCTGCTCCTTTGCCACATCGGCATACTTTGCGTAGGCAAGATTAAAATTGGCCTGTGCCGTAAGATAGTCGTTGAGCTTCTGCTGCAGCTGAGCCTTATAGTTTTCGTACTCCCCCATATTTTTCTTGTGCGTTTCGGGCAGATCTTCCGCCGTTCTTTCGATACCGGGTCTTT
This sequence comes from Bacillota bacterium, assembly GCA_017543265.1. Taxonomy (GTDB): domain Bacteria; phylum Bacillota; class Clostridia; order Lachnospirales; family CAG-274; genus RGIG4310. The sequence continues at coordinate 27,749 of JAFYGI010000045.1, read as the reverse complement.
CGTATGCTGCTTTGAAGATGATATAATTTATCGAGCCGAACAGACCTGTGACATTATTCCAGTTTTCGTATTTAAGTATGTAGTAATTATACGCACCCTTGTCATAAAGAGCCAGCCTTCTTGCGTAAAGCTCCTTATAAAGTACAGAATATCTGTCTGTTACACCGCCGAGCGATGATTCGAGCGTATTCATTTTTGATATGCTGTTGTTTAAAAACTCCACTTCCTCGTCATAAAGCTTCGGCCTTTTTTTGTATTCCGCCTCCGAGCCTATGCCGTAGTACACGCTTGAATTTTTATAGTAATTTATGTAAAATACCGAGTTTAAAAAGTCCACATGGTCTTCATAGGTCTCGCCGTCCGATGCTATATAAAAGCCCGCGCTTTTGGTCACGCTTTCCGCCTCGCTCAGCATCTGCGAATAAAGCGAATTTACCTCTTCGTCAAGCGCCTTTGCCGCCGCTATCAGCTTATTTTTGTACTCTTCCTCTTTTTTTGCGTAGTCCTCATCACCCGACGAGGGCATCTGTATACCCGAATATCTTGTCGTATTGGGCTTTACCTCCGCCGTATCGGCCTTTTTATTATTCTCCTGCTGCTTGGTCTCTGCGGCCTGTTCCTTCTCCTGCTGTTTTTTCAGGCGCTCATCCACCTTGCGGATGATCTCCGAAGCCTCGTTTTCCAGCTGGTCATGGAATTCCACAGCCTTTTCGTGCGAGTATTTCGCCAGCCTGTAATTTTTATCTGCCAGATCGCGCATATATGTGACCATAGCCGCGCCGTCCTTGAGCGATACATTTTGTCCGCCCATTTTTCCTATGGTAAGGTTTACAAGGTTGCCCTCCGCGGTAACGCTTACATTTTCCGCACCCGTTATCTCGCTTATCATACCAAGCACCTGATCGTAAACGGTATTCATTGCGCTGTCAACACCCGCCGCCGTAGCGCTGGGCTTTGCCATAAGGCCCGGAACGATGGTGTTTTCCACAATAAATTTTATAAGCCATGCGGAGGATGCCTTTAATGCCGCCTCGCGCGCAAATTCGTTGTGCTTTACGCAGTTGTCGTAGGCCGCCTTTCCCGTTTCCATAAGTCCGTTCATCATGGCGAACTTTTCCCTGTAGGCCTGCGCCTCTGGTGCCTGATTGTATGTAGGGTCGTCCCAGAACTTTTTTGCATCGCCCGTAAATGTATTAAGCTTTTCAAGCTCCATGCCGTAATATCTGTCGGGGTCGTCCTCCGCGGAAACGCCGCCGAAATACGGGATAAGATCCTTGCAGTAGTTCTGTGCGCGGTCATGCATCACCTTCCACGCATGGGTATATCCGTAGCCATTATTTACATAGTCGCATATTTCCCGAACACCCTGTGCCCCGAACTGCTCATCCCTGTCCGTACCCGGATAATAATGCTCCGACACCGTTTTTTTCCCTTCTTCGTCCATATTGCGAAATGCCATAAGATTGATCTGTGAACCTGCGGTGCGGCTGTCATAGTCCACACCGTTTATTGTATAGGTCACATAATGGGTACCGCCCCAAAACGAAATATGTGCCTTGACATTTGTTACGTCAAACAGCCTTTGCGCATCGGCGGCAAAGACCTGCATGGGCATACTGTATACCGCAAGCACAGCGGCGCAAACAAATGCCGCCGCCCTTGTTTTTCTTGTTTTTGCCATATTTTTCACTCCCTTGTTGGTTTTTTACACTGCTGTCATTAACTATATTATACGCGATTTTGCTATCACGGTCAACAAAGAAATCTGTTTTGGGGGTTGAGTTTTTGCGGCATAACAATTATAATGTATTGTGTAACGATACCGACAGAAAAGGTAAGGTAAAATGAACAAATGAATAAATTGCTTGTTTTTATAAAAAAAGAGGCCGTATTCTGCACAGCTGCGCTTGCGGCGCTGATCTCGGCCGTTTTTGTGCCGCCGAGTGCAAAATACATCGGCTACATAAATTTTAACGTATTATATATGCTGTTTGCGCTGATGGCGGTAATTGCGGGGCTTTCACGCCTTAATGTGTTTTTGCGGCTTGCGGAGGTACTTTTGCCGCTGTCAAAGGGAAAATGCAGGCGGCTTGTGTTTGTACTTTGGGCTCTTTGCTTTTTTTCGGCAATGCTGGTAACAAACGATGTGGCGCTTATAACCTTTGTGCCGCTTGCGATAACCATGCTGACTATGGCAAAATGCGAGGAATACATGATATATACCATAGTTTTGCAGACAGTTGCGGCAAACCTCGGCAGTATGATGACACCAATGGGCAACCCGCAAAATCTGTTTTTGTATGACACCTTTGGGGTAAGCCCCGCGGAGTTTGCACTCATCACCCTGCCCTACGGCATTCTGAGCTTTATCCTGCTTTCGCTTGCGACCCTTGTGCTTATAAAGGACAAGGCCGCATCCATAGAGATAATAAGCACGGACCTTGGCAGCAAAAAGCTTATATACTGCTATGCTGTCCTTGGCATACTCTGTCTTTTAACGGTCTTTAAATATATCGACCACCGTATAACGGCGGGTGCCGCCCTTGTTTTTCTTGCCGCGGCGGACAGGCGCACGCTTAAAAACATAGATTGGTTTTTGCTTTTGACCTTTGTAATGTTTTTTGTTTTTGTGGGAAATCTGGGCGAAATAAGCGCCGTAAAGGACTTTATATCAAGGATGATAAAGGGCAGGGAATGCGTATCCGCCGTTATTTTGTCGCAGGTCATATCAAATGTACCCTGTGCAGCCATGCTAAGCGGCTTTACCGACAATTACCGCGCACTTATAACGGGTACCAACATAGGCGGGCTGGGCACGCTTGTTGCCTCGCTTGCAAGCCTTATAAGCTACAGGCTTTACGGCTCGGTATACCGTGATGCCAGACCGAAGGAGTATCTGACGGCATTTACCGTCATAAACCTGATTTTTCTGGCTGTATTGCTGGCCTTTGCCCTGCTTTTGCTCCGCGGCTGATATGCGCCGATGAAATTTATATTGATTTATTTGCTTTTTTATGGTATAGTAAAATAGATAATATGTATAAAAAAACAAAGGGATGATAAATATGGACATAATGTTTAAAAGCACACGCGGCGACAAAAATTATGTTACCGCAAGTCAGGCTATAGTAAAAGGCATTGCGGACGACGGCGGTCTTTTTGTACCCGAGGTGATACCAAAGATAGATTTTGATCTTGGCAAGATAACCTCATACAGCTACCGCGAGCTTGCCTACCGCATACTCCGTCTTATCCTGACGGATTATACCGAGGACGAGCTTAAATACTGCATCAACTCCGCTTATGACGAAAAATTCGACACCGAATTGATAGCACCGCTTGTTAAGGCAGGCAATGCAAACTTTCTGGAGCTTTTCCACGGCAGGACGATAGCGTTCAAGGACATGGCACTTTCCATACTGCCCTACCTTTTAAAGACGGCAGCAAAGAAAAACGGTGTTTCCGAGGAGATAGTCATACTTACGGCTACCAGCGGCGACACGGGCAAGGCCGCACTTGAGGGCTTTGCCGATGTTGAGGGCACAAGGATAATCGTTTTCTACCCCAACGACGGCGTAAGTGATGTGCAAAAGGCGCAGATGGTGACACAAAAGGGTGCAAACACCTGTGTTGCCGCAATAAAGGGCAATTTTGACGATGCACAGACAGCAGTCAAAAAGATATTTACCGACAGCGAGCTTAAACAGGAGCTCAAGCAGAGGGGCTTTGTGTTCTCATCCGCAAACTCGATAAATATCGGCCGTCTCGCACCGCAGATAGTATATTATTTCTACGCATACGCACAGCTTGTAAACAGCGGCAGGATAACCATGGGCGACAAGATAAACTTCACCGTGCCCACGGGCAATTTCGGCAATATACTTGCGGGCTACTACGCAAAGCAGATGGGTCTTCCCGTAAACAAGCTTATATGCGCATCAAACGACAACAAGGTACTGTTTGATTTCCTTACAACGGGGGATTACGACATCAACCGCGATTTTATCGTAACGGTAAGCCCCTCTATGGACATACTTATATCCAGCAACCTTGAAAGATTGCTCTACCATGTAAGCAATTCCGCGGAAAAGACAAAGGAGCTTATGACCTCCCTTGCAAACGGCGGAAAGTACAGCTTTAAAGTAGACGAGGGCTTTGTGGGCGAATATGCCACCATTTCCGAGACCTTTGAGGCGATAAACAGTCTCTATAAGGAGACCAGCTATGTTATGGACACACATACCGCCGTGGCGTACTGCGCATACAAAAAATATGCCGCTGCATCACAGGACAGCACACCCAATGTTATCGTGTCCACCGCAAGCCCGTATAAATTCGCAAAGGATGTTTTAAGGGCGATAGACGGCAAATACGACGGCATCGACCCGTTTGAGGCGCTGGAGGTATTGAGCGATGTAAGCGAAACACCCATACCCGCACCCATAAAGGACATCGACAAGCGCGAGGTAATACACAAAACCGTTATCGACAGATCCGAAATAAAGGATTTTGTAAGAGAAAAATTAAACTGAAAGAGGTAAATTTATGGCAGACAACGAGACCCTTGTAAGGGCTATGCAGGACATGAAAAAGCAGTCCGAAAAAAATACGGGCACTTTTGTGACCGAGCTTCTTAGATCCAATTTTCTTGTACCCGTATCCATTACGCCCGAACCGGTAGACGATAAGGTGCAGCCCGGCTCTGTGGTAAGCTATATAACGCTGCGCGAGCCCACACAGGACAAGCAGCTTATTATGGCCTTTACAAGCTACGACGAATATCTTAAATATTTCAAGCAGGGTGCTACGCAGATACTTCGCCACAGCTACAACGAGCTGCGCTCGCTTATAATGAACCGCGGCTTTGACGGTTTTCTGATAGACGTAAACGGCGAAAATGTAGCCGTTACCAAGGAAACGATGATAAATATCTCAAGAGCGGCCGCACCCATGACCGTTCAGCAGGAAAAGATACACATAAGCGGTCCCAACGCCATAACACCCGCAGATGATGTATCGGACGAATTTAAAAAGGCGCTTTCCACATATCTCGGCAATACCGAAAACATCAAAAAATGTTGGCTTATGCAGACAAAGCGTGAAAACCGACCCGAGACCACCATTGTATGCGTACTGGATTTTGAGGGTGATATGCCCGAAACATTCAAGGGCGTTGCATCGGCCGTAAACAGGCTGCTTGCTTCCGGTCAGTCGATCGGCATGATAAGCGCGGCCGACAAGGTCGCAGCAGCGGCTGTCGAGGGCGTTGAGCCGTTTTATACAAAATAAATAAAATACGGGGTTGAGGCATCAAAGATATCAAAATCTTTAATGTCTCAACCCCGTTTTTTTATACCGAAAAATATCTCAGAGCGCAGTCTATTACAAGCTCTTTATCCTTTTTATCCATATTGTAATACATCGGCAGTCTTACCAGTCTTTCGCTTTCCGACGTTGTATACTCGTCCTCGCCGTCAAAGCGGCCGAACTTTTGTCCCGCGGGCGCACTATGCAGCGGCACATAATGAAATACCGCCATTACACCGCTGTCACGCATATATTCTATAAATTTTGTACGGTCGTCAAGGTCTTTAAGCTTTATATAGAACATATGTGCATTGTGTGTACAGCCTTCGGGGATATGCTGAAGCTCTATCCTGCCCTCGTCCGCAAGCGGCTTAAACGCCTTAAGATAGTCATTGTAAAGCGTCATACGGTCGTTGAATATCTCGTCCGCGTGCATAAGCTGTGCATAGAGATAGGCCGCGTTTATATCACTTGGCAGGTAGCTGTCGCCAAAATCCACCCAGGTATATTTGTCCACCTGTCCGCGGAAAAACTTGGAGCGGTTTGTGCCCTTTTCGCGCAGTATCTCGGCACGCTCGTTATATTCGGGGTCGTTTATCAGTATCGCACCGCCCTCACCCATCGAATAATTCTTGGTCTCGTGGAAGGAAAAGCAGCCGAAATCGCCTATGGTGCCCAGAGCACGTCCCTTATATGTACTCATGACCGCCTGTGCGGCATCCTCTATCACCTTAAGGCCGTGTCTTTTTGCAATATCCAAAATAGTGTCCATCTCACAGGCAACACCCGCATAATGCACGCATACTATCGCCTTTGTTTTGTCCGTAACGGCACGTTCTATTTTCTTTTCGTCTATATTCATGGTATCGGGGCGCACATCCACAAACACAAGCTTTGCGCCGCCCAGCACCATAGCCGTTGCCGTGCTGGAAAACGTATAGCTTGGCAGGATGACCTCATCCCCCGGCTTGAAGCCGCACAAAACGGCCGCCATATCAAGGGCGCTCGTGCCGCTTGTGGTAAGCATCACCTTCTGTGCCCCAAACCTGTCCTCCATCATTTTGTTGCACAGCTTTGTAAAGCGTCCGTCGCCGGATATTTTGTTTGCGCTTATCGCCTGTCTTATGTACTCAAACTCGTCCCCGGTAAAGGGGGCTTTATTGAACGGGACCATAAGACCCCTCCTTTTGTTTTTTATTTGCTGACAAAGGCTTAATTTTTCGAGCCCTTGAGATATTCGTTTTCGAACCTTTCGGCCGGTATGGGTCTGCTGAAATAGAAGCCCTGATAGTAGTCGGGACAGAGGGCGGCAATGCTTTTAAGCTCCTCCTCGGTCTCTATGCCCTCGACACATACCTTTGTATCGGCGCTGTGTGCCATTTCAACAATGTGTCTTATCAGGCTGTAGCTGTATTCGCTGCTGCCGCTGGCCTCTACAAAGGTGCGGTCTACCTTTACCACATCAACGTGCATCTCGTTAAGATACAAAAGGTTTGAATAGCCCATGCCGAAATCGTCCAGCGCAAGCTTTATGCCCGCCTTGCGGAATATCCTTACATACTCCGTAATAACGCTTTTAAGCAGACTTCCGCTTTCCGTAAGCTCAAGCGCCAGATTTTTGGTGCTTAATCCGCTCTCAAAGATTATATCCATTATCTCCTTGACAACTTCCTCACGCTCCAGCTGTACATAGCTTAAATTCACGTTTACCCTTACATCCGGCATAAGCTTTGTCCACTTTTTGCACTGCTCTATCGCCTTGACAAGTGCCCAGCGTCCTGCGGGGATTATAAGACCGCTCTCCTCGAGCAGCGGCACAAACTCCGTCGGCTGTACCTCGCCGAATTTGTCGTCCCTGTATCTCAAAAGTGCCTCGCAGCCCGAAAGCTTGCCCGTTTTTACGTTAAATATAGGCTGATAGTAAAGCCCGAAGCCCTCAAAATCGTTCTTTACCGCATACTGCAGCGCATTCAAAAGCTCCCTGCTGTGGTTGTAGTCGGCATAATCGCCGCTGTCAAACACATAAAAGCTTTTGGTGTTGAGCGATGTGGCAAAGGTGGACGAAAACTCGCACTTTTTGATAAGCTCCGTTATGTCGTCGGTGTAATCCTTGTAGGGCACAACGCCGCCGCGCAGCTTGAATGTGTATGTGTAGCCCATCCTTGCGTTTATCTTTGCCGCAAGGTCGCTGATATTTTTAAACAGGGTAAAGGCATCCTCCTCGTCGCCGTGGCGTGAAAAGATGGTAAAAGCGCCCCTTGTGCGGTAGTAGCATACCTGGTCGCTGGACAAGCTGTCGCTTATGGCGTTGGAAACAAGCCTTTGAAGCCTTTCCACCATTGCATCGCCGTGCTTAACGGTCTGCTCGTACATATTTCTTATAAAAAGGCGCATTATAAAGCCGTCCTGCGGAAAATCCTTTTTAAGCTCGTCATAGAGCGCAGCACCGTCGCGGAAGCCCGTTATATTGTCCGCAACACGCCTTTTGCCCATTTCCGCAACGGTACCCACGATAAGATCGGGGTTGCCGTTTTTGCCCGTAAGCACCCTTGCCCTTATGCGCACCCATACGGGATTGCCCATGCAGTCGAACCAGCGGCAGTCCTGTCTGAATTCGTTTATATATCCCATCTGCACGCCCGTCAGATTTTTAAGCAGCGCGGGATAGTCCTCGGGATGCGTAAATGTGGCGCATACCTTGGACGCATTGTCAAAGCTGTTCGATGGCATACCGAACTTTACCGCCGCCTCTTTTGAAAAATTAAGTGTCGATCTTTTTATCTCGCCAAAAAACAGATAGTCGTCGGTACAATGTCCCAATGTAGCCAACGCCTCTATAAATTGATTAAAATTGCTTATAGATTCCGTTCCCATTGCCATATCCTCTCAATAATTGACTGTTGTGCCCGGGTCGGCACATACCTTTTCCTTTTAAACATATTTTAACATTTTTTATTTGTTTTGTCTACATTATTTATAAAATCTTTCGCATAAATTATCGTAAGTGCGACAGCAGATACCGTCACCCGTCCGGGCGGCATTTGTCAACGGTATTCGTATTATGCGCAAATAAATTTCTTGACTATGACGGGATAATTATATATAATTATTACAGGAATATTGAAATATTTTTAATATTCGCGATACTAACATAAAGATAAGGAGAGATCTATATGGTTTTTTTAACTGCACTTTTGACATCCGTCACATTTGACGGCGGCGAGGCAGCAGCACAGGAGGCAGTCACACAGGCGGCGGCAGCGGCAGGCAGCGGCGCACAGACGGCACAGGGCGGCCCCATGTCAGGTATAATAATGGTCATCTATGTCATCGTGATTTTTGTTTTGATGTATCTTTTTGCCATCAAGCCGCAGAAAAAGCGCGAGCAGCAGCTTAAAGACATACAAAACGACATCAAGGAAGGCGACTGGATAGTTACCTCCAGCGGCTTCTACGGCAAGGTATGCGAGATATACGACCAGAACGTGATCGTTGAATTCGGTCTTAACAAGGGCATACGCATACCCATCCTCAAAAGCGAGATATACGGCAATACGGAGCCCAATCTTACCAACAAGCCCCAGGATGAGGAGTCCAAGTAAGCCTTATTTGGTAATTATGCCCGCAAAACGCATAAACAGCACTGTGTTTTTTACAAAAAAAACACTTGTATTCGCATGATTTATGTGGTAGAATATAAATCGTGTGAATGACCCATGCTCAGGTTCGGGACTCTCCGGCCTATCCTTGGCATAGGGTGTATAAAGGGTCAAGCACCCCGTAAAATAATTTATAGGAGGAAACAAAAATGGAAATCAACAAGCAGGACATTATCGCTAAGTTCGGCAGAAGCGAGGGCGACACAGGTTCACCCGAGGTTCAGGTTGCACTGCTTACAGCAAGGATCAACCACCTTACCGAACACTTAAAGGAACACAAGAAGGATCACCACTCAAGAAGAGGTCTTCTTAAGATGGTTGGTCAGAGAAAAGGTCTTTTAAACTACATCAAGTCCAAGGATATTGTTAAATATCGTGAGCTTATTGCAGCACTTGGTTTAAGAAAGTAAGACTGTTGGGGGTGTTGTTATTGACACCCCCTTTTTCAAATTTACACGTCAACAATGCCGGCGGTGTTTTTAGTTTAAAAGGCCGCTTAATTTTTTAAACGGTGTTTTAAGCTAAAAAACAGTCGGTAAATATAAGGGCACCCCCTTCGGGCATCGGCACGTTTTCGGGGAGTCCTCAAACACAAAGGAGTATACTATGTACAAAACATTTAAAATGAATCTTGCAGGCCGCGAGCTCTCCGTACAGATAGACAGAGTTGCAGAGCTTGCAAACGGCGAATGTATCGTGCGCTACGGCGACACGGTCGTTCTTGTAACAGCCACAGCAAGCGAAAAGCCCCGCGCAGGCATCGACTTTTTCCCTCTTTCCATCGACTATGAGGAAAAAATGTATGCTGTCGGCAAGATACCCGGCGGCTTTACACGACGTGAGGGCAGACCTGCGGAGCACGCAATACTTACATCGCGTGTTATCGACAGACCCATACGTCCCCTTTTCCCCAAGGATTACAGAAACGACGTATGTATAAACGCACTTGTACTTTGCGTTGACCAGGATTGTTCACCCGAGATATGTGCAATGATCGGTTCTTCCATCGCACTTTCCATATCCGACATACCTTTCTACGGCCCCACGGGTTCCGTATCCGTCGGTATGATAGACGGCGAATATGTTATCAACCCCACAGCCGAGCAGAAAAAGGCAAGCCGCATGAACCTTACCGTTTCTTCCACAAAGGAAAAGGTAATGATGATCGAGGCAGGTGCTGACGAGGTAACGGACGACGAGATGTACGAGGCTATCATGTTCGGTCACAGACAGAACGTTGAGATATGCGAGTTCATCGACGGTATCGTTGCTGTATGCGGCAAGGAAAAGCACAGCTACGAGGAGCACGTTGTCGATCACGACCTTTACGAGGCAATAAAGGAGCTTATCCCCGCACAGCGCATGGAAGAGGCCGTATTTACCGACATGAAGCAGATACGCGACGAGCGCATCAGCGCAATAAACGAGGAATGTATAGCCGCACTTAAGGAAAAATTCGGTGCAGAGCTTGACGACGAGGAATTTGCCACAGTCATCGACGAGGCTATATACAAGTACGAAAAAGAGACCGTGCGCCGCATGATCCTTCGTGACCACAAGCGTCCCGACGGCCGTGCATTAAACCAGATAAGGCCGCTTTCCGCAGAGGTGGACATCCTGCCCAGAACACACGGCTCGGCACTTTTCAAGCGCGGTCAGACACAGGTGCTTACGGTAACTACCCTTGCTTCGGTAGGTGAGGCACAGAAGATAGACGGTCTTGACGACGAGGAAACAAGCAAGAGATACATCCATCACTACAACTTCCCCGGCTATTCGACAGGTGAGGCCAAGCCCTCAAGAAGCCCCGGCCGCCGCGAGATAGGCCACGGTGCCCTTGCAGAGCGTGCACTTTTGCCCGTTATCCCCGACGAGAGCGAGTTCCCCTACGCTATCCGTCTTGTCAGCGAGGTATTAAGCTCAAACGGCTCGACATCACAGGCCAGCGTTTGCGGCTCCACACTTTCGCTTATGGCTGCGGGCGTACCCATCAAGCGTCCCGTTGCAGGTATCTCCTGCGGTCTTGTAACAGGCGAAACGGACGACGACTTTATCCTGCTTACCGATATACAGGGTCTTGAGGACTTCTTCGGTGATATGGACTTCAAGGTTGCGGGTACTCACAAGGGTATCACGGCTATCCAGATGGATATGAAGATACAGGGTCTTACACCCGAGATAATTAAAGGCGCTATCGCAAATACACACGAGGCAAGAAACTACATTCTTGACGAGGTAATGTTAAAGGCTATTTCCGAACCCCGCGAGAGTCTTTCCAAGTATGCGCCCAAGATACATTTTGTACAGATCAATCCCGATAAGATGGCCGAGGTGATCGGCTCCAAGGGCAAGACCATCAACAAGATAATAGAGCTTTCGGGCGTTGACAAGATAGATACTGAGGACGAGGGCAAGATATACATCTCATCTACCGATGCGGATGCTATCGCAAAGGCTGTTGATATGATAACCATGATCGACAAGGGTCCCGAGGTCGGCAAGGTATACAAGGGTACTGTTACCCGTCTTATGACCTTCGGTGCGTTTGTTGAGATAGGCTTTGAAACAGAGGGTCTTGTACACATCTCCAAGCTTGCGCACGAGCGTGTTGCAAAGGTCGAGGATGTTGTAAATGTAGGCGATGTTATCGAGGTAAAGGTTACCGAAATAGACGATCAGGGACGTGTAAACCTTTCAAGAAAGGCTTGCCTGCCCAGACCCGTCAAGGCTGAGGCTCCTGCAGAAGAAGAATAAGAAAAACACTTAAAGCGGGTCGGTCGGCCAATATAATTGGTTACACCGCCCGCTTTTTTGATACGACTATCCGGGAGGATCTAATTTATGCTGGAACTTAAAAACATAACCTTCGGCGTTGACGACGAGGGCGGAAAATTTGATATAATAAAGGATCTCGATCTGACGATACGCGACAACACATTCACCGTGATAACGGGTCCCAACGGCGGTGGAAAGTCCACGCTTGCAAAGCTTATTGCGGGCATACGCACACCCTCTGCCGGCAGGATATACTTCAACGGCACCGATATTACCGATAAAAACATCACACAGCGTGCACAGCTGGGCATAGGCTTTGCCTTTCAGCAGCCCGTGCGCTTCAAGGGCATAACCGTGCTGGATCTTTTAAAGCTTGCGGCAGGCAAGCCCCTGTCCGTTGACGGTGCCTGTTCCTTCCTGTCCGAGGTGGGTCTTTGTGCAAGAGACTATATCGACCGTGAGGTAAACGCCTCTCTTTCGGGCGGCGAGCTTAAAAGAATAGAAATTGCCACCGTACTTGCAAGGGATGTTAGCCTTGCCGTATTTGACGAGCCCGAAGCGGGTATCGACCTGTGGAGCTTTCAAAACCTTATAAGGATATTTGAAAATATGCAAAAATCAAGAAAGGACAGAACTATTATCGTAATTTCGCATCAGGAGCGTATACTTAATATAGCCGACGAAATTGTCCTTATTGCAGACGGCAAGGTGCAAAAACAGGGTGCAAAGCAGGACGTTCTGCCCAATATAACGGGTACGGATGCGGCCATAAGCCCCTGCAGCAGAATATTGTAGGAGGTGCCTTACATGAAACCGATAGACGAAATACAAAAAAGACTTTTCAGAGAGGTGGCCGACCTGCACGAGCTTCCCGTCGGTGCGTATAATCTGCGTGCAAACGGCGAGCTTGCGGGACGAAACACCACCGCCAATGTGGATATAAAAACAAAGGACGACAAAAGCGGCATAGACATAACCATAAAGCCCGGCACCAAACACGAGAGCGTGCATATCCCCGTTGTGCTGAGCGAAAGCGGCATCAGGGAGACCGTCTACAACGATTTTTTTGTGGGCGAGAACTGCGATGTGCTTATCGTTGCGGGCTGCGGCATAGACAACTGCGGCACGCAGGATTCGCAGCATGACGGCATACACCGTTTCTATATAGGCAAAAATTCAAAGGTGAAGTATGTCGAAAAGCATTACGGCTCGGGCGAGGGCACGGGCAAAAGACTGCTCAACCCCGTTACCGAGGTGTATATGGACGAGGGCAGCGTTATGGAAATGGAAATGGTGCAGATAAAGGGCGTAGACTCCACCGACCGCAAGACAATTGCCCGTCTTGATAAAAACGCAAGGCTCAATGTGCGCGAAAGGCTTATGACACACGATACGCAAAGTGCGCTCAGCAGCTACAGCGTAGACCTGAACGGCGACAGTTCAAGCGCCGATATAGTTTCACGCTCCGTTGCAAGGGACAGCTCATGTCAAAGGCTCGACCTGCGCATAGCAGGCAACGCACAGTGCAGCGGCCATACCGAATGTGACTCTATCATCATGGACAGCGGCAAAATACTTGCTGTACCCTCTCTGGAGGCCAACAACACCGAGGCCGCACTCGTGCACGAGGCTGCGATAGGCAAGATCGCGGGCGAACAGCTTATAAAGCTTATGACGCTCGGCCTTACAGAGCAGGAAGCCGAAGAGCAGATAATAAACGGCTTTTTGAAATAACGGATCAGGGGAAGGCTTATGTGGCAAAATATAGATAACATACTAAAAACGGCGGACAGCATAGTTTGGGGTCCGCCGCTTATGACGCTTATCCTTGCCGGCGGTCTTATGCTGACGATAAGGCTGGGGCTTTTGCAGCTCAGGCGGCTTCCGCTTTCACTTAAATACATTTTCCAAAGCGAGGACGAGGGGCACGGCGAGGTAAGCAGCTTTGCCGCACTGTGCACCGCCCTTTCGGCAACGATAGGCACGGGAAATATAGTCGGTGTCGCCACGGCAATAAGCGCGGGCGGCCCGGGTGCGCTGTTCTGGATGGAGATAGCGGCATTTTTCGGTATGGCAACAAAATATTCCGAGGGTCTGCTTGCAATAAAATACAGGACGGTAGATAAAAGCGGACACGCTCTCGGCGGTCCATTTTACTATATAGAGCGCGGCATGGGCGAAAAATGGAAATGGCTCGCCAAATTGTTTGCCTTTTTCGGCGTGTGCGTAGGTCTTTTGGGCATAGGCACATTTTCGCAGGTAAACGGCATATCCTCGGCGGTAAACAACTTTTTTGACCCGAATATGCACTATAAGATCGACATACCGTTTATAGGCAGCTACTCCCTTACCGTTGTTATCGCATCGGTAATACTCAGCCTTTGCGTCGCACTTGTGCTGATAGGCGGCATAAAGCGCATAGCAAGCGTATCGCAGGTGGTCGTACCGTTTATGGCGGTGATATACCTTGCGCTGACGGTGCTGCTGCTTTTATGCAATATAGAAAAGATACCCTCCGCCGTTATGCTGGTGATAAAGGGTGCGTTTGACCCCCGTGCAGTAACGGGCGGTGCTGTCGGCAGCATTATTGCGGCAATGCAAAACGGTATCGCACGCGGCATTTTCTCAAACGAGGCAGGTCTCGGCTCTGCCCCGATAGCGGCTGCGGCGGCACAGACCAAGGAGCCCGTGCGTCAGGGGCTGGTATCCATGACGGGTACCTTTATTGATACCATAATAATTTGTACCATGACGGGATTAAGCATAATCCTTACCGGTGCATGGCAGGTCGAGGGGCTTGAGGGTGTGCGCATAACCACCTATGCCTTTAACACGGGTCTGCCCATACCCACAGTAGTTTCAAGCTTTGCGCTTATGCTTTGTCTGGTGTTTTTCGCATTTACCACCATACTCGGCTGGGACTACTACTCCGAGCGCTGTCTTGAATACCTTTGCGGCAGAAAGGCCGGCGTACTGCTCACCTATCGCCTGCTTTACATTTTGGCCGTATTTATCGGCCCGTATATGACGGTAGAGGCCGTATGGACGGCGGCGGATATTTTTAACGGACTTATGGCCGTGCCGAATATGGTGGCGATATTTGCCCTCAGCGGCGTGATAGTTGCCGAAACGCGCAAATATTTTAATAAAAAATAAATGTATCGTGAACATTAGGAATATGTGGTCGTTCACTATATATAAAAAATGCACTATTACATTTATTATATTTTGTCAATGATTTTATGAACAATTTGTGAATAAGCTATTGACAAAACATGAACAATGCGTATATAATATAAGTAGAATAAATTATGGATATCATTGTCAGTTATATTGTAAACAATTTATAAGTAAGCTATTGACAAAGCATAGCTGTATTTTATATAATATATATAGAACGATCCTGCTACTATATATATTTTTTGTTTATAGTTTTTTGACTACCTAAGAAAGGGGCGGACATAATGAAAAATATATACGCAAAGGAAGATAAAGCAAAAATGCTCGGCAGCATTATAAAAAAACTGCGCAGCAATGAGGGTTATACCCTTAACGAAATGGTCGTTACCATTTGTATCATGGTAATTCTTATTGCCATGTTGGTACCCCGTGCAGTCGGTTATATCCAGCAGGCAAATTATGTACATGATGTTTATGCGGCAAAGACTATTTATGATGCCGTTGAGCTGGCAATGCTTGACCCCGACACCTACTACAAGGCTAAAACTGCTTTAGGCAGAAGCAATTATAATTTCGTAAGAGGCGGCGGCGGTGCTCAGGCTACCTACATAGCAATACCAAGCAAATACTACAACTTTATGCGTACAAGACTTAAGGAGACCGGTGTAACGGAGGTTTATAACCCCTACCGAAACGGTTCTTCGCTTGACCGCAACGGCCGTCCCATATCGCAGGCCAATTTTCGCGAGCTTGATGATGTGGCAAACGAAATAAACGAGTGCATCGGCGAGAACAAGTACCTCGGTACCAGAATGGGTATCAGGTTCTGGGATGGAAATGCGCGTAGTCCCGCATGGCAGGTAACGGATCAGTTCGTTATCGTTGCGGATAAGAACGAGCCCCGTGATATAGCTATCTATCTCGGTTCTTCAAAGGGTAAAAACGAAAACGGTATCATCATGAAGATATATCCGCCCGATGATGACTCGAGAAAGCTTGACTTCAGTTATGTGCGGAATGCTCCCGCAGGACGATAACAGCCTTGTCGCATAATAATTTAATTAAGGATATGTATTATGGAATGGAATAAGGATCTTGCAACGGGTGTTGCCGAATTCGACAAAATGTACCCCGTCATGATAGAAAATGTTAATGCGCTGCTGCGCCAGCTTTCGGCCAGCCGCTCGGTGACAGACTATCGAAGATATCTTGATGCGATCAAGATGGAATTCATTGAAATGTTTACCTATCAGGAAAGCAGGATGTACCAGCAAAAGTATCCTCAGTATTATCAGCATAAGCACCATCACGAGCAGTTTATAGAAAAGCTTGATGATATATCCGACCAGTTCAGCTCGGATTACTTCGGCTCCACTACCGCCGCTCAGTTGGAAAATGTTATCAAAACATGGCTTTTGCAGCATATATTTATGTATGATAAGCTTTGGGGACAGTATACGACAGGTAAAAGGATAAGGGTAAGGCAATAAAACGATCATCAAAAAACGGTGCTGTCGCACGAAGCGGCAGCACCGTTTTTTTCTTACATCCAAAACATCAATGCAGATGCCATGCTGTAATATATATTGGGGAATGTAACGGGGTAATCCAGCGGATCCACCGCCACAAAAAACATCAGAAACGTCCATATAAAGCAGCCGCCCGAAAGCACCGCCGCCGTATAAGCGGCGTTTTTATTTTCCTCGCAAAGTGCAAGTGCAATGATAACAGCCGCAATGACCGCAAGATATGAAAAATCCAGATAATATCTGTTAAGCACACCCGCCATCTGCGTATCTGCCAGCGCCACAATAAACATCAGCAGCAGAGCGCATAAGGTAAAGGCATAAAGTTTCCTGCGCATCAGGCTTTCTTTGACGCTGCGCAGCTTCATGCAAAGCCAGAGTATGGGCTGTGTGATAAAAATACCGCCGAACATAGACTCACATATCGTAACACCCTGATAATCCGTCTGCAGGTTTTCGTATGTGATGTACGGAAATACCGATGTTGTCACAGGCAGCTTGAAAAAGTACGCAAATATACCCAGCGGCAGTCTGTCTATCTTAAAGCCCCTCGATGTCATGTCATTGGTCGTCAGATTGTAGTTTGCGCCAAAATCAAACACCGAGCCAAAGCGTGCGCGGTTATACCACATTACCCCCGCCGCAACAACGACATAGGGTAAAACAAACGCCAGCGTGCGCTTTACGGAGCTTTTTGAGAACATTGTCCTTTGCTTGAACACATCGTCCCAAAACAGGGGTATCGCCAAAAACGATGCCGCCAGAAACTGCGGTCTGCACGCCGCAACAAGCGCCATAAAAAGCGAGCCGACTGCTATCTTTGCTGTCTTATTGCCGCTTATCCACAGATCAAGTCCCGCCGTGACAAGCATTATTGCCATCGTTATCGGCATAAAGTAAAGGTCGGGTTTTTTAAGCGCAAATATCAGCTGACTTGAAAACACAAGCACATTGCTGAGCATAAGATATGTTATAAACGGTATATTTTTGAACCACCGCAGTATAATGTCCTTTATAAGCAGGAAAGCGCACAAAATAAAGATAAATACATTTATAAGCACGCCCATATCCGTATGGAAGCGCACACCCGTAACAAGCCTGTACGGCAGATAATACACCAGCACGGGCAAGGCGCCGAAATAAACGTAATATTTGCCGTTGTAATAGGCATGATCCCACGCCCACGACACGCCCCTTTCGCGCACTATACGCGAGCGCTCGTAATTATCGTAGGGATTTTCCATCTCCGCAATAAAGCTCGGCGGCTCCTCCCTGATATACAGCTTGCCCTCCATAAATGACTGCGCAAGCTCGTCATATTGTCGGTAAGCAACGCCCTCGGCACCTATAAGACCCTTGCGGCCGTACAGGTATTCCTCGTTGTTGTCTATCCTGTGATACCTCGGCACGGACAGCCACACAAAGGTACACAGCAAAAATGTGAACAGCATACAGCCCGCCGAAATAAGTTTTTGCCGCCTGTCCCACTTCATTTGTATATTGTATATCCAACTGCCGCGCCTTAAAATGTACACCGCGTACATCACCGCAAGCAGCAGGACGAACCTTGCCGCCACAAAGCAAAACGGTACGGGCAGGTCAAAAACAACATTTCTTACAACTACGGTCTGTCCCTCGAGATCCTCCCCGAACTCCAGCTTGAACTTGCTTGATTGGCCGTAGGTCTGCAGGGTAATAAACCTTGTGCGCGGCACCCCGGACGCAATAACACGCGCGGGCAGCTTATACGGCCGTTTATTGCCGCGGTCGGTTATGTACACATTGACATTCATACTTTGAAAGTCATTTGTCAGGCTGAGATCGCCGGGTCTTACATCCTCACATCTTTTATCGTACACGTCGATATATACATTGTGTATTTTACGGTTTATATCCGAAAACTCCAGCACGCGCGCACACTCGGGCGCAAGGTAAAACTCGCCGTTTGGCAATACCTCCATGCCCTCGCCCACACCAAGGGGATAATCAAAGGCCGATACGGGCTTGTACCCTATACTCTGCCAATGCCGCAGATTAAAAACAAAAACCTCTGCAATAAGCGCCGCAAAAAAAATAATTATATGTATTTTCTTTATCTGTCTCATTGTTTTCCCTTCCGTTTAAAGCTTCGCAAAATTTTTAAGTATCTGCAAGCCCGTATCGCCGCTTTTTTCGGGGTGGAACTGCAGTGCAAAAATATTATCCTTCTGCACAGCCACCTGTATTTCCTTGCCGTAGAAGGTAGTTGCCGAAACAACGGGTGCATCGGTCTCCAGATAGTACGAATGTACAAAATAAACATAGGGCTTTTCGTCAAGGCCGTCAAACAGCGGGGAACGCATTTTTACATTTAGGTCGTTCCAGCCGATATGCGGCTTTTTTACGTTATCGGGCAAAAGCACTACCCTGCCCGGGATAAGCCCAAGTCCGTCATACTCACCGTATTCATAGCTTTTGTCAAACACCAGCTGCATACCCAGGCAAATGCCCAAAAACGGCTTTCCCGCCTTGACTGCGCTGTATATCACCTTGTCAAAGCCCTTTTCCCTTATAGTGGCTATGGCATCCGCAAATGCCCCCACACCGGGTAAAACAAGCTTATCGGCCTGCTCCATAACGGATATATCGTCCGTTACGACGGCCTCAAAGCCAAGATATTCAAAGGCCTTCTGCACCGAGCGCAGATTGCCCATTCCGTAATCTATAATTGCTATCATTTTAAGCTCCTCTTATATAGAAAAACCTGTTTTTTGCCAAATCATTCAAGCATACCCTTTGTCGAAAGCACACCGTCAATTCTTTCGTCTATAGTGGTCGCCATATCCACCGCACGTCCGAATGCCTTAAACATCGCCTCGGCTATATGGTGGTTATTTTTACCCGCAAGCACCTTGATATGCAGGTTTAAGCCGCAGTTATCGCTTACGGCGCGGAAAAATTCCTCTACCATTTCGGTATCGAAGCTGCCGAGGGTCGGGGCGGTAAATTCGCCGTCAAAAACCAGCAGGGGTCTGCCCGAAAAATCCACGGCACAAAGCACAAGTGCCTCGTCCATAGGAACTATTGCGTGGCCGTAGCGTTTTATGCCCGCCTTATCGCCGAGTGCCTGCGCAAGGCATTTTCCCAAAACTATGCCCACATCCTCAACGGTATGATGACAATCCACATCCAGATCACCCTCCGCATTGACCGTAAGGTCGATAAAGCCGTGCTTTGATATATGCGTAAGCATATGGTCAAAAAAGCCTATGCCCGTAAAAATATCATGGTAGCCGCTGCCGTCTATATTCAGCTTCATCCTTATTTGTGTTTCAAAGGTATTGCGTTCTATTTCAGCGTTTCTCATATACACACCTCTTTCTTACAGCCTTACTCTGACCGAATTTGCGTGTGCCGTCAGTCCCTCGGCATTGGCAAATTTTATTACATCCTCGCCCAGCGCAGAAAGCGCAGACTGCGAGAACGAGATTATACTTGATTTTTTGATATAGTCGTCAATCGACAGCGGCGAGAAGAAACGCGCCGTGCCACCCGTTGGCAAAACGTGGTTGGGTCCCGCCATATAATCGCCCAGGGGTTCGGGCGTATAGTGACCCAGGAAAACAGCGCCCGCATTTTTTATCTTGGGCAGCATATTAAACGGCTCCGCCGTACATACCTCCATATGCTCGGGTGCTATTGTATTGCAAAGCTCACAGGCAATATCCATATTTTCCGCAACTATTATCGCACCGTAATTGTCAAGCGACTTTTCAATTATCGCTTTTCTTTCCAGAACGGCGGTCTGCTTTGTGACCTCTTCCTGAACCTTTTTTGCAAGTTCGGGGCTTGTTGTGATAAACACGGCTGATGCAAGCTCGTCATGCTCGGCCTGTGAAAGCAGGTCGGCAGCCACATAAACGGGGTTTGCGCTGTCATCGGCAAGAATAAGTATCTCGCTGGGGCCCGCAACCGAGTCTATATTAACATAGCCGTAAACGCTGCGCTTTGCAAGTGCAACAAAAATATTGCCGGGGCCGACTATCTTGTCCACCCTTTTTATGCTTTGCGTACCGTAGGCCAGCGCCGCTATCGCCTGTGCGCCTCCCGCCTTGTAAATTGTATCGACACCCGCTATATCAGCCGCAACTACCGTGGTGGGTGTTACCTTTCCCTCGGCATTTGGGGGTGTAGTCATTACTATTTCGTTTACGCCCGCCACCTTTGCGGGTACGATATTCATAAGCACGCTTGACGGATAAGCCGCCTTGCCGCCCGGCACATAAACACCGACACGTTCAAGCGGTCTTATAAGCTGACCCAGCATTTCGCCGTTCGGGCTTGGCTCCAGCCAGCTGTTTATTTTTTGCTTTTGGTGAAAATCCGCTATCCTTGCGGCGGACTTTTCGATCACCTCGATAAGCTCCTTATCCACCTGCGAATAGGCCTCTTTTATCTCGGCCTTGGTAACGACAAGGTTTTCGGCGTTTATATCGGCCTTGTCAAATTTTTTGGTATATTCAAAAAGTGCGGCATCGCCGTTTTTTCTTATATCGGCAAGGATACCGTTTACCGTCTCCTGTACATTGCCGTATTCAAGCTGCGAGCGTGACAAAAGATCCTCTACAAGTTTTTTGCCCTGTGCATCGCTGTATTCAATAATTTTTATCATTGCTTTGTCAACTCCCTAAGTCCCTGTATGATCTGTGCTATACGCTTGTGTTCAAGCTTCATGCTGACACGGTTTACGACCATTCTTGCGGAGATGGGGCAAACGTCCTCCAATACCTCCAGACCGTTGGCTTTAAGCGTAGAGCCCGTTTCCACAATATCCACAATAACGTGAGCCAGACCCACGATAGGTGCCAGCTCCACCGAGCCGTTAAGCTTTACTATCTCTATTGTCTGGTGCTTTTTGTGATAAAAATGCTCCTTGGCGACATTGGGATATTTGGTCGCAACACGAAGGTCATTGCTGTGTTTGTATTTTTCCCAATCATGCATAAAGCCCGCCACGGCAAACCTGCACTTGCCGAAGCCCAGATCATATACCTCGTACAGATTGCGGTTTTCCTCCAGCAGGGTGTCCTTGCCCACAAAGCCTATATCCGCCGCGCCCGACTCCACATAAGTAGGCACATCCGTAGCCTTTGCCAGGAAAAACTTTACCTTTAATTTTTCGTTTGTGAAAATCAGCTTGCGCGAGTCCTCTTTCATCTCGTCACAGGTAATGCCCATTTTTTCAAGCAGACCCATTGCCTTTTCCGCCAATCTGCCCTTTGCCAGCGCAAAGGTAAGATATTTTTCGTTATCATCACCCGACTGCGCCTTGACCGCAGAAATAAGGTTGTCTATATTTATGGAGCAGCCGACAGCAGGCAGATCGGTACCGAAGGTGCCGACCATGTTGTCATAGCGTCCGCCGTCCACTATCGAAAAGCCTGAGCCATGCGCATAGCCGCGGAAAACGATACCCGTATAGTAGTCCATCTGACCCACAACACCAAAGTCAAACGATATAAATTTTTCCAGTCCCTTTGCCTCGAGTGCATCATATATCTTGTGCAGATGTGAAAGCGCCGCAAGCGATTTTTGGTTTTTGACCGAAACACCGAGTTTTTCAAGCATAGATATATCGCCTATCATAAGCGGCAGGTCGCAAAGAAGTGTTTTTACATCCTCCCTTATATCAAGCGCATTCACGATCTCGTTTACCCGTACATAGTTTTTGTCTATTATGCTTTCGCGTATGCTTTCGCAGTCTGCGGCACTTATGCCCGCCTCTTCAAGTATGCCCTGCAAAAACGTAACAACGCCTATATCAATGCGAAAATCATCAAGTCCAGCCGCAAGCAGGGCATTTATCGCCGTTTCCAGCACCTCTGTATCGGCATACACGCTGTTTACGCCTATGTATTCAACACCTGCCTGGGTAAACTCACGCATTTTGCCCTGATAGTTTTCGTTATATCTGAAGCAGTTGCCCGTATAGCAAAACTTAAAGGGTGCCTCGCTCTCGTCATAGGCCGTAGACGCAATACGCGCGATCGCGGGCGTAATATCGGGACGCAGGCCGAGAATGGAGCCGTCCCTGTCAAGCAGCTTGTGTATGCGCTTGCTCTCTATGCCGCCCATGCCCTCGTACACCTGCGCAAACTCAAAGGTAGGCGTATCTATGGCCATATAGCCGTATTTGTCAAAAACGGCCTGTATACTGTTTTCTGTCTTCTTTTTAAATGCAAATTCCTGCGGAAGCTGATCCTTAACTCCCTCGGGCGTATGCAGTCTGTAATTCATCATATCGCACCTCTTGTATATAAATACATTTTTTCACATAAAATCCTATTGTAATTATACCCTTTTATGTGCTGTTTGTCAATGTTTAACAGGATTTGAGTTTTGATTTGGCACCATAGATCCGTTTCGCAAAAAAAACGCGCAAACCCTCTCCCCGAAAGCAGTTTTGCCTTGAAGAAGAGAATTTGCGCGTTTGCGTGTTATGACCGTGTATCGACCCGATCTTTATTTTTATTGTAAATGGTATCGTATATCATAGGCACCATTACCAGATTTATGACCATTGCCACGGAAAGACCCGCTATCATCAGCGAGGCCATGGGCACGAACAGTGCATCGCCAAACAGCGCAAGCGGCGTAAGGCCAAGCACGGTGGTCATTGTGCTCATAAGTATAGGCCTGAAGCGCTGTCCGCCCGCATTTATGCAAGCCTCCCTGACGCTCATGCCGTTTTCCACCTCGTTGTCGATATAGTCCACCAGCACTATCGCATTTGCAAGCACGCAGCCCAAAAGGCTGATGGAACCGATAAGTGCAAAGAAGGTAAGCTTTTGTCCCGTCAGATACAAAAATGCTATACCCGACATTGCGCCGAACGGTATGGAAATAAATACCAGCAGCACCTTTTTAATGGAGCTGAACTGTATAAGCAGTATAATGAGTATAAGGAACATGGATATTACGGCGGCCTTTAATATATCCACCGCAAGCTCCATAAAGTCCTTGCGCTCGCCCGTATATTCCACGGTAACGCCGTCGGGCAGCTGTGTTTTTTCAAGCTCTGCCTGCAATTTGTCCTGCATGGAAATATTGCTGACAGCGCTGCTGTTGTAGCAGCCCACCGTCCTGCCGCGCTCGCCGTTGATGTGTGTTATCTTGGACACCTGCTTTTTAAGCGATACATCGGCAAACTGCCTTACGGGGTGCTTTACCTTTGTTGTGGATGCCTTTACCTTAAATTCCTTAAGCTGTGTCTCGCTGTCGATATTGCTGTCAAGCACTATCGGATATTCGTGACTGCCGCTTTTGTACAGCGACACCGTCCTGCCCATAAGCGCATAGCTCAGCTCGTTTTGCGCCTCTGCACGGAAAAGGCCTATCGTGTTTATCTTCATGTCGTCCACATCCACAAAATAGTCGTATGTGGAAAGCTGGCCGTTGTTGTTTATGCCCTTTGCACCCTCCATGCCAAGCAGGATATTGTTTACCTCCGCCTCGGCCGTGTTAAGGTCCTCCAAATCGTTGCCCTTAAGCTTGACCTCGACATTTTTGCTGGTCAGCTTGAAGATATCTATTTCGTCAACCAGTATCATACCGCCGCCGACACGCTTTGTCAGCTCGCTTTGCAGAAAGTCCACCATATCGCAGGTGTGCTTGAAGCGGTCGCTTTTGGACAGATCCACCTTGACATAGATGTCACCCGTATCCTTTGAATCGTTTTTGGGCATTATCGCGTAATCATAGCGCGGTACACCGCCGCCGATACAGCTTAAATAATACTCCGTTTCGGGCTGTTCGTCCAGTATAAGCTGTATCTCATCGACCATTTTACGGGTCTTTTCCATATTTTCGGTATCGCCGTTCACCTCTATTGTGACAACGTCTTTAAACGCCTTTGGCTTTACCTGAAAATCTATTTTTAAAAGCGTAAGTGCGCACGCCACAAAAAACAGCAGCATTGCCGCTATCGTAGCCGCCCTGTGCGCAAACGCAAACCCGAACGCCTTGTTGTACAGCCTTACCGAAAGGCTTTCCTTTTTATCCTTTTCGGGTGTCTTGCGCAGGAAAAACAAACTCATAAGCGGTGTAACAAAAATCGACACCAAAAAGCTTGCTATAAGCGAAATAACAATAACGCTCGGGAATGTTATGGCAAGCTGATGATAAGCGCCCGGCAGGGTAAACAGCGACGAAAAGCCCGATATTGTCGTAAGCATTGATACAAACACGGGCACGATAACGCTTTGTGCGCCCTCTATTACCGCCTGCCTGCGCTCCATGCCCTTGTCCAGGTTTTTCTGCGCGGCATCGCTTACAACTATCGCATTATCCACCAGCATACCCAGCACAACAATAAGCGCCGCAAGGGATACAAACTGGATATCAAGGCCGAACACCCTCATGCCTATAAAGTTTATAAATATCGCAAGCGGTATCGCAAAGCTTACCACAAAGGCATTCCTGAAGTTCATGCCTATCATTATGACAAGTATTACCAGCACAATGGACTCAATAAGGTTTACAACAAAGTTATTTACCGACTTTTCAACATCCTCGGCCTGAAGCGCAATGGGGTTGAGCGAAATATTGTCGGGCAGCGTCTTATTGTACTCCTGCACCACCTTATTGACCCTTTTGCCGACATCGACGGTATTAAGGCCCTCCTTGAAATATACGCCTATGACAGTCGCATTCTGATTGTTGTAGATATAATACTTTTCATCGTCCGGCAGCTCCATGCGCACATCGGCAATATCGCCCAGCGTGGTAACAACACCGTCGCTTGTTATGTTTATTACAAGGTTTTCTATATCCTTAAGGCTGTCAAAACGGCAGCTTGTAGTTACGTCTATCTCGTCGCCGTCAACCTTTATACTGCCCGTGGGTATGGAAATGTTCTGGTTTTGGATAACTGCCGCTATCTCAGCCATGGAAACGGGCTGATTGTTAAGCTTGTCGGCATCCACGGTGATCTTTACCTGCGAATGAAGATCGCCGAAAAGTGCGACCTTTCTTACACCATCGACATCACGCAGTTTGTCGGCTATCTCGTCACAGCGCTGCGACAGCTCGTCATTTGAGATATTTTCGCCCGTCATTGCAAACATGGCCTCGCATATCTCCATTACATCGTCGTCCACGGTGACCTTGGTAACACCGCTCGGAAGGTCGAGCGCCGCCAGCTTTTTGCGCAGGTCGTCAAACGAGTCGTCAACCTGCTGCTGGGTAAGATCCATATTTAAAACGACCATTATGCCAAAACCGTTATCGACTATGGTGGTCTCGCTCTTGTCGTAGCCGTCCATTTCCATAACGGTATGCTCTACCTTTTCGCATACGGTCTGTTCTATCTCCTCGGCACTTGCGCCGGGATAGATGACCTTTACCACGCCCACAGGCACGATAACCTTTGGAAAATGCTGCTTGGGCACCGTTATATAGCACACTACGCCGCCCACAAAGCAAAGCACCATCATTATTATTATAAGTGTACGCCTTTTTAAAACACGCGCGATAAAGCTGTTATTGTCCATCTGCCACTACCCCTTTACCGTCGGTCCTTACAAGGTCGTTCTCGCGCAGGCTTTTTATACCCTCGGTCACTATGACCGCCTTGGGGTCGTCTATCTCGACACATACCTCGTCGCCGCTTATCTCTCCGAGAGTGACCCTCTTGCGCACTACCCTGCTGTCTGCGTTTACAACATAAACATAGTCCACACCGCCCAGATCAAACACGGCACGGATAGGTACAAAACAGCCTTCCTTGCTGCCTGTGGGTATTTTTACCCCGACTGTTTCGCCCATTGTGACATTTTCCGAGTCCACATCTATCTCCACCTGATAGGTGCGCGTGTTTTCGTCGGGATACTGGGCTATAGTCGATATTACGCCCTCTATATCGTCATTTATCACAGCCTTCTGTCCCACCTTGATCTTTCGGTATTCATCGCTCGGAACACCGATAGAAACCACGCTTGACATACTCTTGGCCACAACTACGGGATAGCCCGCGCTTGTGACCTCACCCTCCTTAAAGGGCAGTTCCATTACATAGCCGTCGTTCTCGGCGGTTATAACGGCATCGTTTATATTCTTTTGCGTTACGCTTTCGCCTATCTGCGCACTGCTTATCTGCGATTTTATGCTTCGTATATCCTCTTGTTTGGATCTTTTAAGGTTTTCAAGGGTCTCCACCGCTGTTTTGCGTTTGTCGTTAAGCCCCTGAAGCTCCGCACGCTTGCCTTTAAGCTCCGCCTCGGTGCCCCTGTAGGTAGCACGCGCCTGCTCAAGGTTTGCCTGCTGCGATACATACTGCGCCTCCAGCGCCTCCATATCCTTGTCGGTCACAAGCCCCGCCTCATGCAGCTTACGTGTGCCCTCCAGCTTGGAATACAGGGTGTCGAGTGCATTCTGTCCCGCATCTATATTCTGCTGTGCGGCAACAAGCGCGTTCTCCATAGCCGCAATACCCGTCTTGGCCGCATCTATAGAGGTATCGAGCGTATCTATACTGTTTTGCGCACTTTTTATATTTGTGTTATATGTGCTTATCGTCTTTTCCAACCCTGCCTGAGCCTGCTCCGTGGTATTTGAGCCCACGCCCGCAGAAAACTCCAGCGCGGTCGTATCAAGGCTTGCAAGTACATCGCCCTTTTTAAAACGGTCGCCCTTTTTTACATTTATTTTTGCGATCTTGCCCGCCATAAGAAAAGAATAGTTCTTTGTTTCCTTTGCTTTTACAAAGCCTATGTATTCAAGGCCGTCATCAACACTTTTAATATCCACGGGCTGAATTTTTACAATTTTAGCACTGCTTGCCTCCATGTCGCCCTTGTCGCCGCAGCCCGCACACGACAGCGCCATAAGCACAGCAAATATTATGCAGACTTTTCTTTTCATATCTATCTACCTCTTTACAATATATTGCATCTTTGTTATTATGGTTATATTTTAACATTTACGGAAGGTTTTTTCAATGGTCAAATATATCACAATGTGTTACTTAACGGACACTTTGCCGCATATTTGTTACTTAACACAGCATAAAAAACGACAAAATAAAAAAAACAATATCAAAAGATATTGTGTAGAAAAAAAGCAACAAATATTAGGAATATGAGCTTATACTCTCAAAACCGGATAATCAAAGACATACAAAACCCAGACAATCCATTTTCGTTTGACATTGATGCAGAGGAATGATAAAAATCTGCTTGCTAAAAATTTTGTAAACGCTACGCAGTTTTTGCTTGCGCAAAATTCTGCTCAACGCTAAAATTTTTGTCCTGCGGACACGCTGCGC
>JAFYGI010000044.1 GCA_017543265.1 Bacillota bacterium | reverse complement strand
AGAGCAGAGGACTGAAAATCCTCGTGTCGGCGGTTCGATTCCGTCTCTGGGCATACCTTACCCCTGCGGGTGTGGTACAACGGCTAGTACATCAGCCTTCCAAGCTGAGGACGTGGGTTCGACTCCCATCACCCGCTGTACTTATTTAAGTTTTTATGCGCGAGTGGCTCAGTGGTAGAGCATCGCCTTGCCAAGGCGAGGGTCGCGGGTTCGAATCCCGTCTCGCGCTTTTTATTATATAAAAAACGTTTCAGGATATATACTATTTCAGGAGGATTTGTTATGAGTATCGGTTACATCATCGTTTCGGCTATCATATTGGTTTTATGTGTTGTACTTGTCGGCGTTATACTTATGCAGAGCAAAAATGCTTCCGGCCTTACAGGCGCTATCAGCGGCATGGGCGGCGGCAACGCTTACTGGGACAAGAATAAGGGACGCTCGCTTGAGGGTCAGCTTAACAAATATACAAAAATTATCGCGGGTATACTGTTCGTTCTTATACTCGGCATCAAGTTTTTAGGTTAAAAAATACGCCTGCATTGCGCAGGCGTTTTTTTATGCAAAGATGTGAAATAACTATGTTCTCGCTTCTTTTTATAAATATAAGTCTCTTAATTATTTATTTTAACATTATCTGCATCACAGATCTTTATCCGCAGGCGGAATCGAATTTCGCCGAGGAGCGGGCAGTTGCCCGCATACCTTGGCCTTTTTATGCCAGCAGGGTCAGCGGATCCTGCGGCTTGTTGTTTACCCTTATCTCAAAGTGAAGGTGATTTCCCGTGGAATCGCCCGTGCTGCCTACCAGCGCCAACAGCTGACCCTGATGGACGTGCTGTCCCGTATGTACTATAACGGCGGAATTGTGCGCATAAACGCTTTTAAACCCGTTTTCGTGGTCTATTACGACCCAGTTGCCGTATCCGCCGCCGTTCCAGCCTGCCTGTATCACTCTGCCCCCGTCCGAGGCAAATACGGGCGTGCCCGCGGGTGCTGCTATATCAATACCGAAATGTCTGCCGCTGCCGTAGTTGCGGTTGCCGAAAGGCGAGGAAAAATACGCATCCTCATGCACGGGATACTGAAAATTGCCCGTTGCCGCCCGCACATCCGCGGACTTGTCCAGTACGCCGACCTCCACCTTGCGCGGTACGGCCTCTGTCTCGATAACATCGTTTTCGGGGTCGGGCTCACGGCGTACCTCTATGCCGTTTTCGTAGTAGACCTTGTAGGCTGCCAGCTTTTTGCCCTCGCTGCCCTCGGATATTATCTGCTTGTAGGTCTTGTACTGCTTAAGGTTTTCTATTTCCTCCTCGGGTATGGGTATCGTTTCCTCCACGGTCTCACGCATAACGGTACTTATGCCGTATACGGGCACCTGTGTCGTGACCTTTATTTTCTGGCCTATCTGCAAAAGTGTCTTTGTTTGTTCGGTTATATCGGGATTAAGCGCAAGCAGGTCGTCCTCCGTTATGGAAAACTTGTTTGCAATGGCGTTAAAGCTGTCGCCCGCCTTTACAACATAGTCGTATGTGGACTCCTTGGTCTGCGTCATCAGCTCGTATGCCTGTACGGTGCTGAGTACGGCATCGTCGTCGGTGTAGTACGGCTCCACCGATACATCGTCGGTAAATTCAACGCCTATTACCTTGTCCTCGTCACCCTTGCCAACATCGGGCGTGTAATGCGACAGCACATCTTTCAGTACCTGCTCGGCCTCAAACGTGTTTTTTAATACCGCAGTACGCTTGCCGTTTATCATTATTGCGCCGCATTCGCCCTTTACGCTGAGTACATCGCAAAGGTCGGCTATGACCACATCCACATTTTCGGATATGCTTTTTTTGGTGGCGTGTGACGGTTTAAGCTCCACCTTTTCGTTTATCTCCACATTTTTGCCGTAGCGCTCTTTCAGCTTTGCCTGCAGCAAAAGATTAAACTCCTCCGTGGTCATTGTTTTGGCACGGATAAAGGCAAAACGCTTGCCGTCCACAAGTATTGCACGGGTGTCGGTAAAAAACACGGGTTTCACAAATACAAAGGCCGCAGCCGCAAGTATCAGCAGCAGTACAAGGCTTATCAGATGATTTTTTCTGCTGCCGCTTTGGTTTTTCGTATCTTTCATAGTCTCTCCTTCTTCCGATGTTGTATCGTACATACTCTATTATATATTACAGATGAGGTTTTTTCAAGTTTAAAGTTTTGAAATGATCGGGCTGCGCCCTCGTGGCGAAAAACAGGTTTTTCGCCGGGTTGCAGTCAGTCTGCGTGCCTTGCTTCGCTGCGACACTTGTCTGACTATCTGAAGCAAAAACAAGTTTTGCTCCTCGCACGGGCAAAGCCCGTACTGCGGATCTAAGCCTGCGGCGCTATGTTACATCACACAAATCAGTAAGCGTAGGCTCCCCTTTGTTCAGGGGAGCCGGCAGCTGTTAATTCCTTGGCATAAGTGAAAAATATAATTACGGCTGACTGAGGGGTTTCTCTGTTACGAAGGTTTGGGTACTAATGCGGTGCGGCCGGATCCGCACAAGCCCCTGCGCCGCAGATCGAAATTTTCAAATCGTTCAAAAAATCATTGACGAAAAAATCGTGATGAGTTATTATTATATCAGAGGGTCTTTGAAAAATGACAAATTTCGCAGACCCTATCGGTACAAACGATACAAAAAGGAGGAGATATTATTATGAAAGCGTGTTTTTGCAAAACCGCAGCGATGCTGATGATAGCCGCTTTAGCAGCGGGCTGTTCACCTGCATCACCCTCGATAGACGGGCCGAACCCCGCCGCACCGCCACAGGTGTCGGAGGAAAATGCGGATTATACCGTACCCGAGGACAAGGCGTTTTTGGAGTACAGGGGTTATGTTGACGACCTTAAACAGTGTGTCGGCTTTAAAAATGCCGCAGGCGAAAAGGTCATAGATGCTGCCTACGACGATGTAAGGGGTTTTTCCGATTACGGTGTTGCACAGGTCAAAAAGGACGGACTTGTGGGCTTTATCGATTCCGAGGGTAAAATGATGATAAGGCCGCAGTATGCGGAGGCGGGCGTGTTTGCGTCAAACGGCCTTACCTATGTGCTTGTTGACGGCAAGTACGGCTACATCGACATAACGGGCAAGTATGTTATAGAGCCGCAGTTTGATGTTGCGTGGGACTTTACGGGCAACGGCCTTGCCTGTGTCGAAAAGGACGGCAAGTACGGCTTTATCGACAACAAGGGTGCCTTTGTGATAGAGCCCAAATTTGATATTGCGTATAATTTCTCAAACAACGACCTTGCCTGTGCGGTACAGGACGGCTTATACGGCTATATCGACAAAACGGGCGAGTTTGTGATAGAGCCCGTATACGAGGCTGCATGGGATTTCACCGACAACGGTCTTGCCTGTGTCGAAAAGGACGGCAAGTATTATTACATAAACGACAAGGGCGAAAAGGCCATTGATGCGGAGTATGAAAATGCCACAAGCTTTGCGGGCAACGGTCTTGCCGCAGTAAGAACGGGCTACAAGTGGGGATATATCGACGAAAAGGGCGAATATGTCATAGAGCCGCAGTACGACTTTGCTACCGAGTTTGCGAAAAACGGCATTGCGGTAGTCAATATCAAGGACGATTATCTGTTTATCGACAAAACGGGTACAGAGGTCATCGAAAACGATTTTGACTTTGCCGATACCTTCTCCGACGGCGGCACAACAATAGTTATCCAGTATGCAAAGGCCATTGCGGGCGTAGATGCACCCGCTCAGGACCACATGGGCGTTATGGATGCAGACGGCGTATATTTTCTTAAATAAATAACATTATGGGATGTCCCGCAAAGGGGCATCCTTTTTTGATTAATGTTTTTTTATTTTGTTTTTTAAACACTTTTAAATGGCCTCTAATGACCTTCTAATTTTTGGGCGGTATACTGTGTTCAACAAGTAAAACAACAGAGGTGATATATATGGCAATAGAAGTATTTAACAGATACGAAACAAAATTTTTATTGGACCGCATACAGTACGAGGCAATGAAAAAGGCGATAGCCGACAGGACGGTGCCCGACAGGTACTGTGCGGACGGCAGTTTTTACACGATATGCAATATCTACTACGATACACCCGACAACGAACTTATACGCCGCTCGCTTTCAAAGCCGACATACAAGGAAAAGCTCAGGCTCAGGAGCTACGGCACACCCAAGCCGGGTACGGAGGTTTTTCTTGAAATAAAGAAAAAATACGACCATATCGTAAACAAGCGCAGAACGGTCATAGGGCTGGAGTCGGCGCGGATGCTCACCGAGCACCGCATAAAGCCCGAGCATCTTGCCTTTGCCAACGAGCAGGTGCTTAACGAGCTTTACTACTTTGTAAACACCTATCCGGTGCAGCCAAAGGTCTATCTTGCATACGACAGACAGGCCTATGCGGGCGCGGAGGACAGCGAGCTGCGCATAACCTTTGACACCAATATCCGCACAAGGCGCTATGACCTGGGGCTGGAATACGGCGACTACGGCCGCAGCCTTTTAAACGAGGGCATTTGGCTTATGGAGATAAAGTGTGCGGGGGCGATGCCCTTGTGGCTCACCCGCGTGCTGAGTGAAAACGGGATACACAAGACATCGTTTTCAAAATACGGCACAGAATACAAACAATACATTTCGGGCAAGGAAACAGGAGTGAAGATATATGCTTAATTTAACGGAACTTTTGACACAAAATATGGCGGCGCTGTCGCTTACACAGGTGCTTGTCACAATAGCATCAACGGTGATGCTCGGCCTTATTATAGGCTTTACATACTACAAGACAACGGCGGCGGGCGACTATTCGCAGGCGTTGTTCAACACAATGGTAATGCTGCCGATACTTATATCGCTTATCATACTTTTTATAGGCAGCAATGTTGCGGGTGCGTTCAGCCTTGCGGGCGCGTTTTCAATAATACGTTTCAGAAGCGCCCCCGGCAACCCCAAGGACATCAGCTATGTGCTGTTTGCGGTGGCGGCGGGTCTGGCCTGCGGCATAGGCTTTTATGTATATGCGCTGGTGTTTACGGTCATCATCTGCCTGCTTATAGTTGTATTCAGGGCAGTAAAGCTGGGCGTTCCCAAAACGGACTCCTACCTGCTTAAAATAACCATCCCCGAAAACCTTAATTTTGCGGGCATATTTGACGAAATACTCGGCGAATACGCAAATAACTACAGCCTTACAAAAATAAAGACCGCAGACATGGGCAGCGTTTTTGAATTAAGCTATGACGTTATCCTGCCAAACGGCACGGACACCAAGGCATTTATGGATAAGATAAGATGCAAAAACGGCAATCTTACGGTTGTTTTAAGCCTTGCGGCGACTAAAAACGAGTTTTGACAAGCTTCATATATTATTCCTTTCACCAAAGACCCCCGCATAATATTTGCGGGGGTCTTTGGCTGCCTCGGCGAAAGCGTGGGATATTTTTCGGGGCGAATTATTAAAATATTGTTAAAAAGTCACAAAAGGTAATCATAAAGTAAAGTACCTGTAACAAAGAATTTACAAAAAATCTACAAAATCCCTTGATAAAAAACCGATTTTCCATTATAATAGAACTATATATGTGTAGTATCAAGTTTATGTTTAAGGAAGATAAGCTATGGGAAACGATAAGGAAAAGATTGTTATTCATCTTGCGGGCGATTCTCTTGTGCAGGCCTACAAGCAGGAGGAATTCATCGCCGGCTGGGGACAGTACCTCGGGTGGTTTTTCGACCCCGAATATGTTGAAATAAAAAATTATTCAAAGGGCGGCAGAAGCTCCCGCTCGTTTATAAACGAGGGACGTTTGGAGCAGATAAAGCGCGAGATAAAAAAGGGCGACTATCTTTTTATACATTTTTGTCATAACGACGATGCGACAAAAAAGAAGGACACCCTGCATAACCGTCTTACGCCGCTGGGCAACCCCGACGAAACGGGACGTTTTCCCATTGTTAAGGGGGAGCCTGTGCCTACGGACCTTATGCCTGCGGAGTTTTTTAACGAGCTTACCAAAAAAAGCCGCTATCTCGAGCGTTCTACCATAGAGGCTGCATACAATACCCTTTCGCAGTACGGCGATTATTACTATCCCTACTCGGAAAACGGCGTTATGGGCACCTACAAGTGGTTTTTGCTGCAATATGTCCGTGTGGCACGCGCCGCAAAGGCTATACCCGTGCTTATTACACCGCCCCCGCGTGCGGCGTTCAACCGTGACGACATACATATAAAGGACGGCGGCGGTCTCCACGGCGGCGACAATTTTTCGTATATACGCGCCATACGCCAGCTTGCAAAGGAAAAGGATGTGCTTATACTTGATACCTTCAACGAGATGCGCAACGTGTTTGAGGCACTCGGAAAGCGTGATGCACATTATCTTACGGCGATAAAAAGCGGTGTGCTTTCGGGCGAGTGGCCCGAGGACTACCTTAAATCGGCCGATAATCCCGCAAGCGTGCAGGAGGATACACATCTTAACAAATACGGTGCCTTTCTTATGGCGGCAAGGCTTTGCGAGGATATGCTCATTTATATCGCGCATAATCTGTCACGCAATGCAACGGAGAGCTTTGCCCCGCTAAAGGATGCGATAAAGCTTGTGCCCGACGACAGGGTAGAGCCGCCCGCACCCCTTAAGCACAGAAAAGAAGTGTTCAACAAATACTTCCGCTACGATGTCATGCCGCGGGACGAGGACAAGAAAAAGACCGGGGAACAGGCAGACGCGGAGCCGAATGAGGACACGGCAGAGACCGTGCAGGAGGAAAACACCGATAACAAAACCACACCGGAGGAAGAAACATGAATCAAAGTGCAAAAGTAGCGCTGGGAGCGCTGGGTATATTTATCGCGGGCGGTATATTTGCCACCGCCATAATATCCTCCTTCCATACGCAGGAGACACAGGCAACATTAAAAGAGGACGTTTACCGCTATGCGGGCGAGACGGAGGCCGTGACGGAGCCCGTATCGCAGGCGCAGACGGAGGCCGTGACACAGCCCGCGGCACAGGCGGATGCAAAGTACACGGTCAGCGCCTATGTAAAGGGTATGCCGTGGTCGGAGGGCGACCTTACCCTGCAGGAGATAGAATTTGACATATCGAATAACTCGGGTGCGGAGATAACCGACTGGACGGGCATGATACAGCTTGATAACGAGGTAAAGGGCATAAACAGCTGGAACGATACCTTTACATACGACAGCAAGGCGATACTTATCTCACCTGCCGAGTGGAACAGGAACATCAAGGCGGGGGAGACCAAAAAGCTCAACTTCCATGTTAAAAGCTCGGGTCCCGTAAATGTTACAAGCGCAAGCGCGGCTACAAACGCGGGCGATATAAAAATGTCGCAGCAGCAGGTACAGCAGCCTGTGGATGCGGTGATAGCAAGCAGCGAGGATCCGTCCAAAACACCCGTTGGCATACACGGCAAGCTGAGCGTTTCGGGCACAAAAATAGTTGACCAGAGCGGCAAGCCCGTTATACTTCAGGGTGTCAGCACACACGGCATAGCATGGTTCCCGCAGTATGTGGACAAGGAGGGCTTCAGGACCCTGCGCGATACAATGGGCGTTAATACCATAAGACTTGCCCTGTATTCAAGCGTGAACGAGGGCTATTCCACAGCCATGCACCGGAAGGTCACAGAGGGCGTTGAGTATGCCAAGGAGCTTGGTATGTATGTCATTATCGACTGGCATATCCTGCAAAACGGCAACCCCAACACCGACAAGGAGCCCGCAAAGGCATTCTTTAAGGAAATGACGGGCAAATTCAAGGACTATGACAATGTTATCTACGAGATATGCAACGAGCCAAACGGCGGCGTTACCTGGGAAAATGACATAAAGCCCTATGCCGAGGAAATGATAGACCTTATAAGACAGCAGGATAATGATGCCATCATCATTGTCGGCACGCCTACATGGTCGCAGGATGTGGATATCGTGGCAAAAAGCCCCATAACGGGACGCACAAATATCATGTATGCCCTGCATTTTTATGCGGCAACACACCGTCAGGATCTCAGAAACAAGCTTTCCGCAGCACTCGGCAGCGGCCTGCCCGTATTTGTTACCGAGTTCGGCATCAGCGAGGCCAGCGGCAGCGGTGGCATTGACGAGGGCGAGGGCAACAACTGGATAAACTATTTAAGACAAAACGGTATAAGCTATGTATGCTGGAACCTTTCCAACAAGGATGAAGCCTGCGCACTTATAAAGAGCAATGTCACAAAGACCTCGGGCTGGACCGATGACGATCTGTCACAGGAAGGCAAGTGGCTTAAAAATATTTACACAAGCAAGTAAAAAGGAGAGTTGAAAATGTCAAAAGAAATACCGTACAAGATCTATCTTGAGGAAAACGAGATGCCAAAGCAGTGGTACAATGTCAGGGCGGATATGAAAAACAAGCCCGCACCGCTGTTAAATCCGGGCACGGGAAAGCCCATGACCGCAGAGGAACTGGAGGGCGTATTCTGTAAGGAGCTTGTAAAGCAGGAGCTTGACAACGAAAACGCTTATATAGATATACCCGAGGAGATAAGGGGCTTTTACAAGATGTACCGCCCGTCGCCGCTGGTGCGTGCGTACTGTCTTGAAAAAGCGCTCGGCACACCCGCACATATCTACTACAAGTTCGAGGGCAACAACACCTCGGGCAGCCACAAATTAAATTCGGCCATAGCACAGGCTTATTATGCAAAAAAGCAAGGTCTTAAAGGCGTTACCACTGAGACGGGCGCAGGCCAGTGGGGCACGGCGCTTTCCATGGCGTGTGCATACTTCGGCCTTGACTGCGAGGTATACATGGTAAAGGTATCCTACGAGCAAAAGCCGTTCAGACGCGAGGTAATGCGTACCTACGGTGCTACCGTTACCCCCTCGCCGTCCATGAATACAAATGTGGGCAGAAAGATAAATGCGGAGTTCCCCGGCACCACGGGCAGCCTTGGCTGTGCCATTTCGGAGGCTGTTGAGGCCGCTGTCAGCAAGGAAGGCTACCGCTATGTTCTGGGCTCGGTTTTAAGCCAGGTACTGCTTCATCAGTCCGTTATCGGTCTTGAAACAAAGGCGGCGCTCGACAAATACGGCATCAAGGCGGATATGATAATCGGCTGCGCGGGCGGCGGTTCAAACCTCGGCGGCCTTATCTCACCGTTTGTCGGCCAGATGTTAAGGGGCGAGGCCTCCTATGACATAATTGCGGTAGAGCCCGCATCCTGCCCCAGCCTTACACGCGGCAAATATGTATACGACTTCTGCGATACGGGCAAGGTTTGCCCGCTTGCAAAGATGTACACGCTCGGCAGCGGCTATATTCCCGCACCCAACCATGCGGGCGGTCTTCGCTACCACGGCATGAGCAGCATAGTATCACAGCTTTACGACGATAAGCTTATCCGCGCGACCAGCGTTACGCAGACCGATGTATTCAAGGCTGCGGAGCAGTTTGCAAGGACAGAGGGCATACTTCCCGCACCCGAGAGCAGCCACGCTATCAGGGTCGCTATTGACGAGGCGCTTAAATGCAAGGAAACGGGCGAGGCAAAGAATATCGTCTTTGGCCTTACCGGTACAGGCTATTTCGATATGGTGGCATATCAGAAATACAACGACGGCGAAATGGAGAATTATATCCCCACCGATGAGGAGATCGCCGCAAGTATTGCGCAGTGCCCCAAGATTTAAAAATAAAACGGTCAGCCGAAAATGAGGTTGATTTTATAAAAATATATGATATAAGCGGTTGATTTTATAAAAATATATGGTATAATATGAATGGGAGGGAAGAAAAAACTTGTTTTTCAGACTCGACCCCATTCAACGACACGAAGGAATTCGTGGATATTACTGGCTTTGTGCGGCTTTGGCCGATGCACAGGGCATTTGAGTTTAAGGAGGGGAATTACCTATGAGAAAAAGTTCCAAGAGAACTTTAAGCCGCATTATGGCGGGCATTATGACAGTTTCGTCATTGTTTGCGGGTGCGGTGACAACACAGGCCGCAGGCATTACAAAGGGCTGGGTGGATACACCCGTGACGGCGTATGCTTCCGAAGTGGTCGGAGACCTTGACGGTGACGGCATACTTACGGCAAACGATGCTTCGATAGCATACAGGCTTAGCCTGAATCCCGAATACTTCGGCAAGGGCGCTTATGACCTTTCAAAGGCCGATGTTGACGGCAAGGACGGCGTGCGCATGAACGATGCCGCAATAATTTTGCAGGCGGCTTTGCTTGGTACATCCATAGCAAACGTTATCTCGGGCAGCGGTTCGGGCGGCGGCTCGTCACAGGAGACCACCGATGCAACAACGGAGGCAACAACAGAGGCTTCCACAGAGGCAACAACAGACGAGACTGCAACGGAGGCTACTACGGAAACCGCCACGGAGGCTACAACGGAAGAGACCACCGAGGAAACAACGGAGTTTGACTCCACGGGCATCAAGGTATATGTTGTCGGCGACTCCACAGGCTGCCACTACGGCGAGGAGTCCGATAAAAACTACTGGTTCAAGCGTGTCGGCTTCGGCGACGGCTTACAGCAGTACCTTACTGACGATGTACAGGTCGTAAACCTTGCATTGTCGGGCAGAAGCTCCAAGAGCTTTGCAACGGGCATTAACGAAAACGGCAACGAGGATGCCGAGGCAATGGCAAACTACGCATTGCTTACCAACAACATAAAGGAGGGCGACTTCCTTATAATAGCCTTCGGTCACAACGACGAAAAGACCGATGCCTACAGATTTACAGATGCCACAAAGGATATAAATGACGAAACATCCTTTAAGTGGTCACTTTACAACCGTTATATCAAGGTAGCACAGGATGTGAACGCAACACCTATCCTTTGCACACCTATCATCCGCCGCAGTACGGCTTCACCGAGAGTCGGCATCAAGGGCAACGATATACATCAGCCTACGGATCTCGGCGATTACGGCCAGTGCATACGCGACCTTGCAGCGGAGACAAATGTACAGCTTGTAGACAGCCTCCAGAACACCATTAACCTGTGGAAGGAGCTTCAGGCAGGTCAGGATGTCAAGGAGGTAGCGGCAGAAAAGAAGGTCGCACTTACACTTGACGATCCCACACTTGTTCCCAACGGCTACGCAGCACTTCATGCAGCTGTTCAGGACGGCGCTGTGGACAATACACACCTTAACCGCTTCGGTGCCGATTATGTTGCTTACATGATGGCAGCGGACATCAAGGCAGCCGAGGGCTGCGCCCTTTCCAAGTATGTAAAGGACGACATCACAGCACCCGAGTTTGATAACGACAAGTGCATCAACAAAAATTGGGAGCCCTTTGACGAGGGTATCTATATCCCCAGCTCCATCTGGAAGCTTTCAGATCCGTGGGCAGGCTCCGTATTCGGTGCCAGCGTAGGCGAGCTTACCGAGGACAGCCACCCCTCACACGATATAGTTGAGGTAAACGGCAGCAAAGAGGTATATCTTAAGGCCATCGGCAGCAAGGGTAAGGTAGCGTCCAACTGTGACGGTATCGTAATGTACTTCCGTGAGCTTGACAAGGATCAGGATTTCAGACTTACGGCTACAGCACATATCGACAACTACACCGCAAGCGTAAACCAGACGGCGTTTGGTCTTATGCTTCGTGACAATGTATTTACCGACACCAACTACAACACAAACGCACATTACATTGCTGTCGGCAATACATCGCAAAACAGCGGCCGCAACATGGTGTCCGTATGGAGAAGAGGCGTGCTTGAAGATGCAGAGGATCCCGCTAAGAACCTTATACAGGAAGTTATAAGGTCAAGCGTTGAAACGGCAACGGATAACGATGCTCAGTTTGCAGCGGGTACGGAGATACCGCTTGTGCTTGAAAGAAAGAACGGCGTTTATACACTTCAGTACGGCAGCGAAGAGCCCTACGTTGTAAATGCCGAGGATTGGGCAAACACAGACCTTACGGCAAAGAACCACGACAAGGTATTCGCGGGCGTATTTGTCGCAAGAGCTTGTGAGGTAACATTCAAGGATATTGAAATGACACTTTATTAAAATATATGTCATGACACTTATTATTTGGCGGAAGGCTTGCTTTCCGCCAAATTTTTTTGTGCCTGCGCCCAAAATTTATTATCCGCAATGGACAAATCCAATGGGTTGTGATATAATTTTTACATATAAAAACGGTAGCTTTATTCATCCGACAAGGAAATAAAAAAGAAGGAGGAGAAAAAATGAAAAAACGATTTATCAGTCTGCTTTTGGCGGCGGCAATGCTGACCTCCGTTATCCCGACGGTAACGGTATCGGCGGCGGACGAGCCTGTAAGACCGCTTGATGATTTCCATGCGGACAAGGTCATGTATTTTGACAATGTGGCCTCGGCGGCCTCGGTTATGGCGCTGGCAGACACCAACACCTATACGGAGTATCTGTATATCCACAATGTCGAGGAGTTAAAGGCTCTGGACGGACACGACGGCGGCTATTACGAGCTGGCGGCGGACATTACCTTTAAGGACGGGGAGGAATGGACACCCATCAGGCTTACAAACGCCGTTTTCGAGGGCAAAGGGCATTGGATATACAACTTTAAGCAATCGGGCGATAACTGTATCGGTCTGTTTGACTGGCATAGTTTCTACAATGAGCAAACGGACACCTTTGACACCTTTGCGCCCGAGGTCTATATGCGAAACGTCAATTTTTCGGATATGACCATAAACGCAGGCTCTTCGGGCGGCTCCATTGCCGTCTATCCCATGGGCGGACTTGGCGTGGTGCCCGAAAACTGCTATTTCAGCGGAAAAATAAATGTAAACACGGCAAATGCGCCCGATGCGGAGATAGAGGCGATGAGCGGTGCCGTGAACTGTAACGCCCGTGTGGATATATCGGTAAACGGCAGCGGCG
Organism: Bacillota bacterium; assembly: GCA_017543265.1. Taxonomy (GTDB): domain Bacteria; phylum Bacillota; class Clostridia; order Lachnospirales; family CAG-274; genus RGIG4310. The sequence continues at coordinate 33,884 of JAFYGI010000044.1, read as the reverse complement.
ACAGTGACCTTTCTGTCTGCGCGATAGGCTACGACAGCAAAAACTGTAAGTTTGCGGGCGATATAAACATAGCAGGCAGCTTTAAGAAGGTATCGGCGGAGGGTATATCCTATGCCTCGGATTGTACCTATATCGGCGATACGGCGGTAAATATCAGTATCCCTTCGGGAACAAGCTTTGTTGACGATATTTTCGGTCAGGTACCCGCAAAGCTTTATATACACAGCATGACCGAGTCGGAAAACTGTGCCGCGCAGGGTGATATAGACATAAACTACGCGGGTCCTTCCGATATGCTCGATATCTGGAGCAGCGTACTTTCGGGATGTACCGATGCCGAGTTTACGGGCGATGTAAGGGTAAATGCAAGGTGCTCGGGAGAGTCGCCCGCCAAAAAGTCCGAGATCTACGACGGTTCAAACATAGACCTGTTCGGATTTTACAAATGTACGGGCTGTACGCTTAACGGCAATACGGATGTACGCGCGAACACTATATACGACACAAGCCTTATCGGTGTATACGAAAAGTCGGAAAAATGCGCACTTAACGGCGACCTCTCACTTTCCTATTATCATGCAGAGGGCAGCCCCGAGATCGTAGCCGCCAAAAGAAGCAGCGGCAGTATAGTCAAGGGCAATTTAAGGCTTTGTATCGACAACAACACACGCGGCTCCGATATAGAGGGGCTTGTATCGTGTACCGATTGTCAGTATTACGGCAATATGAATATGAGCGGCGGTACCGACACCTATATTGCGGGAATGAACGGACAGTCGGAAATACGGTCTACAACAGGCTATACAAGTGCTTTTATGAGCAAGTGTACAAACTGTGTGACATACGGCGATTACTACGGCGAGATAACCCCGAACTGCATCGGTATATCTTCAAGTGAGGGCTGTACGGCATACGGAAGTATCAATATAAGTCTGGGATGTGTTTTCGGTATTACGACCAACAGCAAAAACTGTTCGCTTTACGGCGATGTGTGTACGGCAAGCGGTGCGGGCTGCGGTATAAACAACAGCACCGGCTGCTATATTTCGGGCAGGATAGCGACAAAGCCCGGCGATACGGAGCTTGTGGCAAGCTCGGCAACACCGTTTATGGGCAGATTTCGCTGCTGGGAGTGCGGAAAGACCGTTAATTCGGCAACCGATCTTTGGACGGTGGAGCATTGCGACGGCAGATATTGGCCGCTTGAAACGGAGGGTCCCTTTAATGATGCGGGCATTCTTTACAAATATTCCGATGTAAGCAGCAATTATTATGTGCTTTATTACAGCCATGGCACCGGCAGCGAGACGGACACGGGCGCACCCCTCAATAACGAGCCCGAGCCCGACCCCATAGATTACTCGGTGCAGATAATCACCGCCGAAACGGGCAAGCCCATGGCGGGCGCAAAGGCCACGATAGACGGCCAGGAATACATTGCGGACGACGACGGCAAATTTGAGGTAAAGCAGGGCCGCGTTGACAGCGTGCTTAACGTGCTTTACACGGGCAAGGTCGTATACAGCGACATAAACTTCAAGCCCATGAAGGACACCTTAAACAAGGTAGAGGTCATCTGCCTTAAAATAGACAAGGACAGCGTTGACCCCGGCTCCTCGCAGGAGGGCGGCATGAACGGCCCCACTATGGAGGCGGGCGGCGTAAAATACCCGATGTTCTCATTCCCCATGAGCATCAATATTCCCGTACTCAACAATGTTATGGTGGCCTACGACTCCAACAGAAAGGCCTACAGGGCGGTGTTCAGCACCGACAAGTTCGGCTCGGACGAGATAAAGGCGGGCACAAAGCACGTCGATCAGGTGAACAAGCGCTACGAGGATGCGCAGAGGATATGGCAGAAGGCTTGCTCCAACAGCCTTACCAATGCGGATTACGCGAAGATGAACACCACAAACGATGCCTCAAACCGCGAAAAGCCCGATATGAACGAGGGCGAGAAAAAGGGTCTGGGCTATCCCGCAAAATTCTCGGCAATGGCATTTATGGAGCTGCAGCAGCGCGGTGACGATCTGGTCGTTGCAAACGGCGGCTATGTTATCGCGGGCACGATGGGCGTAAACTACAGCGTGCCGTGGGCTGTCTGCCCGATAGTATACTTTACCTACGGTATATCGGGTACGGCGGAGATAGGCCTGACACTTACACTTATATCCACAAATACGCTTGAGCCGCAGACGGAGCTTACGGGACGTGTATCACTTATGGTAACGCCGTCGGCAGGTGTGGGCTTAGGCATAAGAAAGATAGCCTCGGTGGAAACGGGTCTTGCGGGTACCGTGAGGGCGGATCTGACGTGGCCGTTTGAGTCGCTTGAAAAAAATGTTCTGCTGAAAATGACGGCGGACTGGTATCTGATGGCAAGCCTATTTACCTTTGATGTGCGGGCGAGCCACAGCTTCTATAAATGGCAGGCATGGCCGTACAAGGACCCCGAAATATCGGTATGGCCCTTTGATGCGGCAGACCCCTACAGCGGCATGACCTCCGTTGACCGCAGCTACCTCAGCAGGATCGAGCAGGACGGCAGAGCGGGCACCAAAAAGTCAAACCTTTATCCTTACAGCAAGGTAAAGACGGCAAAACTGGACGACAGGACATCCGTTGCCGTATGGCTTGACGATGTGCCGACAAGGGCTGACGAGGACAGAACGGCACTTTACTACAGCATCATTACAAACGGAACATGGGGCACACCAAAGCTTTTGAACGATGACGGCACCGCCGATTTTGAGTTTGCTTTAACGGAGCTCGGCGATACGGAAAAGGCGGCTGTTGTATGGCAGAACGCAGGCAAAAAGCTTGGCGGCGTTTCCATAGCGGACACCGCAAAATATACCGACCTTTGCTATGCCGAATTAAGCGGCGATACATGGTCGCAGCCCATAAAGCTTACCTCGGGTGACAACGATTACGAGTATTCGCCCAATATCTGCTCCGACGATAACGGAAATGCTTATGTTATCTGGACACAAAACGATGCAAACACACCGTTTGCGGGCATTTCGGGCGCAAAGGAAAGCATATATAAAACAAAGATAACAAATAAGACGGTCGGCGAAAAAACGGCGGAATATGCCAATATGGTGCTTACGCTTGACAGCGCGGTAAACAAAGACGGCGTTGTTGCCTGCGTATTTGACAAGGACGGCGACCCGTCCACAGACGGCTGCGTACTGCAGATAAAGGATAAGAACATAACCTACGACAAGGGCGGCGAGCCGAACTCGCTTTGCGCTTACAAGGACGGCTTTATGTTTATCGACAACGGCAGCCTGATAAGGACAACGGGCTCGGACGAGCCGTACACCGTATGCACGGGCGATGCGGGCATAACAAATGCGGTCATCCATAAGGGCACCGTTTATTACGAGGCTCTGGACGGTATAAACTCTTCTATCTACAAAATGGACAGCAGCGGTGCGCTGATATTGCTTGCGGAATTTGACGAAAGACTGCGCTCGTGGGATATTGCGGATCTCCGTTCGGGCTGTGCGGCGGTTTGCGTGCTTTCCGACATAAAGTTCAAAAATGATGCGTCGTCTTACATTCAGGAGGGCGGCAGAAAGGCAAACGAGATAAGCGAGACCGTAAGGCTGGCTTATCTGGAGCTTAAGCCCAAGCAGGACGTTGAGGCACTTTATATCACGACAAATGACGATATCAAGCCCGGCGGCCTTGCAAGCTTTGATATAGGCATTGCAAACAGGACGGCATCAAGGCTTGAAAGTGTTGATGTAACGCTTACGGATGCGGGCGGAAATACGCTTTATTCGGGCACGGTACAGGCGGGCATAGACGTAGCAAAAAGCGGATATGTTACCGTTATGACCGCGATACCCGAAAGCTTTGCCGAGCAGAAGATAACCGCAGAAATAAAGACAAATATAGACGAGACCGATAAACAGAACAACACGGTATCCGATATCTTTGGCAAGCCCGACCTTGTACTTGATATAAAGGGCGGCATGGCGCAGATAACGGGCTGTGCGGAAAGCTGTATAGAAAACGTCGGCTGCGGTACGGCGAAAAATGTTGTGCTGACGATAAAGGACGAAAACGGCAAAACGGTCGATACGCAAAATGTCGGCAGCGTTGACGCGGGCGAAAAAATAAAGGTACAGAGTGCGCTTTCGGATAAGCTGTTCGGCAGCGATAAGGCGATAACGCTTTATGCCGAGGTAAGCACCGATACGGACGAGGCATACCTCTACAACAATACGGCATCATGCACGGCAGAGCGCGGTGAAAACAGCGGGGACGACGACATCGTTTACGGTGATGCGGACTGTGACAAGATAATCACGGCCTCCGATGCATTGATGGTACTGCAGTATACATTAACGCCGATGAAGGTGGATGACCAATTTATAAAACGCTGTGACGTTGACAAGGATAATGTTATCACGGCCTCCGATGCGGCATATATATTACAGGCAACACTTACGGAAATGAAACTTCCGATAAAGTAAAATTAAACCGGCGAAAAACAGGTTTTAAATTTGACAGAAACAAAATTATCATATCTGTCTTAAAAAAACGGAGCTGAAACATTGAAGATGGCAAGATCTTTAATGCAACAGCTCCGTTTTTAACGACAATAAAAAACTGCCGCAAATGCAGCAGTTTTTTGTAAACGGAGAGTGTGGGATTCGAACCCACGTGCCCGGTAAAGGACAACCGCATTTCGAGTGCGGCGCGTTATGACCACTTCGCTAACTCTCCTTATCTCGGTTACCGAACAGGTCTATTATACCACACCCAAAAGCAAAAATCCAGTATTATTTTTATTTTTTTTGATTTTTTTTATTGCAACGCCTTTATAACGTCCAGCAGATCCACCGTGTTATTGCCGTCTATTTCGGCAAAGCCCGCAAAAACGGCCAGTTTTTTGATATTGCTCGTGTCCAGCAGTATAAGCCTTGCATCCAAAGCGCCAACCCTGCCGTTATTTGATACGTCGCCCGCCTTGTGCGGTGCGTTTACACAGACCTCGGTGATAGCCGTGCTGCCCGAGCGTGCCGAAACATAGATCTTATTCTGGTTTTCGTATGCGGTCTTGCAGGCGTTTTTTATACTTTTGCAGCCGAAATAGGCAATGCCGTTTTCCGTTTTGTCGGGGTCAAGCGTGTTCCACTCCCTGTTGGGGTCGTATTTTTGCAGTACAAGCTGCGGAACCTCGCCCGAATATTTTACCGTGATATAATATCCCTCGTCAAGGTAGGGCATATCCTCGGTAACGGCGTAATTTCCCCAGTTCGAGAGCGTTATGCTGCCGCCCGAATAAAGTATGGAGATATAGGGGTCGCTTGAACCGCCCGTATAGCGCACGGCGGCATCCACGCCCTCCGAAAGCGCCTTTGCAATACCTGGGTAATACCATGTGTGCGATGCCCTGTTGTACAAGCCGTAATGCTCCTTTGCATCCGAGACATCCGTGGTTATGACATTGTTGTCCCAGACCACACAGGTAATGCCGTAGCTTTTTGCCGTCTGCGCAAAAAACCTTGCCCATGCTTCGCGGTCTGCCGTGTTAAGCTTGTCCGTCGCGCCCATTTCGCCTATTATAACGGGTGTGCCCTTTGATACAAAACGGTCGTAAAGCCTTTTCAGCTCCTTGTCAAGGACGGCCTTGTCCTCGTCGCTGCCCCATTTGCCGGTGCTGCCCTCGCCCGCGTTCATCGCAAAGTTATACGGCCTGTAATAATGCACGGACAGCGCAACATTTTCGTCGTCGGGCAGTTCAAAGCCCGCCATGGCGGGGATAGCCGCCGCATTGCCCGGACACATTACAAGGCGCGTGGCATTGCGGCCGCCCGAATGTCTTATGGTATCCAGCGCCGCCCTGTTAAGCCTGTTGATAACGCTGCACGTTTCCTCGGTGCCGTTTGTCCACTCCGACTCGTCACCCACTATCCTCGGCTCGTTCATGGTCTCGAAGATAAGATGCTCGTCATAGTCCTTGAAATACGGCGCTATCTGCGACCACAAGCCGCAAAGATACTGCTTTGAGCTGTCCGCCTTGGCGTATGTGGGCACGATATTCCCGTCCTCGTGGTGGACGTTAAGTATAACATACATACCGTTATCAATGCCGTAATCCACCACTTCCTTGACACGCGCCAGCCAGTCTGCGTTTATCACGCCGTCCGTCAGCTTTTCGTTCCACGTTACGGGCACGCGGATAGTATTAAAGCCCTGTGCCTTTATGTCATCTATCATTTGTTTGTCGGTTTTTATATGCACCCAATAGGTCTCCGCCTTTTCGGGGTTGCTGCCGCCGCCGCAGCTGTCAAGCGTGTTGCCGAGATTCCAGCCAAGACGCATATCGTCTGCCGTCTGCTGTGGGGTCTTGGCCGCCGCCTCCGTGTAAAATGCCGCACAGCCCGCAAGCATTACGGCCGCCATTACCGACACCGTTCGTTTAAAAAACATCTGTTTATCCCCTTTCCAGTATCCTCTCCGTCATTGCCGCCGCGCGGGCGTTTGCTGCCACATCATGCACACGCAAAAAACGGCAGCCCTTCATAACGCCCATAACACTTGTTGCTATGGTGCCCTCGAGACGTTCCTCCACGGGCAGACCGAGTGCAAGGCCTATCACGCTTTTGCGCGATGTGCCGAGCAGCACGGGATAGCCCAGGGCATTAAGCCTTTCAAGCTTGTTTATTATCTCCAGGTTTTGTTCGTAGGTCTTGCCGAAGCCCACGCCGGGGTCGATACATATTTTGTTTTTATCCACACCTGCCGCCAGCGCGATATCAACGGACTGCGAAAGCTCGTTTGCAACGTCGCGTACAAAGTTATCGTAAACGGTGGTGTCTCTGTTGTGCATAAGACAGCAGGCCGCATTGTATTTTGCGGTCACCTCGGCTGTTTTTTTGTCGTATTTAAAGCCCCATATATCGTTGACCATGACCGCGCCCGCCTTTAAAGCGGCCTCCGCAACGGCCGATTTGTATGTGTCTATGGATACGGGTATGTCAAAGCAGCCCGATATTGCCTCTATTATGGGGGCGGTGCGCTCTATCTCCTCGCTGTCGCTTATCTGCGTGTGTCCGGGGCGTGTCGATTCCCCGCCTATGTCTATTATATCGCCGCCCTCGTTCACTATCTGCTCCGCGCGGTACAGCGCCGCATCAAGGGTGTTGAATTTGCCGCCGTCCGAAAACGAGTCGGGCGTGGCGTTAAGTATACCCATAATATAGGTACGTTTGTCGTATGTCTTGTTGTCTATTATCATATCTCGGGCTCCAAATTCATTTTATCCGCAGGCCAGTTGCACTTTGCCCTTGCATCACAGGCAAAACAAAGGCGCGAGCGCTTGTCTGCCCTGTATACCAGCTGTGCCAGAGCATCGCCGCCGCCGTTTCTGTGCATAAGTATAGCGTTTGCCGCCGCCTGTGTCTCATCGGCATCAAAGCCGCAGAGCGGCATCAGCCTTTCCACCGCCCGTGCGCTTGCCGTGTGATGCTCCTCGCCGCTTTCGTACTGCGCCGCACGGCCGATATCGTGCAAAAGACCTATCGCATAGATAAGCTCCTTGTCGATATCCAGCCCGTCTTCCAGCGCATAGATATACAAAAGCCTTGCCACATCAAAAAAGTGGGTCAGGTCATGCCTGCAAAAAATACGCTCCTTTTCCGCCTCAGCTATGCGCGAAAGCATAGCGCGGTAATCCTTGTTTTCAAGCAAAAGTTTTATCCGTTTCATTATTTTATCATATTTAAGAACATATTTCTCAGCTCGGCATCGTTTTCAAACACGCCGCGCGATACCATTGTAAAGGTCTTTGTGCCCGGCTTTTTTACGCCGCGCATGGTCATACAGGTATGCTCGGCCTCTATAGCAACGATAACGCCTTTTGTGTCAAGGCTTTGCATAATGGCATCCGCTATCTGCGCTGTAAGCTGCTCCTGTATCTGCGGGCGTTTTGCAAATACCTCCACCGTGCGTGCCAGCTTGCTTATGCCGACGACCCTGCCGTTCGGGATATAGGCTATTGCGGCCTTGCCGAAAAACGGCATTAAATGGTGCTCGCAGGTAGAATAGAAGGTTATGTCCTTTTCCACTATTATATCGGAGTTGGCCGAGGCAAAGGTGCGCGACAAATGCTCCGCCGCATCCTCGTTGAGCCCCGAAAATATCTCCTCGTACATTTTTGCAACACGCAGCGGTGTTTCGCGCAGACCCTCACGGTCGATATCCTCGCCAACGCCCTCAAGTATAAGTCTTACGCCCTGCATGATCTTGTCTTTATCCATTGTTTTTGCTCCTTACACATTCTATTGCCCTGCCCAGAAAAGAAAGGCTGCCAAAGACCGCCACAACGCTGTCTTTCATTTCCCGTGCCGCAGCTATCGCCTGTTCAAGCGGCATTGCGGTCACATCGGGTGTATATTTCAAAAATTCCCGTTTCAGTATATCCGCATCCAGCCCGCGCGGTGACGGCGGTGTAACGGTAAATACCTTTTCGGCAAGCGGTGCCGCCGTTTTTACCATTTGTTTATAGTCCTTGTCGGCAAAAATACCGCAGATATAAACTATATTTTTATATTTTTCAAGGGACTTTACAAGTGCCTGTACGCCCTGCGGATTGTGGGCACCGTCAAATATAAAGGTCGGACTGCCCGCTATGACCTGAAAACGGCCTTCCCACACGGTGTTTGCAAGCCCCTCCCTTACGGCGGCATCATCATCGTACAGGCTGTCAAATACCTCTGCCGCAAGCGCCGCATTTTGGTATTGATACCCGCCCGCAAGGCTTATTTTAAGCCCCTTGTGCTTTTTGTAGTCAAAGCTGCCGTCGGCGTGCACAACGGGTGCTTCGCAAAACGTCAGCCTTGCGTTTTTCTCGCTTGAAACGGCTTTAAGCACCTTTGCCGCGGCCGTCTGCTGTACGGCGGATATGACCACACCGTTTTGCTTTATTATGCCCGCCTTTTCATACGCTATTTTATCCAGAGTGTCGCCGAGTACGGCGGTATGGTCAAGCGCTATCGGCGTAATGACCGAGCGCAGGGTGCTTTGCACGGCGTTTGTCGCATCAAGCCTGCCGCCCATGCCTACCTCCAGCAGGGTATGGTCACAGCCCTCTTTTGCAAAGTACAAAAGCGCCGCCGCAGTCTCTACCTCGAACACGGTGGGCGTTATGCCGCTTTTTTCGGCCGCCGCCTTTACCGCACCGATATATTCGGGCAGCTTTTCCCTGTCGATAAAACTGCCGTTTATCTGAAACCTTTCCTCATAGCAAAATACCGTCGGCGAGACATAGCGTCCCACCTTTTCGCCGCGTGCGCACAGCATTGCGGCGATAAAAGCGCCTGTCGAGCCCTTGCCGTTTGTGCCTGCTATATGTATTATTTTTTGCTCCCGTTCGGGGTGCGCCAGCGCATCAAGCAAAGCGCACATATTGTCAAGCCCCAGCACTATGCCGAATTTGGCAAGACCGTTTATATAATCCATTGCCTGTTCGTAGGTCATTTTTATCTCCCGCAGTTAAAAAACACTATTTGAAGCTAATTATATCACATATCCGCATTCATTTCAACCGCTTTAAAAAATTTTGGCTTTTTGACAAAAAAACGGAAAAGCCGAAGAACTTGTTCTCTTGCTTTATTGCGTAAATTAAGGTATAATCAAAGAAGATACAAGGAAAACGGGAGGTGGCATCATGGCGCTTGACATGATAATAGGCGGCTGCGGCAGCGGCAAAACGCACGAGTGCATAAAGCGTATAGTGCAGCTTGAAAAAACGGCCAAAAACATTATATATATCGTACCGCAGCAGTTTACGCTGGAAACGGAGAGAATGCTGCTTGCCGAAAACGGCAGGGGCGCAATAATGAAAACGCGCGTGCTCAGTTTCCACCGCCTTGCGCGTGTGGTCATGAACCCGCGTGATGCCCGCAGACCCGTGCTTTCACCGCTTGGCAGGGCTTTTTTGGTGCGCCGCGTTGTGCACGAAAACCGCGACAAGCTGACATATTTTTCTAAAATAGCGCAAAGACAGGGTTTTCTTGACAGCCTTGTAAATATACTGACGGAGTTTTATCAATATTCCGTAACGCCCGAAATGCTGCGCGATGCGGCCGAAAAAACGGATGAAGAGGGCCTTAAATACAAGCTGAACGACCTTTATACGATATACGGTGCCTACCGCAGCTATGCGGCGCAGCATTATGCCGCCGCGGAGGAAACGCTCGATATACTGGCAAGGGACATAGGCAGCTCCGATTATATAAAGGATGCGCATATATTTATTGACGGCATAGATTATTTTATCCCGCAGGAATACGAGGTCATACGCCGTCTTATGAGCCGTGCCGCAAATGTTACCGTAACGGTATGCGGCGGCTTTCGCGAGCCCGTCCAAAAGGGCGGCTTTGACCCGTTTTACGAGCAGAAGCGCACGGTGCTGCGCCTGAGAGAGCTTGCGGCGCAGGCGGGCATACAGGCAAACGCCCCCACATACCTTTCGGGCTGTAAAAGGCACGAGGCGCACGCGGATATGCTGCACCTTTTTGAAAACTATTTTAAGCCCGTTCCCGCAAAGTTCGGCGGAGAGGTGCGCAATATCAAGCTTGTCTGCGCTGTTGATGCCGATGCCGAGCTGGAGTATGTGTGCAGGCAGATAAACGGCCTTGTGCGCGGCGGCGAGGTGCGCTATGACGACATAGCGGTAATAACCGACTCTTCGGCGGCGCAGGCCCTGAAAAACAAGTTTGCCGCATACGGTATCCCCGTTTTTATGGACAGCAGCCGTCCCGCAGCCTCGCACCCGCTGACCGAGCTGGTGCTTGCGGTCATGGATATAGTCTGCCGCGGCATAAACACAAGGCGTATGCTGAGATATGCCAAAAGCGTATTTTCGCCCGCCGACCCCGAGGACGTATATTATCTGGAAAACTACATAATAAAGCACGGCATAGACGGCAATGCGTGGCTGCGTGCCGACTGGGACTGGGGCTTTGCCGATAAGGAGGCCGACGAGGACTATCTTATTATAAACACCGCCAAAAACGAGCTTGTGCAGAGCCTTGCGGGGCTGCGCAAAAACGTGCGCAGGGACACGGGCTACAGTGCGCGGCATATTATAAACGCCTTTTATGATTTTTTGTACGAGCTGGGCGCGGATAAAACGCTGGAGGAAATGGCGGCCAAGGCGCAGGAAGAGGGCGACCTTAACGCCTACAGACAGCACAGCCGTATCTGGGACGAGCTGAAAAATATATTTGAAACGCTTGAAAGTATAGCCGACAGAGAGTTTGATATAGCGGAGTTTTCCGAGGTCTTCCGCTCGGGACTGGATATGTGCGGCATAAGCATAATCCCGCCCGTGCAGGACAATGTAATGGTGGGCGATATAGACCGAAGCCGCCTGCCCGATGTCAAGGCCGTTTTTATAACGGGTGCGAGCGAGGGTGTTATCCCGCCGTTTATGGACGATATAGGGCTTTTGGCCGACAGGGAGCGCTCCCTGCTGTGCAGCAGCTTTTTCGAGGTCGCCGCAGACAATACGCGCAAGATAAATATGATAGATCTTAATATTTATTCCATCATGTTAAAGCCGTCACGGGTGCTTTATATCACGCGGCCGCTTACGCAGGGCGGGAAAAGAAAACCGCGTTCGCCCGTTGTTACAAGGCTTTTGAAGCTGTTTCCGGGGCTGACGGAGACAGCGGCGGATCTTTCGGATATACCGCCCGCACCCCTGCCCGCATTCAATGCCATGCTTAAAACGCTGCGTGAGGCGGGACACAGCGGAGAAATTTCCGATACGCTTTTGCGCGAATACGGCTGGTTCGGCCAAAAGCAGGACTATGCCGAAAGCCTTGAAATGCTCGGCCGTGTTGCACGCGACGAGCTTTCCGTGCGTGAGAATACGGCGCTCTCGCTTGGCGAGGCGGAGCTTAAAAAGCTGTATAACGGCGTGGTATACGGCAGCGTCAGCTGTCTTGAAAGCTATGCAAGGTGCCCCTTTGCCTACTTTTTGCGCTACGGCCTTAAAATACGCGAGCGTGAGGAAAACAGCTTTGATATGCTGCGGCTCGGCAATCTTTTCCACGGAGTTCTGGAGGACTTTTCCGAGGGACTTAAACGCGAGGGGCGCGATTGGCGCAGTCTCGGCCGCGATGAGATACGCGAAAGGGTGGAGGGCTGCGTGGACGGCATGATCCCCGAGGCCTTTAACGATATAATGGCGGCGGACCCGCATTTTATACATACCGTGGAGCGTGTCAAAAACATAATGGACAGGAGTATAGGTGCGCTGTGCAGCCATGTCAGGGCGGGCAGGTTCAGCCCGTCGGATTTTGAGGCGCAGTTCGGCATAGGCAAGGAGCTTGCGCCGATAGTGTTTGCCATGGAAAACGGCAGCAGGATAGTCCTTAACGGCAAAATAGACCGTGTGGATATAATGTCCGTGGACAAAAACGACTATGTAAAGATAATAGACTACAAATCAAGCAAGCGTGAGTTCAGCAAAACGGAGCTTTACTACGGTCTCCAGCTTCAGCTTCTTTTGTATATGGACAGCTATATCGCGGCACACAAGCCAAAGGAGGGGCACAGCCTGCTGCCCGGCGGCGTGTTCTATTTCAGGGTGTCAAATCCTATGGTTGAGGACAACGGCGATGCCGACATAGAAAAACTGGTGCTGGAGCAGTACGACATGAACGGCCTTGTGCTGGACAGCTCGGAGGTTTTGGACGGCATAGGCAAGCGCAGCGCAAAGGGGCGCGGCGAAAAAATAGAAACGCTGGACAGCGTGGAAAGGGTGTCCGACGAGGATTTTGCAAGGCTTTGCGCCGATGCGGAGAAAATAGCGGTCATGCTGGGCGGCGGCATACTGGGCGGCAATGTGGACATAAATCCGTCAAAATGCGGCACCAAAAAGGGCTGCGACTATTGCGGCTATGCATCCGTTTGCAGGTTTGAAATGCGCGAAAATGCGGCATTTCGTGACAAACCGCTGGATGGTGAATAAAAAAATAAAAAAATCTATTGACAGACGTTTTATTTTGTGCTATTATGATATAGCTGTAGTGAAAAACAGCTATATCAATATTCCTCGATAGCTCAGCGGTAGAGCACTCGGCTGTTAACCGATAGGTCGTAGGTTCGAATCCTACTCGGGGAGTTTTTATGGCCCGTTGGTCAAGCGGTTAAGACGTGGCCCTCTCACGGCTAAAACGGGGGTTCGATTCCCCCACGGGTCATTTTTTAAAGAACTTTTCCAAGTTCTTTAATTTTTTAGCCGACAAAGGTGTGCCGCCCCGTTAAAAAGGGTGCGGTTCGAAATTCGGCAAAGCTTACATTATTTATATGGCGACATAGCCAAGTGGCTAAGGCGTGGGACTGCAACTCCCTGATCCCCGGTTCAAGTCCGGGTGTCGCCTTAGAAAAGGGACTTCCGACAGGGGGTCTTTTTTCATATCGGGATATTTTCGGAGGTATGGGATATGGCAAGGCTTTACGGTGTGGGTGTCGGCCCCGGGGACAGCGAATTGATAACGTTAAAGGCATTGCGGGTGCTGGAAAGCGCCGATGTTATCGCGGTGCCCGTGACTGGCAGCGGCTCGCGGACGGCATACGATATTGCAAAGGGATACATAAGGGACAAAAAAATACTTGAATGTACCATGCCCATGACAAGGGACGAAAAAAAGCTGGCGGATGCGTACAAAAAGGCGGCGGACGATATTTTTGACTGTATCCGTGCGGGCATGGATGTTGCCTATATCACCCTCGGCGACCCCTGCGTATATTCAAGCTTTACGCGCATAAGAAGTGCGCTGGTGCAAAGGGGCTGTGCGGTGGAGACCGTGCCTGCGGTCACAAGCTTTTGTGCGGCGGCCGCACGGCTTGAAATGCCGCTTTGTGACGGCAGCGAGCCGCTTGTTATCATCCCCGCGGACTGCGAAAATACAGGATCCCTGCTTGATATACAGGGCACAAAGGTCATTATGAAAAGCGGCGGCAGGCTTGGGGAAGTAAAGGCGCTTTTAACCGATAAGGGACTTGACGGAGGAGCCGTTATGGTGGAAAAATGCGGCATGGACGGCGAAAAAATATACACGGATATAGAGAAAACGGACAGCGATAAAAGCTATTTTTCCGTTATTATTGTGAGGTGAGCGTATGATAAATTTTGTGGGCGCGGGCCCCGGTGCCGCCGACCTTATAACCGTAAGGGGCGCAGAGCTGCTTAAAAATGCGGATGTAATTATTTATGCGGGGTCGCTTGTAAACCCCGGGCTTTTAAAATACGCAAAAAAGGACTGCAAAATTTACAACAGCGCACAAATGACGCTTGAAGAGGTCGTCTCCGTAATGCTCGATGCCGAGGAACGCGGCCTTTCCACCGTGCGCCTGCATACGGGCGACCCCGCAATTTACGGCGCTATACGCGAGCAGGAGGATATACTGGAGGAGCATAACATAAAATACGATGTCTGCCCCGGTGTGAGCAGTATGTTCGGGGCTGCGGCGGCTTTAAGGGCGGAGTTTACCCTGCCCGATGTAAGCCAGAGCGTTATAGTTACAAGAATGGCGGGCAGAACACCCGTGCCCGAAAGCGAGAGCATAGAAAGCTTTGCGGCGCACAATGCGACAATGGTGATATTTTTATCTGCGGGCATGACGGAGGAATTGTCAAAAAGGCTGATAAAGGGCGGCTATGCCCCGGAGACCCCTGCGGCGATAGTGTACAAGGCTACATGGGAGGACGAAAGGGTCTTAAAGACGACGGTCGCGGATCTGCATAAAACCGCCGCGGAAAACGGCATAACCAAAACCGCGCTTATACTTGTGGGCGGCTTTTTAGGCGATAAATACGACAGGTCAAGGCTTTACGACCCGCATTTTTCGCACGGTTTCAGAGAGGGTAAAAGGGATTGAATATTTATATAACATATTTTACGGACAAGGGCAGGGAGCTTTGTGACAGTCTTGAATGGGAGCTGCAAAACGAAAAATTATTTATACGAAACGGCGAAAGCCTGAAGGACTGGACAAAGGCGGCCTTTGAAAATGCAGATGCCATAATTTTTATCGGTGCGGCGGGTATTGCGGTGCGTTCCTGCGCCCCGTTTTTAAGGGGAAAGGACAAGGACCCCGCGGTGTTGGTCTGTGACGAGCTTGAAAAATACGTTATACCCATACTTTCGGGGCATATCGGCGGGGCGAATGCCCTTGCGCTGCAATTGGCAAGATATATCGGCGCAGAGCCGGTTATTACCACCGCCACCGACCTGAACGGCGTTTGGGCTGTGGACAACTGGGCGGTCAAAAATGACTTTTACATTTCAAGGCCGCAGGATATAAAATATATCTCGGCGGCGCTTTTAAGGGGCGAAAAAGTCGGCTTTGCAAGCGATATCCCGCTGCCGCAAAGGCTTCTTGACGAGCTGCCCGAAAATGTGGTCTTAAACGATACGGGCCTTGATGCGGGTGTTGATCTTACCCCGTTTTCGCGGCCGCCAAAATTCAAACGGACGCTTACGCTTGTGCCGCGCTGTATCGCCCTTGGTGTGGGCTGTAAAAAGGATACTGCGGTCTTTGATATGATGAAGGCGTTTTCGCACCTGAGGATACACAGGGCTGCGGTAAAGTATGTGGCTACGATAGATATAAAAAAGGACGAGCAGGCGGTGCATTCGCTTTGTGCCCGCACGGGCGCGGAGCTAAAATGCTATACCGCCGCAGAGCTTAAAAAGGCAGAGGGCGAGTTTTCCAAATCCGATTTTGTAAAAAGCATAACGGGCGTGGACAATGTCTGCGAAAGGGCGGCGGCGCTGGCCTCAAACGGCGGCGAACCGATAATCAAAAAAACGGTATATAACGGCACGACTATGGCGGCGTGTATGATAAAGATGCAGTAAAGGCGGGGCCGCAAATAATCTCCGCTTCGAGTGGGGAAAACACTCTCGCGGAGAAACATTTGCGTCCCGTGCCGAAGAGACAGTCCCAAACAAAATCCGGCAACCGAAAGGTGAGAACATGAAAAAAATATATATTGTGGGTTTAGGCCCGGGGGGCGTGGAGCAGGCCACCCAAAGGGCGGTGACAGCCCTTGAAAGCAGCGATATTATCGTAGGCTATGATGTTTATGTAAATCTGATAAAGGACTCGTTCCCGCAAAAAAGCTTTTATTCCACGGGTATGCGCGGCGAAACACAGCGCTGTCAAAAGGCGGTGGAGCTTGCGCTGTCGGGGCAGACGGTCTCCGTCATTTCAAGCGGAGATGCGGGTGTTTACGGCATGGCGGGGCTTATATGCGAGCTGTGCGAGGCTCATCCCGAGATCGAAACAGAGGTGGTTTCGGGCATAACCGCGGCGTGCAGCGGTGCGGCCGTTTTGGGTGCGCCCTTGATGCACGATTTTTGCGTTATAAGCCTGAGCGACCTTATGACCCCGTGGGAAAAGATAGAAAAACGCCTGCGCCTTGCGGCCGAGGCTGATCTTGTCATCTGCCTTTACAATCCGTCCAGCAGAAAGCGTGCGGACTACCTTGCAAGGGCGTGCGATATAATGCTTTTGCACAAGTCCCCCGAAACGGTCTGCGGCTATGTCAAAAATATCGGCAGGGAGGGCGAGGAATACGCAATTCTGACCCTCGGCGAGCTGAAAAACACAAAAGTCGATATGTTTACTACGGTTTTTGTGGGCAATTCGCAGACCCGCACAATAAACGGGAAAATGGTAACGCCGCGGGGGTATGAGCTATGATGCTTTTGTTCGGCGGCACCAGCGAGGCACGGCTGCTGGCGGGGCATTTAAGCGAAAGGGGCATTGAAACGCTGTTGTTCGTTGCCACCGATTACGGCAAAGAGGTGCTTGACGAGATGCCCTTTGTAAAAATCGTCGAGGGCAGGCTCAGCGCAGAGGAAATGGCGGGCTTTATGCCCTCCGCCGACCTTGTGATAGATGCGACCCACCCCTACGCGGCCGAGGTCACGAAAAATATAAGACTGGCCTGCGAAAAAACGGGCAAAAAGTATTTAAGGCTGCTGCGCCCCGAGACGGCCTGTGACGGCACAAAAACCGCCGACAGCGTTGAAGCGGCGGTAAAAATGCTTGAAAACACAAGCGGCAATATTTTTATATCAACGGGCAGCAAGGAGCTGGAAAAATACCGTACCCTTGATAAAAACAGGCTTTGCGTGCGGGTACTGCCCACGGACGAGGCACGGCAAAAATGTGCGGCGCTGGGCATGGAAAATGTGATATATGCAAAAGGACCCTTCGACCTTGATACCAATTTAAGGCATTTCGGCGGCTGCGGCGCAAAATGGCTGGTCACAAAAAGCTCGGGCAGCGCAGGCGGCTTTGACGAGAAGATAAAGGCCGCAAAGCAGCTTGGCATGGAGATAGTTGTAATAAAACGCCCCGATGCGGAAACGGGGTACGACCTTGAACAGGCGGTGAGATACATTGACGAATTTTACATTAAGACCCGACGAGATCGAAAAACGCAGTTTTGAAATAATAACAAAAGAGCTTGGCGACAGGACTTTTCCCGCAGAGCGTGCGGACATAATAAAGCGTGTTATACACACCACGGCCGATTTTGACTATGCGGACAATCTGGTGTTTTCCGAAAATGCCGTGACAGATGCGCTGGATGCGCTGAAACGCGGCGCACATATAATTACCGATACCAATATGGCGCTGTCGGGCATAAACAAGGCCGCTTTGGCAAAGCTCGGCTGTACGGCGCAATGCTTTATGGCGGACAGCGATGTTGCCGCAGAGGCCAAAAGCCGCGGTATCACCCGTGCCGCAGTCAGCATGGAAAGGGCGGCGGCGCTGGACGGCGAGCTTATTTTTGCCGTTGGCAATGCCCCGACCGCGCTTTTGCGCCTTTGCGAGCTTTATGCAGAGGAAAAAGTGTCCCCCGTGCTTGTCGTGGGCGTGCCCGTGGGCTTTGTAAATGTTGTCGAGGCCAAGGAAATGCTTATTTCAAGCGGTATGCCCTATATTGCCGCAAGGGGCAGAAAGGGCGGCAGCAATGTTGCGGCGGCGGTGATAAACGCACTTATGTACAAGCTGACCTGACGATCAAAGTCGGCGGATATACCTATCTTTGGCGGGAAAACGGCCGCGGATGGGCGTATCCGCCGTTTTTTGCGTGCTTATTGCCCCAAACGCGGAAACTCAAAAATATTTGGGTTTGCACTCGGTCAAGTTTTGTGGTATCATATTATTATTCGGGCGGGCATACCCGCAAATACGCAAAACGGAAGTGTCGGAAATGAAATACCCCATAGACCTGCATACGCACACCGTGGCAAGCGGCCATGCGTACAGCACTTTTAAGGAAAATACGGACCATGCGCTCAAAATCGGGCTGGAGGTGCTGGGCGTAAGCGACCATGCGCCCGCGATGCCCTACGGCGCAACGGATTATTATTTTATCAATATAAGCGTGATACCGCGGCAATACGGCAGTCTGCGCCTGCTTGTGGGGTCGGAGCTGAATATACTGGACTATGAGGGCAGCATCGACCTTAAAGAATATCAGCTGAAGCGCACGGACTACAATATCGCAAGTCTGCACCCGCCGTGCATAAGTCCCGGTAGTGTGGAAGAAAACACCGCGGCGCTTATCGGTGCGATAAAAAATCCCTACGTCAATATAATAGGCCATCCCTGCGACCCGCGCTATCCCTTTGACATGGAGGCGGTGGTGCGTGCGGCGGTGCAAAACGATGTGCTGCTGGAGGTAAACAATGCCTCGTACAACAAGGGTACGGGCAGAGCGGGCGGCGAGGCGCTGACGGTGGAGATGCTGAAAATGTGCAAAAAATTTTCCCACCCCGTTATACTGGGCAGCGATGCACATTTTTACAGCCTGATAGGCGATTTTTCGCAGACCCTGCCCCTGCTGGAGGCGGCGGAGATGCCCGACGAGCTGGTAATAAATACCGATGTGCAAAAAACCCTGGACATCATAGATAAAAAAAGGAGAGCCATATGAAAGAAAATTTAAAAAGCGATGCTGTCGATCTGCTGTTTGACTGTATTTTACAGCTGAAAAATGCGGACGAGTGCTATGACTTTTTTGAGGATATATGCACCGTGCACGAGATACAGTCGCTTGCCCAGCGTCTGGAGGTGGCGAAGCTTTTAAAGCAGAAGGAGACCTATCAGGCCATAGCGGCAAAAACGGGTGCCTCCACGGCGACCATCAGCCGTGTAAACCGCTCGCTGACCTACGGCAACGACAGCTATACAATGATATTTGAGCGACTTGGAGACGAAAAAAATGATAAATGAAATGATAGACAAGCTTAACCCCATGCAAAAACAGGCGGTGCTGACCACCGAGGGGCCGCTGCTGCTGCTTGCGGGCGCGGGCTCGGGCAAGACGCGCGTGCTTACGCACCGCATAGCCTACCTTATCTCGCAGGGGGTAAGGCCGTTCAATATCCTTGCCATCACCTTTACCAACAAGGCCGCAAGGGAGATGAAGGAGCGTGTTGCGGCACTTTGCGATGAGGGCGGCGACGTATGGGTAAGCACCTTTCACTCTACCTGTGTGCGCATTTTAAGGCGGGATATAGACAAACTGGGCTATACCAACCAATTTACTATATTTGATGCGGACGACAGCGAAAAGCTGATGAAAAACATCTACAAGGCCTATAACATAAACGACAAGGTATATCCCGTAAAGGGCGTTATGAATGTTATCAGCAAGCAGAAGGATGCACTTGTCACCCCAAAGGAATACATGATACAAACGGAAAAGGATTTCCGCATGAAAAAGGTGGCGGAGCTTTACCAAATCTATCAGGACAGGCTTAAAGAAAACAATGCCCTTGATTTTGACGACCTTATCTTCAAAACGGTCATGCTTTTCCGCGGTTTTCCCGATGTGCTGGAAAAGTACAGGAGCCGTTTTCACTATATAATGGTGGACGAGTATCAGGACACCAACGCCTCGCAGTACCAGCTTGTCAAGCTGCTTGCGGGCGGTCACGGCAACCTTTGCGCCGTGGGCGACGACGACCAGAGCATCTACGGCTGGCGCGGTGCGGATATACGCAATATCCTGAATTTTGAGGACGATTTTAAAAACACAAAGGTAATAAAGCTGGAGCAGAATTACCGTTCGTCGCAGAATATCCTTAACTCCGCAAATGCTGTTATACGCCACAACAACGTGCGTAAGGCAAAAAGCCTGTGGACACAGCGCGACGGCGGCGAAAAGATAACCGTTTACCGTGCGGGCGGCGACCGTGAGGAAGCAATGTTTGTCGCAAAGGTCATAGTGGATGGTCACGATGCGGGCAAGCCCTACGGCGATTTTGCCATCTTATACCGAAACAACGCCATTTCCCGCGTGTTCGAGGAGGCGCTCGTCAAGGCGGGCATCCCGTACAGACTGCTGGGCGGCACACGCTTCTACGACCGCAAGGAAATAAAGGATATACTGGCCTACCTGCGTTTTATCGCAAACCCCAGCGACAGCATATCCCTCAGCCGTATTATAAACGTGCCCAAGCGCGGTATAGGCGACAGCACGCTTGAAAAGCTTTTAAGCTATTGCTCGGAGTCGGGCACGCCGCTTATGACGGCGCTTTCCATGCCCGAAATGATACCCGATATCAAGACCAAGGCAAAGGCTCTGCACGATTTTTACCTTTTTATAAACAGGTTTTCCGACCCTGCCGCGCAGGAGGATGTGGCGGAGCTGATACAAAACATAGTGCGTGAAAGCGGCTATAAGGCCGAGCTTCTGGCCGAGGACACCGAGGAGGCGCTCGGCAGGATAGAAAATATCGAGGAACTTATCAGCAAGGCGGCTGATTTTGAGCAGTCCGCAAGCGGTCAGACGGGGCTTTCGGGCTTTTTGGAGGAGGTATCGCTGGTGGCGGATGTGGACGGCCTTGAAGAAGGCGACGAGGCCGTGGTGCTTATGACGTTGCACAGCTCCAAGGGTCTGGAGTTTGACACCGTGTTTATCGCGGCATTTGAAAACGGCATTTTCCCCGGCTACAGGGCAATGCAGGCGGAAACGCTTACCGCAATGGAGGAGGAGCGCAGGCTGTGCTATGTGGGCATAACCCGTGCAAAGCGCAAGCTGTACATAACCCTGTCAAAAAGCCGTATGCAGTTCGGTCAGACGCAGTATAACGCACCGTCGGACTTTCTTAAAGAGCTTCCGCGCGAGCTTCTGGATGTCAAGGAGCCGAACAAAACGCCGTCGGCATCGTCAAGCGTGGCACCGCCCAAGCCGTCAAAGCAGGCCTATGTGCCGCAAACGCGCTATCTGACCAAGCCTGCGCCCTATTCAATGCCCGCTCCCTCAGGCGGCGCGGTCGATTTTGAGGTGGGCGACAGGGTCAAGCATATGAAGTTTGGTATAGGCACCGTTAAAGATATAACACCCGCAGGTGCGGATCACGAGGTAACGGTGGAGTTTTCGGTGGGTACAAAGAAACTGTTTGCGGGGCTTGCAAGGCTTAAAAAAGTGTGATAATTATTACTAAAAAAATATATAATTATTGTGCAAAGTGTAAAAAGTTAAATTTTTTTGGGATTGAAATTGACTTTTGCCGATTTATCCTTTATAATTAAACCTGTACAAATATGTTCTTTTGGGGTGTGGTATACCCAAAAGAGGGTATTAAAAAAAGAAAAAGGAGGAAGTACAATTGAAAAAAACAACAAAAAGAATTGTAAGTGCCATACTTTCCGCAAGTATGCTTCTTACAAGCGTTTTTGTTAACCCTGTATATGCTGCCGACACAACTGTAGACAGTAGTGTTACAGCGTTGGCAGAAACAAAGAGTGTTGTTCTTGCTGACGATCCCCATATCAATGATGCGACATTTGAATATGGCAAAGAAACAGACCTTGGCAACGGCGTATGCGTATGGCTTGTAAAGGCAAGCTTGACTGCGTATGAGCCTAAGGTCGTAACAAGCGCATCGTTCAATGTAGGCACGGATACCGAAAAGGTATTTGCAGCAGGCGACGGCAACAACGCTCTTCAAGGCATGAAGGGCAACTCGTTCATGACAGCAGAACTTGCAGCCGACGAGAAGTCCACAACCACAACAAACGACAAGCCTGACGTATATGTGGGCTATGTTCCCGGTCAGGATGTTGAAAAGGGTCTTAAGTTTGAGCTTGACAGCCCTTCCGATATTACTTTATACGGCGTTCTCAGCACTAAGGGCGCTACAGAGGCACAGATCTGCCTCCTTCATGAGGACTTTACCGACGAAAACAACCCCATCTACGAGGTTGTTGACATTGGCAAGATGACCAGACCCGCTGCTGATTCCAGCGAGTGGACAGTTCCCACACTTAGTGCAAAGACAGCAGGTACCTACTACCTGTTCGTACCTCACAGCAACGTTGGTGTAAATATCCTTGAAGTTGATATCGCACCTGCAGCAGAGGATGATACCACGACTACAGAAGCAACTACAGAAACAACTACGGAAGCTACAACGGTTGAGACTTCGACAGAGGCTACAACAGTTGAAACTTCAACAGAGGCTACAACGGTTGAGACTTCAACAGAGGCTTCAACGGAAGATACTACAAGCGAGCCCGTTGTTGGTACTCCCAACCTTCTTAAGGAAAACGAAGACGGCTTTGTATATGCATCGGGTGATAAGGTTATCGACGACCCGGCTATTACAGGTGTCGTTGCCGCATCACAGGCTAAGGGCTTCAAGTGTGTTACCGATGCACCCGTTATCGAGGAATTCGCAGGTAAGACATATCCCTGGCATTATCAGACAGGCGGTACAAACACAGACAAGACCTCTCTTGACGGCGGCGAAGCGGGCACATTCCGTGAAGCAATCGAATTTGAGGCACTTTCCGACGGTACTATTACAGTTGACTGTAAGGTAAACGACGGTAAGGTTGCTGCTATTGTTACAGGCAGCATAGCAGATGGTTACACATCTTTAGGTGATACAGCAAAGGTTGATAACACAGATGCTGCAGCACCTACATTTGAGACACTTACCGCAAAGGTTAAGAAGGGCGACAAGTTCCTCCTTGTAGGTAAGGGCACAAACGTACCCATTTATGCTATCTACTTTGATGCAGAGGAATCTGATGAGACTACTACCGAGGCTACAACAGAGACCACGACAGAGGCCACAACAGAGACCACTACAGAAGGTACAACAAAGGATCCCGCAGAGGGTGACATCAACATCTACATCGGTCAGGCTTCCGCAGTTAAGGAAGACAAGATCTACGATGCGGCTGATACTATCGAGGTTCCCTTCTATCTTGAAAACAGAGCAGAGGGCTTCAACAACTTTACATTCTTTGTAAACTACAACCCCGCAGTTCTCGAGGCTACAGGCGTAACTCTCGGTGATGCGGTAAGCGATGACATCGGTTTCGATGAAATGCTTTTCAACAACCAGATCTCCTACGTTGTAAAGGCTGAAAACAGCGATTACACAGCAGACCAGGTTGGCAAGACAGCAGCACAGGTTGGTAAGGTTAAGTTCGCAGCATTCAGCAAGAACGAAGATACCAACTACTTAGTAAAGAAGAGCGGTCTTCTCTTTACTATGACATTCAAGGTTATCGACAGCGGCAAGGCCGGCACATTCGTTGACGGCAAGGGCTTCGCTACAGACCTTGACATCGATTTTGTACAGAACGGCTTCAGAGATGAGCTTGGTTCCGTAAATACACCTATCGATACAAAGGACATCAACACCGTTTATATCAGCGGTACACAGGAGTCCACAACAGAGACCACAACAGAAACAACTTCCGAGACTACAACCGAAGCTACAACCGAGGGTACAACCGAAGGTACAACCGAAGGTACAACCGAGGGTACTACAGCAGCTACAGAGTCTACAACAAAGTCCTCTTCGGGCACAACAGAGAGCACAACTAAGGCTGCTACAGAGTCCACAACAGAGGCTACAACAGCAAGCGAGACCACAACTTCCAAGCAGGGCGGCGGTTCGTCATCCGGCGGTGGCGGTGGCGGCGGTCACGCAGCTAAGCTTTCAACAACAACTACAGTAGCTGAGGATGAAACAGAGACAACAACAAGATCCAGAAGTTCGGCTGGTACAGACGAAGGTTCCTTCGTAGTACCCGGCAAGAACGGTCAGGACGTTGTTATCACACCTCCTACAGCAACCAAGGATGTAGACGACTTCCTTGACGTACCTAAGTCTCACTGGGCTTATGGTTCTATCAAGAAGCTTGCTGAGCTTGGTATCGTAAACGGTTACGGCGACGGCAACTTCGGTCCTGCCGATCCTTGCAAGCGTTGTGACTTCGTTATCATGATCAACAATACTCTTGGTATCAAGGGTACTGCTAAGGTGAACTTCAGCGACGTTGCTGCTAACAAGTACTACTATGATCCTGTAGGCGTTGCTTACGAGATCGGTATTGCAAGCGGTTACGGCGATGATACATTCAAGCCTGAAAACTACTGCACAAGAGAAGAAATGATGGTACTTGTTGCTAAGACATTCGAGTTCTTAGGCGAGACCGTTACAACAGCCGATCAGTCATGCCTTGACAGATTTGCTGATGCTGAGTCTATCTCCTGGTGGGCTAAGCCTTACACCGCATACCTTGTAGAAGAGGGTATGGTTTCCGGTACAGGCGCTAACTTCGAGCCTCAGGTTTACATGAACAGAGCATCACTTGCTGTTCTTCTTGCACAGGTTTATGACAAGGTTGTTGCTATGGCAGCTGAAAGAGGTACATCTGCAAGCGAGGTTGTTGAGGACCTTGCAGAGGATGCTTCCCTTGAGGCAGCTACAGCTGAGGAAGTTCTTGCACAGGCAGACGAGCTTGCTGACGTAAGAGACGAGATCAAGAAGGAACTTCTTGACAAGGTTTCCGACGAAGTTAAGGAAAACTTCGAGTCCAGAAGCGAAGAGTTTGACCAGTTCGTTAAGACACTTTCCAAGGACATGAGCGACGAGGACGTTGCAAAGGCTGTTATAGAGTTAAAAGAATATGACGAGCTTTTCGGCGACATCATCGATTCAGTAACAGAGTAATCTGAATATGCGATAAACCACAATATCCCCCGGTTCGCCGGGGGATATTTTTTTGCATTTTAGGCCGTAACAGGACAAAAAAAGACCCGCTGCATTTGCAGCGGGTCTTGCTGTTAATATTATCAGTTGCAGATAGTCTCTTCTGTCTGCTTGTCGAAAAGGTGCATTCTGTTAACGTCGAACGCAACATTGATGATGTCACCAATTTTAGCCTGGCTTCTGGAATCAACCCTTGCTGTGATGGACTGGCCTGCGATGATAAGGAACAGGTTTGTCTCTGCACCGAGAAGCTCGGTTACTTCTACATGAGCCTCAACAACACTTTCGGGTGAGGCGCTGATGAAGATATCCTCGTCATGTACGTCCTCGGGTCTGATACCAAGGATGATGTCCTTGTCAACATAGCCGCCCTCGATAAGTGCCTTTGTCTTTGCCTCGGGAAGCTTAACGCGGTATTCACCGAATGCTACCATTACGTCGGGGCCAACCTGTACAACCTTAGCGTCGATGAAGTTCATCTGGGGTGAACCGATGAAACCTGCAACGAAAAGGTTTGACGGCTTGTTGTAAAGGTTCTGGGGTGTATCTACCTGCTGGATGATACCATCCTTAAGAACTACGATACGGGTACCGAGCGTCATAGCCTCGGTCTGGTCATGTGTAACGTAGATGAATGTTGTCTGTAATTTGTGGTGAAGCTTGGAGATCTCGGATCTCATCTGTACACGCAGCTTTGCATCAAGGTTTGAAAGAGGCTCGTCCATAAGGAAAACCTTAGGCTCACGCACGATAGCACGACCCATCGCAACACGCTGACGCTGACCACCTGACAAAGCCTTGGGCTTTCTGTCAAGCAGGTGCTCTATATCAAGTATCTTTGCTGCCTCATGCACTTTTTTGTTTATTTCCTCTCTGGAAACCTTACGAAGCTTAAGACCGAATGCCATGTTATCGTATACAGTCATATGAGGATAAAGAGCGTAGTTCTGGAAAACCATCGCGATATCTCTGTCCTTAGGTGATACGTTGTTGCACATCTTGTCGCCGATGTAAAGCTCGCCTGCCGAGATGTCCTCAAGACCTGCGATCATACGAAGTGTAGTTGACTTACCGCAGCCTGAAGGTCCAACGAAGATAATGAACTCCTTATCTTCGATATCAAGGGAAAAATCCTTAACTGCAACAAAACCGTTGGGATATTTCTTGACAATGTTTTTTAATTTTAATTCTGCCATTAATTATTCCTCCTTAATTTCACAGCCGGAAGTAAACACAAAGTGTCCCATTACGCTGTTTATCTTATTATTATAATACCTTATTTTAGAAAAACTCTCTATATCTTTATTGTACAAATTAAGGTTTTTTAATTTGTGCAATTTGTTTAAAGGAATTTGAAGGGGTATTATTTTTGAACAAAATGAGAAATAATTATATAAAATATGGGGTGTAAAATGCTTCAAACCATACTAAAAGCACAATAATCTGAAAAAAAGGGCAGTTTTAACAACATTAAAGGGCCGCAACCCCTGTTTTTTGGTAAGATTACAAATAAAAGCCCGTGTTTTTGCTATATATTGGATAGCAGCAGGGTTATAAAACGCAATATATAGTGGTTTCGTGAATTTTGCACAGGCTTTTGCCGCCTTACGGCCGCTTTGCAAGGCGCGATCTCTCCGCCACCAGCCTTACCGCAGCGGCTGAAATATACACCGAAAGCACACTGTACAGCGTTTTTATTGCCCCGAAAACAAATACGCCGCAGGTAAGCACAAACACGTCGGTAAAAAATATCAGCGTGGAAATGCTGAGGCGCTGTTTGTAGGCGTGTATCAGCGATGCAAGCAGGTCGCTGCCGCCCGTGGTCGCCCCGCCCGCAAGTACAAGCCCAACGCCTGTGCCCATTATTGCCCCGCCGAACACGGCGTTTGTCAGGTCGCTTGCATCGGGCGGCGGCAAAAAGGCCGTGGCACGCAAAAATACACTTAAAAGCAGCGTGGCAGTCAGCGTGCGCACGGTAAAGCTTTGCCCCATCGTTTTGTATGCCCAGATTATAAGCGGTATATTGACCATAAGGTTTGTCGCCCACAGCGGTATCACAAACGGGAGAGAACGCGCACTGATGTATTCCACAATAACGCCCGTGCCCGCCGCGCCGCCCGTTACAAGCCCCGCGGGGTCAAGAAAAATGTTCAGCGACAGCGCCATAAGCAGCGTGCCCGCCGTGGTCAGGATCACCCTTCGCATTTTCGTCCCTCCCTTGCCTTTTGACCTTATAATATCCCCTTTTTTGCAAAATGATACGGCACAGTAACAAAAAAAGCCCGCTCCCATACATTGAACGTATAGCAACGGGGGTGAGAAAATGGGATATTTCAAGGTTTGGGGCGGCGGTTTGCCCGTCAGCGGCGAGGTCTGTATAAGCGGTGCAAAAAATGCGGCTCTGCCGATAATTGCGGCGGCGGTGCTGTGCAAAAGGGTGTGCCTTGAAAACTGTCCGCGTCTGTCCGATACCGCGACGGCCGCGGAGATATTGGACACGGCGGGCTTTTGCTTCGACAGGTGCGGCGGCGGGGTCAATATCGAAAAAACGGACATCGGCTGTGCGTGCATACCGCAGGAGATGTGCGGCAAAATGCGCTCGTCCGTGCTGTTTATCGCGCCCCTGCTGCGCCGCTTCGGCTGTGTCACGCTTTTTATGCCGGGCGGCTGCCGTCTGGGCGCAAGGCCCGTGGATATGCACCTTGACCTGCTGCGCGAAATGGGTGCAAAAATAAGCATCTGCGGCGACAGCATAACCGCAAGGGCGGATAACCTGCACGGCATAAAAACAAGACTTCCTTTTCCCAGCGTGGGTGCGACCGAAACGGCAATAATGGCGGCTGTCTGCGCCGAGGGGGAAAGTGAGATACACAATGCGGCAAAAGAGCCCGAAATAGACGACCTTTGTGCTTTTTTAAACAAGGCGGGGGCGGATATACGCAGGGGAGAGATACTTGTGATAAGGGGCAGAAATTCGCTTCTGGGCGATGTAAGGCATCGCATCATGCCCGACAGGATAGAGGCGGGGACGTATATGGCGGCTGCGGCGATAACGGGCGGCGAGCTGTTTTTAAAAAATGCCGTTTACGAGCATATTTCGGCCTTTGCCGAGGTTTTGATGCAGATGGGCTGTGCCGTGCGCGAAAACGGGGACAGCATTTATATCGAGGCCCCCGAGCGCCTGTATAATCCCGAATATATCGCCACCGCGCCTTATCCGCTGTTTCCTACCGATATGCAGCCGCAGCTTACGGCACTTGCGGCGGTAAAATGCGGCGACTGTCTTATAAAGGAAAATATTTTTGAAACGCGGTGCGGCCATGTCCCGCAGCTTAACAAAATGGGTGCGAAAATAGAGCTTTTAAGCCGCCGTGAATTTCTTGTACACGGCACAGAGTCCCGCCTTTCGCCCGCTGTGACAGAGGCAGCCGATCTGCGCTGCGGTGCCGCGCTCATATTGGCGGCGCTGGCCGCAGACGGCTGCAGCGTAATAAAAAACGGCGGCTATATCCTGCGCGGCTATGAGGATATTTGTAAAAAGATGTCGCTTATTGGTGTAAAAATAAAGTATTGTACTTGACAAGGCGGGGGTCTGCGTTTTATTATATTATCATAGGGCTTCTATGCAGACAAGAAAGGAAACGGCAATGAAAAGATCGGGTACATTGGCGGCTTTGCTGGGTATGTGCGTCGTGCTGACCATACTTTTGCTTTTGTTTTTGCCCGTTTTTCGCGTAACGGACATAACGGTCACGGGCAACGACCTTGTAAGCGAGGACGAGATAATCGCCGTGGCGCGGCAAAACAGCAGCAATATTTTTGCCTATAACAGCCGCAAGACGAAAAAAGCACTTGAAAAAAACAATTATATACAAGAGGTACAGATAAAAAAACACCTGCCGCGCACCGTGGAGATAAAGGTGACGGAGCGCAGGATAAGGGGCTATGTGGAGTATACGGGCAGTTACCTTTGTCTCAGCGACAACGGCCTTGTGATAGATGTCAAAAAGGAGATAACCTACCCCGCGCCCATTATAACGGGACTGAAGTTTGATACCTTTACCGTGGGCGAGGTGCTTGAAACGGATAATCCGGATGCGTTCGACTCTATGATAGAGCTGTCGGAGCTGTTCAACAAATATCAGCTTATAAATAACGTCCTTAAGGTAGATATAAGCGACCCGCGCAACATACGTTTTTACTGCGGCAGCGTGCAGGTCATCTACGGCGAGAACGACGGCTCGACGGAGCGTATACTTACGCTTATAGAGATACTTAAGACCCTTGATACGACCATACCGGGCACACTTGACCTTACGCTTGAAGACCCGACTTTTACCTATACAAATTAGCAAAAATGAACTTTTTTTAAATTCACAACGAAATATATTGAAAAGTTTTGCGTTTTGTTGTATAATAGGATGAGTGTAGAGTATTTTTGCGCGGGTATGCCGTAAAAGCGCCCGTTTTGGATATAGTTCAGAAATAATACGCAGGAGGAAATTAAAGTGATCGAGTTAATTGACGAAAACAACGGCTTATATGACAATCATGCCAAAATTATCGTGCTGGGTGTCGGCGGCGGCGGTGGAAATGCCGTAAACCGCATGATAGCCAACAGTCCCGAGGGCATTGATTTTGTGGCTGTTAATACGGACAGCATGGCGCTTAACAGCTCCAATGCACATAAGAAAATAACCATAGGCACACAGCTTACAAAGGGCCTTGGTGCGGGCGGCCGTCCCGAGATCGGCGATAAGGCCGCAGAGGAGTCGCGCGAGGAGATAAAAAATGTGCTTGACGGTGTGGATATGGTATTTATCACCGCAGGTATGGGCGGCGGCACGGGTACGGGCGCAGCGCCCTCTATCGCAAAGCTTGCTCACGACATGGGCATACTTACCGTTGCCGTTGTTACAAAGCCCTTTGGCTTTGAGGGCAAAAAGCGCATGAACAACGCACTTGAGGGCATTGAAAAGCTGAAGGAAAATGTGGATACGCTTATCGTTATCCCCAACCAGAAGCTTCTTGAAATAGCAGACAAGACAACTACCATGATACAGGCCTTTGAAATGGCGGACAGCGTTTTATACCAGGGTGTTACGGGCATTTCCGACCTTATCACAAAGCCCGGCATGATAAATGTGGACTTTGCCGATGTTTGTACCGTAATGCGCAACAAGGGTCTTGCACACTTTGGCGTAGGCCGCGCAAACAGCGCGGAGGCAGCTGTGCAGGCGGCTATCAATTCTCCGCTTCTGGAAACGAGCATTGTGGGCGCAAAGAGCGTGCTTATCAATTTCTCGTCAAACTCCAACCTGCCCATTCTCGAGGCTGCGGAGGCTGCGGAAATGGTGTCCTCGTCTCTTGACCCCGATGTTGAGAATATCTTCGGTACATCCGTAAACGAGGAGCTTGGCGACGACGTTGTCGTTACCATCGTTGCAACGGGTCTTATCGACAAGGGCAGCGTTATAGGCACACCTATCGCACGTACACGCCCCAGCTTTACAAAGACCATAGAGCATATGGAGCAGATAGAGGAGAGCGCAGCAGAGTCTGCTGCGGAGCAGCAGCCCACACATCAGCTTGAGGCACCCGAGGAGAAGAAGGCGGAGCAGCCCGCTCAGCCCGCTCAGTCGGCACAGCGCTCACACTATGAGGAGATACATTCCAAAGCGTCGGAGCTGGATAACGGCAGCATCGACATCCCCGATTTTCTTAAAAGGGGTAAATTCAGACGATAAAAGATCATGCCCTCGCATTTGCGGGGGCATTTTTTACGTTTTCCTTACAAAATGCCGTTTTTATTGAAATCTGTACTGTTTAGTGGTATAGTAAAATAGAATTAATATTCAAAATATAAAAATCGGAGAGATAAAAATGAAAAATAAATTCAAGGCGGCCATAAGTGCCGCTATGGCGTTGCTTATGTCGCTCTCGCCCGTCAGTGTGGGCGCGGCGGCAAGCGATATGCTGTATGAAAAGTCGGAAACACGCACGCTGACAAAGGGCGTTGTCTACAAGGAGATATCGAGGCTCTACAAGGCGGGCTGGATGGATATTTACGTTGTGGAGATAGACGCGCATGACGAAAATGTCGGTATGAAGGTGCTGGAGTCGGCATCGGAGCTTGGCGGCAAGCACACGGTCAGCGATTTTGCCGATACCTACAAGGTCAAGGCGGCGGTCAATGCGGACTTTTTCGGCTCGGGTCTGCCGATGAGCAGCATGGGTCAGGTGGTCAGAAACGGCAAAATGGAGGCGGCGCAGAACTACTATAACGGCTCCGCAAACCGCTATGCGGGCTTTTTTGTGGGTACGGACGGTACACCCTTTATCGACTATGTAAAATCCAGCATGGGTCTTTACGGCGCGGGCGATGTCGGGCTTGAAATGGGCGCAAAAAACAAATATACGGACTTTTCAAAGCCCGTTTACTTTGACAGGAACACCATAGGCAGTACGGCGGGACTGGACAGCCACCGCAGCGACCTGGTGAAAATAGTCGTAAACGAGGGTACGATAGTGGATATAAGCGGCGCGGGCGAGACCGTGGAGGTGCCCGAGCTTAGCACGGGCGGCTATGTTATCGTTATGAACAAGGCAACGGCGGCGGCCAATCTGGGTAAGTTCTCGGTCGGTCAGCGTGTCGGCTTCAGCGAAAACGAGACCTTTGTTTTTCGCCCCGAAAAGGAAATGTCGTCCGTGGCGCTTGGCGTTTCGGGCGGCGGTGAGATACTGCGAAACGGCGAGACCGTTGAAAACGGCCTTATAATCTCGGGCAGACAGCCCAGAACGATGATAGGCGTAAACAAGGATAAAACAAAGGTGTATGTCGTATGTGTGGACGGCCGCGGCGAAAGCATAGGCGCTACGCACTATGAGGCGGCGGAGATAATGTCCGATCTGGGCTGCTATGATGCTATACATTTTGACGGCGGCGGCTCTACTACCATGGTGGTTGAAAACGAGGAGGGCAGCGCACGTTATGTTGCCAACGATCCCAGCGAGGGCTCGCAAAGACGTGTTGCCAATGCGTTTGGCGTTGCGGGCGTGGGCGAGAGCACGGGGCTTTCGTCGCTTTCGCTGTCGCTTGGCAATGCGGATGCCATTATGTTTGCGGGCTTTGGCTCGGCGGTATATGCAAAGGGTCTGGACAACAACCTTAACCCCACACCCATCACGCAGAACATCAACTATTCGGCAAATGTCGGCGGTACATGGAGCGGCAATGTCTTTACCCCCGAAAAGGAGGGCAGCTGCATAATAACCGCGGATGCGGGCACGGCTCAGGGTACGTTAAAGGTCAGGGTGCTTGGCGGTGCGGCAAGTCTGGCGGTAAATGTCGGCAGCGGCAGTCTTGACATAGGCGAAAGCACGGAGCTTACGGCAAATGTCATCAACCGCGACGGTTTTGCCATACCCGCGGGCAGCGGAAATGTCAGCTGGTCTGTGGATGATGAAAATATCGCCTATGTGAAAAACGGCAGGCTTTACGGCAAGGCTGCGGGCGATGCGGTAGTCACCGCAAAATGCGGCGATGCCGAGGCAAGCCTTAAAATAACCGTCGGCACGCAGTACGCAAGCGTGATGAGCTTTGAGGCCAAAAGGTCGCTCTATGCCTCGGTATCGGGCGAGGGCGTGTCGGGCACGGCGGCTCAGACAAACGGCATTGCAATAGACGGAAACCGCGCGGTACAGATAGGTTACGCCTTTTCGGGCGGAAAAACAACGACACAATCGGTGTTTGCGGAGCTTAAACAGCCCGTACCCCTGCCCGCGGGCACGCGCGATGTTACCTGCTGGTACAAGGGCGGCGGCAGCGGCTGTATTTTAAAGGCCATAATAACCGATGCAAACGACAAAAGCTTCGGTCTGGTAATGGATAATGCACTTTCGGGCGCGGACTGGAAAAGGGGCACGGCGGCTGTGCCTGCGGATGCGGTTTTCCCGATACAGATAGAAAAACTTTGTGTGGAGGTGCTTAACACCACCGACGAGATAAACGGCACGGTCTATGTGGACAATATCGGCGCAGTCATAGGCGGCAGCGTATCTGCGGTGACAAAGGGCTTTTCGGACCCGCTGTGCGGCGGTCTTGAAAGCATAAACGGCAACGAGGTCGTTGTGGCTGCAAAGAGCGGTCTGGGCGCGGATGTCTCGTGGAGCAATACCTACGACACAAAGGAAATGGGCAATATCTCCGTTGTTACCCTTGCAAGTGCGGACGGTACCCTTACATCAAACGGCAGCGAACAGCTGCGCTATTTAAGGTCGTACCTTAACGAAATAAGCAAAAAAACGGTGGTCGTTTGCCTTAACAGGGATCTTTTGAGCAGCACGGGCATTAAAAGCGCCAAGGAACGTGCCGCAATAATGGATATATTAAAGCAGGCTGTGCTGGAGCATGATAAAAATGTTATCGTGGTAAGTACGGCAGGCAGCGGCACCACCGTAAAGGACGGCATAAGGTATGTCAGCCTTTCGGGTAATTCAATGCTGCATATAAAGGCCGATTCAAACGGTTTCAGATATACGGTTGAATAAAAAAAAGGGCGGTCAGTCTCCGGCGAAAAACAGGTTTTTCGCCATAGACTATCCGCACCCTTTTATTTTTGTGCGCAAAAAAAGCGGAAGCTTTTGCTTCCGCTTGGAACAGGGGTGGAAGGAATCGAACCCTCGCTAAAGGTTTTGGAGACCTCTGTCATACCATTTGACCACACCCCTATATATTTTGTTCAACAACTATTTTATTATAGCACAATTAAAATAAAAAGTCAACATTTTTTT
>JAFYGI010000043.1 GCA_017543265.1 Bacillota bacterium | reverse complement strand
GCGACATCCCCGTTTCCTCCGACAGCCGAGCCATCGTTGTTACATACTGCCCCGGCATAAGCTGCGTGCCCGCCCACCTGCACGGCCTGTATACCGCAAAAAGCAGCAGATGTATAAATAGCCGCGATACGTTCGGGTCCTTGTACCACTCCCACGCCGCGATTTTTCTGTGCAGTTTTATCCAACCTTCCATTTATGACCTCCTTTCGCCTTTTGAAAATTTTTACTTTGCATTTGGGTATAAAAAAAGGACCTGTTGCATCAAAGATTTTGGCATCTTCAATGTTTCAGCTCCGTTTTTTAAAATGGATATAAAAATTTTATTTTTATGATCGGTGAGAACAGGTAGTTCAAGCGTCGCAGACTTAGTTCCGCAGGGCGAAACCGCGCTTTGCCCGAGGAGCATGTTTGCGCGGCTAAAGCCGCACAAATCCCGTGGGGACGGCGCGAACTTTAGTTCGCAGCCGCTTAGTCTGCATACCTTGCGGGTATTGCAAGTGTCGCAACGTAGTGAGGCACACAGCAATCCCGCCCAATTTGGCGAAAAACCTGTTTTTCGCCAGAGGCTGGAGCTGTGCGACAGCCCCGCTTATTCCCAACCTTTCACACTACCATTATACCACAGTTCGTGTATGTTTTCAATCTGTTTTTCAACGATTTTCAACGATTTTCAACGAAAAATAAAGTTTTTATATGTTTTTTGTATGTTTTTGTAGGTTTTTTGTATGTTTTTGTAGGTTTCCGACAAAAAAACCGGGACGATCAAGTCCCGGCCTTATTCATTACATTATTTATCACTTAAGCACTCTCACGCTTATTACGTTTTCGATCTTCTTGATCTTTTCGATAGTCTCGTCGTCAACGGGAGCGGTATCGAGGATAGTATAAGCGTAGTCGCCCTTTGCGTTATTGGTCATATGCGAGATATTAAGACCCTTTGCGCCGAGTGCGCTTGTTGCGGCACCGATGATAGCGGGGAGATCCTTATGCAGGATACAAATTCTCGACTTACCCTCAAGGCGCGGTGAAGAGCAGTTGGGGTAGTTTACGCTGTTGGTGATATTACCGTTTTCAAGGTAATCCATCAGCTCGTTAGCTGCCATTGCGGCGCAGTTGTCCTCTGCCTCGGGTGTGGAAGCGCCAAGGTGGGGAAGAGTTATGATGCCGTCAACGCCCACTGTTTCCTCGCCGGGGAAATCCACAACATAGCGTGCTACCTTTCCGCTTTGGATAGCTGCGATCATGTCCTTGTTGTTTGCAAGCTCGCCGCGTGAGAAGTTGAGTATTCTTACGCCGTCCTTGCACTTTGCAAGGTTGGCTGCGTTGAATGTTTCCTTTGTATCGGGTGTTAAAGGTACATGGACTGTGATATAGTCGCTTACTGCGAAGATCTCGTCCATGCTTGCTGCCTTAACAACGTGTCTGTCAAGGTTCCATGCTGCATTTACGCTGAGGTAGGGGTCGAAGCCGTAAACCTTCATGCCAAGTGCAACAGCTGCGTTTGCAACCAGTACGCCGATAGCGCCAAGGCCGATTATACCAAGTGTCTTGCCGTAGATCTCGGGGCCGACAAACTGTGACTTGCCCTTTTCAACAGCAGCGGCAACGCCCTCTGTGCCCTTTAAGCTCTGTGCCCAGTTGCAGCCGTCAACTATCTTTCTGGAAGAGATAAGAAGACCCGTTAAAACAAGCTCCTTAACTGCGTTTGCGTTTGCGCCTGGGGTGTTGAACACAACGATACCCTTTTCCGCACACTTGTCAAGCGGGATATTGTTTACGCCCGCGCCGCAGCGTGCAACGGCCTTTAAGCTTTCGGGAAGCTCCATGTCGTGCATTTTAAAGCTTCTTAAAAGTATGCCGTCGGGGTTTTTGCAGTCGTCCGACACCTTGTAATCCGATGTGAGCTGCGCAAGGCCGACATCCGAGATTTTGTTGAGTGTTAAAATATTATACATTATATATGCCTCCAATAAGGATTATTTATTATCGGTTTCAAACTTCTTCATAAATTCAACAAGCGCCTTTACGCCCTCCATAGGCATAGCGTTGTAGATGCTTGCACGCATACCGCCGACCGTTCTGTGACCCTTAAGGTTTACAAAGCCTGCTGCGGTTGCTTCCTTTATAAACTTGGCGTTAAGGTCGTCGTCATCCGTTACGAAGGGTACGTTCATAAGTGAGCGGTCCTTTGCAACAACGGTGCCGCGGAACATCTTGCTCTCGTCAAGGTAGTTGTAAAGGATAGCTGCCTTTTCCTCGTTTATCTTCTGCATTGCAGCTACGCCGCCGATCTCGTTTTTAAGCCACTTGAACACAAGGCCCGCAACATAGATGGCATAGCAGGGAGGTGTGTTGTAGAGTGACTCGCCGTCTGCGTGTATCTTGTAGTCGAGCATGGTGGGTGTGATGTCCATTGCATTGCCGAGAAGATCCTCGCGCACGATGGCGATGGTAACACCTGCGGGGCCTACGTTTTTCTGTGCGCCCGCAAAAAGCAGACCAAACTTGCTTACGTCCATTACCTCGGACATAATGTTGGATGAAATATCGGCAACAAGGGGCACATTGCCAACCTCGGGGAGCTTGGTGTAGCGTGTGCCGTAAATCGTGTTATTGTAGCAGATGTAGAAGTAGTCCGCATCCTTTGTGAACTTTGCGGGGTCAAGGTCGGGGATGTAGCTGTATGTCTTGTCCTCGCTGGATGCAACAACATTTACATCAAGGTACTTGCTTGCCTCTGCGGCAGCCTTTTTAGCCCACTGGCCTGTCTTAACATAGTCGGCCTTGCCGTTTCTTCTGAGGTTGAGGGGCACCATAGCAAACTGTGTATGGCCGCCGCCCTGCAAAAACATTACCTTGTAGTTTGCGGGGATGTTCATAAGGTCGCGGATATCAGCCTCTGCGGTCTTGATTATCTCGTCGTATACCTTTGAACGATGGCTCATCTCCATAACGGACATACCGGAGCCGTTGTAGTCAAGCATTTCGCGCTGTGCCTGTTCAAGCACGGGCAAGGGAAGCATTGACGGACCTGCCGAAAAATTGTAAACTCTGCTCATTAAAAAAACCTCTTTCTTATTATATAGATTTGTTTATTACATCAAATTATTACTATTATACTACTTTGTTTAAATATTGTCAATATGGGGATTTTTTGTTTTGAAAATTTTTTTGCCTGACTTTACCGCAGGGTCATAAAATCGCCGAAGGCGGTCAGATCGCCGCAGTTTTGCACTATACGGTAATTGGTGGCGGTATCGTCCGTGACACAGGATATATCGTAGGCTATATCGGCGCAGCAGCGCGGCTGTATCACAACGGGGTCGGTCGTGCCGCCGCCCACGGTCTCCCAGCGGTGCGCCGCGGGGTCGTACTTGGTTATCCCGTATGCGGCATCGGTGGTCACCTCCGTCGGGGTGTTGTTCCACAAAAAGCAATGCACGGTGTTTTCGTTCTTAAGATAAAAGGACAGGCCGTCGGGCATATAAAAACGCTCGGAATACATATTAAGCGGCGGCAGCTCCACCGTATTGCCCGCCTCATCCACGGGGATGTAGGTGTTGTTTTCAAGCTTCCAGCCGATAAAGGGCGTGTTTGTGTATTTTTGCAGTCTGGGCGAAACGTCAAAGCAGCCCGCAACATATATGCCGCCCTCGTATGCCCTGCCCGATAAATTAAGTACACGGCCGTCGTCCGAGATATTGTTAAGGACATAGTGGGTGCCGTTGGCATCGGACATATATTTCATGCAGTAGTCGGGGTTGCCGTCGCCGTTGTAATCGTCAAAGGTCAGCTTAAAATCCCGCGGGGTCTGTATGGAAAGCGTGGCGGTGCCGTTGTCGGTGAAGTACACGCCCGTGGAGTATATGCCGCCCTCTTTGTCGCTGTAGGAGCGCTTGTCAAGGTCGGCGGTAACGGTCTCGGCATCCTCGGCATCCGTGTCAAAGGCGTACACGTCCACATGGATCTCCTCGCCGTTTTTGCGCATGGTCAGATTTTTGGACACCGTGACATCTCCGTAGGGGACAAAGCCCGCTTCCGTGGCCTCGTCCAGATCGCTGCGCCGTGCAAAATCGTAAAATGTGGGGTACTTCCCGAGCAGCGATGCGGACACGACAGATGTATCGGCACGCTTATACGGGCTTTCGGAGATGTTATCGACAATGGCGGCGGACTTTATGACGCAGGACTTTTGTGCAAGCTTGTCCAGCGCCTCGCTGCCGTTGTAAACATTGCCGTCGGTGTCCGTTATAAAATTGCCGTTTGGCGTGCTTATGCAGGTGTAGCTTTGCCCGCTGTCAAGGGAAAGTCTCCACGCGCTGCCGCCATCGGGACGGGGCACATTCGTTTTTTCAAGTGCGGTCAGCGCCGACGAAAGGTCGGGGATGTCCTCCCGCGCCACGGCGTAAAATCTGTCCTCTATATTAAAGGAAGCGTTTTTTACGCGGACGGTGTTCTCGGCCTGCGCTTCGGGTGCCGCGGGGTGCACCGTGCCGCCCGTGCCGCCGTCGGAGCAGCCCGTCAGCATTGCGGCCAGCGCCAGCAGGAATATTGTTTTTATATGTTTTCTTTTTTTATCGGGCATAGTCGGCCTCCTTGCGTTTGTTTTTTATAGTATACCACTTTTTGCCCTTTTTGTCAAAACATCCAATAAAGGCATTATTATCGGTCTGTTTTTGTGATATTTGCAGTAAAAAAACATCGGCAAGGGATTTTTGCATAAAAGGCAAACAAAAATTGCAAAAAAAATCGTTAAAATATGATAAGGCAAAAGTCGGGGCATTGTGTTATAATAGTAACAATATTTTGGAGTCACAAAATATTTCCGGTTGTTTATCCTGATCTTCGGGTCAATGATATTTGCAAATTTTTAAAAGGAGAAATCAATATGCTTAACAAAAAAACTGTAGACGATTTACAGGTAAAAGGCAAAAACGTGCTTGTAAGAGTGGACTTTAACGTACCCTTACAGGACGGCGTTATCACAGACGAAAACAGAATAGTTGCGGCTCTTCCCACTATCGAAAAGCTTATCAAGGAGGGCGCAAGGGTCATCCTTTGCTCACATCTTGGCAAGCCCAAGGAGCCCAGCCCCGAATTTTCGCTTGCACCCGTTGCAAAGCGCCTTTCCGAAAAGCTCGGCAAGGAGGTCGTATTTGCGGCTGATGACGAGGTAGTCGGCGAAAACGCAAGAAAGGCTGTTGCCGCTATGCAGGACGGCGATGTTGTGCTTTTACAGAACACACGCTTCCGCAAGGAGGAGACAAAGAATATCGAGTCTTTCAGCAAGGACCTTGCTTCGCTTGCAGACATCTATGTAAACGATGCTTTCGGCTCGTCTCACCGCGCACATTGCTCAACGGTAGGCGTTACCGAGTTTGTTAAGGAGTCCGCTGTGGGCTACCTTATGCAAAAGGAGATAGAGTACCTGGGCAATGCCGTAAACAACCCCGTAAGACCCTTTGTTGCTATCCTTGGCGGCGCTAAGGTAAGCGACAAGATAAATGTTATCAACAACCTTATCGACAAGGTCGATACCATCCTTATCGGCGGCGGTATGGCATACACCTTCTTCAAGGCTATGGGTATGAATATCGGTAAGTCGCTTCTTGAAGAGGATAAGATGGATTACGCACTTGATATGCTTAAAAAGGCTAAGGAGAAGAACGTACAGTTCCTTCTTCCCATTGATACCGTTGTTTCCAACGAGTTCGGCCAGGGCAAGCCTTTCCACATCGTGGATGTTCCCTATGACGACCCCTCAAAGCCCTACATCGCAGACGACGAAGAGGGTCTTG
Organism: Bacillota bacterium; assembly: GCA_017543265.1. Taxonomy (GTDB): domain Bacteria; phylum Bacillota; class Clostridia; order Lachnospirales; family CAG-274; genus RGIG4310. The sequence goes on along the minus strand of JAFYGI010000043.1, from coordinate 47,454 downwards.
ACATCGGCGTAAAGACACGCGCAAAGTATGCAGAGGTCATCGCAAAAGCAAAGACAGTTGTATGGAACGGCCCCATGGGTGTATTTGAGATACCCGACTATGCAGAGGGTACAAAGGCAATGGCTAAGGCACTTGCCGATAACCCCGATGTAACAAGCATCATCGGCGGCGGCGACAGCGCTGCGGCTGTAAACCAGATGGGCTTTGGCGATAAGATGAGCCATATCTCCACAGGCGGCGGCGCATCCCTTGAATTCCTCGAGGGTAAGGAGCTTCCCGGCGTTGCGGCAGCAGACGATAAATAAAACGAAATGCGAAGTCCTCCGTCAAAAAACGGGGGACTTACTTGTAGGGGCACATACTTGTTAAAAAAATAACCAAATTTCCAAATTTATATTGAAAAATCTTTCGTTTTGGGTTAGAATATAAATATAATAATCGGAACGAAAGGTAGTGTTATCTATGAGAAAGAAAATAGTGGCGGGCAATTGGAAAATGAACAAGACCCCTGCCGAGGCGGCTGCATTGGCGCAGCTTTTAAAGCCAAAGATGGAAAATGACAAGGCGGAGGTAGTGTTCTGCGTGCCTTATGTGGACCTTATCCCCGTTGCGGAGGTCATAAAGGGCACAAATATCCGTCTTGGCGCGGAAAATCTTCACTTTGAGGACAAGGGCGCTTACACGGGCGAGATATCCGCACCCATGCTTAAAGAGATAGGCGTGGAGTGTGTTGTTATCGGTCATTCCGAAAGACGCGAATACTTTGCGGAGACCGACGAAACTGTAAACAAAAAGGTAAAAAAGGCACTGGAATACGGCCTGACACCCATTATGTGCTGCGGTGAGAGCCTTGCGGAGCGTGAGGACGGCATCACCATAGAAAAAATACGCATACAGATAAAAAAAGGCATGAAGGGGCTTACCGCCGAGCAGGCAAAGCAGGTGGTCATAGCTTACGAGCCTATCTGGGCTATCGGCACGGGCAAGGTCGCTACAACGGAGCAGGCGCAGGAGGTATGCGCGGCTGTTCGCGGCGTACTCGGTGAGCTGTTCGGCAGCGATGCGGCGCAGGAGATAAGCATTCTCTACGGCGGCAGCGTAAATGCGGGCAATGCGGCGCAGCTGTTTAAAATGCCCGATATCGACGGCGGTCTTGTGGGCGGTGCCAGCCTTAAAGAAGAATTTGAGGCAATAGTTAAGTCTTATTAAGGAGCAAACTACAATGAGTAAAAAAACGACTGTTTTGATGATACTGGACGGCTTCGGCATCAACGAAAGAGCGGACGGCAACGCCATTGCGGCGGCAAAAAAGCCCGTGCTTGACAAGCTTTTCAAGACATATCCCACAACAAAGGGCTATGCAAGCGGTATGGCCGTGGGTCTGCCCGACGGACAGATGGGCAACTCCGAGGTGGGACACCTTAACATGGGTGCCGGCCGCATAATCTATCAGGATCTTACCAAAATAACAAAGTCTATCGAGGACGGCGACTTTTTTGAGAACAAGGCGCTGCTTGCGGCTGTCGAAAATTGCAGGAAGAACGACTCGTCCCTGCATCTTTACGGCCTTGTGTCTCCCGGCGGCGTACACAGCCACCTGACACATATCTACGGCCTTTTGGAGCTGGCAAAGCGAAACGGCCTTAAAAAGGTGTATGTTCATGCCTTCCTTGACGGCCGTGACACTCCCCCGACATCGGGCAAGGGCTTTTTGGCGGAGCTGGAGGCCAAAATGAAGGAGATAGGCGTGGGCGAGATAGGCGTTATTTCGGGACGCTACTACGCAATGGACCGCGACAACAACTGGGACAGAATAGAAAAGGCCTATGACGCGCTTACAAAGGGCGTGGGCAATACCGCGGCTTCCGCAGAGGAGTGCATGACAAAGTCCTACGCCGAGGGCGTGAATGACGAGTTTGTCGTGCCCACCGTTATCATGAAGGACGGCAAGCCCGTCACCACCATAAAGGACAACGACTCTATAATATTCTTCAACTTCCGCCCCGACCGCGCAAGAGAGATAACACGCTGCTTCTGCGACGACGAGTTCAAGGGCTTTGAAAGAAAGCGCATTAAGACGACTTATGTTTGCTTTACCGATTATGATGCAACCATCCCCAATAAATTAATTGCTTTCCCCAAGGAGATACCGTCAAACACCCTTGGCGAGTACATTTCTTCCCTTGGCTTAAAGCAGTTAAGGCTTGCCGAAACGGAGAAGTACGCACACGTTACCTTCTTCTTTAACGGCGGTGTGGAGGAGCCCTTCGAGGGCGAGGAAAGAATACTTGTCCCCTCACCCAAGGAGGTGGCGACCTACGACTTAAAGCCCGAAATGAGCGCTATCCCCGTAACGGATAAGCTGGTGGAGGCTATAGAGTCAAACGACAAGGACCTTATAATCATAAACTATGCCAACCCCGATATGGTAGGCCATACGGGCGTTTTTGAGGCGGCTGTAAAGGCTGTCGAAACGATAGATACCTGCGTGGGCAGGGTGATGGATGCGCTTTTAAAGACGGGCGGACAGATGTTCCTCTGCGCCGACCACGGCAACAGCGACCAGCTTGTGGACTACGAAACAGGCAAGCCCTTTACCGCACACACCACAAACCCCGTGCCGTTCTCCATCATCAACTGCGAGGGTGCAAAGGGCATCAAGGAAGATGGCAAGCTGTGCGATATAGCACCCACACTTCTTGATATGATGGGCATACCTCAGCCCAAGGAAATGACGGGACATTCGCTGCTTATAAGATAAGCAGGCACCCGGCAAAAAGCAGGCTTTTAAAAATGATTTAAGTAATCTAATTTCAATACGTGACTGCGCAAAAACGCAAGCACTTTGCAGCGAGAATGTTTTTCCTTTCGAGTCGCAAAGTCCTTGCGGGGCTTGCGCTTGACAATGCGGCGGAACAATAATTTATTTCGCCAATCAAAAAAAATTCGGTTATACATTGACTATTTTTGTAAAATGTTGTATAATATGAACGGTGAGCATTGAGAAAGCTTGTTTTATCAATGCGACCCGTTCAACGACACAAAATTTTAATTTTGTGGAGGTTTGAGGAAGTTTTAACTTCCGAAAACAAAAGGTAGCTTGTGTGATAAACATTCACACTGTAAATATTATTTTTTACATCTTTGAAAGGAGATACACAATGAAAGGTTATATTGAAATCGTTGACGTACTTGCAAGAGAAGTGCTTGACTCACGCGCTAACCCTACTGTAGAGGTAGAGGTAGTTGTTGATAAGGACGGTATGCAGTTCCTTGGCCGTGCAGCTGTTCCCTCGGGTGCATCCACAGGTCAGTTTGAGGCTGTTGAGATGCGTGACGGCGGCGACCGTTACTGCGGCAACGGCGTACAGAACGCTGTTGACAATGTAAACAACATCATCGCAGAGGAAATTATCGGTATGAACGCACTTGATCAGGTTGCTGTTGATACAACAATGATCGAGCTTGACGGCACACCCAACAAGGCTAAGCTTGGCGCAAACGCTATCCTCGGCGTTTCCATGGCTGTTGCAAAGGCAGCTGCGGAGGCATTAAGTATGCCTTTGTACCAGTATCTTGGCGGCTTTAACGCAAAGACACTCCCCGTTCCCATGATGAACATTATGAACGGCGGTAAGCACGCAGACAACACCGTTGATTTACAGGAATTTATGATCATGCCCGTTGGTGCAACAACATTCAAGGAAGCACTCAGATGGTGCTGCGAGATCTATCATGCATTAAAGAAGGTTTTAAAGAACAAGGGTCTTTCCACTGCTGTAGGTGACGAGGGCGGCTTTGCTCCCGACCTTGCAACAAGTGACGAGGTTATCGAAAACATCCTTGAGGCTGTTAAGGCAGCAGGCTACAAGCCCGGCGAGCAGATCCGTATCGCTATGGACCCCGCTTCATCGGAGCTTTACAATGAAAAGGACGGTCTCTATCACTTCCCCGGCGAGACAAAGGCTACAGGCGCAGCCGAGGAGATAGTAAGAACAAGCGAAGAAATGGTTGAGTATTACGCTGCACTTTGCGAGAAGTACCCCATCATCTCTATCGAGGACGGTCTTGCAGAAGAGGACTGGGACGGCTGGAAGATGCTTACAGAGAGACTTGGCGACAAGGTTCAGCTTGTTGGTGACGACCTTTTCGTTACAAACACAACACGTCTTCAGAAGGGTATCGACCTTGGCGTAGCAAACGCTATCCTTATCAAGGTAAACCAGATCGGTACACTTACAGAGACATTCAACGCTATCCAGCTTGCTAACAGAAACAACATGACAGCAGTTGTATCTCACCGCTCGGGCGAGACAGAGGATGCAACCATTGCAGATATCGTTGTTGCGGTAAATGCAGGCCAGATCAAGACGGGTGCTCCCGCAAGAACAGACCGTGTTGCTAAGTATAACCAGCTTCTCAGAATTGAGGAAGAGCTTGAGGACGTTGCACAGTACCTTGGCCTTAACGCTTGGTTCAACCTTAAAAACAAATAAAAAATAATTTTGCCCCGGGGTCATCCTCGGGGCTTTTTTTGCCTTAAAATTGTATGATGCGCCGCTTGGATCTTAAAACTTCAGCGTTTCGCCCGCCTCAATGGAAACGGCCTTGCCGTCCCGGGAGAACCACAGCTTATACGCAGTCGGGTTATACACCGTGGAGCAGTCGGCGGAAAAACGCAGCTGATGTATCGCGTTTTGGTAATCGACTATCTCGATATTGGTGGCGTACCATATATCCTCCCTGCCGCTTGTCATTTTGCAAAATTCCTCCATCATGTCCCATTCGCCCGCGACCTCGATATCCTTTGCGTGTCCCCAGACATACATCAGATGCGGACGGTTTTTGTGCGGCATATCCAAAAATTTCTGCGCATAGTCAAGCAAATTGTCAAGGTGATAGCAGGTGCCGCGCCAGCGCATAAAATCCTCGGGCAGCTTAAAATCCCCCGTGGTCTCCACCACGCGGCAGTACTCTATGCCGCAGGCCTTTAATACGGAAACGGTCTCGTCGGTAAAAATGCCGTTGGGGTAGGACATTCCTCTGACGGGATAGCCCGCCAGCTTTTCCAGCGCAAGCCTGTCTTGCCAAACCTCCGCCACCTGCAATTCGCGGGGGACAATGCCGAGACTGCGGTGCGTGTAGCCGTGCGCCGATATTTCGTGCCCCGCGTAAAGCTGCGCGACCTCGGTGTCGTCTATCCTGTCCTTGCTTTTGTCGTTAAGATAGCCCGCGTTTATGTGAAAGGTGCCGCGTATGCCGTATTTGTTGAATAACTCCACCAGACGGCGGTCGTAGTATTTTCCGTCGTCATAGCTCATTGTAAGGGCCTTTCGCGCCCCGTTTGGAAATCTGTCAAAGTTTATCATGGTAACACCTCCGCTTTTTTTATAGTATATCATAGAATTAAGGTGTTTGCAATGTAAAAGCGAAAACTCTTAAATGGTTGGTACATATACGCTTAGCAATAATGTTGCATTAGCCGAGGGAGCAAAGCGACCGAGCCTCCCCTTGCTTGCAACCCCTACCAAGGGCAGCCAAGCCTAATGCAACGTGTACATTTCTTTGGGGCTTGCGAATACCTTGGTCTTGCCTCCCCTTGAGCGCAGCGGTCAGGGGAGGGGGACCATCGCTTGCGATGGTGGAGGGGTTTCTAAAAGCCTCGGAAAAGAGAAAACCCTCAGTCAAGCTGCGCTTGCCGGCTCCCGCTTCGCAGCGCAACCCCTACCAAGGGCAGCCAAGCCTATCATGCAAAAAAATAGGGGAACGTCAAAAAATAATGTAGCTTTTTTTTGCAAAAGGTGATATACTGTATATGTATTATGGAGGTCAGAGTATGCAGACATTTCCCAAACTGTACCTGACGGGGGCCCTGGTGCTGGATATGGTAATGATGAACTATTGCTACAACACCTACGGTCTTTCGCCCGATTACAGCTTTTTTGACACAGACGGCAAAACAACAGAATATGTCGAAAGCGTGGCATCGGGCGGCAAAGCGCGGTTTGTAAGCAACTACACGCCGATATACGACAACATTATTTCGGGCATGGCCGTAACGGACGACAGCCTTTCACCGGGTGCGCTTTACTACGACCTGCGCAGCAGGCTGGGCGAGCAGCTTTACATCGGCGGTGTGCGTATCCGTGTGCCGGGCAATGCGGAGATGTCGGACGGCTTTGAGATAAAGCACGATGTAAACTACGCGGGTGATGCCGAGGCGGGCAAAATGTACAAAAACGGCGAGGAGATAGCCGAGGTACGCATCAAAAACGGTATGTTTTACCGCATCAGCAGTCACGACCCCTCGTTCAGGATAGGCGAGATACACGTCGGTATGCACGTCGGCGAGGTATACCGCAAATGGGGCGAGCCCCCGCAGGAGGAGCATCCCGTTTACCGCTATCCCGCAGGCAAAAGGGCGCAGGTGACATTTATCGCCTCCCCCGGCGGCTACATAACATGGATGCTGTACGAAAGCATGGGTACGGAGCTGACCGACAAGGACGACGGCAAGCAGACTGCGGCGGAGCGCATCAAGACGGAGCATACCGCGGCGGGGGACGAAAGGGAATATCCCGTTGCGGATGCGGTAATGAAGCTGCACGGCAGACATAACGGAGGCATCACAAAATGAATTATGCAATGATAGTGGCCGCAGGCAGCGGCAAAAGGATGGGTGCCGACCGCCCCAAGCAGTTTCTGGAGCTTAACGGCCGCACCATACTTTCCTATACGATAGAGGCCTTTGAAAATTCGCCCGACATAGACGGCATTGTGATAGTGACAAATGCGGAAAACACGGACTATGTGAAAAACGACATCGCCGCACCGTTCAAAAAGGTAAAGGCGGTGGTGGCGGGCGGCAGCGAGCGGCAGTATTCCGTATACAACGGGCTGTGTGCGTTAAAGGATTGCGATGTGGTGCTGATACATGACGGTGTCAGGCCGTTTATCGGTGCAGGGTGCATTGCGGACATAACGGAAAACGTGCGGCGTTTCGGCTGCTGTGTGCTGGGTGTGCCCGTAAAGGACACAATAAAGATATGCGACGGTGACGGCTTTATCGAAAGCACGCCCGACCGCTCGCTTTTGTGGCAGGCGCAGACCCCGCAGGCCTTTAAATACGATATTATCATGCGTGCCCACCAAAAGGCGCGTGAGGACGGTTTTCTCGGCACGGACGATGCCATGCTGACCGAAAGGCTGGGCTACAGGACAAAAATGGTTCGGGGCAGCTACGAAAATATCAAGATAACAACGCCCGAGGATATGGATATCGGGCTGAAAATACTGGAAAAGGTTAAGAAAGAGAGGTATGAATTATGAGCTTTGGAATGAGAGGACACGACCTTGGCGGAAAACAGAATTTTGACGACTTTCTTGCAAAGGTAAAGCAAAACAACATCGACCTGGTGCAGCTTGCGTTTAAAAAGTCCATTTCGGACATTGATTTTACGCTTGGCAACTACAACCCCGGCCTTGGGTACTATATCGGCAGACGTTTAAGGGAAAACAACATCCATGTTGCGGTGCTGGGCTGCTATATCAACCCCACAAACCCCATAGAAAGCGAAAGACAGAAAAATGTTGCCACCTTTATAGAGCATCTTAAATATGCAAAGGCTATCGGCGCGGACATGGTAGGCACGGAGACGGGACGCTTTGACCCCAACTTCAAAATAGTGCCCGCCACTTACACGGAGGCCTGCTACCGACTTCTTATGAAATCCATGCGCGAGATAGTGGACGCGGCCGAAAAGCTGGGTGTTATCGTGGGTATAGAAAGCGTTGCCACGCATACGCTCTACAGCCCCGAAATAACCCTGCGCTTCCTGCGCGAGATAAATTCCCCCAATGTGGAGATAATACTCGACCCCGTGAACCTGCTTGACAGAAACAACTACAAGGAGCAGGAAAAGGTGATAGACAATGTTTTCAGATACTACGGCGACAGAGTTTCCGTTATGCACATCAAGGACTTTAAGCTGGACGAAAACGGCGATGTTGCCTTTGAGCAGGTGGGCGAGGGCTTGTTTGACTATGCGCCGCTTTTCAGGCACCTAAAGGAGAAAAAGCCCCATATAACCATGCTTATTGAAAACTCCAACGAAAGCAGATACCACAGCGACTGCGAATATCTGCAAAAGATATATGACGAGGCATAAAAAGTGAAAAGTCTGGATAATATCAAAAACTGCAAAAAGCTTGCCGTAATGGGCGGCACCTTCGACCCCATACATTACGGACACCTTGTGGCGGCAGAGACCGTAAGGGAGGAGCTGGGTGTGGAAAGGGTGCTTTTTATCCCCTCGGGACGACCGCCGCACAAGCAAAAGACCCGTGTGGCGGGGGACGAACACCGCTATCTTATGACGGTGCTGGCAACGGCCAACAACCCCTATTTTGAGGTGTCGCGCATGGAGATAGACCGCCCCGGCATGACATACACCATAGACACGATACGCGCCCTGCGCACCCAATGTGCCCCCGACTGCGAGATATACTTTATTACGGGTGCGGATGCCGCGGCCGAGATAATATCGTGGAAGGACCCGCAGGCACTGGTCAGGCTGTGCCGCATAGTTGCCGTTACCCGTCCGGGCTACGACAAAAGCAAGATATTTTACGGGCTGATAAAGGCGCAGATACCCCACGACAGCTTCACCTTTCTGGAGGTGCCCGCTCTTTCCATATCCTCCACGGATATCAGAAACCGCGTGGGCGTGGGCAAGTCCGTGCGCTATCTTCTGCCCGACAGCGTGGAGCAATATATAAAAAAATTCGGACTGTACCAATATCAGCCCTATGAGGAGACGGAGCCCTTGATAGACGAGATAAACAAAAAGCTGCATTATATGTTAAGTCCAAAACGCTTTACCCATACGCAGGGCGTGGCGGAGGAGAGCGTAAGGCTGGCAAAGGTGCACGGTGCGGACGAGAAAAAGGCGTACCTTGCGGGGCTTTTGCACGACTGCGCAAAGGATATATCCAACAAGGAAAAGCTGGATATGTGCGACAAATACGGCCTGGAACTGGACGAGGTGCTGGTCAATCAGACCGACCTTATCCACCCGTTTCTGGGTGCGGAGCTGGCGCGGGATATGTTCGGCATAGACGACGAGGATGTGCTTAACGCCGTGCGCTACCACACAACGGGGCGCCCCGGTATGAGCACGCTTGAAAAGATAGTCTATCTGGCCGACTTTTTCGAGCCGAACCGTCACTACTTTGAGGGTATGGACGAAATGAAAAAACTGGCGTATAAGGATCTGGACGAGGCAATGGCCTTTGCCCTTGACCATACCATAAAATACAATAAGGGCAAAAAGCGCGTTATTCATCCGCTCAGCCGTGATGCGCTGGAATATTACAAGGATCATCTTATCGTGAACGTCAAAAATATTTAGACGTTCACGATATGATGGGGCTCATAAATAATCAGCCTTAAGCGAGCTTAAGTCCGATTATTTAATTCGCTTACTATAAATAAATTAAAAAAAGGAGCATAAAATGGAAAAAAATATTTTTGAGGGCGTAAAGGCCGCCTACAAGGGTCTTGACGACAAGATGGCAAGGGATATAAAGGTACTGGATATAAGCGAGATATCGCCTATTGCGGACTATTTTCTTATAGCAAGCGGCGGTAATCCAAACCAGATAAAGGCCATGGCCGATGCCGTGGAGGAAAACCTTTACAAGGCGGGCTTTCGCCTTAACCACAGCGAGGGTATGCAGACAGGAAGCTGGATACTGCTTGACTTTGGCGATATAATCGTGCATCTTTTCAACGAAGAGGACAGGGAGTTCTACAGTCTGGAGCGTATCTGGGGCGATGCAAAGGAAGTAAGCACGGATGAGCTTCAATAAGTACAAACTGGTGGCCGTGGACTGCGACAGGACGCTGCTGGACAGGTACGGCAATATCTGTGATATAAACAAAAGGGTAATTGCAAATTTAAAGGCAAAAGGCGTGGATTTTATCATAGCAACGGGCAGGAACGACATCCTTGCCCGTGAATACGCCGAGGAGCTGGGGCTTGATGCGCCGATAATCGGCTGCAACGGCGGCACCGTGACCGACTATTCGGGTGCGGGGCTTATTTATGTAAATGCCATAAACGATGCGGCGGTGGCGCGGGTGATAGACTATTTCGAGGCGGAGGGTCTGCTTTTTAAAATGCTGACCACCGATGCCTGCTACACAAACGACAGGGAGGCCATGCGTCTTGGGCTCAGCCAGATAGTCAAGGAATACACCCGTGTTTTGAAATACGAGCTGCCTTATCATTTCTGCGAAAGCATAAAGGAGCTGCGCGGCATAAAAAACGTGCTTAAAGTGGTCTTTATAGATGACGATATTGAAAAACGCCTTAAGGTGCAGGCCGACCTGCAGGGGATAGACGAGCTTAACGTGCATGCTGCGGGCTTTAACTGCGTTGATATTATAGCAAAGGGCAGCACAAAGGGCGAGGCGCTGAAAGCCTATGCAGAGAAAAAGGGCATACCCCGTGAGGGGATAATAGCCTTCGGCGACGGCGAAAACGATATTTCCATGATAGAATATGCGGGGCTTGGCGTGGCCATGATAAACGGTGACGAAAAGCTTAAAAAGGCCGCGGATGCGGTAACGGAATACGACAATACAAACGGCGGTGTCGGCAGGATGCTTGCCGTTATCTTTGGGGAGGAAATATGAGCAGGACAAAGAAAATGACGTTGGTCGGTATGCTTTGCGCTATGGCGTATGTGGTCATGCTGGCGGTGCATATAAAAATGTTCAACTTTTTAACGCTGGATCCGAAGGATGCGGTCATAGCCGTGGGCGGCTTTATTCTCGGCCCCTTGGCCGCAATGGCGGTATCGGTGGTGGTGTCGCTGGTGGAGATGTTCACGGTCAGCGAAACGGCGTATATCGGCTTTGCGATGAATGTTATCAGCAGCTGCTCCTTTGCCTGCACGGCGGCCTTTGTCTACAAAAAAAGGCGTACATACGCGGGCGCGATAGGCGGCCTTGCGCTGGGTGTTGCGGTAATGTCTGTCATGATGCTTTTGTGGAACTATGCCGTAACACCGATATATATGGGCGTGCCGCGCGAGCAGGTGGCGGCCATGCTGCCCACGGTGTTTTTGCCCTTTAACCTTATAAAGGGTGTGATAAATATGGCGCTTGCGCTGATGATATACAAGCCCCTTGTGACCGTTTTAAGAAACACGGGTATAGTTATGCCGCAGAAAAATGCGGGCGGGGGTAAATTCAACGCAGGGCTGTATCTTTTCGGCGTGGTGCTGCTTGCCATAGGCATAGCCGCGCTTGTTGTGGTAAACAAGGGATAATTATGAAAAAACTTTTGATAGATGTGCTTTCGGGCTATATCCGTGCGGCGCTGACGGAAGACGGCACCTTGTGCGAGCTTGTCGCGGAGGACAGAAACGATGCCCCGCAGGCGGGCGACATATTTGCGGGACGTGTTATGCAGATAGTCAAGGGGCAGTATGCCTTTGTGGACATAGGCACGGACAAAAACGGCTTTTTGCAGCTTAAAGGCAGGAATATCCAGCAGGGACAGGCGTTGTCTGTCATGGTGGAAAAGCCCGCCTACGGCGAAAAGGGTGCGGCACTTACCACGGACATCTCGCTGGCGGGCAGGCTGGCGGCGGTCACAAATGACGGCAGGGACATAGGCGTTTCCCATAAAATAACCGATACCGCCCAAAGGCAGAGCCTTGCGCAGCTTGCAAGACGGACCCTGCCCGAGGGCTTTTCCTGCGTTATCCGCACCAACGCCGAAGCCGCGGACGAAACCGTCCTGAGAGCCGAAATATCCGCCCTGTCGGAAAAGCTTGCCGATATTCTGGAAAGGGGCAGGTTTACAAAGCCCCCGTATCGCCTTTACCGCGCCCCGCGGGAGGTTGACAGGCTTATACGCGACTGCCTGTCGGACGGTGACGAACTGATCGTAAATAACAAAAAATATTTTGACGAAATAAAAAATATCTTCGCAAATACCACGCTTTATGAAAAGGATATCCCGCTTTTTACGGAATACGGCATTGAAAAAGAGGTGGAGGAACTGCTGCAAAGGAAGGTCTGGCTGGACTGCGGCGGTTTTCTGGTCTTTGACTATACCGAGGCCATGACCGTGATAGATGTCAACAGCGGCAAATTCACGGACGGCGGGGATAAGCGCAAAACGGCGCTAAAGACCAATATCCAGGCGGCTAAAGAAATTGCAAGGCAGATAAGGCTGCGCAATTTAAGCGGCATAATCATCGTGGATTTTGTCAATATGTCGGGCAGGGAGGACGTGGAAGCGCTTGAAACACAGCTTAAACGGGCACTTGCGGGCGATAGGCTTAAAACCGTCTATGTCGGCATGACCGAGCTTGGGCTTGCCCAGATAACCCGCCAAAAACAAAGCGTGCCCCTGCACACACTTTTTTCCCGCCCCTGCGGGACTTGCCGCGGCAGCGGTGAGGTGCCCAATTTCAGATATATTTCGGGCATAATAAAAAATAAGGCCGTCTTTTTGCTGTCCCAGACCGTTTACAAAACAATAGTCGTAAGGGCGGGACACGACCTTGCAAAATACCTCGAAACCAATACGGACCTTTTTGATACCGCCGAAAAGTACGGCAAAAAAATCAAAATTGAGACCATAGAAACAAGCGCCGCCGATTATTTTGAGGTGGATAAATAAAAACCGCCCCTTAATGTCATCAGCTTTGGATGGTTTAAGGGGCGTTGCATTAGCCGAGGGAGCGTAGCGACCGAGCCTCCCCTGCAAGTGGAGACTATCGCTTGCGAACACCATGACTTGCCTCCCCTGTAAATGGGAGCCAAGACTAATGCAACGCATACATTTAGCGAAAACACTTAAATAGTCGATAGATACAAGTTTAATGATAACGTTGCATTAGCCGAGGGAGCGTAGCGACCGAGCCTCCCCTGCAAGTGGAGACTATCGCTTGCGAACACCATGACTTGCCTCCCCTTGCTTGCAACGCAAGCTCCAGGGGAGGTGGCAGCCGAAGGCTGACGGAGGGGTTCCTTAAAATCTCGGAACGAAGAAACCCCTCAAACCTCCGGCTGTGCAAAATAATCGGTTATACCCAGATATATCGCCCCGGCTATCCTTTTTTGGTAGTCGGGGTCTTTTAATTTTTCGTTTTCCTTTGGAGAGCTTAAAAAGCCGCATTCCACGATTATACAGGGTATTTTGCTGTTTTTGGGGATATAATAGCTTTGGCTCGGCTTTGCAAGGCGGGTGTTGTCGGTGTCGGCGGCCTGCTTTATACGCGCCTGCACGGCCTCGGCAAGGCGTTTGCCGTTTTCGCTTTTGGCATAGTAAAACACCTGCGCCCCGTGCACATTCGGGGACGGGTAGCTGTTTTGGTGTATGCTCACAAAAATATCACAGTCCTTTTGCAGCGCCGCCCGCGCCTTTAAATCGTCGGCCTTTCGCCCCGCAAGCGCCTCGTCCGACAGCCTTGTCACGGTGACGGATGCGCCGCCCTGCTCCAGATAGCCCTGCAAAAGCCGCGCTATTTCAAGGTTTACCGTCTTTTCCTCGGTGCCGTCTGCCGCCACCTTGCCGGGGTCGTACCCGCCGTGCCCCGCATCTATAACGATGCTTTTTTTGCTTACGGGCATTGCGGCCGCAGGTGCCGTGCGCATACGGTACACCCTTGCGGTGCCTATGAAAATAAGCAGGATATACAGATATGTCAGCGTGCTTTTGCCGTTCATAAAACCACCTCTCCGATAAGCTCGGCGATTATTTCTATACTGTTGTTTACCTCCGCCTTGGTGTTGGTCTGCGCACCCAGCTCTATCAGCAGGCTTTTGTCCATAAAATGCAGCGAATAGCGGTAGGCGTTAAGGTATATCTTGCGGCTTACGCCGGGATATTTTTCGTCCAGCGCCAGCTGCATTTTAAGGCTAAGCGCCAGATTTTGCTTCAGGTACGGGTTTTCAAGCCCGACCCCGACCGCCTTCCCGCCCTCGTTTTTTTGGCACAGGCCGTTAAAAAACATTATTTTTGCATAGCTTTTGCCGTCTATCGTCTTTACAAGGCGCATATTTTCGCTTACGCCGTCACGGTGCAGGTCTATGCAAAGCCTTATGGACGGATTGTCGCGCAGTACACGTCTTATGTACGGCTCGCAGCGCTCGTATGCGCCGTTTCGCTGTATTTTGCCGTCCTGCATATCAAAATCCTCGGTTATGTGCAGTACCTTTATGCCGTATTTCTGCTCCAAAAGCGTTTTCAGCCGCTCCCCCGCACCGCAGACCCCCTCCGCCTTGCCCGCGCTGTCGGCGTAAAGCTCGTTGGGGTGGGTGTGGAATATCAGCACAAGCGGCGCTTCACTCTGCCTTTTAATATGACAGTCGGTGCTTAGCAGCGCCTTTACGTCAAAAAGATCGTCTGTCATTATCGTTTTTTTGTCCACGGCGTATATGTACTGCATAAGCTGCGGTATGGTGCTTACGGCGTTTATGTCGTAGCGCCGCGGCGCATAGTCCTCTATGTTGGCGGTGGAAAGACTTGCGGGCGCAAGCTCGTAAAACTGCGCGGGTGCCGTTACCGCGTCCGCAGTCCTGCGCGGAAAAAAGCGCACCCCACAGTATACCAAAAGTACCGGCACGCAAAGACAAATAAAAACGGTCGTTATTTTAAAATACACTTTTATTCCCTCTTTTTCGGGCGTTCAGCCCTTGAATATATAGGCCAGCGCGTACAGCACCGCAAACCCGGGCAGACCGAGCAGCGCACAAAATGCCGCCGTAAAGGCGTTTATGCCCACGCCTATCCCAAACGGCGACAGCAGTATATCCGCCGTAAATATGGCGGCGGTGCCCGCAAGCATACGCGCACCGAAACGTATAAAACGCATCATACCACCTCTGTCTCGTGCGCCGTAAGGCTCTGCCTGCATAGCTTGATGTAGTAGTTGTACTTGTGCTGCAGCGACTTTATCTCGTATATCAGGCTGTCTATCATGTCATCGTCCGTGGCATAGTTCAGCCTGTGCCGCGCCGTCGCCAGCTGCTCCTTTATTATGTCTATGGCTTCACTCCATTGTCCCTGCATTTAATATCAGCTCCTGTCTTTTTGGGTAAAGGCAAATACCCTTTTCCCTTGTAAAAACATTATATGCGCGGCGGTATATTAAAATACTTGGAAAAATTTTTGACAAAAAACTATAATTGTAAAACCCCCTTTTTACGCGGCTGTTTTTGACGAGAAAAACCCACTAAATGAGGGCGCACAGTTTTACTTTACAGAATTAACAATTGCGACTGCGGGTGCTTTAAATAGTGCATATTCTGATTTTAGCCTTACGAATGGTGCTGTTTACACAACTAATGATGCAATTTATGTTATTGCCGGTTTAACGCAAAGTCAAGTTGATGAAAATAGTTCGTTTGATGTTACAGTAGGTAAGCAAACATCATCATCGAACATTGCATACAAAGAAGTAAAGATTTCTGACTCTTTGACGATAAAGCCTGAAGACCTTAAGGGTGGTACTTTTAAGTATTTATACGCAGTTAAGGTTAAGAATGCAAAGCCGAATGAATCTGCTTTTGCTAAAACTAACTATGCTACAGCAAAAAACTTTAGTGTTGCTTTTACCGCATAATGGAGGAACGTAAAATGAAAAAATATGATACACCTGAAATAGAGGTAACAACTTTTACTGCTGAAGCTGTTTTATTAACAAGCGGAGTAGGCGGTACTCAAGACAGCATCGACGAATATGATGCAGGCATTCTTGATTGATAGTTAATCAACCAACCACACCCCCGTCATTGGCGGGGGTGTTTTTATATGCGCGGGGATATGTGCCCCGTTTATTTACTTTGTCTTTTTCATATCCTTATTTACGGTAAATTGGCGTTTATGGTCAAGGTACTCTCTGACACCCTCCAGCGCCTCACCGAAGCGCTGAAAATGCACTATCTCACGTTCACGCAAAAAGCGCAGGGGCTCCAATACATCGGGGTCGTCGGTCATTCGCATAAGATATTCGTAGGTCGAGCGTGCCTTTTGCTCGGCGGCAAGGTTTTCGTAAAGGTCGGTAAGGGGGTCGCCCTTGGACTGGAAATAAGCCGCGGTAAAGGGTACGCCCGCGGCGCTTGCGGGATAAACGCCCGTGCCGTGGTCAACATAATAGCTGTCAAAGCCTGCCGCCTTTATCTCTGCGGGGTCGAGATCCCTGCTCAGCTGATGGCAGATGCTGCCTATCATTTCAAGGTGCGCAAGCTCCTCCGTGCCGATGTCGTTTAAAATAGCCTTGGACTGCGGTGTAACAGCCGCATAGCGCTGGCTGAGATACCGCAGCGATGCACCCAGCTCACCGTCGGGGCCGCCGTACTGCGTAATAATAAGCTTGGCAAGTGCGGGGTCCTGCTTTTTTATTTTAACGGGAAATTCCTGCTTTTTTTCATATATCCACATCAGCTTTCGCCCCCTATCTCAAAATTAAAGCTGTTTTCCCACGGCCACGGGTCGTCTGTCCAGTTAAACTCGTCGCGTTTGCTGTAGCTGCGGTAGCTGAACAGCGGGCCGAACAGGTTCTCGTACTGCTCACGCAGGCCGTCCGCCTCGCTGACGACCTCGTTATATTTTTTTATTGTATCCGTGCAGTCGGGGTGGCTGTCAAGGTAAAGCTGAAGATCGACAGCCAGAAAGTCAAGCACGGTAAGTCTTTTTAAGATACTGTCTCTGTCCATTTTCAAAACTCCTTTTATTTATATACATCCACAAGTTCGGGGAAGACTGTGCCCGCCTTTAACGCCGCAACAGGCTCCATAAGCGTGCAAATGCGCTGGTACGGCACATAGGCCTGCGCAAGCATGACATTTGTTATATCCGCATAGGGTTTGCATTCGGCCATGTTTTGACCTCCTTTTCGGTTTATAAACAGGATATTCCGCATAGGAGAAGTGGTGACAAAAAAAAGACCGTTTAAAACGGCCTTAATTAAGTATCTTTCTTGCTATTTCCGCCATTGTTTTACCCGTTTCCATGCTTTTTTTCTCGATGAAACGGTGTGCCTGCGGCTCGGTCATGTTATAGTGTCGGATAAGCAGGGTCTTTGCCTTGTCGATAATGGCTCTGTCCTGCGCACTGCGGCGGCTGTGGGCGCTTTGGGGCTCGGGGCGCAGCATATCCATATAGCAGATAAGTTCGCCCGAATTTATCGGCACGGCAAGCTTTGTCACACGGCTGCTGTCGCAGTAGGCAAGCTTGTCGGGGGTGCCGATAACGATAATATTGAAGCCCTCGGGTATCTCCTGCACCAGCTCGTTGATGTTTTCGTCCGAAAACTCGCATCCGCAGATGATGAGGCCGCCCTCGTAATAGCTTAATTTTTGTTTGAGCGCACCCGCCGTCAGTACGGCCGCAGCGGCATTAAAGCCCGCCGACACGGCGATACGCGCCACGGACAGCGCTGTTTTTTTGCTTGAAAAGGCAATAAAAACATCGTTGTTTATCATATACACCACACTCTCCCAGGTGTTAAAAAAGGGGCTGTCGAAATGACAGCCTCTTAAAATACATCAATAAGTGCCGAGATAATTCTGTATCTCCCACTGACTTACAAACATCCTGAACTGATCCCATTCGGCCTTTTTGGACTTGACAAAGGCCTTATAGCAATGGTCGCCGAGAACGTCCCTTACAAGGCCGTCCTGCTCCATAGCCACGATAGCCTCGTAAAGGCTGCCGGGCAGGTTCTTTACGCCAAGTGCGTCTCTTTCCTCCTGCGTGGAGCGGTAAAGGTTGATGTCAACGCTTTCGGGCGCGGACATATTGTTTTTGATACCGTCAAGACCTGCCGCAAGGCAAACCGCAAGGCATAAATAGGGGTTTGTGGAGGGGTCGGGGCTTCTCAGCTCAACTCTGGTGCCTGCGCCTCTCGATGCGGGGATACGGATAATATCCGTTCTGTTGGATGCCGACCATGCGATATAGCAGGGTGCCTCATAACCGGGTACAAGGCGCTTGTAGCTGTTGACAAGCGGGTTTGTAACGGCTGTGAAGCCCGCAACGTGCTTTAACACGCCTGCGATAAAGCTGTATGCGATGCTTGAAAGGCCGAGTGCATCCGACGGGTCGTAAAATGCGTTTTTGCCGTTTTTGAAAAGTGACATATTTGTATGCATACCCGAGCCGTTGATGCCGAATATAGGCTTGGGCATAAAGGTCGCGTGCAGACCGTACTTCTTTGCGATGGTCTTAACAACAAGCCTGAATGCCACAACATTGTCGGCTGTCCTTAAAGCGTTGTCATATTTAAAGTCTATTTCGTGCTGACCCTCCGCAACCTCGTGGTGTGATGCCTCTATCTCAAAGCCCATTTCCTCAAGCGTAAGGCAGATGTCACGCCTTGCGTTGGTGCCAAGGTCAACGGGGTCAAGGTCGAAGTAGCCTGCCTCGTCGTTTGTCTTTGTGGTGGGTCTGCCGTTTTCGTCGGTCTGGAAAAGGAAAAACTCCAGCTCGTTGCCGACATTGAAATCGTAGCCCATGTCCTCCGCCTCTTTAAGCACCTTTTTGAGTATGCCTCTGGGACAGCCGGGGAAAGGCTCGCCCTCGGGTGTGTACACGTCACAGATGAAACGTGCAACCTTGCCCTGCTGGGGTCTCCAGGGGTAGATAACGAAGGTGTCAAGGTCGGGCTTAAGGTACATATCCGACTCCTCTATTCTGGCAAAGCCCTCTATGGACGAGCCGTCGAACATCATGCCGTCTTCAAGTATCCTTTCAAGCTGTGAAAATGTGATCGCTACATTTTTGGGTACGCCGAGTACGTCGATAAACTGTAAACGGATAAACTCGACATCCTTTTCTTTACATTCCTTTAAGATCTGTTCCTTTGTTCTGCCCATTGCAAAAATAAACTCCTTCCAAAATTGAAATATACTGCCAAAAAAAACAAAGAGGTGCCGCACAGGTACAACAGTACCACTGCGAACACCTCTGTCCTTATACCATTATATAACCAAACGGCCTATGTGTCAACACAAAATTTACCAAAACGGTATCATTTTTTGTCGTCGATATTGACCGTTCTGGTGCCCTGATCCCAGCTTACGCGGCAGCCCACGCTGTTGCCGATGGCACGCAGGGGTACCATGGTGGAGCCCGAGATTATCTGTGCGGGTACGTCTATGGTCTGCTCCTTGCCGTCAACATACATTTTGTTTTTGCCTATGGTAAGGGAAATGTCGGTCATGCCCTTTTTGCCCGTGACAGTCTTGGTCTCCGCATCCCAGCCCACGACCAGACCGAGTGCCTCAAATATGTCGCGCATGGGTACCAGCGTCCTGCCGTCCACTATAACGGGCTTGGCGTTTTTAAACTCTACCTTTTCGCTGTTTACGATAACGGTTATCTCGCCGGGCTCCTCGTCGTCGGTAACTGCGGGCTTTTCGACTATTTTGTCCGATATCTCCACGGGGATATGGTGCTCTATTGCAAACTGCTGTGCATAGGTGCCGTTTTTGCAGTAGATAACAACATTTTCGCTGTCGTCAAAGGCGGTCTTGGAGATATTTTTTACCGTTGCGGGGATATATATTTTTTTAAGTGCGTCACAATCACCGAAAACGGCGTTTTCGATAGTTTTGAGACCGTCGGGCAGGATAACGCTTTCAAGCGAGGAGCAGCCCGTAAAAACATTTGACTTTAACGTGGTCAGGCCGTCGGGAAGCGACAGGGATTTAAGGCTCGTGCAGTCCTTGAATGCCGCGCTGCCTATGTCGGTTATGCTGCTGCCGAGTGCCAGCTTTGTTATGCTGCGGCAGTCCTCAAAGGCGTATGCGCCGATGGTCTGCACGCTGTTTGGCAGGGTCACGTTGTCAAGCGCCCTGCAGCTTTTGAATGCACGGTCGCCGATGCTTTTAAGGCCGCTGCCGAATTTTACTTTTTTAAGCGAATCACAGCTTTCAAAGGCGTTTGCGCCGATGGACGAAACTGCGTTGGGCAGGTCTATCTCCGAAAAGCTGTCCGCGCCCCAGAATGCCTTTGCGCCTATGCTTTTTATGCCCGAGGGCAGGGTGATGCTCTTTATCTCGTCACGGTCGATAAAGCCGCCCTCGCCTATGCCCGAAATGGTCATGCCGTCTATCTGCTCGGGGATGACAAGGTCGGTGTACTTTGTGGTGCTGGCAACTGCCGTGTCGGAGTTTTTAAGGTTGTAGCCCTTTGCGTGTATCTCGTATGTATCGGGGTGCACCTGCACCTCGTAGCCGTTGTCAAGCGTGTAATCGCGCCATTTGTCGGCCGCTGACACCGCCTGCACGGATGCAAGCATCATCAAAGATGCCATAAGTAAAGCTGTTTTTCGTTTCATAATATTTCCTCCTTGGTTTATGTAAGGCCCCTTGAAGCTGCGCTGAAAAGCGGCTTTTAAAGGCCCCGATAAATTATTTTACTTTTTTTTTGCGGTGCTGTATAAAATAGCACGCATCCATTACAAGCCCGCGCGGCAGATAGCGCATACCAAAGGCCGACAGCTTGTTGAAAAGCCCCGGTATAATGACCGTTTTGCCGTTGAACATACCAAAGACCGCCGCCCTTGCGGCAGCCTCCGCGGAAAGGGGCTTTATGCTGAACTCCACCCCCGCACGCCTGTTAAAATCGGTATTGACGGGGCCCGGGCAGAGTATGCTTATCTTTACGTTGCTGTTTTCCTTTTTAAGTTCCTTGGCTATGGCAAGGCTGAGATTAAGCACATAGGCCTTGCCCGCGTAATAGCCCGAAAGCAGGGGACCGGGCGCAAAGGCCGCAAGGCTTGAAACATTGAGTATATGCCCCTTGTTTTTCGCACGCATATCACGCAAAAAAAGATAGGTGAGTATATGCACCGCGCCCACATTGACATCCAGCATATTCATCTGCCTGTCGAGAGGGGCGGATGTAAACTCGCCGAAAACGCCGAAGCCCGCATCGTTTACCAGTATTTCTATGTCAAGCTTTTTTGTGCTTTCGTAGACCCGCTTGCAGTTTTCCCGTGATGAAAGGTCGGCGGGAAGAACTATGCACCGCGTTTTTGCACGCTTTGCCACGGCCTCCAGCGCGGCCTTGTCCCGCGCCACAAGCACAAGGTCGTAGCCCATGTCCGAAAGCATGAGTGCTGTCTCACGGCCTATGCCGCTGCTCGCACCCGTTACTAATGCTGCTGCCATGCTATCACTCCTTTTTGCTCATGATAATATTATATTATCCTTAAAACGAATTGTCAATATTGGATAGTGGGGGTAATGTTGTCAATTTAAGATGGTGACTGCTTGCCTCCCCTGCGCGGCACACGCTTGACGAGCAAGCCCCTTTCAGACCCGTAAGTCACCTGTTATTATGCGCGTGTCGGGTCATTTCCATACACAAATTTAAAAAAATATACAAAAAACATTTCCCTTTTTGTCGGATGTATGATATAATAAACTTATAATTATATTGAGCACCTGTAAAACAGGGCAAAATACACATAAAGGGAACCTTTGGAAATTATAGTTTTGCCAAAATTGCCATAATTTTTACGGGTCCCATGAGAAACGGAGGAAATGCGCATGAATTTAACCGATATGTACAACCTTATTACCAAAGCGAGAGAGCTGAAGGCATCGGATATCCACCTTACCGTGGGTTTGCAGACGGTGTTCCGTATCCACGGACATCTTACACCCTGTCCCGTGGAGCTCAGCCCCGCGGATGTAGAGGATCTTATCCTTTGTATGCTTACCGAGCAGCAGGCGCAGCAGCTTGCAAGCGGCGATGATCTGGACTTTGCGCTGGAGTCACCCGACGGCAGCCGTGCCAGAGTAAATATTTTCCGTGCAAAGGGCAATCTTGGCGCGGTTTTGCGACTTTTGAACACCACCGTACCCAATATCAAGGAAATGAGGCTTCCGCCTATCCTGAGCGAGCTTGCGGCCAAGCCCAGAGGCCTTATACTGGTAACGGGCCCCACAGGTTCGGGTAAGTCCACAACACTTGCTGCCATGATACAGGAAATAAATGTTATGCGTGCGGAGCATATCCTTACCATAGAGGATCCTATAGAGTATGTTTACCCGCTTGCGAAAAGTACCATCCGCCAGCGTGAGGTCGGCCGTGACGTTAAGGACTTTAACACGGCGCTTCGTTCCGCCCTGCGTGAGGACCCCGATATTATTCTTGTCGGCGAAATGCGTGACTACGAGACCATTTCGCTTGCCCTCAGTGCAGCCGAGACAGGCCACCTTGTAATGGGTACCCTGCATACCACCAGCGCACCGCAGACCATAGACCGTATTATAGATGCCTGCCCGCCGCATATACAGGAGCAGACAAGGACGATGCTCGCCTCTACGATAGTCGGCGTTATCTCACAATGTCTTGTTCCCCTTGCACAGGGTCAGGGACGTGTTGCCGCATCCGAGATAATGATAGGTACGGATGCCGTGCGCGCACTTATACGAAGCAACAAGGTACACCAGATAGTTACCACCATGCAGTCCAGCAAGGCACAGGGCATGAGAACGCTTAATGCGCACCTTGCGGAGCTGGTAAAGCGCGGCATAATAACCAAGCAGGATGCCGAGGCAAAGTGTACGGACCCCGAAGAACTTCACAGACTTATCTAACACGAGAGGAAAATTTATATGAAAAAACGTGCAGCAGCGGGCATATTGGCTGCGATAATGGGCTTATCCGCCTTTATTGTGCCCGTTTATGCGGACTATGACATAGAAGGCAGTACATATGTCTTCAGCGTGACAAGCGACCTTAAGGCCGACATAGACACGTCAAACAACGATGCCATCGTGCTGACATGGCCTGCCGTGGATACACAGGGCAATGTTATACACGACCTGCCGGGCGGCAATCCGCTTACCGCGGACGGTCAGGTGCAGTCCAACGGCAACCCCAAGCGCGGCTGGACATTCCCCACAAGCGGTATGATAATCGCTTTTCCCAACTGGCAGCCCGACGGTACGGTAAAGCCCAACAACGGCTATAAGGGTACCGATGTGCAGATAATACGCGGCGTTGTCGATGACAAACCGACGGCTTATCCGCTTGTTATCAACGACCAGAAAAACGGAGAATTCGTCAAAAACGCCTACCTCGATACAACGGTGGTCGCAGACAGCCTTGCAACGGGCTATCTTGTGCAGTACCGCAAAAGCGGTGAGGAAAAATGGACGACCGACCAGACCTTTGCAAATATGCAGCACGGCAAAAAGCTTGCGCGTCCCGGCAAATTTATGGGCGATGTGGACTGCGACGGCTTTGTTACGGCATCGGATGCCTCGCTGCTTTTGCAGTATGTTTTAAAGGAAAACACGCCGATAAGCGCACAGGGCATGATAAATGCGCAGGTGCTGGACGGCACGATAGATGCCTCCTTTGCAACGGATATTCTTCAGCACGTTCTTAAGGAGAGCTACCGCGCGGACTTTTATGTAAAGAGTGCGGCCGCAAACGACAAGCAGAACACCTTCTTCCTGTACGACCAGATAACAACGCAGATGATAGGCGCGATGGAGGCGGACACACTTTACGAGGTGCGTGTGCTTGCCATAGATGCGGCAAAGGACTCCAAGGGCGAAAACCCGTTCAAGGAGTTTAAAACAACAATAAAAACACCCGCCAAGAGGGTATACCAAAAGGCGTTCCCCACAGTCGAGGGCGGCGGTACCTATGCACAGGGCGGCCGCGGCACACAGACACAGCAGGGTGATGTTTATATCGTGACCAACCTTACCGACAGCGTTTCAAACCCGCAGCCGGGCTCGCTGCGCTACGGCCTGAAGCGTCTTGACCGTGCGGATAAAAATGCCACATATCCGCGCACCATCGTATTTGCGGTAGGCGGTACTATCCATGTTGACGACACGGTGCAAAAAAGCCAGCGCAACTGGGATATAGGCAGCAATACCACCATTGCGGGCCAGACGGCACCCGGCAGGGGCATCACGCTTTCGGGCGGTACCGTTAAATTTAACGGCGAAAACATAATAACACGTTATATCCATGTACGTCTCGGCTCGGGCTACGATCTGGACGGCTCAAACGCAACGGGCGAGAATATCGTTATCGACCATTGCTCGTTCAGCCACGGCGTTGACGAGACCTTCTCCGCAAAGGAGATAATCAACTCCAGCTTCCAGTACAACATTGTGGAAAGCGGTCTTTCCATGGTGGACAAGGACGGCGTTATGAACAGCGACGGCGAGCTTGGCGCAGACAGCGCACAGCACGGCATGGGCTCCATATTAAACGGCTATAACGTAAGCTATACGCATAATATCTGGGCACACAACGGCACCAGAAACCCGCGCTTCGAGGGCGGCTTCACATACAAGGGCGTTACCTACAACAACAAGCTTGATTTCTCCAACAACATTGTTTACAACTGGGGTCACGGCGCAGGCTACGGCGGCGACCGCGGCAGCGGACAGGTAAACTTTGAGGGCAACTTCTACAAGCCCGGTCCCAATACCCTTGCAAAGGTAAGGGATCAGTTCTTCAGCTGTGACGGTACGTCCACATACAAGAACCAATACTACCTCGGCGGCAACGCGCTTTTTGGCAACGACGAGGTAACGGCAAACAACGCGCTGGGCTTTAAGTATATCGGCCTTGCCGACACACAGTCCGACAAAAGGTTTGAAATGACCAACGAGTATCGGGTAGATAATACGGAAAGCTCCATAATGAAGGTTCTCGGCACCGCAGGTGCGAGCCTGTGGCGCGATGCTCTTGACAACAGGCTGATGATGCAGATAGCAAATGGCACGGGCAGCTTTGTAAACGACGAAACGGAGTCGGGCGGCTTTGACGAGAGAACATATACCTCGTACATTACCGATACCGACAAGGACGGTCTTCCCGACTACTGGGAGGAGGAGCACGGCCTTAACAAGAACGATGCAGGCGACTCAACGCTTATCATCACCGACGAGGCAAGCCCCTACAACGGCTATACAAACCTTGAGGTCTATATAAACGACCTTGTGGGCGACTGGGACGGCGAGAATAAATTCTTGATCGCAACAAGCAACGCCGCGATAACCAAGCTTGCCGACAGCAAGGGCAATGATATCGACATAAGCGTAAATGCGGATATCAAGGCAGGCGAGACCTACACCGTTTATACCGATACGGCATATGTCTGCGACATATACTTAAACGACAAGGTAGTGGGACATATCGACGCAGGCACCAAGAGCGGCACCTTTAAGGCACCCGACAAGATAGGAAACTACAGCCTTATGATAAAGGCGAGCGATGCCAACGGCGACGACGGACATCAGGATGTCGAGATCTTCTCCGACAGGATATGCACCACGGTATATACCGCAAATGACACTATGGACGGCTTTACCGCTGTTGATATGGGCGTTACACGCGCGTCGGGCAAGGATTTCTACGACAGATCGTCCAACACCCTTATAACCGAGGGCAACGGCTTCTTCGGCAAGACGGGACACACAAGCACGGGCGACGACGGCACGCATTTCTATTACAAGCCTATGACGGGTGATGTCACCGTTACCGCAAAGGTGTACAACCTTGCAAAGATACGCTACTTCCAGTATTCGGGTCTGATGATAGCATCCAAGCCCGAAATAGACGGCGAAATGTATGCGGCGGGCATCACCTACCTTAAGGACGAGGACTACAGCTCCAGGGCGGGCGTAAACGGCAAGCGCTTTGAGGGCAGAAACATCGTTCCCGCAGTCAGGGCGGCAGGTGCGGCACACCCGACCATACTTGCAAGATACCTTGGCGTACCGCAGGCACGCGCAAACAGCACGACCGCTATAGGCGGCAGCGACGGCGGCTGGGCAAGACTTGTCAAGAAGGGCAAAACAGTCACCATGTACGCTTCCGAGGACGGTAAGGACTGGTACGAGCTTGCAAGCTATGAATCCACGCTTCCCGATACCTTCTATGTGGGCTTTGCAACAAGCTCCGCACAGGAAAACGAGGATATAGTGACATATAATAAGTCATTGTTTACGGATATTTCTATAGTAAACAGTGCGGAATAAAAACAAAACGGAGAGTCTTTGGCTCTCCGTTTTTTGTCACCTAAAAAAACACTTGAAAAAACATCCGCAATGTTATACAATAAGTTATATAAAATATTTTGAACTGAGGTGTTTTAATGAGCAACGATTTTAAGGCTGTTATTCTGGCGGCGGGTCAGGGTACAAGGATGAAGTCAAAGGTACCCAAGGTCCTGCACAAGATAATAGACAAGCCCATGGTGGATTATGTTATAGATGAAAGCATTAAGGCGGGCGCAAGCGATATATGCGTTATTGTCGGCCATCAGTCGGCAATGGTAAAGGCCATGATAGGCGACCGCGTAAAGTTTGGTCTGCAAACGGAGCAGCTCGGCACGGGTCATGCGGTTATGCAGGCGGGCGACTTTTTAAAGGGCGGCAAGGCTGTTGCGGTGCTTTGCGGCGATACACCGCTCATCAGGGCGGAGACCCTGCAAAAGCTGGCGCAAAAGCACAACAGCGAGGGTAATGACGTTACCGTTGTTTCCATGATACTTGACGAGCCCTTCGGCTACGGCAGGGTCATCAGAAGCGGCGAAAGCTTTGACAAAATTGTTGAGCAAAAGGATGCAAACGACGAGGAAAAGGCCTGCAAGGAGGTAAACACGGGCGTTTACATATTTGACGGCGACAAGCTGCTGGATGCGTTTGACAAGCTGACAAACAACAACTCACAGGGCGAGTATTACCTTACCGACACGCTTGAAATAATCAAAAACAACGGCGGCAAGGTGGGTATTATGGTTGCGGAGGATGCCGACGAGTTCCTCGGCGTAAACAGCAAGCTTCAGCTTGGCGAGGCTGCGCAGATAATGAAGCGCCGCATCAACGCATATCATATGCTTAACGGCGTTACCTTACAGGATCCCGAAAACACCTATATCGGCAAGGATGTAAAAATAGGCGCGGATACGCTTATCCTCCCGGGCTGCTATATCGAGGGCAATACGGAGATAGGCGAGGACTGCATTATCGGCCCCAACTCGCGCATAACCTCATCCAAAATAAACAACTGCGTTACCGTGCAGAATTCCACAATGATAGACGCATTTGTGGATAATTACACCACGGTAGGCCCCTACGCATATCTGCGCCCCAACAGCAAGATAGGCGAGCACGTCCGCATAGGCGACTTTGTGGAGATAAAGAATTCCTCCATCGACGACGGCACCAAGGTAAGCCATCTTACCTATGTGGGTGACAGCGATGTCGGAAAGTGCGTAAACTTCGGCTGCGGCACCGTTACCGTAAACTATGACGGCAAAAATAAGTTCCGCTGCAAGATAGGCGACAATGTATTCATCGGCTGCAATACAAACCTTGTTGCACCCGTTGAGGTAGGCGACCATGCCTATACCGCCGCAGGCTCCACCATCACCAACGATGTACCCGGCGACAGCCTTGCTATCGCACGTTCAAGGCAGGAAAACAAAGAGGGCTGGAGAGTCCGCAGAAACAAATAAGTATATAAAAAGCATAAGGGACAGGTGCAAACGCCTGTCCCTTTTTAAATTTGTTTGGCTTTAACTGTTTTGGGGTATTATAGTTACCTCGCTTTTTACATAATCGGGCTTATCGAGGTCCTCGTTATCGTAGACCCGCAATACCAGGCTTATTTCGTTGACATCCTCGATATTGGCGTTTTTCAGTTCGTCCTCATACCAGGTTATGCGCGTATACGACGAGCGCTTCGGCGCAACAGCCCACGAAAACGAGGGGTCGGCGGCCTTCCTGCCGTTAAGGTACTCGTCCTCGGATGTGAACATTACCTCATGCTCCGTCCTGTTTTCAAGGTAGAGCCATACGCTGTATTCGCCGATGTCGTCCATGCCGCAGTCTATGACCGTTGCCTTTGCCTCGGGCATATCCACAAGCACCTTTTCACCGTCGGCGGGGGTATGCACAAAGGGTGCGGCGTTTTCCTCGCCCTCGGGATAAACGTGTACGGTCGTCTTCTCCAGCGGCTCGTTGTCGATGCTGTCCTCGTACACGCCCACGGTAAGCTCTATGTCCGTTATTTTGGTCACGCCCAGCTTTTCAAGCTCGTCCATATAAAAGCCGATAGAGCCGTCCTCGCTTTTGTTCGGCTCCGTTTCCTGCATCCACAGGGTAGGCGCATCTATGCTGTCTATGTACGATGTTTCGGCGTAAAATACATACGTCTTTTTGCTGCTTTTGTTCTCCGCGTGCGTGATGAGCGTGGGCTCGGTTATTTTTGAGGTGTCGCAGGCGGTTATTTTAAGCGAGTATTCGCTGCCGTCAAATACGGTAACGGCTTGGTCGAGTGTCTGCACGCCGCCGACCGCCGTCTCCGTGGTGGTCTCCGTCTGTGTCTCGGCCGCCGTTGTCTGCTCGGCCGACGGCTCGGGCGTACTGCTGCACGCCGTGGTCATAAGCAGGCAGGCTGCCGTAATAAATGCAAAAATACGTTTCATGATTATCCCCCTTATTCCATAAGTCCTGTAAAATTGCCGCTTTCGTCCCGCCTGTACATTTCGGTACGGGCTATTTTTATGCGGATATAGTCAAAATCAAGGCCGAGCTTTTCGTATATGTATCTGAGCATAAGCTCGGGCTTTAAATTGCTGTTGCTGCCCGTGGCAAGACGTGCGTGTATAACGGTGTTTTCGGCCGTTTCGCAGTCAAGGGCATATATCAGCGGGCGTATATCCACGGTTTTAAGCTTTTTCTTTTTGCCAAGCTTTTCTATCTCCCATACGGGCACGGCTTTAAGCGATGCAAGCTTGTCGGCAAAATCGGGGTCGCAAATATCCAGCACCGCCGTATAATCCGCCGCCGCCACCAGCGCCGCACCCGTGTCCTCGTCCTCGCGCAGGCGGCGCACGGCCGTTATCTCCATGCCGTCGCTCATCTGTGCGTTAAGGCGGGTCTTTAAATCGTCACAGGGCATCTCGCTTTCAAGGCGTATATCCACATATTCCGCAAGACCCGACATACCAAGGGGCAGGGGCATGGTAAAGCTTACCAGCTGATGCGGGTTAAAGCCCATTGAAAAGGCAATGGGGACATTGGCGCGTTTTATTGCACGCTGAAAGTATTTAAGCAGGTCAAGATGTCCGATATAGCGCATTTTATCCCGCTTTGTAAACTGTAATCTGTAGTCGTAGGTCATCCTATTCATAGCATACACCCGTGCCAAAGGCCTTTGCGCCGCACATTGCGCACTCCGCACGGCAGTTTTTGGTCACCTGACCCGCCTTTGCCCTTTCCATTTCCTTTATAAAAAAGCTTTTGCTTACGCCGATATTTATATGATCCCAGGGCAAAAGCTCGTCATAGGAACGCTCGCGGCAGGCATAAAATTCAAGGGTAAGCCCCGAATCCTTAAGCGCTTTAAGCCACAGGTCATAGCGGAAAAACTCCGACCAGCCGTCAAACTTTGCCCCTGTTTTCCACGCGCGGTAGACCGCATCGCAGACCCGCCTGTCACCGCGGGCAAGCACGGCCTCCATGCTGCACAGCTCGGGCTCGTGATAGATGTAGCGCACCTGCTTTTTTGTCATGTTGGTCTTTACCAGCTTTGTCTTGCGCAGAAATTCCTGCACGGTGGACTGTGCCGCCCATTGGAACGGCGTAAACGGCTTGGGTACAAAGCAGGACATACTTGCCACCACCGATACGGGGCGGGGGCGTTCCTCCTTGGGTATTTCGTGGTATTTATCGACTATCTTGTTTGCAAGGTCGATAACGCCGAAAAGGTCCTCGTCCGTTTCCGTGGGCAGACCGCACATAAAGTACAGCTTGACCCTGTTCCAGCCGCCCGAAAAGGCCAGCGCCGCACCGTTTAAAATATCCTCCTCGGTCAGACCCTTGTTTATTACGTTTCTAAGTCGCTGTGTGCCAGCCTCGGGCGCAAAGGTAAGGCTTGATTTTCTGACCTCCTGCACACGCTCCATAAGGTCAAGCGAAAAAGCATCTATGCGCAGGGAGGGCAGGGCGATATTTATTTTATCCTTTGTGTAAAGATCCAAAAGTCCCGTTGCAAGGGGCTGAAACTGCGTATAATCGCTGGTCGAAAGGCTTGTAAGGCTTATTTCCTCGTGTCCCGAATTGGCCACAAGGGATTTTGAGCATTCTATCAGCGTGTCGGCGTTTTTCTCGCGCACGGGGCGGTAAATGTAGCCCGCCTGACAGAAACGGCAGCCGCGTATACAGCCGCGGAAAACTTCAAGCGTTACGCGGTCGTGAACTACCTCGATAAGCGGCACTATCTGCTTTTCGGGATAAAACACCTTGTCAAGATCCTTGACGATGGCCTTTTTTATTGTCCTTGGCGCGTTTGGATGATTGGGCTCAAAGCTTTTCAGCGTGCCGTCCTCGTTATAAGAAACATCGTAAAATTTGGGTATGTACAGACAGGGCACGGACAGCGCCTTTTCCAAAAATTCCGCCCGCGTGCCGCCGTTTCGCTTGTGTTCCTTGTACATATCCAATATTTCGTCATAGTATACCTCGCCCTCGCCGATATAGAAAATATCGAAAAAGTCGGCCAAAGGCTCGGGATTGTAGGCACAGGGGCCGCCGCCTATGACAATGGGGTCGCCCTCGCCCCTGTCGCGGGCATATACGGGTATCCCCGCCAGATCAAGCATATTTAAAATATTGGTGTAGCTCATTTCGTACTGGAGGGTAAAGCCCACAAAATCAAAATCCTTTATGGGTGCGCCCGTTTCCAGCGCATAAAGCGGGATACCGTGCGCCCGCATCATATCCTCCATATCCACCCAGGGCGCAAAAACACGCTGACAGTAGGTGTCCTCGCGGCGGTTTAAAAAGTAGTAGAGTATCTGCATACCCAAATGACTCATACCCACCTCGTAAACATCGGGAAAGCAAAAGGCAAAGTTTATCTCACATTCACCCTTTTTTACCATATTTATCTCGTTGCCAATGTATCGCGCGGGTTTTTCCACACGCAGTAAAATTTCGTCAAGCATATTGCGCTCCTATTTATCCTTGTAATGTCCTTTGCAGGAGTAAATTTCTATTATATCGTTTTCAAGTATGGTGTATACAAGTCTGTTTTTTTCGTCTATTTTTCTTGAAAAATATCCCTGCATATTTCCCTTTAACGGCTCGGGCTTTCCAACGCCGTCCAAGGCACCGTTTCGCATTATATCCTTTATTAGCTCGTTTATTTTCCTTGTTGTGCGTTTGTCCTGTGTCAGCCAATACAGATATTCTTCCCACGCAGTTTCGGTAAATTGGGGCTTACTCATCGGCCATAGCCTCCAATTCCTCTATGGATTTTTGGATAACTTGCCCCTCTTTTCCCTGTTTGACAGAGTTAAGAAGTTTTTGCTCATATTCCATATTATGTTTTATACGCAATAATTCATTATATTCTTCTTCGCCTATCAACACTGCATTCAGCTTTCTGGGGCGGGTAATTATAATGCTGTCCCCCGAAACTGCCTTGTCAATATAATATTTCAGGTTTTCCTTTAGATCCGTGGCAACTGTTGCTGTTATCATAATATACACCTCACTTTACGGCATTGATTTGATACCTTATCCAATACTTTATCCGGTACTTATATTATACATTACAGTATGCTTTTATTCAAGTTTTTTATTTTTAAATTTTTGTGGTTTGACATATTTATATTTCTTTGTAAATCTTATAACCCTTAGCAACCACAAACCCGTTTAAGCCGAGAGAGCTTGCTGCGCTGCTTTAATTATTATAGGTCGTTAAGTATTTTATTCAGCCAAATAGGTGTATTATCGGTGCATTCAACAAGCTGTCCGTTTTGAAAACGTGCTATTCGTTTAAAACAGAAGGTATTGTCATATAATTCCGTCACATCACATAAGGGCAGTATTTCTTTAAGTTTTTGAAATGACTCATCATATCTTACTGTTTGTGTTATAAAGAGTTGATTTACCGGAGCCGTTTACTCCTGCAAATAAAATATATTGTTTCAAATCAAAACCTCTTTTCCGCAATTACCTTTTTTTGCTTTTGCTGAAGTATAAAATCCGTAATGGTACGAAAAAAGTCTGCCTCATCATCGTCTGCGGCATTTGAAATTATGTCATAAGACTCGTCAAAATTTATATCCTTGCATTGTTCGTATAATTGGTGAAGAATTTCTGTGTTTGACATATTGTGTACCTCCTTTAGCAGTTATTTTTGCGTTTTTTATATCAACGGTATGATCGGTAATTACGGCATCGTGCATATCAAAGCTCCTTATAAAACACCACTATATCCTCATATTCGCCGTTTTTCATCAAAAAGCCCTTTGGTATGGTGCCGAGGGCGGTAAAGCCCAAACTTTCGTACAAATGCCTTGCGGAAAGGTTTGTTTTTACCACGGCATTGAACTGCAATATCCCAAAGCGCAGCTCCTTGGCCTTTTTAAGGCAGTCGGTCACCAGTTTGCGGCCTATGCCCCTGCCGCGCTGGTTTGATTTTACGGCGTAGCTTGCGTTTGATATATGCCCGCAGCGCCCCACATTATTGGGGTGCAGGATATAAAGTCCCAAAATCTCGCCGTTTTCCTCGCAAACGCCCGTAAAGGACTGGGCGGAGAAAAACTCCCGTGCGCCGTCCTCGGTAAGCGTTTCCTTTTGCGGAAAGGCAATGCCCTCTTCAACTATTTCGTTCCAGATCGCAGTCATCTGCGGTATATCGTTGGTTGTAAATTCTCTTATTATCATTTTGTTATTCTCCTTATGCCCGTTACTACTTTTACTATCGGCAAGCCGACAATGGTGTAAAAATCGCCCTTTATGCCCTCGGCAAGCACCGCGCCGCGCTCTTGTATGCCGTAGGCGCCCGCCTTGTCCATTGGCTCGCCCGTGGCTATATAGCTTTTGATCTCCTCGTCTGTCAAGTCGCGGAAAAATACCTCCGCGCCGTCAGTAAATGTCATATCCTTAACGCCGTTTTTGCCAAAGTAAATAAGCGTAACGCCCGTGTAGACAAAATGGCTGCGCCCCGACAGGCTTTTAAGCATTTCAAAGGCCTCGTCCTCGTCCCTGGGCTTGCCCAGAACGGCGTCATCACGCGCAACAAGTGTGTCGGCGGCGATAATAACGGTGTCCCCGCTCAAATCGTCCTTTATTTTGTCAAAGACCGCAAAGCCCTTGCGCCTTGAAAGCTGTGCAACTATTTTGTCGGGCGGTGTGCCCGTCTCGTAGCTTTCGTCCACATCCGCGGTGATAACGGTGTATTCAATATCTATTTGTTTTAAAAGCTCCTGCCTGCGCGGGGAGCCCGATGCAAGTATATATTTCATTTCAGTCCTCATAATTTTTTGTAAAGTATTATTGCAATTACCATGCCGAGTATGCCCGCTATGGTAAGATTTATCGTCAGCCCGAAGGTGAATGTCATAAACGACAGGTCAAGGAAAAACGGATTTGTCAGGCCTATGGTCTTGCCGTAGTTCAGCCAGCCCAGAAACGGTACACGTCCCAGCACATCACCCAAAAACCCGCCTATCACAAGCCCCGATATAAGTGTCAGGGCGAAAAGTATGTTGCTTTTTTTCATTGCAGTTCCTCCAAAATCATATACTGATTATATTGTACACCGTTTTTGCGAAAATTTCAATAGGGCACCTCTAATTTGACTTTTGTTATCGCATACGTTTCGTTTTTTTATGAATGTTTCTCCCACTCTAAAGGAAGATTATTTGCGGGGCTTGCCGAATTCCTGCCAATACCATGGGGCTTGCCGAATTTCTGCCGATAACTTGTGCAATATGCCGTTATTAACAAAGCAGCTCAAAAAATGGGGAAAGTCGAAAATAAGAATAACGGTTGCAAAAGACAAAAAACTGTGATATATTAAAAAAAGCATCCGTGTCATCAAAAGGAGTTTTTATGGACAATAAAAGTGACAAAATAATCATAAGACAGGCCAGACGTGAGGATATGCCTGCAATAAACGGCATACTCAACTATGCTGTTATGAATACAAATTACAACCTTAACACCAGCCCCCGCAGCGAGGAAAAGGCCTACGAGTGGTACGACAGCCATGTGCGCGACGGCTATCCCGTTGTCACGGCGGAGCTTGGGGGCAAGGTCATAGGCTGGGCATCGCTTTCGCGCTTCAGGGAGTATTCGGGCTATAACACCACGGCGGAGGTCTCCGTATATGTCAGCGTAAACCACAGGCACAAGGGCGTGGGCACCACGCTGCTGACCGCCCTGCAAACAATGGCACAGGGCAGGTTCCATTGCCTTATTGCGGTCGTTACCGACAATAACTGGGCAAGCCTTGCGCTGCACACACGCTGCGGCTTTATCGCCAACACCACCTTCCGCGAGATAGGCTACAAAAACAATACCTATATCGACATAACCTTTATGACGAAATTGCTTGATAAATGAAACAAAGCTGTAACATGACTGTTATTGCATTATACGCGGTTTTGTGGTAATATGATGCGGGGAGGATCCTACACAGGTGATGCTATGGACAGAATAAAAATGTTTTTTGCTTGTATGCTGTGCCTTGCACAATGCGCCTGCGGCAGCGGCCGTGCGGCGGTGCAGACGGACACATATACACTGGATACGGCAAGCATACCGCAAAACACACAGACAATAGAAAAAATACTGGGCGACAACGTATGGAACTACGATGCGGACAGCCTTACCTTCGGGAATGACCTTATCATTTCGGGCGAGGGGGAGAATTTTGCGCTTATCTGCGCGGCCTCGGCCGAGGCGGGCATAGACACGAAGCGCCTTGAAAAGGGCGCAAAGCAGACCATGCTTGCAACGGTAAGACTTCTCAATTCCGATATGAGCGATGCGGGTACGGCGTATTTTGCCTTTTCGGGGAAGGAGCTTTTGTGCGGCTACTATATGTATAACAACGTGTGCCGCAGCCTTACCGACAAGTACCCCTTTGAGTATGCCGCACCCTTTGCGGCGGTGGAGAAAAAGGATGTTTCGCGCAGCTTTTCGCAGGTGTCGTCAAAGCCCTTGTTTGACAGCGTGCAGTACATCAGCGGCGGCGAGACCGCAGTACTTAGCGGCAGCGCCATTGTTTTTTACGGCAGCGGCGAAAACGGCCTTAAACGCAGGGGCATTATTGAGTGCGAGGACTCGCTTATGCCCGTGTCTGCCGCAAAAGGCGGGGACTTTGTGTGTATGCTGCTCGACAGCTACGAAACGGCCGATGCGGCGGGAAGTGACTATGAGGTCAGCGAGGACGGCCCCGATATAGTAAACAAAAAATCGGTCAAGATAGTTTTTACCGATAAAAACGGCGGCACCGTGCTGCCCGAAATACCGCTTGACCTTAGCATATACAGCGCTGTGGACGTTTTGGACGACAGGCATATAGCTGCGGTCAGAAACAATGTTATAGATGTTTTTGAATATAACGGCGGCTGGACAAAAAGCGGCCGTCTTGCCATAGATGCCGCGGCGGAGAAAATGCGTGCGGCGGATATAGACGGCGACGGCACGGCCGAATATGTCATATCCGACGGTGTGAATATCTATGTTTACACGGGTACGGACAGGCTTAAGCTGGCATGGCGCACCAAATTCGGCGTAAGCACCGTAAAGGACTTTTTCATCGCCGACCTTAACGGCGACGGCGTAAAGGAAATATATGTAAACGACTCCAACGGCTTTGCGGTCAGGTATGTGCTTGGCGCGGGCGGGTTTGAGGTCTGCGGCGGCGGTATAACGGACGGCGAAAACGCATATTATGCCGCGGGCGATATAGACGGCGACGGCGCGGACGATCATCTATCCGTGTCCGAGGAAGAAATGAAAATAAATAAATGAGATCATGGGCTGTTATATTCGTGTAACAGCCTGTAATTTTGTGGGATAGGAAATTGTAATGATAAAAAGGACAGTAATGTTTTTGGCCGTATTTATGCTTTTATTTACGGCGAATGTTTATGCGGACGTTTCCGCGGAGGGTCTGCCGCCCGTGGCGGAGAAGATACTCGGCCCGAAAATAAGGCTGGAGCGGTACAGACAAAGCCTGCCGCCCGTGGCAAGGTATATACTTTTTGAGCTTGACGGCCGAAAGGACGAGCTTGTGCTGGGCTCGGAGGACGGCGGGGAGGCACCCGTAAGGACGGAAAGCAACTGGGACGAGCTGCCCGAGGCGGAGCTG
The DNA here is from genome assembly GCA_017543265.1 of Bacillota bacterium. Classification (GTDB taxonomy): domain Bacteria; phylum Bacillota; class Clostridia; order Lachnospirales; family CAG-274; genus RGIG4310. The sequence goes on along the minus strand of JAFYGI010000043.1, from coordinate 11,254 downwards.
CCAAAGGACGATATAACCGACTTTTTAAAGGCCTTTCAGCCAAAGGAGAACGTGCCCGAGGTGCTGACACCGCGTGACGGCTCGCTTTTGCCCGACAGGTCAAATATCCATATCCGCGTGAAATACAAGGGCAGCGAGCCCCTTGTCGCGGAGATAAACAGCATTGCAAGCAGCGTTTGTCTTGAAATAAAGGACAACGAGCTTGTTATCCTCAGCAGCAAGCTGGTGCGCGGCCGTGAATATCATCTGCGCGTAAGGGCGGGCAGCGCCTATTCGGAGACGGTGTCCTTCCGTGTCGGCAGCAGGTACGAGGACGAGATAGCAAAAATAATCGCAAACACCGATATTGTGGCCGTGGGACCGCGTATACCCATGGAAAAGATATTCCCCAACGGCTTCTTCCACTCCGAGGAGGAGGCGGATGCCAATATGGTGACCATAACGGTCAAGGTATGGCGTGCCAATACCGAGGAGGTAGAGGTGGACGAAAAGGAGGTCGTTGACGAGATAGTCAGGACCATAAAAGTCCCCGTTACAAAGTATGTCGGCGGCGATACCGAGGTAAGCGAGGAGGCGCTTTTGAACCGCTCCGTAAACGGCAAAGAGGACGATGAGGAAACGTCCGCGGAAGAGGAAACGGCCGAAACGGACGGTGAGGAGAGCGCGGAAGGCGGGGAAGAGCCTGTTTCACCCGAAGAAGAGCCCGAGGAAGAGCCCGATACGGAGGCGAGCGAGGATGCGGAGGAGCCGTCGGAGGAAGAGGACGACGACATCGGCGATGTGCGCGGCGACGACGAAGAGGGCAGCCTTGTTGTGGAGGAATATACGGAGATAACCACGATAGAGTATGTCACAAGGACGGTAAAGCACAGCGTGAACAAGGGCGAGCTTTATTCGTCCACGGCAAGCTTTACCTGCAACCGCGCTTTGGCGGGCGTGTTTAAAAAGGTGTTTGACGAGCTTTACAAAATAAAATTCCCGATAAACGATCTGGGTTGCTACAGTTGGCGCGACACCGCGGGCGGCCGTATATCGGAGCATGCACTCGGCACCGCCATAGACGTAAACTATATGCAAAACTACTGCGTATACGGCGACGGCTCCACCGTGGGCGACTACTGGCGGCCGTATGAGGACATTTATTCCGTGACCCCCGAGGTCGTAAATATATTCAGAAAATACAATTTCAGCTGGGGCGGCAGTTGGGTAACACCGCAGGATTATATGCACTTTTCGTATTTTGGCACATAATGACGGAGGTATGAGCGATGGATAAAATTTTTATAGACAAACTGCAGGTCTTTGGCCGTCACGGTGTTATGAGCGAGGAAAACACGCTCGGGCAGATGTTTTACATCTCGGCGGAGCTTTCGCTTTCGCTGCGCGGCGCGGGCTGTACGGACGAGCTGGAAAAGACCGTGGATTACGGCGAATGCTGTCATTTGATAAAAAGTATATGCGAAAACAACACATATAAGCTGATAGAAACTCTGGCGGAAAATATCGCCGCAGCGCTGCTGAAAATATCGCCGCTTGTTACGGCGGTAAGGCTGCGGGTGGACAAGCCGTCCGCGCCGATAGGCCTGCCGCTTGCAGGCGTGGGCGTTGAGATAGAAAGAAAGTGGAACACGGCGTATATCGCGCTGGGCAGCAATATGGGCGACAGGGAAAAATATCTGACCGATGCGGTAAAGGCCGTGGACAGCGACGAAAACTGCCGCGTAACAAGGGTCTCGCCGTTTATCGAGACAAAGCCCGTAAGCGATGTGCCGCAGGACGATTATCTTAACGGCTGTATGGCGGTGCAGACGCTGTATTCCCCGCAGGAGCTTCTTGATATGCTCAATGCCGCAGAGGCGGCCGCGGACAGGAAACGTACCGTAAAATGGGGGCCGCGAACGCTGGATCTGGATATTATTTTTTACGGCGACGAGATAATACAGACAAAAAGCCTGACCGTGCCGCACCCGCTTATGCACACCCGCGCGTTTGTGCTGGAGCCGCTTAATGCCATTGCACCGTATATGCGCCATCCCGTTTTTGGGCTTACTGTCGGCGAAATGCTGAAACAGCTGACGGCTGCGCCTTGAAAGAAAACTTTGTTTTCTTTCGGATTTTGCAGCCTTGTCTGCGTGCCTCCCGTTGGTCGACACTTGCAAGTCTGTAAGGTATGCAGCCTGAACGGCTGCTCCTCGGCGAAATTCGATTCCGCCTGCGGGTGAAAGTCTGCGACGCTGAAGTTACTTATCAAAGGCTCTCCTGAAAGGCGTGTGCCGCTTTAGCGGAAAACGGCGCGGCTTGCTGCGAATGAGAGGTTCCTGCCCGAAAGGTGCAGGGCTTTTCTGAAACCCGACTCCGCGTGGAGTTATTGCTGTATCAAATCAAAAATAATCCCGTCAACTTTAAATTGGTGACATTGTCCTATTAAGAAAAATTCTGCGCTATTTTTGTTAAATATCTAACAAACCATGCAAACGCGGGAAAATGCCGAGACTGCGGAAAATACGCGCAAAACGGCGAAAAAATATTGCACAAAAGTTGTACTCAACCTTAACAATCTATACAAGTTGCCTAAAAAACTTTTTTATATTTGAATAGTTTGCCTATTTAATTGCTCCGTAAAGTGTGTTATTATTTTAACAAAGATAAGACAATAACAAAGCCAAACCAAAGGAGTGTTTAATTATGGCAAGATTTACTTTACCCAGAGACCTGTATCACGGCAAGGGCGCATTGGAGAACCTTAAAAACTTAAAGGGCAAAAAGGCCGTTATCGTTGTGGGCGGCGGCGCTATGAAAAGAAACGGCTTTTTACAGCGTGCGGAGGACTATTTAAAGGCAGCGGGTATGGAGGTCATGATAATTGAGGGTGTCGAGCCCGACCCGTCCGTTACCACGGTCATGAACGGCGCAGCCAAAATGCTTGAATTCGGCCCCGACTGGATAGTTGCAATGGGCGGCGGCTCTCCTATAGATGCGGCAAAGGCTATGTGGATAAAATATGAATATCCCGACTGCACCTTCGAGGATATGTGCAAGGTATTCGGTATCCCCGAGCTGCGCAAAAAGGCACATTTCTGCGCTATCCCCTCTACATCGGGCACGGCTACGGAGGTTACGGCTTTCTCTATAATCACAGACTATGACAAGGGTATCAAATATCCCATCGCGGACTTTGAGATAACCCCCGATGTTGCTATCGTTGATGCAGACCTTGCGGAGACAATGCCCCAGAAGCTGACGGCTCATACGGGTATGGATGCCATGACCCACGCTATCGAGGCCTATGTTTCCACCGCAAACTGCGACTATACAGACCCTCTCGCTATCCACGCTATCGAGATGATACAGGCAGACCTTGTAAAGTCCTACAACGGCGATATGGACGCACGCGACAGGATGCACAATGCACAGTGCCTTGCGGGCATGGCTTTCTCAAATGCACTTCTGGGCATCGTTCACTCTATGGCACATAAGACGGGTGCTATCTTCGCAGACTACGGCGCACATATCATCCACGGTGCGGCAAACGCTATGTACCTGCCCAAGGTCATCGCATTTAATGCAAAGGACGAGACGGCTAAAAAGCGTTACGGCGTTATTGCGGATTATATGCACCTCGGCGGCGCAAACGACGACGAAAAGGTAAAACTGCTTATCGACTATTTAAGAGGCATGAACGATAAGCTCAATATTCCGCATTGTATCAAAAACTACGGCGCAGACAGCTTCCCGACAGAGCAGGGCTTTGTACCCGAGGAAGTATTCCTTGAAAGACTTTCCTCTATCGCAACAAACGCTATCGCAGATGCCTGCACGGGCTCAAATCCGCGTCAGCCCTCTCAGGAGGAAATGGAAAAGCTGCTTAAATGCTGCTACTACGATACAGAGGTAGATTTCTGATAAAATTGTGAAAAGGGCTTGTCCGTTGCGGGCGGGCTCTTTTTTTGCCAACAGAGAAACCCCTCCGCCAAACTGCGTTTGGGCCCCCTCCCCTGAGCAAGGGGAGGCACGTACTTGCACCTATAGTTATAGCCCCGTTTATAACCCCCTCCCCTGAGCAAGGGGAGGCACGGTCGCTACGCTCCCTCGGCTAATGCAGCGTTATCGTTAAACGTATATCTATCGACTATTTGAGTGTTTTAGTTAAACTAAAGCGTTGCATTAGTCTTGGCTCCCCTTCGTTCAGGGGAGCTGTCGCACTTGCGCGACTGAGGGGTTTCTGACGTCGGTATTAACTCCCCGCCAAATTAAAATTTTCCCGTCATATTCCTTTACAAAAAACGCAAAACCCCAAATCGGTTGCTATTGATTTTTCCCGTTAAATGGTATATAATAGAAACATAACAAAAATTGGCGTACTATACTTTTTCAGGACGAAAGGAAATAAAATATGGTATCGGTTGCATTGACTGAAATTGCAAAAAATTTTAATCTGATAAATCTTACCGAGGACATCCCGATAGACGACATACAGATATCCATACCCGAGGTAAACCGCCCCGCGTTACAGCTGGCGGGGTTTTACGACTACTTTTTAAGCGAGCGCTTACAGGTGATAGGTCTGGTGGAGCACACCTATCTGTCAAAGCTTGCGCCCGAGTTCAGGCAGGACACGCTTAACAAGCTGTTTTCGCACAAAATGCCATGCGTTATCCTCACCCGCAGTCTGGAGCCGCATCCCGAGATGCTGTTTTATGCAAAGGAGAATAAAATACCCGTCCTGCGCTCGGAGGAGACCACGTCGGAGTTTGTAAGCGAGATACAAAAATATCTTAAGGTCGAGCTTGCTCCGTCCACCACCATGCATGGCGTTCTGGTGGATATCTACGGCGAGGGCGTGCTTATCATGGGCGAAAGCGGCATAGGCAAAAGCGAGACCGCGCTGGAGCTGGTAAAAAGGGGTCACCGTCTGGTGGCGGACGATGCGGTGGAGATAAAAAAGGTATCGCATACCACCCTTGTCGGCTCCTGCCCCGAGCTTATCCGCTATTTTATCGAGGTACGCGGCATCGGCATAATAAACGTAAAGCAGATGTTCGGCGTGCAGTCGGTAAAGGACACTATGGCGATAGACCTTATCGTTAAATTTGAGCTTTGGGAAAAGGGCAAGGTCTACGACCGTGTCGGCCTTACCGAGGAATATATGGACATTTTGGGCAGCAAGGTGGTGTGCCACACCATACCCGTGCGCCCCGGCCGAAATCTGGCCATGATATGCGAGTCTGCCGCTGTAAACTGCCGTCAGAAAAAGATGGGCTACAACGCGGCACAGGCACTTACAGATGCGATCATGCAGGATGCAATGAAGAAGAAATAAGGAGAAATAAAATGTATTATTTAGGTATAGATCTTGGCGGAACAAACATAACGGCGGGCCTTGTGGAGGAGGACGGAAAGATATTCGCAAAAAAATCTACCCCCACAATGAACGGCAGGCAGGCTGTGGACATCCTTGACGATATGGCGGAGCTTTGCAATAAGCTTCTGGAGGAAAACAGCCTTGAGCTGAAGGACATAAAAAGTCTGGGCATAGGCCTTCCGGGACTTCTGGACAAGAAAAAGGGTATTGCGGTGTATGCAAACAACCTTAATTTTGATAATATAAATGTTGTCAAGGAAATGAAAAAACGCATTAAGCTGCCCGTCTACATAGAAAATGATGCAAACTGTGCGGCTATAGGCGAAAATACCTGCGGTGCGGCATTCGGCGATAAAAATGTTATTTATGTTACCCTCGGCACGGGCGTGGGCGCAGGCATTATTCTTGACGGCAAGGTGTTTGACGGCGCCTTTGGCGGCGGCGGTGAGGCAGGTCATATGGTCATAGAGGCCTACGGCGAAATGTGTACCTGCGGCAGAAAGGGCTGCTGGGAGGCCTATGCCTCGGCAAACGCTTTAAGACGTGAGGGCAGGATAGCTGCCGCAAAGTACCCCGCGAGCAAAATTTTTCAAAAGGTGGACGGCGATATAAGGCTTATTGATGCCAAAACCGTTTTTGATGCCGCAGACGAGGGCGACGAGGTGGCACAGGATATAGTTAAGCGCTATCAGACCTATGTTGCGATAGGCCTCGTAAACCTTGTAAATATTTTTGAGCCCGAGGCTATTATAATAGGCGGCGGTATTTGCGCAAGGGGCAGCAAGCTTGTAGACCCCATTATAGAAATTTTAAATACAAGGGTATACGGCGGTAAGCTTAAGACTAAAATAGCTATAGCCACACTCGGCAATGATGCGGGTATAGTGGGTGCGGCTATGCTTGGAAAAAAGTAGGACTGAATTATGGGTAAAAAAGCAAGGACGGCAATAATGTCCTTTGATCTGATAAATGAAATTATAACAATGATAGCCGCGGCATTAAGTGTGGCCGCGATACAAAAAATCAGCGCGGAGCTGCCCATGGTATACGGGATAAGAGCGGGTATATCCGTGATAACGGGTGCTTTGGGCTTGTTTTTTGCCGTTATGGGTCTGAGGTGCGTTATAAAGGACGAAAAAAATACGCTGCTTTTTGCGGCGCTGTGGTTTTCCCTTGTGGTAAATACCGTGCGTACCATTATGTTTGGGTTTAATATTGTAATTCTTTTCAGGACATTTCATATTTCGGGCGCAAATTTGCTGACAACCGGATCGGTAAGTTCTGCACTTTTGCTTACAAGCGGACGCGGGGCGCTTTGCTTTTTGACTGCGGCGTTTATGGCGGTCATGCTGTTTGAACTGTCGGGGAAAGAGGATTGAAATTTAAAGGAAAATAAATTATGAACGACATCATATCAAAACTTACGGAAAAAATGCCCGTTAAGCTTAATGAGCCCTTAAGTCGTCACACCACCTTTAAAATAGGCGGAGCGGCGGATATATTTGCTATGCCGCGCACGGCGGAGGAGCTTATTTTTGCAATAAGGCTTTGCAGGGAATTTAATATTGATCATTATATCATCGGCAACGGCAGTAATCTTTTGGTGCGTGACAAGGGCTTTCGCGGCTGTATCATTCGTCCCGATCTTAAGGACCTGTCCCTTGACGGCGGCAGGATAACCGCAGGCGCGGGCGTTATGCTGTCGGCGGCGGCACGGCTTGCGGCGGATAATTCGCTTACGGGTATGGAATTTGCCTCGGGCATACCGGGGACTGTCGGCGGCGGTGTTTGTATGAATGCCGGTGCTTACGGCGGCGAATTAAAGGATATAACAGAATATGTAAAAATTCTGGACAAGGATTTGAATATAAAGACCTTAAGCTGTGAGCAGGCGGCCTTTGGCTACCGCACCAGCGGCATTATGAAGGAAAAAGCCATTGTGCTTGAAGCGGCGTTTGTGCTTGAAAAGGGCGACAAGGACGAGATCGTCGGGAAAATGAATACCCTTAACTCGCAAAGGCGTGAAAAACAGCCCCTTGAATATCCGTCCGCAGGCTCGACCTTTAAACGCCCCGAGGGATATTTTGCGGGCAAGCTGATAGACGACTGCGGCCTCAGGGGCTTTGCGGTAAATGATGCACAGGTGAGCGAAAAGCATTGCGGCTTTGTGGTAAATAAGGGAAATGCCACCGCAAAGGATGTGCTGGAGCTTATGGAAAAGGTGGAACAAAAGGTTTTTGATGAATTTGGCGTAAAGCTTGAACCCGAGGTCAGGATAATAGGGGAGGAGTGAGTCCCTATGCTTGAAAATACTCGGTAAGTATTTTAATGTGCGTGCAGCTTGCGCCTATGATATTTCATCATCCCATTGCGCTGTGTCTGTTTTACGCATATCATTTTAATATATTTGTGCTGTCGGCATCCAATATATGGCAGACAATAAAGGGTATGGAAAGGTTCAGGGGGCTTGCCGTTTTGGCTTCGGCCACATCTGCGGCGGTGACGGCGTTTTTGCTGTGTACGGCGCTTTCGTTTACGGGACAGGGCTTTCGCGGTCTGCCCAAGGTATTTACACAAACCTCGGACCGGACACTTTCAAGACAGGTGTCTCCGCCGTCTTATGAGATGTCGCGGGAAAGATGGATGGATTGATCATGGGTTTAAAATTTAATTTGGGCGAGGATTTTAAGTTAAGATAGAAAATAAACCGAAAGTGGGTGAAATATATGAAAATTGTAATTGTAACAGGTATGTCGGGTGCGGGCAAAAGTACCGTTTTAAAATTTTTGGAGGATATAGACTATTTCTGTGTGGACAATCTGCCGCCAAGCCTAATCCCCAAGTTTATTGAGGTGTGCGCTATGCCCGGCAATGATATCGAAAACGTGGCTCTTGGCATAGATATCCGCGGCGGCCGTCAGTTCGGCGAGCTTTTCGGCGTGCTTACGGATATAAAGGCCGAGGTGGACTGCAAAATTATGTTTATGGACTGCTCGGACGAGGTGCTTTTAAAGCGCTACAAGGAGTCCCGCCGTTCGCATCCCCTTGCAAAGGGCGAGCGGATAATAACGGGCATTATGCGCGAGCGTGATATGCTGCACGAGATAAAGCGCCGCGCGGACTATGTTATAGACACAAGCCACCTTTTAACACGCCATTTAAGGGCGCAGCTGGGTGAGATATTCCTTGAAAACAAGGGCTTTGACAGCCTTGTAATAACGGTTTTGAGCTTTGGCTTCAAATACGGCATACCCGCCGATGCGGACCTGGTGTTTGATGTGCGCTTTATCCCAAATCCGTTTTATATCGCAGATCTGAAACCCTTAACGGGCAATGATGTTGCCGTCCGCGACTATGTAATGGAGCAGCCCGAGAGCGGCGAATTTCTTGAAAAATTGGAGGATATGTGCAATTTTCTTATCCCAAACTATGTAAAAGAGGGTAAAAATCAACTGGTTATCGGCATTGGATGCACGGGCGGCAAGCATAGAAGCGTCACTTTAGCCAATGAATTGTATACAAAATTGCGAAAAGTTGGACATAGTGTATCAATCATACATAGGGATATTGACAAAGATGCAAAAAAATAGTATACTTTTTATATTGCGATAACTGCGTTTAAAATGATACTTTGAGTATGGCAGGTGATGTAAAAAATGTCATTTTCATCCGAGGTCAAGGACGAGCTTTTGCATATCAGCGACACCGCGAGACATTGTCAGATAGCGGAGCTTACGGCCTTTCTTAATTTATGCGGATACTATGACGGCGACAAGCTTGTTTTTGTGTTTGAAAACACAAAGCTGCTGGAAAAAACATCGGCGCTTGTGGAAACGCTGACGGGCATACGTCCCGAGATAATGCTGTACGAAAACAAATTCTGCGCAAGGATAAGCTCGCATAAAGATGCTGAAAAGCTTGCCAATATCACACTTGGCTCGCAGGACTACGATGCGCCTGCGATAAATCCGCTGGCTGTTTCAAGTGTATGCTGCAAACGCGCATATATAAGGGGCGCGTTTATATGCTCGGGCTCGGTGTCCGACCCGCAAAAGCAGTACCATCTGGAGTTCAGCAACAGCGACTATGACCATGCACGGGCCTTAAAGGCGCTTATATCGTCCTTTGGCATAGATGCAAAGATAATAACACGCAAAAACCACTATATCGTCTACATCAAGGACGGCGAGCAGATAGTGGATATGCTTAATGTCATGTCGGCACACAGGGCCCTTTTGGAGTTTGAGAACCTGCGTGTCGTCAAGGATCTTCGCAACAACGTAAACCGCATAGTCAACTGCGAAACGGCAAACCTTAACAAGGTAGTGTCAACAGGTGTAAGACAGGTTGAGGCAATAGAATATATCAAAAAGACCGTCGGGCTCAGCTACCTTTCCCCCGGGCTGGAGGAAATGGCGCGGGTCAGGCTGGATCATCCCGATGTAAGTCTTAAAGAACTTGGCGAAAAGCTTAAACCGCCCGTCGGGAAATCGGGGGTAAATCACAGGCTTAAAAAAATATGTGAAATAGCCGAAAATCTGAAAGGAGAATATCTAAATGGTTAAGAAACAAGTGTTGGTAGGTTCAAGCATGGAAGAAAGACCTATTGCGCTGCTTGTGCAGACAGCGGGCAGATTTAACAGCAGCCTGCACTTACAAATGGAAAACAAAAACGTTAATTTGAAAAGTATCATGGGCGTTATCTCTATCGGCTCTCTTTGCGACCATGACGTTGTGGTAACGGCAGAGGGCGAGGACGAGCAGGAGGCTTGTGACGCTATAATCGAATTTTTACAGTAAAATAAATACAAACATTGATGACGAGGAGTAAGGGATGACCTTTAAAAGAGATTGACACTCACGGGCTGAAAGGTGTCATTAAAGAAGTACCCCCGAAGGTAGCGTCGGAGTTTTTGCGGTGAGAAATACATTTTTGTAACAGCCGCAAACGGGTGACAGCGTTATATGTTAAAAGTGTCCGTTTTTTAAACGGGAATTAAGGTGGTACCGCGGCTTTCGTCCTTTTGTGACGGAAGCCTTTTAATTTGCCGAAAAGGGGAACCAAAATGAACGAGGAACAAAAGCATACCCCCGAATGGAAGGGCTGTATCGCATTCGGGATATTCAATATTATACTGGTGCTGATCTGTACAAAGCTTAATATCGTTTTTATAAGCAGTGCAATGGTGCTGCTTATAATTGTGGGTGCGGCCGTTAGCTTAAAATCAGCAAAAGAGGACATGGAATTTGGCTTTAAGGCATCCGCGGCAGGCTGCGCGGCAGGTTTTTTGCTACAGATATTTGCGGGTGTTTTATATGTATTTAACATCATTTCGGGATTTATCGGTATGTTTAAGTAAGTGTTGAAATTCGTAGAGAGGGAACAGGATATTTGCTGATATATGACGAAGCCGATAGGGACAATATTATTGCGGTCGGCGGCAGTCAATAATAAAAAGAGAGGTGCAAAAAATGAACGAAGCAATAAAAAATATGCTCACCCGCCGAAGCTGTAAGAGTTTCAAGCCCGATGCGGTCTCGGCGGAGCTGATAGACCAAATAATCGGGGCGGGGTTATATGCGCCCAGCGGTATGAACAGGCAGGGGAGTATAATACTTGCCGTTACCGACAAGGCGACCCGCGACAAGCTGTCAAAGTTAAATTCCAAATACGATTTTGCACACAGACCCGACCCGTTTTACAACGCGCCCGTGGTTTTGTCGGTGCTTGACCCAAAAGCCGCGCCCACGGCGGTATATGACGGCAGCCTTGTAATGGAAAATTTAATGCTTGCCGCACATTCTCTCGGCTTGGGAAGCTGCTGGATACACCGCGCCAAGGAGGTCTTTGACGACCCCGAGGGCAGGGAGATACTGGAAAAAGCAGGTATT
>JAFYGI010000042.1 GCA_017543265.1 Bacillota bacterium | reverse complement strand
CAGTATGTAAAATACGGAAATGTCCTCTCCATAAAGGCCGTAAACCCCACCTACTACGGCGATTATGTCGAACACGGCCACAGACAGCACAAGGGCAAATTTATCCCAGCGATAGGCAAAAAGCTTGTGCGCAGTTATGTACCCGGTCGGCACTTTGCACAGGAAAGTGAGGATATGGTGCAAAGCCAAGCGGAGAGCGTAATTGTAAAGGAAACGGAAAAGGCGATAAAGGAGGCTTTGAAGAATGTTCAATGAAATAATAAAGGGCGTATGCGCCGCGCTTTCGGAAAATTTCGAGGGTGCGACAATATATACGGAGCATGTGGAACAAAATTTCAAATCCCCTGCCTTTTTCGTTTTTTGCAATGCCCCCGAAACGAGTATAAAGCGTTACCGCGGACACAGATTTTTAGCAAGAAACGGCGTAAGCATAACGTATATACACAGAAATGACGGCACGGCGGATAATGCGGCAACAAATGACATTGCCGAAAAATTGTTTTTATGTACAGAGGTAATAAGCGCGGGCGGCCACAGTTACAGGGCGACCAAACAGCGCCTGGAAAACAGCGAGGGTATAGCCGTGTTTTTCTTAAATTATGATTTCTTCTTTAATGTAACAGACGAAACAGAGCTTATGCGGCTTTTGAGTATAGAAACAGGGGTGAGCGACAATGTCGGGACTTAAACCAAAGGAAAAAGGTGCGCCCGTATTTACAAAGCGGGCAGTGTTAAGCAGTTTAAAATATGCACAGTACAAGGATGTGCTTGCGGCGGTACTGGATGAGGGCAAGACCTACAGCGCCGCCGATATAGAGAAAACAATAAATGATTTTATGAAAACGAAAGGATGATGTTTTATGGCTTATGGCGGCGGTACTTTTTTAGTACAGAATAAGGTTTTACCCGGCGCGTACATAAACTTTGTGTCCAAGAGCTACAGTTCGGACATATTCGGCGATAGAGGATATGCGGCAATGGGTCTTGAGCTTGACTGGGGACCCGAGGGCGAAGTATTTACGGTAACAAACGGGGACTTCCAGACCGACAGCTTAAAATTATTCGGCTATGACTATACGGATGCAAAGATGCAGGGCCTGCGCGAGCTGTTTTTAAATGTTAAGACACTTTATGCTTACAGACTTAACGGCGGCGGTGCAAAGGCGGCAAATACCTATGCTACGGCAAAGTACAAGGGTACGAGAGGCAACGATATAAAAATCGCGATAGAGGCGAATGTTGACGACGATACAAAGTTTGATGTGATAACGTACTTAGGCACACAGAAAATGGATGTGCAGACAGTTGCGGCGGCAACAGGACTTTTAAGTAATGACTGGGTAGACTTTAAGAGTGATGCTACGCTTGCGGTCACGGCGGCAACGGCACTTACGGGCGGCACAAACGGTACGGCAAATAATGCGGCACATCAGGCGTTTTTGAGTGCGCTTGAAAGCTATACCTTTAATGCGCTTGGTCTTGTAAGCGAAACAGCGGCACTTAAAAGCCTTTATACTGCGTATACAAAGCGTATGCGTGATGAAGTAGGCCTTAAATTCCAGACGGTGGTATATAATTATACCACAGCGGATTATGAGGGTGTTATTAGCGTAAAGAACGCCTGCACGGGTACGGATGTAAATGCGGCAAGTCTTGTATACTGGGTAACGGGCATTGCAGCAGGCTGCGAGGTAAATAAAAGCAATATGGCCAAGATATACCCCGGAGAGTATACGGTTTCTGCCGATTATACACAGGCACAGCTTGAAGCGGCAATAAATGCGGGTGAATTTACGCTGCATAAGGTAAACGAGGATCTTCGTGTGCTTGCGGATATCAATACTCTTGTTACGGTTAGCGATACAAAGGGCGATGATTTTAAGGAAAATCAGACTATAAGGGTCTGCGATCAGATAGCAATGGATATTGCAAAAATTTTCAATACCCGTTATTTGGGTGTTGTGCCTAATGACAAGGCAGGCAGGGCAAGCCTTTGGAACGATATAGTAAAACACCACCAAAAACTCAACGATATACGCGCCATAGAGGACTTTGACAGCAGCAAGCTTACGGTAGAGCAGGGCGATACTAAAAACAGCGTTGTTGTTTACGATGAGATAACGCCCGTAAATGCTATGGCAAAGCTTTATATGACGGTAACAGTGGCTTAAAGGAGGTAATAGGATGAGCAATATTATTATGCAGGGCAAGGACACGGTAAGCGCCCAGCTTGCGGAATGTTATGTGACCATTGACGGCAACAGATACAACTTTATGCAGGCAATAAACCTTGAAGCCAAAATGGAAAAGACCAAGACCGAGGTGCCGATCCTGGGCAAAACGGGCAAGGGCAACAAGGCCGCAGGTTGGAAAGGTACGGGCAGCGCGACTTTCCATTACAATACTTCGATATTCAGAAAGGTAATGAAGGAGTATAAGAACAGCGGCAAGGATATTTACTTTGATATTGTTGTTGTAAACGATGATCCGACAAGCGATGCAGGCAGTCAGACCATAACGCTTATGGACTGCAACCTTGACAATATCATTATAGCAAAGTTTGATGCCGACGGCGAATACCTTGACGAAAGCTTTGATTTTACATTTGAAGATTGGGATATGCCCGAAGAATTTACAATGCTTAACGGTATGCGGTAAGAAGGGAGAGCTTAAATGAGCGAATTATCATTATTTTTAAAAAGCAATAAAAAACAGCGCGAAAATACAAAATATGCAGCGACAAAAAGCCTTTGTGACGAAAACGGCGAGCCGCTTTTATGGACAATAAAGCCGCTGACGACAAAGGAAAGCGAGGAGATAAGGGAAAGCTGTATGAGGGAAGTGCCCGTTAAGGGCAAAAAAGGTGTATATCAGCAAAAATTTGATTCGTCCGAATATGTGGTAAAAATGGCTGTAGCGAGTATTGCAGAACCCAATTTATATAATGCACAGCTTCAGGATAGCTATGGTGTAAAAACGCCAGAGGAGCTTTTAATGGCTATGATAGACGACCCGAAGGAGTATTCGGCCCTTATTGCGTATATAAACGACCAAAATGGCGAAGAAAGCATAGAGGAAAAAATCGAACAGGCAAAAAACTGATAAACGAGGGTGATTGGGAATGTAATTATGCACATTATGCCCTGCATAAATTACATATTTTGCCCTCGCAGTTTGTTGCAATGGAAGCGCCCGAAAAGGCGTTTGTTTGTGCAAGCATTGACTTAAAAATAGAGGCAGATAAAAAGGCTGCCGCAAAGGCGAAGAAAAGATAGAGGCGGTCAGAGCCGAAACGGGCTTGAGTCGTTCGGGATTTTTGAAAATGCTGTTTAATGAAAAGTACGGTACGGAAATATAAGCGAAAAGCACTCTTTCGGGGGTGCTTTTTTATTTGAGGAAGTGAGAAAATGGCAGTAAGCGCAAGTATAAGATTAGTTGAAAATATGACGGCACCGATAAATAATATAATCGGTGCGGCGGAAAATTTGACAGATACAATGAATGATGTGCAGACTGCGGGCAAAAATGCTTTTGAGGGTGATACATTACAAGCATTGCATCAAGAAATAGAAACAGCGCAGGCGGAAATGCAGGAACTTGCAGGTAAAAGTGAAACTGTCGGCGATGAGATAAGGAAAAATACTTCCGCACAAGGGGAGTTTAATAATAAAACAAGTGGGCTAATTGGAATTGTCGGAAAATTAGCGGCAGCCTATATGTCGTTAAATACAACACGAAAAGTAATTGATATATCGGACGAACTTACACAGACAAGAGCGCGTCTTGATATGATGAATGACGGCTTACAGACAACGGACGAGCTTACCCGAATGGTGCAGCAATCGGCAAAAGCTGCGCGCGGTTCATACTCGAGTATGGCGGGAGTAGTTGCACGCTTTGGTAATAATGCGGGTGATGCGTTTACAAATACCGCAGAGATAGTAAGGTTTGCGGAGTTGGTGCAAAAGCAAATGACTATTGCAGGTGCAAGTACGGCAGAATCAAGTAATGCTATGCTTCAGTTGTCGCAGGCGCTTGGCTCGGGCGTACTGCGCGGCGATGAGTTAAACTCGATTTTTGAGCAGGCACCAAACCTTATAAGGACGATAGCAGATTATCTTGGAGTATCTATCGGACAAATAAGGGAAATGGCCTCGGAGGGCGAAATAACTGCGGAGATAGTAAAAAATGCGATACTGTCAAGCGCAGATGATATAAATACACAGTTTGAAAATATGCCCACAACCTGGGGGCAAAGGTGTCAGGCATTTAAGAACGATGCACTTGCCGCGTTTGAGCCTGTGCTTGTAAAAATAAATAATATTGCAAACAGTGAAAGATTTGATGTATTTGCCGCAAAAGCAACGGATTTTTTATACACATTTAGCAATGCCGCTGTGTATGCGCTTGATGAATTGGGAAATGCGGCGGCGTTTGTTTACAATCATTGGGACGTGCTGGGACCGTTGATTATGTACGCAGCGTTGGCATTGGGAGGGTATACTATAGCTTTGAATGCGTACAACATAGCGCAAAAAATCTCAAATGGGCTGACAGCAGCTGTGGCTTTGGCATCAGGAGTTCATGCCGCAGCTTTGGCTATGGAAACGGGAGCTACATTTACCGCAACGGCGGCAACCTACGGGTTTAATGCAGCTTTGCTTGCTTGCCCCGTGACGTGGCTGCTGCTTGCACTTGGCGCACTTGGCGTTGGATTTGTTGTTTTAAGCAATAAGGTAGGCGGCACAAAAAACGCGATATTGATTTTAAAGGATTTCTTTAAAACAGGTATAGAGGATATAATACTGTTTTTCCACAGTGGCTGGGTGGAAATTGCAAATACCTGTGACGAATGGGCGCAGGTGTTCAACACACTGGGAACGCAAATGACTGTTGCTATGGGCAATGCTAAAATAGGTGTATTGCAGCATATGCGTGAAATGGTAGTTAATACTGCAAATATGATAAATAAGCTTATAGGCAGTGTTAATGAAATGTTTGGATTAAGTATACCCACTGTAGATGTTGTGGCTAATTTTGCTGCGGCGGGAATAGATAATATTATTGCCGAACAGGAAAAGAAAAATGCCGATGCGCTTGCCAAAAATGAAGAGTATTTAGCTAAAAAACAAGCGGCTATACAAGAAAGGAATGATGTGCTTGCAGCAACAAAGGCACAGGTCGAGGCAGACAGAAAAGCAAGATCTGATGAAATAGTTGCGAATATGACGGCGGCTTTTGTGGAAAAGGAAGGCTTGGAGCTGACAAATCCAATGGAGCAAATGGCCGCATCATTTGCGGCGCCGCAAACCGTTGCCGATATAGCCGAAAAGACAGCGGGCATTGCCGACAATACAAGCAATATTGCCGATAAAATGAATATGTCTGATGAGGACCTTAAATTTCTTCGTGATATGGCAGCGCGTGAGGCAATTAATCAATTTACCACAGCAGAAGTAAAAGTGGAGCTTGGCGGCGTAACAAATAATCTTAATTCGGATATGGATATAGACGGATTTATAAATGTGTTTACGGATAAGGTGGAAGAAGCTATGCTAATGGCGGCGGAAGGAGTGCATACATAATGTATTTGTTTTATATCAATAATGTTTTACTGCCCGTCACTCCCTCAAAATTAAGCGTTAAAATAAAAAATCAAAACAATACCGTTAATCTAGTGGACGGGTCCGAGTATAATGTTTTAAAGCTGCCGGGACTTTCGGAATACAGCTTTGACTGTTTACTGCCGAGATATGGATATCCGTTTGCACAATATGAGGGGGAATTTCTTCCCCCTCAGTATTATTTAGGGCTGTTTGAAACAATAAAGGTAAACAGGCAGATAGCGACATTCCGTGTGCTGCGTGAGGAAAATGACGGTATAGGCAAAAATATAAAGTGTACTGTTGAGGACTATACCATAAAAGAAGATGCAGCAAACGGGGCGGATATCGT
>JAFYGI010000041.1 GCA_017543265.1 Bacillota bacterium | reverse complement strand
CCGCCGCCGCTGCCGCTTCCGCCGCCCGACGAGGATCTGGTAGTGGTTTCTGTTTTCTCGGATGTTGTCGCCTCTGTAGGATCATCGGGATCAACATTCTGATTGTTGTTAAAGCCATAGGATGAAAGATCCACAAGGTCTTCGTGCTTATGCTCATAAGGTGTTACACGCGCAAGGAAATCACCAAGGATAAACTTGCCGTTTTCGTCCTGTGCATAGAAGCCGTCCTTAATAGATGATTCCTCATCAACGCTGATAAAGAAGTCATCCGTAACGGGATCTATCGTTGTATACTTCTTGTTTGCTGCGTCTTCTTCGCTCTCGTACTTGGCATTGAAGCTTCCGCCGCCCCAGTTGAAGTAGTTGCTCTCCGATACAAGCGGTGTCGAGCTGTTGTTCTTGAAGGTCTTGTCATCGGTTACCGTTGCAACTGTATCTCTTGCAGATGCGTAGCTGATAACACCCTCGCAGTCATAATTGAACTTAGACTTGCCGGACTTTGAGTAAAGTGACACGCCTGCGCCCTTGTTATTGTAAGAAACAATGTTTCTGAGCTTAAGCTGAGGATTGGAGTTTGTTGTTATACCGTTTGCACAGTTTGCGTATGCAATACAATCCTTAAGGTAATGCTGTACCGCAACATTCTCGCCGCCCATCTTAAAGCCGTTGTGTCCGCCCTTCTCACGCACTACATCCTTGCCGTTTACAAGCTCATAGCCGTTTTTGTAGGATACACAGCCCTCAAGTGTAATGGAGCCGATAGCGCCGGAACCCTGCTTTGTGAATGTATCCCAGCCATCGTCAAGGTTATGGTGAGAAATACAGCCCTCAAATACGTTGCCCGTACCTACGGTAAGCTTAGCGCCGAAGCCGTCGGCATTGATACCGGAGGGATCTGCATTGTTGTAAGACTCACAGTTGAGTATAAGGTTGTTTGCAGGCCATTCGTCGATGGTATCACCACCCAGATTACCTATACGGCTGATCTGGAAGCCTGTATCACCGTTGTTGTAGAACTTACAGTTTTCGATAACACAGTTATTGCCGCCAAGGTGGAAGCCCTTCATGTTATCTGCTGTATTTGTGATCTCAAGACCCTTTACATACCAGTTGTTTGCGCGGATAATAAAGCCCTCGTAAAGTCCCTGGAAGTCAAGCACTACCTTTGCGCCGTCATCTGCCTTTACAGTAACGGGCTTTGCCCTGAAACCGCTGGAAGACTCGGGAACATCGATATCGCTGTCGGGGTAATAGGTACCGTCAAGACAGATGACCGTCTGGTTTCTGTATGCAAAGCCAACAGCCGTACAAATATCGAGAGGATCTTCTCTTGTACCTGCCGCAGAGGGCACGCCGTCGGGACCTGCATATATATAAGGTGCGGTCCTGTCATATTCGGATTTATGCGTTACGTCAAATTCCGTTACAACATCATCGTAGGAAACAAGACTGTCGCCCTTGCTGGGTGTATAAATGACCGTAAAGTGGTTTACTGCGTCCTCTTCCAGCTCAATGTTGTATGACATACCCTTTTTGATAACAAACGCATCTCTTTTAACTATTTCGTTGCCGCGCTTGATGGTTACCGTACCGCCGTACTCGTTGCCTGCCTTAAGTACAAGCTGATAATTCTTATCTGTTGTAAAGTAAGGCGATGCAACCGTGATAGTAGGTGCCGTAGCCTGCTCGGGAGCGATATAGCTCTGTGCATCTGTTTCGGGGTCGGTCTCGTAAAGCTTGATGTCGCTTGCCTTTACGGTAGCGTTTCTTGCAGCGAAAATACCGACATAGAAGTTATCGGGATCAAGAGTATCAAGGAAACCGTCACCGAAATACTCGTATGTTTCCATTACCTTGTCGCCGTTTTGAGGATCCACGCATTTTGCGTAAATACCGTT
This sequence comes from Bacillota bacterium, assembly GCA_017543265.1. Taxonomy (GTDB): domain Bacteria; phylum Bacillota; class Clostridia; order Lachnospirales; family CAG-274; genus RGIG4310. The sequence continues at coordinate 69,694 of JAFYGI010000041.1, read as the reverse complement.
GCCGGCCTTTTTGACCGTAACATAGTATACATTGCCTACTGCGGGGAAGGTATCGCTTATCTTGTAGAAGCTGCTCTTCTTTGCGCCGCCGCCCTCGATATGGTCTGCAACACCTGTACGCGCAAGCAGGTTGATCCTGTTGCTTGTTGATTTTCTGATGTAGCTTACATCATTATCCGACGGATAGTTGGAGTCTGCACAGCCGCCTATAATAGCCATATTCGATGAGAATGTGCCGTTTGATTTAAGCAGCATGGGTTCGCCCGTCAATTCATCCGTTGCCGCATATTTCTCGGCTGCAACGGGGTTTTTAAGAAGCGGAGAATTAAGATTTCCGTCTTCGTCCCTGTCGTCGTTGTCAACAAAAGGCACCGCGTCACGAACCATTATACCGAATGCTTCCTGACCGTTACGCTTCTTATCGTCATTGCCCTCGATGTAATATTTTACCTCAAGCTTGGCTGTCATTGTAAAGTTGCTTGAAGAAGCAAGCTTTGTAAAGTAGTATGAAATACCGTCGTTATCGGAGGTTATCTTACCTGCGCCGCCAACGGAGGATACCGTTACATCGGGAATTGAAGGCACCTCAAAGAATGAGCCGCCGCTTTCTGCAAGTATATCGCTGTCGGTAACAAGCTTGCCGTCAACGATCTTGCCGTTGGCTGCCGTACACTTTGTACCGCCTGTTGTATCGACACTGGAGGTATCTCCCACAGAGTTTGTGGAAGCACCGAAATATGTGTGGCGCCATATCTGACGTGCAGCATCCTTTACCGTAACGGTAAGAGGAATGGTCTGTGTCTGATACTTGCCGTTCACAACAACATTAACGGTCGTTGTGCCCTCTTTTGAGGAGTCAAACTGTGAATAGTCGATGGAATACTCGCTCTCGGGTACGTCCTCGGCAACACCGCTTGAGAAATATGCGCCTACCTTAAGACCTGTCGGGTCAAAGGCAGCACCCTTGTCAACAGTCATTACGGGATATTCCGTAACCTTGTATCTTACAAACCTGGGTGCTATGGTATCTATAGTGTAGGATACCGATACCGAAGGTCTGATATTTGATGTGATGGTAACGGTCTTTGAACCCGCACTGTCAAATACGGGCGCATTGATGGTGTAATCCTTTTCGGGGATAACAGCCTTTATCTTGCTGCCGTCACTGCCTACATAGGTACCGCTGACTACCATACCCGTAGGATCGTACTCGTCGCCGACATAATATGTCTGCTTTACGGGCTGTGAAATGATATGAAGCTCGGAAAGCACATTGTCGGATACCTTTACGGCATAGGATGCCGTCTTGTCGTTTGCCTCGATAGCCTCACCCGATATAGCCTTTACCTCTATAGACTCTGTGCCGACATCGCCTGCGGTAAAGATATAACCGTCTTCTATCTCCTTGCCGTTAAGCACGAATGTATACTTGGGTGAATTTTTCTGCTCGCTTGTTGCACTTTCGGGGTCGTAATCGCCGACATACAATACATCAACGATCTCGCCCGTATTGAGCAGTGCCTTTACCTCTGCGCCCTCTGCGCTGAAGCGCATATCAACACAGTATTCGTTGATAAAAGGCTCTGTTTCAAAGAAAAGGTCGGTAACGCCGTCGGGCTCTACCGTATAGTTGAATTCCGCGGTCACGCCGCCCTTGACAAATGTCATTGTCTTTTCGCCGCTTGAAGATGTATCAAAGCCGCTTACAACTATTTCCTTGTTGTCTACTATCTCGGATGTGTTGTCATCGTATGTAACGGTGATAACGGCACCCGTAAGGTCAAGCTCGTCACCGATAGAGTAAACGCTCTTTTCGGGAGCCTGTGTAAGCTCAAGGGCAACGGCCTTTCTTGTATCCTCGCTGAACACGATATTGGATATCGTTATGTCCGCATTACGGGCAACGAAGAAACCGAAGCTTGCCTTTCCGTTGGGGAAGAGCTCCGCATCGGTAACGGTCGTACTGTTTCCGTTGCACTCCAGATAATAGGTGCTGCCGGATTTTTTAAGCACAACATCAAAACTGCCGGTTTTGCCCGATATGGGGAACCTGTCCGAAAGAGTTGCATGAAGTGTTTTTACAGAATCTGCCTTATGACGTGTAAACACCGTCATAGCCGGGTCTATAGTCGATTTTGTGGTATAAGAAGCAAGCCAGATCTGATTTGACCATGTTTTATCCACGGCATACGTTTCGTCAAAGCCTACCAGACCAAAGGATGACTGGTGAGGGCTGCTTCCGCCCGAAAAAGCATCTGTGTTATATTGATTGATATTGATAGTTGCCGATAATGAAAAGTCGTTTTCCATTGAAACTTCTTTTGCATAATAAGCATAATTATCAGCGCCGTCCGTAAACTTACCCTTGTTGGCCGTGGTTATTTTAAGGTTGACATTGCCGTCACCGTCCACGTCACAAGCGTAGTTTTTGCCAATGCTGCCGTTGACACCTGCGCTGAATCCGTCTGCAAATATACGGATATCGCTTTCCTGTGAGGTTTCTTCATCATCAGCCGCCGTATCAGCCTCTTGCGCATACTCAAGTGCGGAATCACTTAATACAGCTTCCTCCAAAGAAACAGCATCGGAAGAAACGACATCTCCTGCAAAGACGTTTGAAGAAATCGTGCTGAACGCCATTACGGATGCCATAATGGCAGCAGCTATTCTTTGTTTCTTCATAGAATTGCTCCTTTCTGTTTTATTTCCGTTAAAAAAACGGAGCGGCACATAATATGCCATTTGAACATATTATACACTATATTTGATGAATAATCAATGGTTTTGACTAATTTTTTAGCATTAATTTTTCATTAAAAACAATAAATCTGTATATAATAAATAATCTGTAGTAAGCAAAAAAAGCGTCCCATGCGGAACGCTTTTAATACTTTGTTTTTATTTTAATTCGCTTGCGCAGTGAGGGCACTTTACAGCGTCAAGGTGAAGGTCGTCGCTCTTGCAGAAAGGACACTCCTTTGTTGTGGGAGCAGCTTCCTCCTCTTTCTTTTTGCCAAGCTCCATCATCTTGTTGATGGACTTTAACAGGCAGAAAAGAACAAGTGCCATAATAAGGAAATTGATAATGGCGGTCAAAAACGCGCCAAGGTCAATGACCTGACCCTTTACAAGGTTAAATGTAAGGCCGTCTACCTCGGGATTGCCGATACAGCCGATAAGCGGATTGATTATGTTTTCCGTAAGCGCAGTAACAATATTACCGAATGCAGCACCGATGATAACACCGACTGCCATATCCATAACGTTGCCTTTCAAAGCAAAAGCCTTGAATTCTTCCATAAATTTTTTCATTTTTTAATACCTCGTTTCTTTTGATTACATTAAGCCGCAACAAAGATGCGGATAACTGCAAAATAGCCGGTTTTGGGCCGCGCCAAAAGTCGTGGTCTTAAAACCGATACACAAACATCACTTTTGCTTGATTATATTGCGCCAGTCAAGGTCTCCCCTGTCAAGTGCAAGAAGCAGCGCCTCCGCCGTTGCAAGATTACTTGCCAGCGGTATGTTGTGTATGTCGCACAGCCTTAATACGGAATGTATGTCGGGCTCATAATTTTTGCTCGTAACAGGGTCACGCAAAAATATCACAAGATCGATATCGTTGTTGGCTATCTGGCTGCCAAGCTGCTGCTCGCCGCCGAGATGCCCCGCAAGATATTTGTTGATATTGAGATTTGCGGTCTCCTCCACAAGCTGACCTGTGGTACCTGTAGCAAAAAGATTGTGCTTAATAAGGATATGTCTGTATGCAATACACAGATTTTCCATAAGGATTTTTTTGTTATCATGCGCAATCAATGCAATATTCAACTTTTATCACCCCTCAAACATAGATTTTGGTTTACACATACCGACGTTCAAAACCAGACCTATAGCCAGCATATTAGTCCAGATAGAGCTTCCGCCGTAGCTTAAAAACGGGAAGGTCATACCTGTATTCGGCAGCAGACCGGTAACCACACCAATATTAACAAAGGTCTGAAAAGCAAACATACCGCCGACCCCAACGGCAATAAGCCTGCCAAGGTTATCGGTAGCCTTAGCGGCAATAATAAGACATTTTGTAATGATACAAAACATAATAAGTATAACCGCCAGACAGCCAAGAAAGCCGAACTCCTCTCCAATAACGGCAAATACAAAGTCATTGTGCGACTCCGGCAGATAGCTGAGCTGGTTTACGGTGCCGTTATAAAGCCCCTTGCCGCGCAGCTGACCCGAGCCGATCGCCCATATGGAGTGTTTGGTCTGGTAATATGTACTGCTTGAATAGTCCTTATTAAGGTAATCCGTCAGACGCGATATCTGATAGTCTTCCATGTGCAGCGCACCCTTAAGCAGGGGATGCTCCTCACGCAGAAGATCCACATATATTATAAGCGCCAGCGAAAATGCCACAAGCAGCACTATCAGTATATATTTATAGCTCAGCCTGCCCGCAAACAGCTCCACCCCCAATATGGCTATTAAAACAAGACTGGCCGACAAAGACGGCTGCTTTTTGATCAGCATAAAAGGAACTGCGGTAAGCAGACACACTAAAAGCAGTATACCTATATTATTAACCTTTTTTTGGTTTTTGTCAATAAATTTTGACAAAAAAATTATCATAAATATTTTTGCGAACTCGGAAGGCTGTAAACCAAACAGCCAGCGCCTGACGCCGATCTCGTCTCCATCGCCTATCAAAAGCACCAGAACAAGCAGTATGGTGTTAAATATGTATATCGGTATGTAAAACCTACATATGGTATGATAATCTATAAAAGACACCGCCAAAAGCAGTATCATACCCGTTGCAAACCATATCATCTGGCTGCGGTACTCGCCGCCGGGGCCGTTTATGTTTATGCGCGTGGCGCTGCCTATAGCCGTGATGCCGCACGCAACAAGCGCTATCACCAGTATAAGCAAAATAAAATCAAAAGCCGAAAACTGTTTTTTGGTCAACATTTTTAATCCTAACTAACCGTTTTTGTATATCTTTTTTATGGGGAAATCCGCAAAAAGCACAGGTGTTTTCACGCCCGTGTATTTGTTTGCGGTCTGGGCAATGGATATTGAAAACTTATCCTCGTCTATCTCCATATAATTTCTTATAACGCCTATTATATCATATTTGATGTCTTCAAGCAACTGCATATTTACACGGTCGCTCATAAGTACGTTTTTAAGCCTGTCTTTTGCAACAAGACCCGACTGCGCACCGTTTCTTCTAAAAAATGCAAATATGTTCTGCATAACAACTCCCCTTCCCGTTTATCAAGACCCAAAAAACTTTTTGATCTTTCCCATAAATCCGTCTTTTTTTTCAAGGTCCATAAATGGCACTTCGTGGCCTATTATTCTTTGCACGATATTGCGGTAGGCCTGTCCCGCAGGCGACTTTTCTGACAAAACCGCCGGCTCGCCCTTGTTGGCACATACCACTATGTTCTCGTCGTCGGGCACAATGCCTATAATATCGACGGCAAGTATCTCGCTTACATCCTCCACACTCATCATATCGCCCTTTTTTACCAGCTGCGGCCGTATGCGGTTAAGTATCAGCATCGGACTTCCCAATCCGTTTGCGTTAAGCATACCTATTATTCGGTCGGCATCGCGCACAGCCGATACCTCGGGCGTAGTGACCACAAGTGCCCTGTCCGCGCCTGCGATGGCATTGCGGAAGCCCTGCTCTATGCCCGCGGGACAGTCGATTATCACATAATCGAACTCCTCCTCGCGCAGCGCATCGCAAAGCTTTAACATCTGCTCGGGATTGATGGCATCCTTGTCCTTTGTCTGTGCGGCGGGCAGCAAAAACAGCGTCTCACAGCGCTTGTCCTTTATAAGCGCCTGCTTCAGCCTGCAATGACCCTCCACAACGTCGATAAGGTCATAGACTATCCTGTTTTCAAGCCCGACTATCACATCCAGATTTCTCAGCCCTATATCGGCATCTATCATAGCCACCCTTTTGCCCGCACGCGCAAGCCCCGTGCCGATATTTGCCGAGGTCGTGGTCTTTCCGACCCCGCCTTTTCCCGATGTTACTACTATTATTTCTGTCATTCGTATTTCCTCCGGATATATTCAGCTTTCACATTTATAATAACAGATTATGAAAAAAATTGCATTATCTTTAGTAAGCAAATATTTACAAAAAATTCGTCTCAGTGCGTGACAATGTTTTGCGACGTGCTTTCGGGAGTGCTTGTCTTTGTAAGATAAGAATAGATCACATCCTTGCCCACCTGATATGCGGGGCCCGTCTCGTTTGTACCGAAGGGAATTATCACGGCAACGGAGATCTCGGGCTTTTCGTAGGGCGCAAACGCCACAAAGGTAGTATGCTCCGCCCTTAATGACGACTCCTGCGCCGTACCCGACTTGGCCGCAACATTTATCGGGAAATTCTCAAAATATTTTCTTAATGTACCCTTGCTGCCCTGTGTTACCTGCAGCATACCGTAATGTATGGCCTTAAGGTTTTTGGGCGCTATATCTATATGCTCCTCCTCGACGGGGGTATAGGTCTGCTTGACCGTGCCGTCCGCCGCCCTTATGGAGTCCATAAAATGCAGCGAATATCTTGTGCCGCCGTTTGCAAGCGTTGCAACGTACTTTGACAGTATGGCGGAGGTATAGTTGTTAAAGGCCTGACCTATCGCCGTTCTTATGGTATCACCGTCTGTCCAGCGCAGCTCGAACGGGTCGATATCGGGGTTTCTGGCCGTGTATATATACTTTTTGTACTCGGGCCCCGAAATATTACTGGGGTAATTTTTAAGTGCGTCGTAAAGCTCGTATATCTCAACGCCCGTGGGGCTGTCAAGGCCGTAGGCACGCATATATTTATTAAGTGTGTCTATACCCTTTTGCGTTTCGCCCGTTTTTGCGTTTCCCATGCGGTAGGATGCCTCGTAGAAGAAGTAGTTGCACGATACCTCAAGCGCCGTGGAAACATTTATGGCACCGTGGGTCGTACCGCTCGAGTCTATCCAGCAGCGTGCATAGGGCTTGTTTGCGCTGGTGAAAACACCGAGGTCGGTTATATACGAATTGGGCGTTATTATGCCCTCCTGCAGGGCTGCCGTAGCCGTTATCATCTTAAATGTCGAGCCCGGCGCACGCGGCTCGGTAAAAGGTCTGTAAACAAGCGGTGTCGTCGGGTCGTTTTGCAGACGAAGGTAATACTTGTTATCCATTTTGTTTACAAGCCTGTTATTGTCATACGAGGGATATGTAGCCGCCGCTATTATATCGCCCGTGTGTACATCCGTAATGACCACCGAGCCCGTACACGGGTCGAGAGCCGTCATCTGCGGGGTAACGACACCCTCCTGCATTTTCAGCGTGATCGCCTGCATAGAGCCTATATCGCCGTTTTCGACACGGCGGACAAAGTTTTCGTCGGCAGCTATCACACCCTGCTGTACCATACATAAAAATACGTCCTTGTAGCGCACGTTCCCGCGCTCCAGTCCGTCTATCAATATCTGCCTTGCCAGCGGAAGATCCGTTCTTGCGCTTTTGTCAACGGAAAGGATATAGCTGCGAAGCACCGCCTGCTTGCCGGTGTTTTCGCCCGTCATTACCTCGTCCATGTGCAGGGTGTCCGCCTTTATCATGGAGGAATACACCTGCGAGGTGCTGTATGTGTCCTTGCCGCTGCCGCCCATTCTGTTGAGCTGTGCGTTTTTAAGGGCATTTTCAAGCGCATCCATGGCCTTTTGCTGCATTTCAAGGTCAATTGTAAGATAAATATTGTTGCCGGGTATGGGCGCGACCGTTCTTTCGTCTATCCTGCTTATACGCCTGCCCAGACTGTCTACCTCGACATATTCTATGCCGTCGGTGCCGTTAAGCTCAAGCTCGAAGCTTTTTTCTATGCCGTCCTTGCCGACGATGTCATTTTGCGTATAGCCGTACTGCTGGTATGTTGCAAGCTCCGTTTCGGTTATCTTGCCCGTGTAGCCCAGAAGATGCGATACCAGTTCCCCTGCGGGATAGCTGCGCTTTGTGTCAACATCGACATAAACGCCGGGGTACTTGTCGCTGTGTTCCTCAACAAGCGTGATGACCTTTTCGGGCACATTAGATGCCACGGTCACGGGAACATACTTTGAAAAGCGCTTTTCGTACAGGGCACACCTGAGCGCCATAAGCTCCACACAGTCCTCGTCGTTCATATCGTAGTCAATGTCAAACATAACGCGAAGCTTGTAAAACGCATCGTTTGCGGTTATCTTTTCGTCAAAGCCCATATCCCTTTTCCAGCGCTTTTCAAGCGAGGGCGAGCCGTCAAAAAGAAAAACGTGCGGAAGATTTGGAGATATGGGAAGCTCCTGCTCTATTTCCACATTGTTTTCGTGAAGCATATCAATAAGACCCAAAAGCACCTCGTTGACATTGTCAACATTTACGCTCGGGTCCAGATCGAGTGTATATGTAGATGTATTGACGGCAAGCGGACGGCCGTATCGGTCGTATATGTTGCCGCGGGGTGCCGTAAGTACGATGTCGCGTATTATGGTACCCTTGACTTCGTTGTTATAATAGCTTCCGTTGGTTATCTGCAGGTCGTAAAGGTGTACCACCAGCACGGAAAACATACCGAGTATAATAAGATACATTATAAGTATGCGCATATTTACCCAACCGGCAAGCCTGTAAAAATAATCCTTCATATAGATCCCCGTTCAGATAGATTTACCGCGTCAATCAAAATACCTTGCGTTTGTATTTTTCGCTTTCTTCAAGGTATTTGTTTATGTGCATATACAAATTGTATATCACTATCATCAAAAGCGCATTGTACACGGTCTCGGGCAGGATGATCCTGCCGATAAAGTACATGGCATTTGTATAGCCGCTTAAAAGCACGTTTATAATATAGTAAGCAAAGTTAAACAAAAACGTCGCGGCAGCGGCGATACCCATGGGCAGGATAAAATTCTCGCGGTAAAAGCTTTTTAAAAGAAGACCGCAGAAATAGCCCATAAAGGTATATAAAAAGACATAGCTGCCTATGTAAGTCGAAAATGCGCAGTCCTGAAAAAGTCCCGCAAAAAAGCCGTATATCGAGCCCTCGCGCTCATCGCGCAGACAGGCCACGGAAACCACCGCGACCAATATAAGGTTTGGCTTTATGCCCGCAAGGGTGATATGCTCAAACACGGTGGACTGCAGCACAAGATTTATGATAAGCGAAAAAAAGTAAAGAATATATCTCATAATTTTTATCTCCGGATTACTGTATCAAAGCAAAGACCTGTACCTATTGACGCGCAGCCTCCGTTTCGGGATCGAGCCCGAGATCCTCGTTTACGACCAGCACGTTCTCCATGTGCTGAAAATCGGCGGCGGGTTCTATCTTGGCATATTTGGTAAGGCCGTCGTTGTTGGTCTGCACGCTCCTGACATAGCCGATCTTAAGCCCCGGCGGGAAAATGGTGCTGAGATTTGAGGTAACTATCTCGTCGCCCTCGATTATCTCCGCATCATAGTTGATATATTCCATCCTGCAGCTGCCCATATCGGAAAGGTCGCCCGTAACATAGCCTATGTCCTCGGTGCGGACGCTCTGGCCGCTTATCGCATTCGAGTCGTCTATTATGGCAACGACCTTTGAATAATGGCTGCCGCACTCCTTTATCCTGCCGACAAGACCCTCGCCCGAAAGCACGGCCATATCCTTTTTAAGCCCGTCCTCACTGCCCTTGTCGATTATAAAGTTATTATACCAGTTGCCGGGGTCCTTGGCGATTATCTTTGCACCCACGGTCGAAAAATCGGTATATTTATTGTCCATCTGCAAAAGCGATGTAAGCTTGTCGTTTTCGTTTTTTATATACTCCATCTGGCTTAATTTGGCGTTCTGGAGCAATATCTGTTCCTTAAGCTCGCTGTTTTCCTGTTTAAGTCTGTCTATATCCTTAAAATAATTTGCCTTGTCCTCAAACCAGTCGGCAGCGCTTGTATTGAATTTTTGCAGCGGCACGATAATAAAGCCGAAGGTGTTTTCTATAAACGTCGGCTTTGCGCGGTCCACCGTAAGCAGGGCGGCGGCAACACAAAAAATAATGACCAGCACGCCCAGCGTCTTTTTATTTTCGTTAAAACGCTTCAATTTATTCTACCTCTTATAAAACTTGTCATATACGCAGCCTTTGCGACGAATACAGCACATTGCGCAGGCTGTCTATCTGCTCCAGCGCCGCGCCCGTGCCCTCCGCAACGCAATTGAGCGGCTCGGGTGCTATATGCACGGGCATACCCGTCTCCTTGGCCACCAGTACATCCAATCCGCGCAGCAGCGCACCGCCGCCCGTAAGGAAAATACCCGCCTCCATTATATCGGATGCAAGCTCCGGCGGAGTCTTTTCAAGGGACGACTTTATGGCATCCACAATGGCATTGACAGGCTCGGTAAGTGCCTCGAGCACCAGACGCGAGTTAATTATCACGGTCTTTGGCAGACCCGTTATAAGGTCACGTCCCCTTATTTCCATATCCTTTTCCTTGTCGTTTTTGCCGAGATAAGCACAGCCTATTTTAAGCTTGATATCCTCCGCGCTCCTCTCGCCGATGGAAAGGTTGAATTCCTTTTTGATATGGTTTACTATGGCCATGTCAAAGGCATCGCCCGCAATGCGCACCGATTGGCTCGTCACTATGCCGCCGAGCGAGATAACGGCCACCTCGCTGGTGCCTCCGCCTATATCGACCACCATACTGCCCGTAGGCTCCTCCACGGGGAGCTTTGCACCTATTGCGGCCGCCATGGGCTCCTCGATAAGATAAACATTTTTTTCCTTTGCGCCCGCAGCTATCGCAGACTCTATAACGGCACGCTTTTCGACCTCCGTAACGCCGGAGGGCACGCAGATTATGATGCGCGGTCTGGGGCTGAAAAAGGTGCGGCTGTAGGTTTTTGAGATAAAGTATTTAAGCATAGCCTGCGTTACCTCAAAATCCGCGATAACGCCGTCCTTCATAGGCCTTATGGCAACTATGTTGCCGGGTGTGCGGCCTATCATTTCCTTTGCCTCGTCCCCGACGGCAAGCACCTCTCTGGTTATGTTGTTTATTGCAACCACGGACGGCTCGTTTACCTCTATGCCCTTTCCCTTTACATAAACAAGAGTATTGGCCGTGCCGAGATCTATACCCATATCTTTTGTGAACATTTATATTTCCTCCGGAATTATAATTTACGGGAAGCCCTGAAATAACGACAATATCGGCAAAACGACAGTCTTCAAAGATCCCATGTAACGAATAATCTTTATTTTGTCCTGATTTTTTTAAAATTATTATAAACCGCGCCTTCTTTGCGCGGGCGAAATCGGTTCACGTTATATAATACACGTTTTTTCGGCCATTTTCAATAGGTCATTCTTTTTTTTGATAGAAAAAATTTTGCCGATAAACGCCTGTAATTTGGGCATTTTTGTCAAAAGTGAAGCATCGGCGGCGCATATTTTGGCCGTCACACTTTTTTATGCGATGCCATAGTATGTTAACGGGAGATAAAACCCACACTTTTCAGAAAGGAGCTGATCCCATGTATACAGGTAATATAGTTGACAGCCTTTGCCGTCATATCGGCGAGACCGTTACCGTATTTACTGCCAGCGGCGGTTTGTCGGGCAACGGATTTACGGGCGTGCTTGCGGCGGTAAGTGAGGACAGCATAAAGCTTATAACCTGCTTCGGTCAGGCACCTACCTGTCCGTTGGGCAGCAATTGCAGCGGCGGTTACTTTGGCGGCAGCAGAAAAAGCTGCGGCAATATTCTCGGTTCCGTTACCGAGATACCCCTTTGCAAGATAGTCAGCTTTACGCATAACGCCGTTTGACAGCCGTGAGGACCGACATTGCGCGGTCCTCTTTTTGTTATTTGCAAAAAATTCACATAAAATATAAAAAAAATTTATAGTTTACTCTTTACAAACACAACTAAATATAGTATAATCATTAAAAAATGTACTATATTTAGTATATATACCACTAATTTACACACTTTTAAAATTTTACGGAGGGCATCATGAACACGGCATTACAGGAAACACAGCCAATACACCAGATACAGATAAAAGAGATAATAAAGCGTGACGGCCGTCATGCTATTTTCAATAAAGTTAAAATTTCGGACGCGGTAAGAAAGGCATTTGACGCAAGCGGCGAGTACAAGTCGGAAAGCTACTGCCTTGATATTGCTGATTCCGTAATGCAGGCCGCTATAGAAAAAATACACACCAGCCCCACCGTTGAGCAGATACAGGATCTTGTTGAGGAGGAACTTATAAACCGCCATCATTACAAGGTCGCAAAGAATTTTATCATCTACCGTGCGGAAAGAAACCGCATACGCGAAAAAAACACGCGCCTTATGCAGATATACAAGGATATAACCTTCAGCGAGGCAAAGGACAGCAATTTAAAGCGTGAAAATGCAAACGTAAACGGCGATACCGCCATGGGCACCATGCTTAAATACGGCAGCGAGGGTGCAAAGCAGTTCTACCAGATGTATGTTTTAAAGCCCGAGCACAGCGAGGCACACAAAAACGGCGACATCCACATCCACGACCTGGACTTTCTTACCATGACGACCACCTGTACGCAGATAGACCTTATAAAGCTGTTTGACCACGGCTTTAACACAGGCCACGGCATTTTAAGGGAGCCCAACGATATTTCAAGCTACTCTGCGCTTGCCTGCATAGCTATACAGTCCAATCAGAACGACCAGCACGGCGGCCAGAGCATACCCAACTTCGACTATGCCCTCGGCCTTGGCGTAAGAAAATCCTTTATCAAGCGCTATAAAAACCTTATGGCGCGTGACCTTGAGATACTTTGCGATATCGAAAATTCCGACGAGCTTATCGACGGTATTTACGAAAAGCTCGAATCACAGGGCAAGGTATTGAGAATAGCCGATTATGAGGACTATATGGCAGCCGAAAAGCAGCTTTTGCTTGAAGCGGGCATAAACGGCAACTATATCGAAAAGGCACAGAAAAATTCATACAAAAACGCACTCAAGGAAACGGACAAGGCCACATATCAGGCTATGGAGTCCCTTATACACAACCTTAACACCATGAATTCACGCGCAGGTGCGCAGACACCGTTTTCATCCATCAACTACGGCACAGACACCAGCGCAGAGGGCAGAATGGTCATCAAAAACGTGCTGCTTGCACTTAACGCAGGTCTCGGCAACGGTGAGACACCAATTTTCCCGATACACATTTTCAGGGTAAAGGAAGGCATAAACTTCAACACGGACGAGCCCAACTACGATCTGTTCAAGCTTGCCTGCAAGGTAAGCGCAAAAAGGCTTTTCCCGAACTTCTCGTTCCAGGATGCGCCCTACAACTTACAGTATTACAAAGAGGGTCATCCCGAGACCGAAATAAGCTATATGGGCTGCCGTACAAGAGTTATCGGCAACACCTACGACCCCACGCACGAAATAACCTACGGACGCGGCAATTTAAGCTTTACATCCATCAATCTTCCGCGCCTTGGCATACTTGCAAAGGGTGATATAGATACCTTCTTCCGTCTGCTTGACGACAAAATAGACCTTTGTGTTGACCAGCTTCTGGAGCGTTATCAGATACAGTGCAGCAAAAAGGTGAAAAACTTCCCCTTCCTTATGGGACAGGGCGTATGGATAGACAGCGACAAGCTCGGCGAGGAGGATACGCTTGAAAAGGTACTTCGCCACGGTACATTAAGTGTCGGCTTTATCGGTCTTGCCGAATGCTTAAAGGCACTTACGGGCAAGCATCACGGCGAAAGCAAGCGCTCCGCCGCTTTGGGCTATGAGATAATCCGTCATATGCGCGACCGCATGGACGAGGAGGCTGCAACAAGAAAGCTTAATTTCTCGCTGCTTGCCACACCCGCAGAGGGTCTTTCGGGACGTTTTGTAAAGATGGATAAAAAGCGCTTTGGCATTATAGAGGGCGTTACGGACAGGGAATACTACACAAACAGCTTCCATGTACCCGTTTACTACCGAATAAGCGCTGCCGAAAAGATAGACCTTGAAGCACCCTATCACGCACTTACAAACGCAGGACATATCTCCTATGTGGAGCTTGACGGCGATACGGTGAAAAATGTTGCGGCATTTGAGCGTGTTATCCGCTATATGAAGGAAAAGGGCATCGGCTACGGCTCGGTAAACCATCCCGTCGATCGTGACCCCGTATGCGGGTATACGGGCATCATTAATGATGTTTGCCCCAAGTGCGGCAGAAATGTTGCCGAGGAAGGCGGCGTTGAGCGTATCAGAAGAATTACGGGCTACCTTGTTGGTACACTTGATAAATTCAATGATGCAAAGCTTGCCGAGGTCCGCGACAGAGTAAAGCACAGTTTATAGGATAAAAACCTCTCTTCGGGGCGGTTTGTGGCTGTCGATGAAATCGACAGCCTTGACGGAAAATTGACATTTTCCGTCAAATTACATTTGGGCTGCGCGCATCATAGATACACTTGCCCGAATATCTGTAGCAAAATCAAGTTTTGCTCCTCGGACGGGCAAAGCTCGTCCTGCTTGTTGCTGCGAGCTAAAGCTCGCGCAATCCCTACGGGATTTGAGTAGCTTCAGCTACTCAAACTAAGTCTGCGACGCTAAAATTACTTAATATAATAAATTCAACTACTTTAAATAATTTATGAAACGCAGTATAAAAAAACTTTTATGAAAGTCTGAAACCGCTCTTCGGGGCGGTTTTTTTAAGCATATTTTCGGGTGTCTGCCTCATCCCCGCGTAGGGGCGCATAGTCCCCAAGTAAAAAAAGGAGAGAAAACGATGAATACGGAATTGCTGATAATAACAGGCCCTACCGCCTGCGGTAAGACCGCCGTTTCGGTAGAGGCCGCAAAACTTTTGAACGGCGAGATAATTTCCGCCGACAGTATGCAGGTATACAAGGGTATGGACATAGGCACAGCCAAGGTCACACCCGAGGAGACCCAAGGCGTACCCCATCATCTTATAGACGAGCTGTACCCCGACGAGGAATTTAATGTTGCGGTATTTCAGCAATACGCAAAAAATTATATAACCGATATAAAAAGCCGCGGCAAACTGCCGATAATCGCAGGCGGCACGGGCTTTTACATAAACGCCGTGCTGTACGATAATGACTTTGCCAAACAAAAGGATGCCGAGAACGATATCCGCGCCGAATTACAGACCTTTGCAGATAAAAACGGCGCAGAGGCTCTTCATGATATGTTAAGAACTGTCGATCCCGCCTCCGCCGATAAAATACACCAAAACAATATAAAAAAGGTGATACGCGCTATCGAGTTTTATAGACTCAACGGCCGCCCC
Source organism: Bacillota bacterium (assembly GCA_017543265.1). Taxonomy (GTDB): domain Bacteria; phylum Bacillota; class Clostridia; order Lachnospirales; family CAG-274; genus RGIG4310. The sequence continues at coordinate 54,318 of JAFYGI010000041.1, read as the reverse complement.
ATATCCGAGCATAACGCCGAGGAAAAGCAAAGAACGGCCGCATATAACGCCAAAATTTTTGTGCTTGATATGGACAGAAAACGCCTTTATGACCGTATAGAAAAACGCATTGATATTATGCTTGAACAGGGTCTTTTGCAGGAGGTCGAAAATCTGCTAAAAAAATATTCCCCCGCACTTGTTTCAATGCAGGGGATAGGCTATAAGGAATTTGTGCCCTACTTCAACGGCGAATGCACCCTTGACGAGGCTGTTTATACACTAAAGGCAAATACCCGCCACTTCGCTAAACGCCAGCTTACCTGGTTCAGACACCAATGCCCCGATGTTATCTGGGTCGATATGGATAAATTTGATGCCAATCGGGCCGCAGAGTTTATATGCGGCAGTATTTAAAATTTTCGCCGCTTTGCGGCGTTTTTTTATGCGCTCAAAAGAAAATCAAATATACTAATATTCAATATATTTTGTCAAAGCCGTTTCACACATCCTGCTTATCAGCTTTTCATCATCAATGACCACACCGCTTATAACCGCTCTGTTATTACCGACCCATTCAATTTTATCTCTTTCCGACGGTGCGGAATATATCCATTTACCATTTGTATAAGCCACATATCCTCCGTAATTATCGCAGCTTGAAACATTGCTGTCATCATAAACATAATAAAATGAATTCCCGTCTGTATAGTAATTTTCTATCTCAAATTTTTCGATTTTTCCCTTTATTCCGCCGATTTCGGAAATAACATCCAGTTCCTCATCAGTCGAAAGATATCTTGAATTATCTTCACGGATACCGGGATCTATCAGCACCTTCGTAACTTTTCCCGATGTGGGAACATTCGTGCCGTCGGCAATAAAACAACCGCTGTTGTCATCACCCTGTATCAAAATATACCGAGGGTCTTTGGCATTGCCGACAGTATAAACAGCTGCACCGTTTTTGATATGCCCGATAAATTTCCTGTCGTCATCAGCGCAATAGAATGCCTCGCCTCTGTATTTAACACCTTTATACTCTATATCCCAACTTGACTCATCACCCGATAAATTAATGGGCCGTACAAAAAAAACTATGACTATCAAGCCGATCAATAGACCTAGGCAGCATAGTGCAATCGGTTTCCCGTATTTCTTTTCCATTATGGATAAAACCTCCGTTGTTACATCACAGCATTATCGGGTCAAGACGCAGTATCACATCAAAGGCCTTTTCGATCGCATTTTCGCTGCCCCATGCCACCCTGTAATTACCGTCTCCGCGTTTTTCCAGCAGTCTTGCATGGCGGGTAAAAAGGTGCTGTTCAAGCTTGAACCTTTTATTTTCGGCAAGTACGCGCCAGAATTTTTCGGCATCGGTCACTTTAAGCGGGACATTGGCTTTATCCAGCAAAAGTTTCAGACCGTTAAAGGCACGTTTGTTTTCAAGCAGCTGTTTAAGCGGTTCCCTGAATGTATGCACCCCGCTTTTGCCGGCACGAAGGATCTTTTTTGTACATCTGTAGCCCATTTCGATACGTCTTTTTATATAGGCATTGTTAAAATTGAGTATGGAGCTTGTACTGTCAAGTTCACGCGGCGGATATATATGCAAAAACTCAGTCGTCCCGTCGTTTTTTATATCGTCCGTCATCCTTATCGGCTTATATCGGTCAAGATGTATAACGATAAATTTTCTGAACCCCATATCATACAGCGGTATCACGGGCATACAGTCTCCGCGTCCGCCGAAATCACCGTCCATAAAATATTTCCCGTCTATTTTCTGCTGCGGGAATACACCGGGTATGGCAGAGGTTGCAAGCAAAATATCCGTTATTTTTTCCCTGCTTTGCCTGCGCAGGTCAAAATAGCTCATCCTTTCGCCGTTTATTATGATGTCCGCACATTCGGCCATATTCTGCGGCGCATAGGTGCATGAGGCTATGCAGGGGATATTGCTTTTTTGAAGCCTTTCAATAAGCCCCTTTCCTGCTATAAGCCTACGCAGTCCGTCTGTCGAGCATACGCTTATTTTTTTGTGTATATCCTTAAATTTGTTTATTATCTTATGCGGCTTTACGGGTATAATGTCACCGGGGGTAAGGTCTGCCCATATATCATGTGCAGTTTTAAGATCGCCTATGGCATACAGCGCCGCATTAAGCGCCCCGACCGAGCTGCCCGATACCGCGCCTATGTCAAATATGCCCGCCTCGTCTATGGCACGCCATGCGCCTATCTCAAAGGCACCGTTGCCGCCGCCTCCCGCAAAGACCAGCGCCCATTTTTTGCTGTTTTCCACTTTTATCACCCCTTTTTTTATTATCTTAACATCTGCCCGTCACAATGTAAATATCATTGTGCCAAATTTAAGAAATACTTAATATTCGCCGCCGACTTGACAGGGACAGGTTTTCGTAATATCATAAAATATGAAATATACACTAAAGAGGTAAAAAATGATACGAGAATACTTAAAAAACAATTTTGACATCAGCGAAAAGGTGATAGACCTTTGCTTGAACACCGAGCGGGAGATACTGCCCTATTTTAAGCGTGCCGAGGAAATATCGGAGCTTAATCAGCTTAAAGTATTAAAGGCCATGCAGAAAAACAAGCTGAGCGATACGCATTTTAACGCCACAACGGGCTACGGCTACAATGACCTTGGACGTGATGCGCTGGAAAGCATATATGCCGATGTTTTCGGCGCGGAGGATGCACTTGTGCGCCCGCAGATAATAAGCGGCACCCATGCGCTTACGGTAGCGCTGTTCGGCAATCTGCGCCACGGGGACGAGCTTTATTCCCCCGTCGGCAGTCCCTACGACACATTGGAGGGTGTTATAGGTCATAAACGTGAGGTAAAGGGCTCTTTAAAGGAGCACGGCGTGGGCTATGCCGAGCTGCCCCTTTTGCCCGACGGCACGGTCGATTTTGAAAATATCGCATCCAAAATAACCGATAAAACAAAGCTTGTGACCATTCAGCGCTCCAAGGGCTACTGCTACCGTCCAAGCCTTACCATAGAAACGATAGAAAAGATAATACAGACAGTTAAATCCGTAAGAGAGGATATAATCTGTATGGTAGACAACTGCTACGGCGAGTTTGTGGATGTGCGCGAGCCTATAGAGGTGGGTGCCGACCTTATCGTCGGTTCCCTTATCAAAAACCCCGGCGGCGGACTTGCTCCCGTAGGCGGCTATATTGCAGGCAAAAAGGAATATGTCGAAAACGCGGCCTACCGTCTTACCGCCCCCGGCATGGGCAAGGAGGTCGGCCCCAGTCTCGGTGTTACAGCCTCGATGATACAGGGCCTTTTCCTTGCGCCGAGTGTTGTTTGCGCAAGCATAAAGGGTGCGGTCTTTGCCTCCGCCATACTTGAAAAGCTGGGCTGTGAGGTAATGCCAAAGGCGGGCGACAAGCGCACCGACATTGTGCAGTCGATACAAATGAAAACACCCGAAAACGTGATAGCCTTTTGTCAGGGCATACAAAAAGGCGCTGCCGTGGACAGCTATGTTTCGCCCGAGCCGTGGGATATGCCTGGCTATGACTGCCCCGTTATAATGGCAGCAGGTGCGTTTGTGCAGGGCTCGTCCATAGAGCTTAGCGCGGATGCCCCCATGAAGCCCCCCTACACCGTTTATTTGCAGGGCGGTCTTACATGGCAGCACGCCAAGGCGGGTATTATCATTGCCATAAACGAGATGTACAAAAAAAATCTTATAAATATTTAAAAAAATGTGACCTGATATTATTTTCGCTGTCATTATGTGTAGAGGGAAACAAAGACCCGAACGGATACGAAAGGAGAATTTCTTATGAAATTATTAGCTGTAATCATCACAGCAGCCGCAACCATAGCCGGCGTTGCCGCAGGAAGCATGACCATTAAAAGCTTTAACGAAAAGGGCCCCGCCGCCGAAAGCACACAGCAGACCGCCGAGGCCGTACAGCCAAGCGGCAGTTTTGCGCACAATATGGATATGCTTATGCCAAGGGATAAAAACTATATGTTCTCGCCGTTCAGCATTAAGGCGGCTCTTGCACTTGCAGCAAACGGCGCAGACGGCGAAACTCTCAAGGAAATTGAAAATGTACTGCAATGCAGTGATATAGGCAGCCTTAACGGCGAATTACAGGCGCTGACCAAACGATACGAAAACCTTGAAAACACGGAAATAAGCATTGCGGACAGCATTTGGCTGAACACCGATGTTGCAGACGGCACAAGCTTTAACAAAAACTACGCGGCCAAAGTTCTGGAGCTTTTCGGTGCCGAGCCGCGCAATGTTACAAACCAGAATGCCGTAGAAACCCTTAACAGCTGGTGCAGCGAAAAAACAAAAGGCAAGATAGACAAAATAATAGATGACCCCGAATTTATGGCGGCACTTGTAAATGCCGTATACTTCAACGGCAAGTGGGAATATCAGTTTAACAAGGATGCCACGCAAAAAAGCCCCTTTACCGACAGAAACGGCAAAAACAGCGAAATTGATTTTATGAACAATACCCATAAATACAATTTCTACAAGGACAAAGATATAAAAATGCTGGAGCTTCCCTACTCCGACGGCAAGCTTGCGATGTACGCATATCTTACCGACGACAAGCGCGTGGATATAACCGATTACTTTGACAAGCTTTCCGAAACCGAGGTAAAAGTTTCCATTCCGAAGTTTAAAACCGAATATTCAAGAGAACTGAGCAATGACTTGCAGACGCTTGGCATGGGCAGAGTGTTTAACGGCTCCCTTGCCGATTTCAGGAAAATGTTTGAGGACTATTCCGACGACACCTCATTCTATATTGATAAGGTACTGCACAAGACCTATATCGACGTTGACGAGGAAGGCACCGAGGCAGCCGCAGTAACAGCCGTAATGATGCAAAACCTTACAACATCGGTGGATGAAAAGCCCAAACCGGAGGAATTTATCGCAGACAAGCCCTTTGGCTACTGCATAGCAGACAGGGAAACGCACGAGATATTATTTATGGGCGAATACGCCTTTGCGGAGTAAAATTATGGACGATACAGGCATAATAGAATTATACTTTAAGCGCAGCGAGCGTGCCATTGCCGAGACCGCGGCAAAATACGGCGCATATCTGCACACTATTGCATACAATATACTTTACAACAATGAGGACAGCGAGGAATGTATAGGTGATACCTATATGAAGGCATGGAACACCATACCACCGCAGCGTCCCAATATATTAAAGGCTTTTCTGGGCAGGATAACCCGCAATCTGGCGCTTAACATCTATGCCCGATACACCGCCCAAAAGCGCGGCGGCACGCAGACCGAGACCGCCCTTGACGAATTAAAGGATATTATCGCAAGCCCCGAAAAGGACGGCGACAGCGAGGATATAAAAAACTGCATAAACAAGTTTTTGGGCAGTCTGCCCGCAGACCAGCGCAAAATATTTGTGCGCCGCTATTGGTACATGAGTGCGGTAAGCGATATCGCAAGGGATTTTAAATTCAGCGAAAGCAAGGTAAAAATGACCTTAAAACGCACACGCGACAAGCTGAAAGAGGCGCTTGTAAAGGAGGGGATCTATATATGACACCCGAAAAATTACTTGAAATTATGGGCGAGATAGACGATAAATATATCGAAGAGGCCGACCCCGAGAAAAAAGCCACCGTGATAAAGTTTAATTTCGGTAAGCTTGCAGGCATTGCGGCAGGCATTGCAGCCGTTGTTATAGTGGGCAATTACACACTCAAGGTATACGAAAGAGCAAAATGGTACTCCGATGTGCCGCTTGGTACAAGCAGTATCGAAAATTATGACGATACCGCAGCTTTGGCAGGCTCTGCACCCGCCGAGGCTGCCGGGGAATGCGACGAGGCTGTCGAGGAAAATGGAGAGTCAAACTTTAACAACAGCACCGCTGACAGCTATGCCCTACAGGGAGCGGTATCAAACGCAGCCGGAAAAAGAGAGGCGGCAGCGGGTGATTATGCCAAAAACGCTATGCCCGAGGCCGTATATGAGGCAGAGGAAAGCATGGAAACAGCCGATGCGTCGGATGACGGGCAGGCCCTTATCGACAGCAGCTTTTCGGGCGGCGGAAGATACACCTTTTTTGCGGATACTCCCGAAAGCGTGCTGAATGTTCTTAAAACCGAGGCCGCAAGACTTAACGCCGATACATCCGAATATTTTTACATGACCGAAAACAGTAAAAATATTTTAAGTCCCGAATATGTACGCGAAAACATTATAAAGGATCTTTCGCCAAAGGCACTTGAAAGCGACAACTATATTTATTATATAACACAGCATAAAAACGACGCACTTATCGGATATATCGCAATTGACGAAAGCGGAAATATTCTTGAAAACAAGCTGGAAGTAAAATAATGACATTGATAAAGCCTCCGTGCATATACCGGAGGCTTTATATTATGCAAAATTATTTCCAATCCGACTCATTAAAGGTCTCCTTATAATGATTTTCGACCGCATATTTCAGCGCATTCTCATAAATGCCGACCTCCTCATCGGGGATAAGAATATCCTGCGGTGCGTTTTCATCCGCACGTTTTAAATAACCGGACGAAATCTGCACCTTTATCCCCGTATTTGGCAGAGTATACCAAAGCACACTCGCATATAAGGACGGGGAATTATGCGAACTGCGCCCTATTACCGTGCCTATTTTCCCGTCCTGTATCCCCGCACAGGTAATAACGGACGCGCTGAATGAATTTATATCGCAAAGCACAACAAGGTCTATATCGGGGTTTACCATTGCCGAATTTAAAGAACCCGCATTTGTGGTATATGTTTTATCCTCGGCGGCCGTTTTAAGGTCCTTGATGCAGGTCACCCATTCCTCGGACGAATGTCTGATTATACTTTCGCCGTATGGCAGATTTGTGCCGAAAGCCCTCAAAACATCTTTAGCAAAATCCATATAACCCCCGCCGTTGCCGCGCAGGTCAAGTATTATTTTATTAACGCCGTTTTGCGAATAGTTTTGTATTTCCTTTACGGCCGCCGCATATTTCTCGTCCTTTTTCATAAACGAATTTGAGTCTATATACAAAATATCGTTTACAAGCTTAACCTGTAGATTTTCGGGCTTTACATAATCATCGCTGTAATATCCGTCATATATATCAATAAATTTTGCGGTAAAAGTCCTGTCGCTGCAAACCACCTCGGCCTCCGTGCTTTCGTCCGTAAGGTCACAGCCGCTTAGCTGCAAAATTTTTCGGTATAAGGACATATTTCTGAAATAATATTCCTCCGACATACGGTTTTCAAACGGATAATATGCCCTGACTGTCCTGAATATCTTTTCGATATCGACACCCTGTACAGCCGTGATACAGCTGTCGCTCGACGTGCCGTCATCATTTCTTATATAAAGCTTTCCGTCCGCATAATTGCAGTAAAGATCAAGTCTGTATCTTCTTATATTTGCAAGCGCGGAGTCCTTATCATTATCAAAGTCTGGGCAAGGCATTGTATGCTCGTCGTCAAGCGATGCCATATATTTTTGCGCCATAAGCTCAAAGTCATTTTTATCCGCAGCATTTTCCGCATTTTCAAGAAACTCTTTTTCGGCCGTTTCGTATTTTTCCGTTACCTTGTCCAGTACAAATACGGGGTGAGCCGCACGCACGGCATAAACAAGCTGCTGTGCATCCTCGGCATAAATATTTTCGACAGTTTCCGTATTTTCTTGTTCTCTTGCCGTCTCTTCCGTACTGCCGCAGCCCGACAGTGCAAAAATAACAGCCATCAATAAAAATATTTTTTTCATATCAGTATTCCTTTTTATTTTATATTTATCAGATATACCGCCGCAGTTTCCGCAAGACCCATAAGGCAGAAAAACTGCATCAGTATCCTTACCGTATACTTTTTTCTGCAATAAACGGTTATATACACGCTCAAAGCCGCGCAGGCCAAAAGCAAAGCCACCCAGTAAACATCAAGCACAGCAAGTGGCATAAAAAACACAGCCAAGGGCACTATTGCCGTTAATGCCGTCAGCACGGTATATTTTTTCTTTTCTTTCAGGCCGAAATGCAGCACACAGCAGGCAATTATCGCAAGCAAAAATTTTTGTATGAAATAAAATATTTTTGCCGCCCTTACCTCCGCAAAATATGAATAAATGCTTATAATATAATATCCGCCGTACAAAAACACAACTTTTACAAGCGGATAGGCGATCAAAGCCGCCGCAAGCGCACCCGCAAGCCAAAGGATATTCTTTTTGCAAAAATACGGCTTATATCTGTCAAGGCTGCTTAAAAGCAGCGAAAACACCGTTACGGACATAATGCTTACAACGCCCGCCGCTTTCAGCACAGCTTCTTTCCCGCTTTGCAGATCAACAGCGCGGTAGCTTAACAAATTCCATATAACAGCGATATATAGCACGATAAGTATTGGATAAAGCAGTATTCCCCATCTTATCGCATCAACATTTCTGAATATCCTGCTGTATCCCGTGTATTCAATTATCGTTTTCAGCCTGAAATCCTTTACGGTCTCCAAAAAGCCCTCTTGCTCCCGCGGCAGTTTCTCGGCATATTTTTTCAGCTGTGATGCAAGCACGATATCGCTGCCCATTTCCTCTATCGCCAAAAGCTCCGCCGCCTCGGGCAGGCACCCTTCGTTTATCAGGCTTTCCGTCCTGTCCTGTAAATGCTGTTTTATCTCCTCCACTATCTCTTCTTTGTCCGAAATATCGTCAAGCCTGCTTTCAAGCCTGCCGCAGTAACGGTTTATCGTGTCATAGCCTTTCATAACTATACCCTCTTTCAGTCAAGCACCTTTTTAACGGCATTAAAAAAATCCGTCCACTCGCTTTTCTTCTTGTCATATTCCTTTACACCCTCTTCGGTAATGGAATAATATTTGCGCAGCTTGCCGTTAAAGACCTTTTCGTAAGATGTAACAAAACCGTCCTTTTCAAGCGAATGTAAAATGGGATATAGTGTGCCCGCTTTTATATTAAACGCATCATCCGACTTGTTTTTAAGCTGTTCGGTTATCTGGTAGCCATACATATCTTCGCGGTAGATAAGCCCGAGCACCATCATTGATGCACTTCCCGCCATTAAGTTTTTGTTGGTCATAAATATCGTTCCTTTATATATTACAGTAAATTATATATCGGTTATCTATATATGATTATATATCGAATATCTATATATGTCAAGAGTCAAAATATAAAAACGCAAAAAAAGCGGGAGCCCAAAGACCCCCGCAAAATAACATTTTAATCCAATCTGATATGCTTGGGAAGACCGTTGACCATATAAGGATAAACCTCACCCTGGATAAGCGGGCTCATATAGTCGATAGCTTCCTGTGAAAGACCAGTGCCGTCGTTGATGATCCATTCCTTTGGAACTGTCTTTTCAACATTAGCGATAGCATTTACATCGTAAATACTTGTACCTACAAGATAAGGCTTGTTTGATACTCTTTCAAATACGCCAACCTTGCCTGTCTCGCCCTCAGCCGCAGCCTTGACTGCAACCGCACCGATAAGGAATGCCTCGGTAACGTCCGTAAGAGAGCCAATATGGCTTGCGCATCGCTGTATGGTGCTGAACTCGATAGGTCTTGTCTTGCAGCCAAGCTCGCCTGCAAGAAGTGTCGAAAGTGTGCTTGCAGTACCGCCGAGCATCTTATGCCCGAAGCTGTCAACCATTGTGCTTGTTGCTGCGCTTTCGCATACATACTTGCCGTCTGCCGTCTTTATACCCTCTGATACACAGACAACTACCTGCTTTTTATCTTTTTGGATATCCTTAACTTTCTGTACAAACTTGCCTATGTCAAATACGCTTTCGGGAAGGTAAATAAGGTCTGCACCCGGGCAGTCATCACCCTTTGCAAGTGCGGATGCAGCTGCAAGCCAACCTGCGTTGCGTCCCATTATCTCTATAACGGTAACAATATTTATAGGCTGAACATAAGCGTCCTGAATTATCTCCTTAACTGTAGCACCGATATACTTTGCGGCAGAGCCGTAGCCAGGTGTATGGTCTGTGACTGCAAGGTCGTTGTCTATCGTCTTGGGAACACCCATAAATGTGATATCGGTTATATTTTTAACCTTTGCGTATTCGCTTAACTGCTTGATGGTGTCCATGGAGTCATTTCCGCCGATATAGAAGAAATGCTTTACATCAAGCTTTCTTAAAACCTCGATTATCTTGTCGTAGGTCTCGGGGCTTTTTTCGTAGGTCGGCAGCTTAAAGCGGCAGGAGCCGAGGTAAGCCGAGGGAGTCCTCTTTAAAAGCTCGACCTCCAGATCGCCCTTGATATATTCGCTCATATCGATATATCTTTCTTCCAAAAGACCCTCGATACCGTTGCGCATACCGTAAACCACAGGTGCGCCAAGCTGCTTAGCCGTCTTGAAAACGCCTGCAAGGCTGGAATTTATTACCGATGTCGGGCCGCCCGACTGACCTACTATCACGTTGCCTAATTTCATTTTTATCTACCCCTTTCGTGGTTATATTTGCTATAAGTATATCACTTTTTAACACAGCTTGCAATAGCAAATGTTAAATTTATGAATTTCTTTTAAGTGTTTTTAACAAAACAAGGCATTATTTTACACCGCATATCAAAATATTGCACAAAAAGTTTTAGGTCATATCATTTCCGTTATTGTATCATACATAAACCGTCCTCCGTATGACCTTGCTTTACAAGAAAATCGACAATTGCGTCAAGCTGGTTTTTGATCTCGCTGAAATCTTTGTCAAGGTCAAGTGTTTTTACAATAATGCCGGCTGTCCTCCTAAAATATTCGATAATCAAGGTTTTCCAATTATCTTCCTTAATTCATAAAGTAAATCATTAGATAATTCCGAAATGCAACAAGAGAATATTTCTTTGTAATAATCGTCGTTTGATGAATAGATCCATATCTTTTCCTGCGAAATAACTGCGGCATATTTAGTTCCAAGCAATTTTGCATAGCTACGGACTTGTGATTTAGCGGCATTCAAAGATTTTAATGTTGTAATTGATCGTTTAGCCTCTACTACTGCAAATGCAGTTTTGTGGTTTCCTATGATTTTTGGAAAAAGAACAAAATCCGGTATCAGCGCATAATTGTGATTTCCAATTTCAAGATATAATTGTTGGCTATAATCACTTTTGTCGTATCCTATTTTCTCAAGTAATGGTTTAACAACATTGTCTTCGACTTCTTTTTCGGTGCTGTATTCTTTTTCGGAATTTACTGCTGAATATTCCAAACGTATTGCATTGCTGTTTCCTAATTCAAGCAAATGATTATATTCAGAAGGTTTTAATTCGATACCATTTAAACCTTGCATATTTTTTCGTACGATAGGCATTGTACCTATAATTTTATCCAAACGCATTTGCTCGAGTTTGACTTGTTTCAATTTTTGAGGAGAACAAATATAGGTACATCTGTAATAGTAAAAGAAAGGATCTATAAAACCTACTGAACAACTTCTCCATACAGAATCAATGGCACTTATTGGAGAACGCAGATACATTACGATCATATCTCCGACTTTAGTTTCGAGATTGCATTGCCATATAGTAATTTTGTCTGTATTATCTGATAAGAATATATCATCTTTTGCACCGCCAATAAAATACGCCCCTTTAGGCTTTGGAAGTTCCGTGATTATATAGCTTGAAAGACCGCCAATATAGTTGGGCGCAAAATCATATAAAAACGCATATAGTTCAAATGGTGATAAATTGTTCGCTGTTCTAAAATAATGCAACGCATCACATAATTGAACATAATACTTTAATCTTGCGTTGTAATCTGACTTTTGTGGAAGAACCGGCAATTCAATATTAAATGTATCGGCAATTATTTTTAATACATTAAAATTGTATTTAAAATAATACGGGATATATAAATCCGGCGCACTAATTGCAAGATAGGTTGTTAATGATGCTATATCATATATAAATGACTCAAAAACACCATTTTCGTTTTCGTTGACTTGCTTCAAATCCCTAATCACATCATCAAACAAACAGTACTTATTTGTTTCTTTCTTATTTCTGTTAGGCACACGTACTGATCCTCTATGTCCATTTGAAATTTTTTTATACTTAGCAGCGCCATTATGGTTAGCAATATAACTGTATAGGTTATTCAGCTGTTTATATTCATCATCAAGTTCTGATTTCATGGGGGAATAAACACTATGGAGTTTTTTTATAAGATCAGCATACTTTAACGAAAAAGTTGCCGGATCTGATAAATTCATTTCAAAAGTTTTGACAATATCGTTTCCGTTTGATTTAAGGTATAATTCCCAAACATATTGATTAACCAATTTATTTCACCCCAAATTTAAATGTATAACTCAATCGTGAATGTCTGAATATTTTGAGTGCATTTGAAAGTTTTTCAAAGGCTCATTTTTGACATTCACGATAATAATGTTTATAGATTATCTTCTTTGCATTTGTAGTAAAAGTACAAACATCAAAAAAACAAATATTTATAGTAAACGACAAAAATACTTGGATCTTTGTCGTTTACTTGCGCCAGCTGCGTGCCGCTTTGCGGCTATTTTCCTTATACGCAGCCGTGCGCATCCCCCGTAGGTTTATAGCAAACGACATTAAAAATGTCGTTTGCTATAAATAGATTCTTCTTAAAATCTATGATAGCATAAAAATAACTTTAAGTCTATATCTTTCCTATCATTATTTTATCTATCAAGGTTTTTCTGTCATTTTTATATTGTAAAAGCTCAATTGCAAACTCAGTATAAAAACTTGTCCATTTGAATTCTGTCATTGTAAAAACCCCTTTCGTTTTAGTTTTTATCCTCCGTTTCAATGCCCGAAGGCATCCTTGCTATGGAATCAAACAATTCAACAGGCTCACCTTTAAATCCGACTTTAAAAATAATATAACATATTTACAATATATAATCAATAATTTTCCCTTTTTATCGCGAAAAAATGAGATAAAACGTTTGCAAAATATGTTATTTTGTGATAAAATAAAAAAAAGTGTTTTTTATAAGGAGAAGCTATTATGAACACACTACTTGCCAAAGAAATGATACTTTCATATTTAAAGGAGGATGTCGGCACGGGCGACCTTTCCACCGACCTTGTATTCGGCAGGGAGCTGCGGGGCACGGGCGTTTTTCTTGCAAAGGATGACGGCATAATATCGGGCACGGAGCTTATTGCCCTTACCTACTCCCTTTATACAAACGATGTAAAGGTAACGCTGTACAAGCACGACGGCGACAGGGTGCAAAAGGGCGAGGATATCGCCAAAGTCGAGGGCCCCGTTTATGTACTTTTGACCTGCGAAAGGATAATACTTAACCTTATGCAGCTCATGAGCGGTATCGCAACCGCGGCAAGACGCATGGTAGATGCCCTTGACGACCCGTCCATACGCATCGTCGATACAAGGAAGACCCATCCGGGGCTTCGTATGTTTGAAAAATATGCCGTTACCTGCGGCGGTGCATTTAACCACCGCTTTGCGCTGTATGACGGCGTTATGCTCAAGGACAACCACATTGCCTTTGCGGGCGGCATAGAAAAGGCCGTTGCCCTTGTAAGGGGCAAGCTTGGACATATGGTAAAGATCGAGGTAGAAACGGAGACCGAGGAGCAGGTAAAGCAGGCTGTAAAGGCGGGCGCGGACGTGATAATGTTTGACAACCGCACCCCCGATGAGATAAAGCACCTTGTCACCCTTGTCCCCGAGCATATCATAACCGAGGCCTCGGGCGGCATAACCCTGCAAAGCATCAACACATTCAAGGGCTGCGGCGTGGATTACATTTCATCGGGCAGCATAACAAACGGCGCAAAGCCGCTGGACATAAGTTTTAACAGTACGGAGGGAATAAAGCCATGACAAGCAGCGAAAGAATATTTGAGATAAAAAAACAGCTTGGCGAGGATCTTCTTATCCTTGCACACCATTATCAGCGTGACGAGATAGTACAGTTTGCCGATGCTGTCGGCGACTCCCTTAAGCTTGCACAAATAGCGGAGAAAAACAAGCGTGCAAAATATATTGTATTCTGTGGCGTGCATTTTATGGCGGAAACTGCGGATATACTTACGGATGATGGCCAGATAGTGCTTCTTCCCGCACTTGACGCGGGCTGTCCTATGGCAGACATGGCCGACAGACAGCAGGCCGAGATATGCTGGGATATAGTGACAAAGGAGTTCGGCGAGAGTATCGTGCCCATTACCTATATCAATTCAAAGGCTGAGGTCAAGGCCTTTGTCGGTGTACACGACGGTACAACGGTAACATCGGGCAACGCAAAAAAGGTGCTTGAATGGGGTCTTGGCTTCAAGGACAAGGTGCTTTTCCTGCCTGACCAGAATTTGGGCATGAATACAGCGGTCGATCTGGGCATACCCGTTGAGCATATGGCCATGTACGACCCGAAGACGCAAAAGCTCACCTACTCATGTTCCAAGGAAGACGTAAAAATGATACTCTGGGACGGATACTGCTGTCTGCACCACTCCATTACCGCAGAGCTGGTTGAAAAGGCAAGAAAGGCCGTGCCCGATGCAAAGGTCATCGTTCACCCCGAGTGCCGCCACGAGAGAGTTAAAATGTCGGACGGCAAGGGTTCTACCGAATTTTTGATAAAAGAGGTAAAGGCGGCGCAAAGCGGCACAAAATGGATAATAGGCACAGAGAGCAACCTTGTCGAGCGCATCAAAAAAGACAATCCCGACAAAAGCGTTTATCTGCTCGACCCGCACAGTATATGTACCAATATGAACAAAACAAGTACGGAAAATCTTCTCGATACGCTTGAGGGTATACTTAAGGGCGATTTTTCAAAGCAGATAACAGTTGACAAACAAACAGCGGAGGATTCCGTAAAATCACTTAATACAATGCTTTCGTTAAGCTGAAAGGAAGAATACAAATGAAATTGGGTTTTATTGGCGCAGGCAATATGGCAGGCGCGATATTTAAAGGGCTTATCGTTTCCGACACGGTAAAGCCGCAGGATATAATGATAATAAGAAACGACCGCAAGCTTCAGGAAAAGCAGGCGGAGGAACTGGGCATGATAAGCTGTGATACCTATGACGAGCTTATTGAAAACAGCGATATTGTTTTTCTGGGTGTTAAGCCTGCCGCTTTCCCCACCCTGCTCGATACGATAAAGGACAAGCTTGAAATGCACAAGCCCCTTGTTGTCAGCATGGCGGCGGGTATGTCCATGTCATCCATACAGGATATGCTGGGCTTCAAGCCCTCACTTATAAGGATAATGCCAAACATCAATGCGGAGATACTTATGTCCGCTACGGCATACTGCGGCAATTCAAATGCCTCCTCCGAGCAGCTTGACACGGTAAAGAAACTGTTGTCGGCAATAGGTCTTGCAGTTGAGATACCCGAGGCGCAGTTTGCGATATTTACCGCGATCGCAGGCTGTTCACCCGCATATGTGTATATGTTTATAGATGCACTTGCAAGGGGTGCGCAAAAGCTTGGCATGAACAAAAAGCAGGCGCTGGAGATATCCGCGCAGGCTGTCATAGGCAGCGCATCCATGTACGCAAAAAGCGGTATGCACCCCGCAGAGCTTACGGACAAGGTATGCTCCCCCGGCGGTACAACTATCGAGGGCGTATGTACGCTTGATGAATACAAATTTACGGCAGGCATTGTAAAGGCAGTTGAAAACAGCGTTATCAAGGATGCAATGCTCAGCAAAAAATAAGAGGAAGCACCATGTCAAAGGCAGTTAAAAACGAATATACACTATCATTTTTAATATCTGTTCTTGTGGTCACGGCAGCATTTATCACGGCGGGAGTGTATCCCTTCGGCGGATACACCTCCTGCTGTTCGGATATGCGCATCCAGTTTATCAATCAGACGGCCTGCCTATACGAGCGGCTTAGAAACGCAGAGGGTATATTTGTTTCGTACAGCGGCGCACTCGGGATGAATTTTTTCCCGTCGGTATTTTTTATGCTGCTGTATCCCGATAATTTGTTGTATTTTTTATTTGATACAATCCTGTTTCAGGAGGTCACTCTTGTAATAACTATATTCAGGCTGGGGCTGATAGCCCTTTGTACATCGGTGTATTTAAAAAACAGCCGCTATACCGCGCTTTCGGGCAGGATGAATATTGCGCTTTCCGTGCTTTATTCCGTATGCAATTATATGATAAGGATAATAACCGTCCCCTCATGGCTGCCCATTATCGCGCTGATGCCCATTGTGCTTCTGGGTGTTGAGCGCACCGCAGACAAGCAAAAGCCCGGGCTGTTGCTGATCTCGTTTTCGGTATGCGTTGTTTATTCGATGTATATTGCTTATATGACGGGGCTGTTTGCGCTTTTGTATTTTATTTTTTATTATACCGTATTTCACACAAAAAACGGCATAGATACAAAACATCTTGCAAAGACCGTTTTTTTGTGTTTTTTATGCACGATACTGTCCTTGGGCATAAGCGGCATTGTGCTGCTGCCGTTTTATTCAAACACGGTCTCGGTCTATGCGGGGCTGTTTGAAAAGGATATGTTTTCGGAGATATTCAGATGGTCACTGTCCGATTTTTCGTCGGCTTTTACCCTTATGCCCGACGGCAGCGTTACAAACAGCGGCCCTTACGGCTTTTTCGGCATTATGCCGCTGCTTTTTACGCTTATGCTTATTTCAAGCAGCTTTGTAAACAAAAAGGAGCGTATCGCCGCCGGTGTATTTACCGCAATAATGGTGCTGAGTATCGCAATAAAGCCGCTTTATCTTATGTGGCATATGTTTCGTGAGCCTGTGGGTTTTTTCTGCCGTTTTATGTATGCGGCGGTATTTTTGTTTATAATACTTTGCGCAAGGTTTGTTTCACTTGCAAAAAAGCCGCAGAAGGCAGCACTTATAATACCGTTTCCCATAATTTTGTTTTTGCTTTCGGCGGCGCTTAAAAGCCATATTTCAGCAAGTATGCTGTTAAACGCCTCTGCCGATGTTATATTTGCCCTGGCGTATTTTATGATATGCAAAAGGGCGTTTGACAATAAAAAACTTATAAGCGGCATTGTGTTTGCCGAGGCCTTGTTTATTGCCGTATTCGGTATTGCACAGTTTAAAAAGGGCGATGCCTGGGGACCGAGAAATTCCTTCCCCGATGAGCTGAAAAAAACAAAAGCCCTTGTAAACGCCGTGGATGACAGCGGCTTTTACCGCATGACAAACGTAAGCAGCGAGGATGTTTGTCTGCCGCTTTCCGCAGGATACAATGCGCTTGAGACCTTTTCGTCGCAGACAAATCAGAAAAGTCTGTCAAAGCTGTCACAGCTTGGTGTGTGGTGTCCGCACGACTACCGCATTGTAAACCACTACTTCAACAGCATAGTTTCGGACAGTCTTTTCAATATAAAATATATCATGATATCCGACAGAAACAATATCGTCACCGACGAGTACGGCAGGCAGTTTTATGCCAGAAACGGTGCATTTACCGACTCACAAAGGCTTGCATCAAAAAATTACAGGCTGATACACGAGGGCGAAAACGGACGCATATACGAAAACACCTCCGTTTTTCCCCTTATGTTCGCGGTAGATGAAGCGGCTGTAACAGCGGATAAACGTTTTTATGACAAAGCCGATACTATCTCGGGTGCATACAGAAATCAGGCGATATTTTTAAATGATATGTTCGGCACCGACTATGAGCTTTACAGCGAGCTGAGCATGACGCAGGACGAGCCCTTGTATGCCGTAAAAAGCGGCGGAGGCGAATGGGACAGCTTTACGCTTACCCCCGCAGCCGAGCACGGTTATCTCGGCTACAGCTATACTGCGGATGAGGACGGCGAATACTGCATAGATGCAAGGATAGATTATTCCCCCGCAAATTCGTTTTTGTTTGCCGTAAACCAATTTCCGCTGGACTGTGCTTTCAGCACGCACAATCAAATGCTTAACACCGATATAGGCCCGTACAAAAAGGGCGATAAAATAACCGCAGTCATACAGACCGATAATGTGCTTTCGCTGAACAAGCCCCTTCTTCTGCGGCTTAATGCGGACGAATTTGACGACATAAAGCAAAGGGCAAGAGCGAATGCGCTTAACGATATAAAGCTTGAAAAGAATATGGATATAAGCGCTGTTTCGGATTTTGACAGCGAAAGGCTTATATTCGGCTCTATCTCATACGACAATGGCTTTCACGTTTATATAGACGGCAAGGAGACCGAAAAGGTCAAAATAGCCGATGCGTTTCTGGGCTTTCGCGTGCCCGCGGGCAGACACGACATAACCGTAAAATATGTCAGCCCCGGTTTTTATGAGGGTATCGCCGTTTCGTTTAGTTTTATACTCGTATCGGCAGTCTTTCTTTTGACGGAAAGAAGAAAAAATAAAAATATCAAATAAAGCCCTTTGGCTTACTGCATGGAGATAATATGAATGAACGATAATACACCCATACTGCTTACCGACGGTGCAATGGGCACATATTACCACAAGGTGTGCCCCGCCCCGCTGACCTACTGCGAGGAGGAGATGCTCCGCGACGGCAGTATTATAGAAAATATACACAGGGAATATATAAATAGCGGTGCAAAGCTTATACGCACCAACACCTTTAACGCCAACACAAATACGCTTGAATGCGATTTTGAAACCGTTAAAAAGATACTGACCGCAGCCTATGAGACCGCAAAGAGGGTCACGGAAAATACCGATGTGCTTGCTGCGTGCAGCATAGGCCCGAACGCCGAGGATCCCGATGAATATATAAAAATCGCGGACACCTTTCTTTCGCTTGGGGCAGAAACTTTTATGTTTGAGACCTTTGACACGCTTGACAATATTATGCCCGCCATAGAGCATATAAAGAAAAACTCCCCGTCCGCGCAGGTCTTTACAGGCTTTGCACTTAATGTGTCGGGCATGACATCGGCCTTTATAAGTGCGCAAAGGCTTGTCCGACGCTGCTGTCAAAGCAGCTTTATAGATGCCTACGGCTTTAACTGCGGCATCGGCCCGAAGCACATGGAAAACATAATCTCAAGGCTTGAATTTCCGTCATGCAAGCCTGTTTTCGTGCTTCCGAATGCGGGTTATCCCGAAATGATAAACGGCAGGATAGAATATGTTATGAACCCCGTTTATTTTGCGGATATAGTATCGGGCTATCCCGACTGCGGTATAAGCATGATAGGCGGCTGCTGCGGCACTACCCCCGAGCACATAAAACTTTTAAAAGAAAATATTGACGGGAAGCCCGTTTCTGCGGTACAATTAGATATAAGGAAAAATACGGAATGCACCTGCGCCGTAAAAAACGATTTTCACAAAAAAATAGACGGCAGGGATTTTTTATATGCCGTGGAGCTTGACCCTCCGTTCAAGACAAATGTCGAGAAGCTTCTGACGGGTGCGGCTGCGCTGAAAAAGGCGGGCGTGGATATAGTCACCATTGCGGATTCCCCTATGGGAAAGCCCCGTGTTGACAGCACTATCATCTCCGCAAAAATAAAGCGCGAGACCGGCATGGAGGTACTGCCCCACCTGTGCTGCCGCGACAGGAATGCCATATCCCTGCGTTCGGCTATACTCGGTGCTTATGTAGAGGATGTAAGGAATTTCCTTGTGGTCACGGGCGACCCCGTACCCGGCGAGGACAGAGGCCGTGTAAAGGGTGTGTTCAATATGCAGTCCTACAGTCTTATGGGCATGATAGGCGGCATGAACAGCGAGCTTTTTTCGCAGGATCCAGTATATTACGGCGGCGCGGTAAATTTTAACGCAAAAAACAAGCAGGCGGAATATCAGCGTCTTTTGAAAAAGCACGAACAGGGTGCCCGATTTTTTCTTACACAGCCTGTTTTTACCGATGATACCATAGAGTTTATATCAAGCCTGCCAAAGCAGCGCGATTTTAAAATTTTTGGCGGCATAATGCCGCTTGTAAACTACAAAAACGCGCAGTTTATCAACAACGAAATGGCGGGTATAGATATTCCCGACAGGCTTATATCACGTTTTTCACCCGATATGCCGCGTGAAGATGCACAGGCTGTCGGCAGGGATATCGCACTTGAAACAGCACGCAGGATACGTCCCTTTGTTGACGGACTGTATTTTATCGCACCGTTTAACAGGTATGAGCTTATTATTGACATTATAAATACTCTCAGGCAGGAGGAAAACCATTGACATACAACAACAAGGATACTGATTTTTTAAAAAAGCGCATAGGCATCATAGGCGGCGGACAGCTTGGCCAGATGATGGCGCTGGAGGCCAAAAAAATGGGTTTTTACCTTATCATACTTGACCCCACGCCCGACTGTCCCGCACATTCAATAGTTGACGAGCATATAGTTGCGGGTTTTGAGGACAAGGAAGCCATAAAGCGCCTTGCCGAAAAATGCGACCTTATGACCTATGAATTTGAGCATATAAATACCGAGATACTTTTACAGCTTGAAAACAGCGGATATAAGATATATCCCACGGCAAAAAGCCTTAAAATAATCCAAAACAAGCTTACGCAAAAACAAACGCTTGCCGCAAACTCATTGCCCGTGCCCGAATTTATGGGTGTAGACGGCAGGGAGGATATGCTTAAGGCGGGCGAAAAATACGGCTATCCCTATATGCTTAAGACCTGCACGGGCGGATATGACGGCAAGGGAAATGCCGTTGTTCACAGCGCTGCGGACACGGATAACGCATATAACGAGCTGGGCGGCGGTTCTCTGCCGCTTATGGCCGAAAAGATGATAGATTTTAAAATGGAGACTTCCATACTTGCCTGCCGCGGACTTAACGGTCAGGTAGTCATCTACCCCGTAGGCAACAATATACACAAAGACAGCATACTTCACGAGACGATAGTCCCCGCCGATATACCGTCAAGCGCGGTCGAAAAGGCCACAAAATGCGCAAGGGATGTAATGGAGGTATTTCAGGGTATCGGTATGTTCTGTGTGGAACTGTTTATCACAAAGGACAATGATGTGCTTATCAACGAGATAGCACCCCGCCCGCACAACTCGGGTCATTACACCATCGAGGGCTGTGTGACAAGTCAGTTTGAAAACCATATACGCGCCATAGTCGGTCTGCCGCTTGGCAATACCGCACTTATACGTCCGACCGTAATGGTCAATCTTCTGGGCGAGGAAGGCTCCGACGGCAAGGCTCGTGTTTACGGTCTTTACGATGCCTTGGCCGTTGAGGGGGCATTTGTACATATATACGGCAAATCACAGGTAAAATCCAAACGCAAAATGGGACATATAACCGTAACTGCGGAAAATGCCGCGGATGCCCTGTCCCGTGCGGAGTTGGCATACAGTAAAATAACTATCAGAGAGGATGATAATAATGGTTAAAGTAGGAATAATAATGGGCAGCGATTCCGACCTGCCCGTTATGCAGGATGCGGCAAAGGTAATGGAGCAGTTCGGTGTGGAATATGAGATAAGCGTTGTATCCGCCCACCGTACACCGAAGGCTATGTATGAATACGCCGAAACAGCGGCACAAAGAGGCCTAAAGGTTATAATTGCAGGTGCGGGCGGCGCAGCGCATCTGCCGGGCATGACGGCAGCAATAACCACTCTTCCCGTTATAGGTGTGCCTGTCAAGACAAGGGCATTAAGCGGTGTTGACTCGCTTTACTCCATCGTACAGATGCCGGGCGGCATTCCCGTTGCGACCGTTGCGATAAATGCGGGCAAAAATGCGGGTCTGCTTGCTGTACAAATGCTGGCGGCCTTTGACGATGCGCTTGCAAAAAAGGTTGCGGATTTTCGCGCATCCATGAGGGAAGAAGTCGAAGAAAAGGCCGAAAAATTAAGCAGTATCGGTTACGCCGAATACTTGGCGGAAAAAGAAAATTAAAGGCGGGTATATTCTATGACTTACAGCGACAGAATTAACCTTTTGCAGCTTATCGGCAGTAATATCAGGCTTGAAAGAACAAAAAATAATTTTTCCGTTCGCGAACTTGCTCAGCTGCTTGGCCTGTCCGAGCAGACGATAAGCAGCATGGAGCGCGGCGCACGCGGCACCAATATTGAAAACTACTCCAAAATGGCGGATGTTTTTGATACTACGATAGATCATCTTATCGGCCGCGATATGTATCGTGAAGATATTGGGTTTCATGCACCCAATTCAAAAAAGAATATGAAGCTTCTGTTAAAATGCAGTGAGCTTAATGAGGCGCAGGCCGAGCTGGTATTGAATTTTATAGATAATCTGATAAAATACACCGGCGAGGTATCCGACGACGAAGAAAAAAAAGACGAGTAAAAAAAACGCAGCATTGCGGGCATTGGCCTGCGTGCTGCGTTTTGTTTTTTATTATAATTCAGGTCTGTTTTGCAGTGCGTTATAATCGTCAAGTGTAAGCATATCATCACAAGCTGCGCCTGCGGGGATCATCGGGAATACCTTTTCGTCCCTGCCTATCTCACAGATGATGAGTGCGGGCTTACCCGCCGACATGGCACCCTTGATAGCCGCATCTACATCTTCTTTTTTGGTAACATTGAATACCGCGCACTTGTACGCCTCGCCAAGCTTGACAAAGTCTGTCGCCTTATCAAGGTTTGTCTGTGAATAGCGTGCATCATAGAAAAGATCCTGCCACTGTCTTACCATACCCAAAACGTGGTTGTTTATAACCACCTCAATAATGGGCACATCGTTTGCGACAGCCGTTGCAAGCTCTATATGGTTCATATAGAAGCAGCCGTCGCCTGCGATATTAAATACTGTCTTTTCGGGCTGACCTACCTTTGCGCCTATGGCAGCGCCAAGGCCGTAGCCCATTGTGCCCAGACCACCCGATGTAAGGAAATGTCTGGGGTACTTCTGCTCTATAAACTGGCAGGCCCACATCTGGTGCTGGCCTACCTCGGTAACGATTATCTCCTCACCGTGACAGATAGCGTTTATCCGCTCCATAATATACTGGGGCTTTAATGTGCCGTCATCGTCATATTTAAGCGGGAAGCTTTGCTTATAGCGCTCTACCGTGTGCATCCAGTCCTTATGCTCCATAGGCTCTATTTTGGAGGTAAGAAGCTTTACTATCTCGTCAACATCGCCTATTACCGACTGTACCGCAAGGATATTTTTGTTTATCTCCGCAGGGTCGATATCAATATGAAGTACCTTGGCACGCGGTGCGAATTTTTCAAAGTTTGTCGCAACACGGTCGCTGAAACGCGCACCCATAGCAATAAACAGGTCACACTCGTTAGCCAGAAGGTTTGATGTCTTTGTACCGTGCATACCTATCATGCCCGTATAATGCGACATACCGGAGGGAACCGTGCCAAGACCCATAGCGGACACCGATACAGGTATATCAAACTTCTTGACAAACTCTGTTATGCTTTTGCTTGCGCCTGCATTTATACAGCCGCCGCCGCAGTAAAGGAAGGGACGCTTTGCCTCCTTTATAAGCTTTACCGCATTTTCGATATCCTCGTCAAGTATCGTTTCCACACGCTTTTCGATAGGATAAGGCTCTTTTTTCTCATACTCGTAGGTATCTGCGGTAACATTTTTTGTTATATCCACAAGCACAGGGCCCGGACGACCCTTTCTTGCTATCCAGAATGCACGGCGGATGGTCTCCGCAAGATCCTTTATATCCTTTACAATAAAATTGTGCTTTGTTATGGGCATTGTAACGCCCGTTATATCAATTTCCTGAAAACTGTCCTTGCCAAGCATACTTACGCCTACGTTACCGGTAATGGCAACCATAGGTATACTGTCCATATATGCCGTTGCGATACCCGTTACCAGGTTACACGCACCGGGGCCGCTTGTTGCAAGGCAAACGCCTACCTTGCCCGTTGCGCGTGCATAGCCGTCGGCAGCATGAGCCGCACCCTGCTCGTGCGAGGTAAGGTAATGTTTTATTTCGTGCTGATGCTTATAAAGTGCGTCGTAAATATTAAGTACGGCGCCGCCGGGATAGCCGAATATCGTGTCTACACCCTGCTCCTTTAAACATTCAACCAGAATTTCGGAACCGTTTAAAACCATTCTTATGCTCCTTTCGTTATATTTTATCAGCTCAATACCGCGCCCTTATCCGCAGAGCTTACAAGCTTTGCATATCTTGAAAGATAGCCTGTCTTGATCTTAGGCTCGGGAATAACGTGGTTTGCACGTCTTTGTGCAAGCTCCTCATCGGATACCTGCATATTTATCGTACCCGCATTGATGTCGATATCAATTATATCGCCCTCCTGTACAAGGCCGATATTGCCGCCCGATGCAGCCTCGGGAGAAACGTGACCGATACTTGCGCCCCTTGATGCACCGCTGAAACGGCCGTCTGTGATAAGCGCAACTTCCTTGTCAAGCTTCATGCCTGCAAGTGCGGAGGTAGGTGAAAGCATTTCACGCATACCGGGGCCGCCCTTGGGACCCTCGTAACGGATAACAACGATGTCGCCGCTTACTATCTTGCCGCCGAATATAGCCGCAATAGCGTCCTCTTCGCTGTCAAATACTCTTGCGGGGCCGCTGTGCTTAAGCATTTCGGGTGCTACCGCACTTCTTTTTACAACACAGCCGTCGGGAGCAATGTTACCCCTTAATACAGCTATACCGCCCGTTGTTGAATACGGGTTTTCGACAGTTCTTACAAGTGTGCCGTCCGCACCCTTGCTTGCAGCGATATTCTCGCCAACGGTCTTTAATGTTACCGTGGGATTGTCAAGCGCAAGTAAGCCAAGCTTGCTTATTTCCTTCATAACAGCGGGGATGCCGCCTACCTCGTTAAGCTCCTCGATATAATTTGAGCCTGCGGGTGCAAGGTGGCAAAGGTTAGGTGTCTTTGCGCTTATCTCGTTTGCAAGGTCAAGATTTAAGTCCACGCCTGCCTCGTGAGCAATAGCGGGAAGATGAAGCATACTGTTTGTGGAGCAGCCAAGTGCCATATCCATTGTAAGGGCATTTCTGAATGCCTTTTCGTTCATAATATCGCGGGGCTTTACGTCCTTTTCGATAAGCTTCATTATCTGCATACCTGCGTGCTTTGCAAGTGAAATTCTGTCGCCGTATACTGCAGGGATGGTACCGTTGCCCGGAAGAGCCATACCGATAACCTCGCTTAAGCAGTTCATACTGTTTGCGGTATACATACCCGAACAGGAGCCGCAGCTGGGACATGATTTATTTTCGTATTCCTTTAACTCGGCATCGTTTATAATGCCTGCCTCGTAAGCGCCTACCGCCTCGAAGGTTTTTGAAAGCGAAAGCTTTTCGCCGCACTTATGGCCTGCAAGCATAGGACCGCCGCTGCATACGATAGCGGGGATATTTACTCTTGCCGCTGCCATAAGCATACCGGGAACTATCTTGTCACAGTTGGGGATAAGCACAACGCCGTCAAAAGCGTGAGCCTTTAACTGACATTCCACAGAATCCGCAATAAGCTCTCTTGTGGGGAGCGAATAATGCATACCTATATGACCCATTGCAATACCGTCGCATACGCCGATAGCGGGTACTTCGATAGGTGTACCGCCTGCGGCAAGGATACCTGCCTTAACGGCCTTTGCAATATTATCAAGATGTATATGACCGGGGATAATTTCGTTCTGTGCGTTTACAACGGCTACCAGCGGTCTTGAAAGCTCCTCGTCCGTATAGCCCATAGCCTTGAAAAGCGAACGGTGAGGTGTCTTTTCGGGGCCTTTTTTAACTCTGTCACTTATCATTTATACTGACCTCCTTATAAAATTCGGGAGTGGAATTTTCCACCCCCATAAATTATTTTCAGATCTCTGCCAAAATAGCGTCTGCCATTTCCACACAGCCAAGCTTCTTCATACCTTCGCTCATGATATCGCCTGTTCTGTAGCCTGCGTTAAGCACCTTTGCCACAGCATCCTCGATAACCTTTGACTCGTCCTGTAAGCCAAAGCTGTATTTAAGCATCATAGCACCGGAAAGGATGGTTGCTATGGGGTTTGCAATGTTCTTGCCAGCAATATCGGGTGCAGAGCCGTGAACAGGCTCGTACATACCAAGGCTGCCCTCGCCGAGAGATGCGGAAGGAAGCATACCGATAGAACCCGTAAGCTGTGAAGCCTCGTCGGAAAGGATATCGCCGAAGATATTACCCGTAACGATAACGTCGAATGTTGAAGGACGCATAATAAGCTGCATAGAAGCATTGTCAACATAAAGATGGTCAAGCTCTACATCGGGGTAATCCTTAGCAACCTCCAAAACGGTGCTTCTCCAAAGTCTTGAGGACTCAAGCACGTTCTGCTTGTCCACGTTTGTAAGGTGTTTCTTTCTCTTTCTTGCAATTTCAAAAGCAGTTCTTGTGATACGCTCAACTTCCTTTACGGAATACTGCTCAACATCATAAGCAGCCTCGCCCATATCGGTCTGCTTTCTGCCCTTTTCGCCGAAATACATACCGCCGGTAAGCTCGCGTACTACCATAATATCAACGCCGTCCTGTACAAACTCGGGCTTTAAGGGGCAAGCGTCCTTTAATGCCTCGTGAAGTGTTGCTGGACGAAGATTTGCATATAAGCCAAGTGCGCCTCTTAAGCCGAGGAGCGCTCTCTCGGGACGCTTGTCGCCGGGAAGAGTATCCCACTTCCAGCCGCCTACTGCGCCGAGAAGTACGGAATCACTTGCCTTGCACACGTCAATAGTGTGCTGGGGTAAGGGCTCGCCAAACTCGTCGATAGCGCAGCCGCCGCCCTTTACATACTCGTACTTGAAGCTGTGGCCGAATTTCTGACCAACCTTGTCCAATACTCTTATATTTTGCTCCATTACTTCGGGGCCTATACCGTCACCCGCTACAACAGCAATGTTAAAGTTACTCATTTAAAATTACCTCTTTTCTTAGTATTTAAATTGATTTCATCTTTTTAATCAATACTATCTAAAAAAATATTTTTTAATTCATATCCACGGAAATTTCATACCGTATTTTTTTACCGTTTCATCAAATTCTTTTCTTGTGGTTCTACTTACATAAAACGCCATTTCGCCTATCTGCATCGACTCGCATCCGTCAACCGCAGGACAAACAATGATCTCGGAATTATCCGCCGTATTAACAAACTTTACGGCATATCCTCCATAATATCCGCACGAAAGGTCGCTGTCATTAAAAAAATCATATCCCGTAATTTTACTGCATAGCTGTTTCAGCTTGTCCGCATCGGCTTTATCGCTGACTTCGACCGTTTTAACAGCGTTATCGTCATCTGTTATAATAAGTATGACTTTGTCACTGTTTGATATTGCCGATACAGCGTTATTTTTTGCCTTTTTATACTTTACATCGGACGAAATGAAAACTGACGCTATCAATACGATCATTACTGCCAATGTAACACCAAGAAATTTCAGAATTTTCATATTTTTATTTTAAGCCCAGCTTGACCTTTGTCTGCTCGATAAGACCGCCTGCTGCCATCATTTCCTTCATAAATTCGGGGAAAGGCTGTGCCTGATAGGTCTTGTTCTTTGTAAGGTTTGTGATAACACCCGTATCAAAGTTTACCTCTACCTTATCGCTCATATCAATATCGTTTGCGGCTTCCTCACATTCAAGGATAGGAAGACCGATATTGATGCAGTTGCGGTAGAATATTCTTGCAAAGCTTTTAGCTATAACGCAGGAAATACCGCTTGCCTTTATAGCGATAGGTGCATGCTCTCTTGAAGAACCGCAGCCAAAGTTTCTCTCCGCAACAATGATGTCGCCGTCCTTAACATTTGCCGCAAAAGGCACTGTAGAGTGGATAGCATCCTCCATACAATGTGATGCAAGCTCCTTGGGGTCGGAGGAGTTAAGGTATCTTGCGGGGATAATAACGTCTGTATCTATATTGTCACCATATTTAAAAACTGTTCCACATGCTTTCATAATTTACATTCTCCTTTCATCAAACCTCTGCGGGATCTGTTATCTTGCCGTAAATAGCCGATGCAGCTGCAACAGCGGGGCTTGCAAGATAAACTTCGCTCTCGGGATGACCCATACGGCCGATAAAGTTTCTGTTAGTTGTTGAAAGCGCTCTTTCGCCCTTTGCAAGTATACCCATGTGACCGCCAAGGCAGGGACCGCAGGTAGGTGTGGAGAATGCACAGCCTGCCTCTACAAAGATAGTTGCAAGGCCTTCCTCAACACACTGTAACCATATCTTCTGTGTACCCGGCAAAATGATGCAGCGGATATTCTTGTCGATCTTCTTTCCCTTTAAGATAGAAGCGGCGATACGCATATCGGAGATACGGCCGTTTGTACAAGAACCGATAACTACCTGATCTATTTCAAGGCCCTTTGCCTCGTCGATAGTCTTTGTGTTTTCGGGAAGATGCGGATATGCTACGGTAGGACGAAGTGTAGAAAGGTCGATCTCGTAAACTGCGTCATACTCTGCATCCTCGTCAGCCTCATAAACAACGGGAGTCTTCTGTGAATGCTCCTTAACATATTCAAGTGTCTTTTCGTCAACGGGAAAGATACCGTTCTTGCCGCCTGCCTCGATAGCCATATTTGCAATGGTAAAGCGGTCATCCATTGAAAGGTACTGAAGACCGTCACCCACAAATTCCATAGACTTGTAAAGTGCGCCGTCAACGCCTATCATACCGATAATATGAAGGATGATGTCCTTACCGCTTACCCACTGTGCGGGCTTATTCTTTAAAACAAATTTTAAAGCAGCGGGAACCTTGAACCAAGCAACTCCGCGTGCCATACCAACAGCCATATCCGTTGAGCCCACACCTGTTGAGAATGCGCCGAGTGCGCCGTATGTACAGGTATGAGAGTCGGCACCTATAACAACATCACCCGAAACAACAAGGCCGCTTTCGGGAAGAAGGCAATGCTCGATACCCATCTGGCCTACCTCAAAGTAGTTTGTTATATCCTTGCCGTGAGCAAACTCACGAACCATTTTGCAGTGTTCTGCGGACTTGATATCCTTGTTGGGTGTAAAGTGGTCGGGAACGATAGCCACCTTATCCTTGTCAAATACCTTGTCTACGCCTATTTTCTTAAATTCCTTGATAGCAACGGGTGTTGTAACATCGTTACCAAGTACAAGGTCAAGCTTTGCTTCGATAAGCTGACCTGCCTTAACGGACTCAAGACCTGCATGAGCCGCTAAAATTTTCTGAGTCATTGTCATACCCATATTTTTTTCCTCCTTGTTTTTCAAATTATAGAAATGTTCTGAATTTTTGCTCTATGTCTTTTATAAGCTTATATTCAAGCGAGTCAACAAGTGCTATCCAGCTGGCCTCGATTATATCGACGGAAACGCCGACCGTAGTCCAGTTTTCCGAACCGTCCGAGGACTCTATAAGCACCCTTACCTTTGATGCCGTTGCGGAGTTGCCGTCCAGCACACGCACCTTGTAATCGACAAGATGTACCTGCGAAAGGTTGGGATAAAATACCTCCAGCGCCTTTCTTAACGCCTTGTCAAGTGCGTTTACGGGGCCGTCGCCCTCTGCGGCGGTTATCTCGGACTTGCCGTCAACCTTTATTTTGATAACCGCAGATGCCGTCCTTCCGTCGCCATAGGGCGGATGCTCGCCTATTATCTTAAAGTTTTCAAGCTCGAAAAACGGCTTATACTTGCCAAGTGTCTTACGGATAAGCAGCTCAAATGCGCCGTCCGCACCCTCGAACTGATAGCCCTCAAATTCAAGCTCTTTAAGCTTTTCCAGTATTTTGCCTGTTTCGGGTGAATTTTTCTCGACACCCGGTATTATCTTTTGAACTGTTGAAAGGATAGTCGTCCTTCCTGCCACCTCACTTGTAAGGAAGCGGCGTTCGTTGCCCACTACCGAGGGATCGATGTGCTCGAAGCTTCTGCTGTTTTTGCATACGCCGTCTATGTGCATACCGCCCTTGTGCGCAAAGGCACATTTGCCGACATAAGGCTCGCGTATGGACAGCTGAAGATTGGCTATTTCGCTTACCTTTCTTGCAGTATGGGTAAGCTTTGATATATTTTGTGCGGGTATGCACTCATAACCGAGCTTGCACTGCAAATTGGGTATCACAGTGGAAAGATTGGTATTGCCGCAGCGCTCGCCAAAGCCTGTCATAACGCCCTGAACGTGCTCCGCGCCCGCCTGCACAGCCATAACGGAGTTAGCCACCGCCATACCGCAGTCGTTATGGCAATGCACACCTACCGTTATTTCAAAGCGGTCCTTTACCGCCTTTGTTATATCAAAAACCTCCATAGGAAAGGTGCCGCCGTTGGTATCGCAAAGGCAAATGCAGTCCGCACCTGCCTGACAGGCCGCATCAAGCGTTTTCATAGCGTACTCGGCGTTTTCCTTATAGCCGTCAAAAAAATGCTCCGCATCAAAAATAACATATTTGCCCTTATCCTTGAGGTAGGCTATCGTGTCATATATCATTTCAAGATTTTCCGTAAGCGTGGCATTTATAATGTCCGTTACATGAAAATCCCACGACTTGCCGAAAATAGCCACAGCCTCCGTGCCCGCGCCCAAAAGCGCCTGCAGGTTGCTGTCCTCGGAGGGTGAAATATCTCTGCGGCGTGTACTGCCGAAAGCCGCTATCTTTGCATTATTGAGTTTTACGCTTTTGATGCGCTCAAAAAACTCCAGATCCTTGGGATTGGAGCCGGGATTGCCCGCCTCTATAAAGCCTACGCCCAAATCGTCAAGCGCGGCAACGACCTTTATTTTGTCCTCAACACTAAAGGAAACACCCTCGGCCTGTGCGCCGTCCCTTAGTGTTGAGTCAAAAACAGTTATCTTTTTTGACATTGGTAAATACTCCCCGTTCTTTACAGGATAAAAATGCCGCCGTTGGTTTGCGCCGCAGGCGGCAGAAATAATATGTTTAAAAATTAATTATTTATAAGAATCAGCTAATGATGCCAAAATTTTAATTATTTGAAATTTCCTAACGCTACGGAGTTTTTTTGAATAAATTCAAAAAATTCTCCTCAACGCTAAAATTTCACTTTCTGCGAAAGCCATAATTAAAATTTTGCCTTTGAAACAAATTCTTATAAATTAGTTATTTATCAGCTTGTCTTCGCCGTTCCAGCTGTAAAGCTTACGGATATCCTCGCCGACCTTCTCGGACATATGCTCGGAAGCAAGCTTTCTCATAGCCTTGAAGTGAGCCTGGCCGCCTGCAGGTGACATATCAAGAAGGAATTCCTTTGCAAAAGAACCGTCCTGGATATCGGAAAGGATCTTCTTCATAGCCTTCTTTGTGTCCTCTGTGATGATCTTGGGGCCTGTTACATAGTCGCCGTACTCAGCTGTGTTGGAGATAGAGTATCTCATACCTGCAAAACCGCTCTGGTAGATAAGGTCTACGATAAGCTTCATCTCGTGGATACACTCAAAGTAAGCGTTTCTTTCGTCATAGCCTGCCTCAACAAGTGTCTCAAAGCCTGCCTGCATAAGTGCGCAAACACCGCCGCAAAGTACAGCCTGCTCGCCGAAGAGGTCTGTCTCTGTCTCTGTTCTGAATGTTGTTTCAAGCACGCCTGCTCTTGCGCCGCCGATAGCAAGTGCGTAAGCAAGTGCAAGATCCTGTGCCTGGCCTGTAGCATCCTGCTCTACAGCAACAAGACAGGGAACACCCTTGCCTGCCTGATATTCGCTTCTAACTGTGTGGCCGGGGCCCTTGGGTGCAACCATTGTTACGTCAACATCCTTGGGAGGAACGATCTGGTTGAAGTGGATATTAAAGCCGTGTGCGAACATAAGCATATTGCCGGGTTCAAGGTTGGGCTCGATGTCCTTTTTGTAAAGGTCCTTCTGAAGCTCATCATTGATAAGGATCATGATGATGTCAGCCTTCTTTGCAGCCTCTGCGGATGTGTAAACCTTAAAGCCCTGCTCCTCTGCTCTCTTCCATGACTTGCTGCCCTCGTAAAGGCCGATGATAACATCACAGCCGGATTCCTTTGCGTTGAGCGCATGAGCGTGACCCTGGCTGCCGTAGCCGATAATAGCTATGGTCTTACCCTTTAAAAGCGATAAGTTGCAGTCTTCCTGATAAAATATTTTTGCCATTTTAAAAATGCCTCCTTAAAAAAATTAGTTTCTTGTATTTTTTATGGGGTTGTTGCCCCTGCAAAGACCGGTCATACCGGTTCTTACGATCTCCTTAATGCCAAAGTCCGCTATAAGACTTTTAAAGGCCTCGATCTTGTTTTGCTCGCCCGTTATTTCTATAGTGAGTGTCTCCGTTGCCACATCCACGATATTTGCGCGGAATATATCAACGATGTTTATTATATCCGCTCTCTTTTCGGGCGGTGCAGATACCTTGATAAGTGCAAGCTCTCTGAAAATACCTCTTTCATTGTTAAGTTCGATAACACGGATAACATCCACAAGCTTGTCCACCTGTTTTACGATCTGTTCAATGACCAAATCGTCACAGAACACAACTATTGTAATGCGTGATACCTTTTCGTCCTGTGTTTCGCCTACGCTAAGGCTTGAGATATTGTAGCCGCGCCTTGTAAAAAGACCCGCTATACGGCTCAAAACGCCGGCATTGTTATCTACCAGGATCGATAAAACATGTCTGTTCATGGCATTCCTTCCTTCTTTCTGTCAGAATTAAACTATCTTTTATTATACTATATATAATGTAAAAATTCAACAAAATTATGAAATTTTTTTGTAATACTAATGAAAAATTTTGTTATATGAATTTTTACATAAAAAAAGCCCCCTGCATCGAATGCAGGGGACGAAATATCGCGGTACCACCCCAAATTTATACATACATCACTGTATGCACCTTACAAGGTTCTGTCAAACCTTCGGTCTGTATTGGGACCTCCCATATTTCCCTACAGGCGGTATTTGCCGTTTTCGGAAAACAGACTCCCGAGGGATAAGCGGTTTTGTCCTCTGCCTGCTCACACCGGCCGCAGGCTCTCTGAAAGGGGTGTTCAAAATGCTGTTGTCTCGTTCAACGTCCTGAGTATATAAAACTGAACATTGTTATTTTAGCAAAAAATCATTTGGTTGTCAAGAGTTATTTTACGATTTTTGCACAAACTGCCGCATCGCCGTGCAAGGCGGCGGTTTGACGGGGTCTTGGGACATTTTATCCGTCGGTTTGCCCTCATTTGCGGCCATTATTTATCGTCGCTGTACTCTACCTCCAGCAGATTGCTGAGATCCTCCTTGTTTACATTGCGTTCGGCAAAGCCCGCCTTTTTGTTGCAGTGTCTTCTGTATATGCTGTAAAAGAACGCGGCAACAAGCGATGCACCCGAAAAGATAAGCGCCGAAAGACCCGCATAAGCCCCGTAGAGCCACTTTGCCGCAGGCCCCGCTTTAATAACGCCCGCAAAGTTTTCGGTTATCTCCTGCTCGCTTATATGTATGCCAAGCTTCATACAGCAGTAAAAAAATGCCGAAGCGCCGACAGCAAACAGTATTATGGCAAATATCTTAAGCGTAAATGTTATCTTTGTGCCGCTTATATCCCTGCCGTAGACCCGTATCTCACGCTTCATGAAGGAATATTCGTTTTTAAGGTGCTTTATTGTAAATATGATATCCGCTATAATTATGGCAATAAGGCAGATGCCTGCATAAAGCAGGTATTTCGGGTCCTTCATGCCGTGTACCGTGCAGCCGATAAATGCCACGGTCATTGCGATAATAAAAAGCTTTAAATTTCTCATCCCTCAACACCTCCGCTAAGTTCTGTGATCTCCTTTGCCCTTTCCACAGCCTGCTTTACCTGCTGTTTTGTTATAAGCATATTATATCCGTCCTCACTGCCCTTCTTTACAGCTGTAAAGAAGGTGTCGTCATAGCTGTAGTAGCTTGTTGTGTCGGTGGTGCCGTCAAGCATTTTGTAGGTTATAACGACCTCCGCCTCACCGACGGGTGCGGTCTTATCAAGTGCATCAAAGGTAAGACCCGTCAAAAGCTGGTAATAATCGGCAAAGGCCTTGCTGTCGGCAGGCTTGCCGTCTATATACTCCTTGCGTTTGTCCCTTGTTACGCCGTTTTCGTCAACGGTTATCTTATTGTCGCCCTCTTCCCTGAATTCCACCGTATAATTGCCATATACGGACTTTATGTCTATGCTTTCAAGCGTATCGCGGTAATGCAGGGAGATGAACTTTTGTATAAAATCGACTATATTGTAGTCAAAAAACGGTTCAAGTGCCTCCTTGGGCATGGTGTAAACGGCCTTTTTGCCGTCCGCGGTAACATAATATTCGCCGCTTTCCTCGTCAAGCCTGCCGACACTCAGCGCAACACCGCTTTCGGTATCCGCCATAAGTATCGTCATCTGCGGGTCGTCGAGGCCGTAAAGCGCATAATTGTCCGTGCCGAGCTCCACCATTTTTGTCAGCTTGAATTTGTCATAGTTTTTAAGTATCGACGGTTCCAGATTATACGGATAAACAAGCAGATTTTCTATGGGCTTGTGCATTACAAGGGTCTGTAGGCCGCTTTTGTCAAGATTGGCGTTTGCGGCGCTGTTTTCCTTGTCAAAGGAAATTGAAAGCTCGTCCCTGTCCTTTTGCTTTACCTCAAGCCTTGAAAGTCCGTTTGCGTTGAGTACGGCTATATCAAGGTCTGCCATTGCGGTCACATCCTGCATGATGCGCTCGCCCGTCATTTTGCCTATGGTATAAACTGCGGTGTCACCGCCCGTCATTGCGTAGTAATAGCTGCCGTCGGGTGTGATGTCACCGATAAAAAGCGTCTTGCTGCCGTTTGCCGTTTCATATTCGGCACAGGCCTGCGGAACGTCCAGACCGTAAACGGAAAGAGCCTCGGGCTCCGAAATTTTGTTGTCGGATGAAACCGATACAAGCGCATTGAACATCATGACCACAAGCTCCTTGTCAAGCAGCGCCATATCTGCGTTTTCTACGCTTATGCCGCTGTCGCTGACGGTAAAGACCACGCTTTTGCCGCCGCCCTCTACGGCAATACTTTTTACGTCCTCGGGCTTTATATCAATAAGCTTATATTTTGACTGCTCCGATACTGCGGGCTGTACGGGCTCGAACTCGGGCTTGGGCTGTTTTTTTGCATAGCCGTATATTCCCAGCAAGGCCGCCCCCGCAAGCAAAAGCACCGCAAGCATTATCATTTTCTTTTTCATATCAAAATACTCCTTAGCCGTTGCGTCTTCTTAAACAAACAATAAATCCTATAAGGAAGATAACGCCGGGGATAACGCCCCATGCAGCTATCTTTATCTTGTCGGTCGTGCCCGCGTCTATAACTATTTTTTCGCCCGCAAGGCTCTTTGGCGCGATATAAACGCTGTCTTCCGTATCGTTGAGCCAGTTGAGGCTGTTTACGAGGAAGGTGGAGTCCGCACCGTTTACAACGGCATCCGCATCGGGATAAAGCATATAAAAGCAGCCCGTCACAATAAGCTTTGTGCTGTGCGACTTGTCCGTGTATGTGGAGTCGGTCACGGCCGCAGCAATGGTGAACGGTCCTTTTTCGTCACCCGTTTCAAAATTGGGCGACATATTTCCCTCGCCCTTTATATATGAAGAATCGGAGCTTTTAAGCACGCTTTCTATTTCAAGCCCCTGCTTTTTAAGCTCCAGCACGTTCACGGAGTCCGTACAGTATGCAAGCACCTTGTAATTATTTTCTTTAAGGCTGCGGTTTATGCTGTGCTCCTCCTGCTGTGCCATTACGCCGATAGGATTTTGCAGATAGTTCTGCGGGTCGCTTTCCATTATATAGGCTGTACCGAGATCGACACCGTAGGCGTTTATTATGCTGAGCATATTGGGATGATCGTCTTTTGATATTGCACTTGCTATAAACAAAAGGCGGCCGTCATTTGTAAGATAGTCCTTTATCTTTTGTACTTCGTCCCCGGAATAATCGCGGTAGCAGGTCGTCATCATCAGCGCCGCACAGTCATCGGGTATGTCGTTTTCCAACAGGTCTACGGTCTTTATCTGATAATTTGCGGCCTCCGCCTGCTTGATAAAGCCCGAAAACATACTGACATCTGCCTCGCCGTGGCCTGTTATCGCATAAACCACGCTGTCATGCTCAAGACCCACATAGTTTATTGCACCCGTCACACAGCTTTCTACATTAAATGTGCCCGAGTTATCAAAGTATTCATCGTAATTTATTACCTTGTAACGCTCGCCGTTTGTAACGATAAGGCTGTTGAGCGCAACAGTTTTTTCCTCGTCCGAATAGTTCTTGACAAAATCGGGATAAAGGTACAGATCCTTATTTTCCACCTTGATATGCGGGTTTGCGGCATACTGGTCAAGCACGCGCTGAACGCGGGTGACAACGCTGTCCGAATTGCCCGTTTTAAACATGGTGTAAATGGTAATATCCTTGTCAAGGCCGTCAAGCACGGTCTTTGTCTTGTCGCTTATGGAATAGGTGTCGGCCGAGGTCATGTCAAACTTATGGTCAAGCTCGCCTATTATCAGGTTTATCACTATAAGCACGGCAATAAACACCAGCGCGATAACGGTGGAAAACGTGCCGTACCTTATTTTTTTATCGGTTAAAAGTTTCTTCATTTTGGGTTACCTCCGTATCAGCTCCAGCGTCTTTTTTCAATACTGTTTACGGTAAGGAACAAAAATACGCCGCTGAATGTGATGTAATATACCACATCGGATATACCGAACACGCCGAGATAAAAGTTTTCAAAGCGCGAAAGCTCCGACAGCCAGCCAAGCGACCTTGTTATAAGTCCGTCAAAAACCGTGGGACTTACAAGATAGCAGATGCCTATTACAGCCGCCCCAACCAGCGCAAATATGCACGATGCGGCAAGGCTTTTTGTGCCCGTATACACCGCTGCCGCAACAGCCGCAGCGATAACTCCCGCAAAAATAAGCGATGAAGCGCGTGTTATCGGCGCACCCGATGCAATATTGTCTATCATCAAAAGCAGAAAAAGCACGCAGAACGTACCCGCCGCCGCAACTATCTGATTATCGGTAAGCACGGATATAAAAATGCCCACGCTTATAAGACAGCTTCCCATCAGAAAATAGCCTATAAAGCAGCATACCGTGGCACTTACGTCCACAGTGCCATACTTTGAAAGTATAAAGGGAAATACCGCCGTAATAAGTATGCCCATAAGATAAAGCGTTACAGCCGCCAGAAACTTGCCGAGCACCACCGCGTTAATGGTTATCGGCGATGTCATAAGCAGCTGGTCTGTTTTTTGTCGGCTTTCCTCCGCAAAGGAACGCATGGTAAGCACGGGCACAAGTATAAGGAACATTATCATTGTGGATACAAGCACATCATTGTAGTTTGCGCTGTATGCCGCAAGATTTTGCGCAGCGAAGAAATAGCCCGTTATAAGCACAAAAAAACCGAGAAAGGCATAGCCCGTAAAGGTCGTGAAATATGACCTTAATTCTTTTTTATATATGGAAATCATTCTTCTGTCTCCTCCTCCTGTGCGGGTATTTCGTTTTCAGCCGTTTTTTCGGGCGGTTTATGCTGCATCGCATCGGGCTCGTCGCCGCTTATTATTTTAAGGAATATCTCCTCCAGCGTAAGTGTTGCGGGCTTGAGCATAAGCAGCGGCACGCCCGCATCGGCAAACGCCGCCGAAACATCCGCGCGTATATCGCCGTTTCCGCGGACGGTAATTTCAAGCTCGCCGTTTTCCTCGGCTATATTATATTCATTTACACCGTTTATGCCTTTTATTATGCTCTCTGCCTTTTCGGCCGTGCAGGCGGTGCGCATTATCTGCGCGGAATTGCCCGAACCCTCGGTAAGCTCCGCCGCGGAAGCATCCGCAACGATCCTGCCCTTATTTATGATTATTATCCTGTCACATACGGCGCTGACCTCGCCCAATATATGCGAGCTTAGAATAACGGTATGCCTTTTGCCGAGCATACGGATAACATCGCGCATCTCTATTACCTGTCCGGGGTCAAGGCCGACCGTAGGCTCGTCCAGTATAAGCACCTTCGGAAAGCCCACCATTGCCTGCGCCAGACCCACACGCTGGCGATAACCCTTTGAAAGGTTCTTGACGATACGGTTTGCATGGTCGGTTATTTTTACCGTGTC
This sequence comes from Bacillota bacterium, assembly GCA_017543265.1. GTDB lineage: Bacteria > Bacillota > Clostridia > Lachnospirales > CAG-274 > RGIG4310. The sequence continues at coordinate 16,188 of JAFYGI010000041.1, read as the reverse complement.
CATGATATATTTAAGCATTTCGGGGCGTTTCTGCGCCGGCACGCCCTTTATGTCACAGACAAAGTTTAAGTATTCGGTAACGCGCATATCGCCGTAAAGCGGCGGTACATCGGGCAGATAGCCAAGCTGTTTTTTAGCCTTTTCGGGCTCGTCCAGTATATCAAAGCCGTTTATTTTTACGCTGCCCTCCGTTGACGAGATAAAACCCGTCATCATGTTCATGGTCGTAGTCTTGCCCGCGCCGTTAGGCCCGAGAAAGCCCACTATCTCACCGTCGTTTACGGTAAAATTTATGTGATCCACAGCGGTATGAGCGCCGTAGATCTTTGTCAGATCCTTTACTTCTATCACTTGTAACACTCCTTTATAAAAACGCCACCGACTTACCTGTATACGTCGTCCGATACCTCTATTTCGGCCTTGCCGTTTGTGACGTTTGTTATGTCCTTTATAAATTTATCTGCCGCAGATACCCTTACAAGCAGCTTAAAACACACATTTTCCGCATATACGGCATCCTCGGTAATATGTCCGCCCTGTGCAGCCTCATACTGCACCTTGCCGCTTTGGTCATACCCGACCGTAACATTTATCTGCCTGTACAGCACCCTTTCGACAATGCCCGCAGCCAAAAGGCCTTCCTTGGTGCTTTTGCTGTAGGCCCTTACAAGGCCTCCCGTGCCGAGGAGCGTGCCGCCGAAGTATCTTGTGACGACCACAAGCACATTTTTGACACCCTCGCCCAAAAGCACTTCAAGCATTGGCATACCCGCCGTTCCACCGGGTTCTCCGTCGTCGGAATATCTTTGCGTTCTGCCGTCAAGGCCAAGCACAAAGGCATAGCAGTTATGCCGTGCATCCCAATATTTTTTCTTTATTTTTTCTATATGCTCCAGAGCCTCTTTTTCCTGCGTTACGGGAATAACATGGGCAATAAAGCGGGATTTCTTCTCCACTATCTCCGCTTCGCCCCCGCCCCGGACGGTATAATAGCTTTCGACCATCAAAACATCCTCTTTAGCATAAATAGCCTTATTATATCCGTGTTATACAAAAGTATAGCCACCTTTGACTGTGCAATGTCGTCATACAGCACCGAAAAAAACGGCTGTGTCACAAAAGCATCCATTACGGCAAACAATGCCCAGATAAACACCACCGCCACGGCAAACCCCAACAGAGCGCCGCCCATACGGCCCACAGTGCGTATAACGGGCGTTTTTTTCAGCACGCTGAACGCCGCCAGCACAGCCCTTGATGCCGTAAAGCATATAATAAAAAGCACTATGCTGACAATTATATTCAAAACTATATTTGCGATAAATGCGCCGATATAATCCACCACATTATCGACCCCAAGCAGGTCGTATATGACCGAATTGTTGTTTACCGCCAGTTTTTCCCTGAACATTTCGGGCAGAGGCAGCCCGTCTATAAGCATAAGCTGCGCCTGTCTTGTGTTTTCCGCGGCAAACTCACGCAGGCCAAGATCCTCCGTTACCGCATTTTTCAAAAAGTCGAAAAGGGCGCTGTTTCTTGCCATGCCGCAAATAAGGGGATAGCACACAAGCGATGCAACTGCGGACAAAAACACCGTTGCGGTATGTATTATGCCCGAAAGAAAGCCGCAGTATATCCCGTACAGCACAAAAACCGAAATAATGCAAATAACAAAAATATCCGAGCCGTTCATGCCTGCCACCCTTTATTCGCTGTCCTCGTCGTAGTCTTCATCGTAGTCTTCGTCGTAGTCTTCGTCATAATCCTCGTCGTAGTCCTCATCGTAGTCCTCGTCATAGTCTTCATCGTCGGAATAATACTCATCGTCATCCTCGTCGTATGTGTCGCCGGCCTCGTCGGTGTCGTCATAGTCCTCGTCTGTATCGGCATCCGCCTGAGTTTCCTCCTGCGCCTGCGTGGTCGCCTGTGCCGTTGAGGACTCGGTCTCCGCTGCATCCTCCGTCACTATGATCGCCTCCTGCTTTACGTCCGATGCCGACGTATTGTTTATGGTGTCGCCCTTTCTTACTTTAAGGACGCTCATTTTATTACTGCCCGCTACAAGAAGTTCGCTTCCCGGGGTATACATAAGCGCCTGCTTTATGTTTTGACCCGTTACCACTTCCCACAGCTTTGTGCCGCCCGTATCATAGGCGGTAAGCCTGCTGCCCGCAAGAACAAGCAGCATATCGTCATATACCTTGATATAGGATACCGTGTTTGCTGTGTCAAAGCTGACAGCCTCCTTGCCCGTGGGCAAAAACAGCCTTACATTGCCGCCCTCGTCCTTTTTTTCCGCAACGGCCACAGCACCGTTGTCGGAAATATCTGCGGCGGTCATAACGCCGTCAAGTGCAAGCCTTAATTTTTCCTTACTGCCGTCCGAGGAAATGTCGCTCATTATTATTTCCCTGTCGCTTATCGCGGCAAGTGCGTTATCCTGTGTAAACCTCATAATGCCGACAATGCCGTCACCGCCCGAAAAGGCCGTGAACATACCGTCTATCGTTTCCGCCGTAGCCGCAAGCTCCTTGCCGACATAGCGCATAACGACATTTGACTTGAATGTAACGGCACTTGTATCTATGTAGGATGTGGCATAAATGCTGTTATCCCCCGATATTGCAATAGCCACGGGGATACTTTCCTCCGCAGGACAGCTGCTTACGGAAACAACGCTGCCAAGTGAATTATATATATTTGTAAGGTATGTATTCTGCATTTCCATAATAACGGCCGCATATCCGTTTTTATTGACCGTAAAGGTGGTTATGGGACCCTCTGCGGGTATCTCGTATACAAGGCCCTTGCTGCCGTATACCTTGACTATCCTGCCGCGCTCCTCCGCTACGGCCGCATACTCGTCCGCACCTATCATTACGGGCTGCTGCATGGTATATGTATCCGTCCAGACGGTGCTGCCCTGTCGGTCTATCATCTGCATACCGTCCTTTGAGCAGTAGTATATATTTTTACCGCTTACATGAAAGACAGCCTTTGACGAGCCCTCGTAGTTTATGTCGGGCATGACCATCTTTTCCTCTATAGAAGTATCCTTTGATATATTAAGCGCAAAAAACACCACAGCGATAACCGCAATAACAGCCGCGGCAGCGATATAAATATTCTTTTTCTTTTTATTTTTGTTTTTCTTACCAGCCATAACGCACCTCTGAGATCATCTTGTTTACATAATTACTATAGATTATACCACAATTATTGCCGCAATTTCAATACATATCGGGCATTTTTTTACAAAAATTTATTGTTATTTGTATCGGTGATGCAGCGCAGACCCGTAATAACCATTTCACACAAAAAAAGGAGCCCGACCCTAAGGTCAAGCCCCTGAAAGATAATATATTACGCCTGTGCAGCGGCTTCCTTTGCCGCCATTTTTGCTGCACGTTTTTCTTTTCTTGCCTGTCTCTTCTTTTTGCGCTTGTCGATACGCTCGTTAAACGCAACATAAATTGCGGGGATAAGTACAAGCGTTACAAGTGTCGAGAACGACAGACCAAATACTACCGTTACGGCAAGACCGCGCATGGACTCGGAGCCGTCCGCCTGTGAAAGCATCATAGGCAGCATACCAAGCACCGTGGTAAGCGTTGACATAAGGATAGGTCTCAAACGCACGGGGCCTGCAATAAGCATGGCCTCTTTATAATTTTTGCCTCGCTCTCTTACCTGCAGATTTGCGTAGTCGATAAGCACGATGGCGTTGTTTACAACGACACCCGCAAGCATTATCAGACCCAGGAAGGTAGTTACTGATATATCCTGACCCCAGATAAAGTTACCGAACAGACCGCCCGTGATAGCTATAGGTATGGAGAACATGACGATAAACGGGAAGCTGTATGCCTCAAACTCCGCAGCCATGACCATATATACCAGAAGCACAGCCACAACAAGTGCTACCAAAAGACCCGAGAAAGCCTCCGCCATATACTTTGCGCTGCCGCCGTACTGCCATGATACGGAAGCGGGCATATTATAGGTACTGAAAGCTGTTTCAAAATACGTCTGTGCCTCGGACAAAGCCGCACCGTCAAGTGTTGCGGTAACGGCAATTTTATCCTTCTGATTTTCTCTTGCGATAGCAACGGGAACATCCTCGTCCACTATCTCGCAGATCTCCTTAAGCGGTACCGAACCGCCGCCCGCCGTGGGGATAAGCAGCTGTTCCACGTCGGATATATAATTTACCTTGCCGTCCTCCAGCACTACCTTGATATCGTACTCGTCACCGTTGATCTTGTACTTTGTGGGCTTGGAGCCTGTAATATCGGTCCTTAAAAGGTTTGATATGCTTGAAACGCTGATACCGAGGCTGTTTGCCTTTCTTTTATCTATACGGATGGTGGCATTGGGTGAGCTTTCCTCTAAGGAGGACTTCACATCGGCAAGGCCGTCCATGCCCTTTAATATATCGACAAAGTCCTCGCTGACCTTTTTTGCCGCCTCGGCATCATCGCCGAACACATCTATTTCAAGGCCGCCCGAGGAGTAGCTGCCCATTGACGAGCCCGAAGAGCTTACCTCAATTTTGGCACCCGCTATATTTGTGACCTTTTTACGCATCTCGGCAGCTATCTCATCTGTCGTTCTTGTACGTCCCTCGGACTTTTTGTTAAGGTTTATGCTTATTGTACAGCTGTCCTCACCACCGCCGCCCGAAAGTGCCGACATGCCGTTTCCGCTCGAACCCGCACTCATGGACATATGCTTGATATCGGGGTCGTTCTCTATGGCATCTACGACCTTCCACACTATCTCCTCTGTCCTTGTGATAGATGAGCCCTTGGGCAGGGATACGGAAACGCTTATCTCGCCCTCGTCGGTTGATGACATAAACTCGGAGTTCATATCCTTGACAACTATACCCGTAAGGAACACAAACAGTACGGCAACCGCAACCGTAAGCTTTTTCATGTCAAGCGCCTTGTGAATAAGCTTGTCATAACCCTTTTCAAGCAGTTCAAGAAACTTTCCTATAAGGTCAAGGAACCTGCTTACTATATTTTTGCGCTTCTTTTTCTCCACATTTTCGGGTGAAAGAAGCAGCGAGCATGCCATAGGCACAAAGGTAACTGCGACCACCAGCGAACAAAGCAGCGAGAAAACGATGGTAAGACACATATCGTTGAAAAGCTCCGATACCTGACCCTCGACCATTGTTATAGGCAGGAAAACGGCAACCGTTGTAAGCGTTGATGCCAAAACGGAGTTTACGACCTCGGAGCCGCCCTCTATAGCGGCACGGATCCGATCCTTGCCTTCCTCCAGCTTTTTATATATACTCTCCATAACAACTATGGAGTTATCCACAAGCATACCTATACCAAGCGTCAGACCGCCCAAACTCATCATGTTGAAGTTTACGTTCATAAGACGCATCACGGCAAAGGTAGTTACGATGGAAACGGGCATAGATACGGCAACGACCAGCGTGGAGCGTATCTCCCTGAGGAAGATGAAAAGAACGATAATAGCAAACACACCGCCCTGCCAGAGAGAGTCGGCAACACTTTTAAGTGCCAGCTGGATGTATTCCGCGGGGTCTGATACCGTAACAAAGTTTATGTCGGGCATCTCTTCCTGTATTTTTGCCATTTCCGCAAATACGGCCTTTGAAACATCCACGGTGTTTGCCGTTGATGTTTTTGAGACCGACATGGTTATACTTTCCTTGCCGTCCGTGTAGGAAAAGGCCTTGCTTTCGTCATACTTTTCATTTACATCGGCAATATCGCTTAAAAATACGGTGCCTCCCGTGCCGGTCGGGATAAGTACGTCCTGTATTTCGTTTATATCTCTGTATTCGCCCTTTATACGCAGCGTAAGGTTTTTGTCACCCTTATAAACGCTGCCCAGAGGGGTGTTTATATTTTCGGAAACAAGTGTGCCCGTTACCGTGCTTTCGCCGATGCCGTAGGCACGCATCTTTTCCTGATTGAGTGATACCTCGATTATCTTGTCATTACCGCCGACGGTGCTTACGGATGCAACGCCCTTCTGGCGCTCTATACGGGGCACGATAAGGTCGTCGATCGTGTTTTTAAGCTCGTTTATGCTCTTTGAGTCGGAGCTTGCGGATATCATGATATTACCCATCATGGAGTTGATATCTATTTTAAGTATCATGGGGTCTTTTGCACCTTCGGGCAGCATAGACTTGTACATATCGACCCTTTCACGCACATCCTGCGCGGCAACATCAACATCCACCGAGTAGTCAAAACGCGCCATAACCATACTGTTGCCCGCAGATGACTGCGACTGGAGCGTATCAAGGCCGCTGACCGTTGCCACAGCATCTTCCATGGGCTTGGTGACAAGGTTTTTGATCTCCTCGGAGCTTGCGCCCTCATAGGTGGTCATAATAAGTACGATGGGGATGTTCATATTGGGCATCATATCCATACTTAAATTAAGCATGGACATAAGGCCGAAGCATAAAGCGACAAGCACGCACATTATGGTCGTAACGGGGCGCTTGACCGATAAGCTTGATAAATTCATTTTTATTCCTCCTTACCGGCTGCTGTCTCGCTTGTTTCTTCTTCGTCTGCTGTTATGGTTATGGCCCCGCCGTCCGTTACATAGTTCTGACCCGAAACGATTATCTGCTCGCCAAACTCAACACCGCTTATTTCCACACTTGCGCCGTCATCGACACCAAGCACTACATCTCTCTTTTCCGCTTTTTTGCCGTCGGTAACATATACATACTTTTCACCGCCGTCCTCGATAACCGTGTCTCTCGGTACAACAACAACATTTTCCGCACTTGTTTCAACAAAGGAAACGTGCGCTATCATACCCGGCTTAAGCTTGCCGTCTTTATTGTCAAGTTCTATTTTTACGGTAAAGGAGCCCGAATTGCCCGCCGTGGGGTTAATGGTCCTTATCACGCCGTTTACGGGTGCATCGTATACCGCATTTATATTTACGCCGATGGTCTGGCCGATATTTACGGAGTTGATTATTCTTTCGCTTACCTCAACATCTACCGTTACCTTGGATGTATCCGCAACAACAAAGGGCGAAACACCTGCGCTTACCATATTGGTCGGCTCGATATTCCTGCTGGTTATAACGCCGTCTATGGGGCTTGTTACCTTGATATAGTTAAGGTTGCTTTTTAAGGTATTAAGCGATGTCTGAATGGAATCTCTGCTTGCCTCCGCACTTGCAACGCCGTTTTTGGCCGTTGTTGCAGTATCGTCAAGGGTCTTTTCGTTAAACAGCTTAAGGCTTTGCTGTGCCTGATTAAGTGTGGCAACAGCCGAATTATATGCAAGCTGTGTCTGGTCAAGAGCATTTTTGGACTGTGTATAGCCAAGCTCCACCGCATCAAAATCCTTTTGTGTTATTACGCCCGCATTAAGCATGGTCTTGTAGTCGTTATACTTCTTTTCGGTGTCGTTGAAGGCATTCTGTGCATTTTCCATGTTGATCTTTGTGTTATCAACATTTATCTGCGCATTTTTTACGGCAGTCTCCATGGTAACGCGCTGTGTTGCCGTCTGACCGCCCGCACTTACCTGTGCAAGGCTTGCCCTTGCCGAAGCAACACCCGCTTCAGCTACCCTGAGCTGTGCCTCGGAGGCAGCAATCTGGTCGCGGATATCCTTGTCGTCTATAAGCAGAAGGACCTGACCCTTTTTAACGGTATCACCCACATTGACATAAACTTCCTTTACCTGACCCGAAAGCTTTGATGTGACATTTACCGTGTCGTTGGCTGCGACCTTGCCGACATAGGTAAGCGTCTTTTCAATTTTGGCGGGAACAGCCTCCATTACCTCAACGGGTGTCACGGCAGCGGCTATCTGCTCAGCATCCTCGGGTACTTCTTCCTTGCCGCCCGAGCAGCCCGAAAGCAGCATAAGCACAGCCATTAAAGCGGGGATCAACTTTGTCTTTTTTTTCATAATAGATTTGCCTCCAGTTTAATCAATTTAACAACATTATCAAAATGAGCCAGTCCTTCTTCCAGCATTCTTTTCTGTCCCGTGCCCATTAAATTATATTCATCCATAAATATATCAAAGCACCTGCGGTTTATTTCCTGAAGCTCCTTCACGCCCTTGTCGGTAACGGAAAGTATCGTTTCCCTGTTGTCGTCGGTCTTGCCGTATTCCTTTACGACGTAGCCCGCCCTTGCAAGGCGCGATACATTCACCGACACGGTGCTGACGCTTGTGCCGAAATGTCTTACCAGCTTTGATACTGTATTGTCCTTGTTTATATGTATGGATTTGAGTATGCCGACCTGCTGCAGCGTAAGCACCTTGCTTATCTTCTGCGGACTTTCAGTCAATGTCTTTTCGCTTGCCAGCCTGTTTGCGACAAAATTTGAAAAACGCCTTATATATTCCTTTTTGTCGTCGTCACAATCCAGTCCGCACAGCAGCTCCTCCGTCATTTCCACAAGAAAGCTGTCCCTATAGTCGTAAACGCCGCACAAGCAGCCCATACCGAGGTAAAGCTCTTTTTTAAGCTCGTCGCTCATCCTGTCCAGTATGTTGGATATAGCCGCCAGCCTTGTGCTCATAAACTGCTTTAACAGCTTTTTGCCCTTATCGGTAACTTCTATATATATACTGCGGTTATCCTGTGCATTATGACCGTATGTTTTTTCGACCAGTCCGCCCGCCATCATTTTTGACAGCATTATTGATGCCGCCGACTTTGAGCAGCTTATCACCTTTGCTATTTTTGTAACATTGTGTATATCCAGAAACGCTATCACCGCCAAGGCATCAAACTGATGTCCCGACAGCGAGCAGTCCTCGTTGGCAGCAGTCAGCCGTTCCTCCCTGCGCATTATGTAGCCGATTATCTCCTCTACACCTGCCCAGCTTTCCACTATTTCCTTGATATCCCTTTTCACTTTTATACCTCCGTAAAGTTCTCCTTTGAAAAAAGGAAAGGGTAAAGACGTGATATTCTACAGTTTTACAGTAAATTTATTTTATAGTAAAACTGTTTTAATGTCAAGCTAATCTTTTCGCGGGTATTTCCGTAAAATTTGTGTATTTTTCAGTACGGGTACGCCCGTTTGGGGCAAAGCACAGGCAAAAAATGTCATTTTGTATATATTGCAATAAAAAGCAGGCATATTTTTATGCACTATGCAATGAGGTATAGCATATAATAATGTACATAATTGCCCCAACAAATTATTTTTTCACAAAATTGTAATATTATCCTCTTTACATTTTAAAAGTTTTTGTATATAATTATTGTATAAGATATCATGACGGAGCGTTATACAACAACCAACCATTCAGTTTAGGCGGTGATTATATGAAAATGGAAAAATTAAATGATTACCAGATAAAATTTCTTCTTACCCGTCAGGATCTTCAAGAAAGAAATATAACATTCAACGATCTCTTTCAGCGTTCCGACAAGCTTCAAAGCCTTGTGCGCGAGATAATGAAGCTCGCCTCGGAGAAAATAAATTTTAACGTCAGCGAAAATCCCGTTATGGTCGAGGCACGTCCCCATCCCGACGGCATTGCGCTTATTGTGTCGCGCACGCCCGAAAAGACCGACAATTCCTCGGGCGAGGAGTACAAGCGGCACCTTTCCGAGCTTTATAACGAGCTTGTCGAGCATAAGCTGTTTGACGATAATATTATTGACAACAACACCGAAAAGGAGCAAAAAAGCGACCGCAACACCGTTACGGACTTTATCTATTCCTTTGGCGAGCTGTCGGGAGCAATAAAGGCGTGCAGTATCGCCGCGCCCGATTATCACAGCGAAAGTGCGCTTTACAAAATGAATGACGAGTATTATCTGGTATTGAGATGCAGCTACAGCGAGCTGTCCCCTGCGGTAAGGAACTGCTTTATCGAGTACGGCGAGTTTTGCCCGCTGCACAGCGGAAGTGTCGGTATGCTGACCGAGTACGGCAAGACCATAATCGCGCAGGACGCTGTCGGATCCCTTGCAAAATGCAAATAACAAAAAAACCGGCCGAGTATCCACTCAGTCGGTTTTTTTAATAATAAATCGGGGCGACAGGATTTGAACCTGCGACCTCAGCGTCCCGAACGCTGCGCGCTACCAAACTACGCTACACCCCGATAACAAAGAACATTATACTACTTATTGGCGTTTAAGTCAACACTTTTTTTGTAACGCACGCAACAAAAAAATATTAAAATCTTAATTAAAGATTTAATTTCTAATCAAATTCTAATCTTGCACTAATATTTCTCTAAAAATTATATATTAAAATTCTTATCATAGGATCATACAAAAAAACAATTATTTAAAAAAGGGGAAACGCAATTATGGAAAGCAAGAAATATAAGGTATTGATAGTTGAAGACGAGATGAAGCTGGCACGCTTTGTGGAGCTGGAATTAAAGCACGAGGGCTACGATGTTGTTATTGCCAATGACGGCCGCACGGGACTTGATATGTTCTTTGCGGAAAAACCCGACATCATACTTCTTGACCTTATGCTTCCGCAGCTCAGCGGCATCGAGGTTTGCAGGCGTATCAGGAAGGAGTCGGATGTGCCTATCATCATGATAACCGCCAAAAGTGAGGTCATGGACACCGTTACGGGTCTTGACAGCGGCGCAAACGACTATATCACAAAGCCCTTTGCCATTGAAGAGGTATTTGCGAGGATGCGTGTCGCGCTGCGCCTTATCAATCAGGAGACCCGCGAAAGAGACGAAAACACCCTTAATATAAAGGGGCTTACAATAGACAGATCCTCACGCACGGTAAAATATCAGGACACACCCATCGAGCTTACCAAGCGTGAATATGACCTGCTTTTGTACCTTGTGACAAACAAAAACATTGTTATCACCCGTGACCAGATACTAAATAAGGTATGGGGCTATGACTACATAGGCGAAACAAATGTTGTTGATGTTTACATAAGGTATCTTCGCACAAAAATAGACGATAAATTTGACGTTAAGATAATATACACAATCAGGGGTGTGGGATATTATGCAAAGGACGAATAAGCCAAACAAATTCAAGGCCTTTTACAATAAAATGTCGATAAAAAACAAGATAGCCCTTGTTTATTCGACCGTATTTATACTTTTTATATTTATTGTATCCTGTTCTATTATCATAAACAGTATCATCTATTACCGTACAAGCTCCGAAAAGGAGATAAACGAGACACTTGACGAAATAGAGGAATATATACAAAACGGCGGGGAAATATCCATAGAATCCATTAAGCAGCAGGTGCAAAATCCTTATATCGAGGTGCGCATAATGGAGATGCGAAACGGCTCGCCCATGATACCCACCGTTTCCGACACCCGCGGCGGCAGGCAGGGCGCAAAGCCTAGTACAAAGCCCGATACAAAGCCCGACGCGATGCCCGACCCGTTTTACGACGACAGTACGGCTACCGACAGCGCCACAGAATATGTCCCCATACCCGAGCGCAGTAATATGCGCGGGCCGATGAACGACAAATTCAGCAATTCCCCCGACGGCCGCGGCCGCGATCTTCGCATGGGCAAGATAGACGGCGATGCCTACCTTATCAAAAGCAAGCAGGTAACAATAGACGGCAAAACATACGAGATACGCGCCTTTCGCATATACAACCGCGAGATAATGCTCATCAACAAAATGGGTATGCTGTTTATTATAGAAAACCTTGCGGCCGTATTTATCGCCTTTGCGGTGGGACGTGCCATAAGCAGCAAAATGCTCAAGCCCGTGCATCAGGTGGCGGATGCCGCAATAAAGATAAGCGAGGAAAACTTCAACCAGCGCATAGAGGAGCCCGAGGCGGATGACGAGATCCGTATGCTGGTGCGTGCTTTTAACGATATGCTTTCAAGGCTTGAAATATCGTTTGAAAGGCAAAATCAGTTTATATCCGATGTTTCGCACGAGCTTAAAACGCCCCTTTCGGTCATAAAGGGCTATACCGATATGCTTTCGCGCTGGGGCAAAAACGACCCCGAGGTACTTGACGAGTCCATCGAATCCATAACCTCCGAAACGGAGCATATGACAATGCTTATAAACCGCCTGCTTTTCTGGGCAAGAAACGATGTAAACAGCAGTATGACCATATCGGAGCTTTGTATAGAGGAGCTTCTTGAAGAGATACGAAAGGAAGCCTCCGTTATGGAGCTGCCCGCAAAAATATACATCGACGGTGCGCAAAGCACCAGGATATCGGGCGACTACCACCTTATCAAGCAGCTTATATGGATATTTGTGGAAAATGCCGTTAAGTATTCGGGCGAGAAAAACTGCGAGATACATTTTGAGACCTCGGAGACGGCCGACCGCGCAATGCTTAAAATACGCGACAACGGCATAGGCATCAAGGAAGAAGACATCAAAAATATTTTTGAGCGCTTCTACCGCAGCGACAAATCCAGAAACAAGGAAATAAGCGGCTTCGGTCTCGGTCTTTCCATAGCAAAGTGGATAGTTGACCATCATAACGGCAAGATAAGCGTTACAAGCACCTTTGGCGAGGGCACCGAGTTCCTGCTCGATTTCCCAAGGGCAAGATAAGGGTCGGCGGCAAAATGTTTCTTATTATTACATTTTTATTAAAATTTGTGTTATTTTAGTGAATTGGCCGATTTAATGTGTTATAATAGCGGTAGTATGCGGCATGGTACGATACTGCCGCTTTTATCATTAATACAATTCCAAAAAGAGGTAATATATATGAGAAAACTTTTACTGCCCGTCATTGTACTTGTAATAATGCTGGCAAGCGTGACGACCGCATATGCCCGCGGACGCTATATAAATATGACACTCACCTATGACGGTGAGGATCATTGGTACAGCGCGGAGGAAATACATCTTGAAATAAACGGCAGAGAGCCCGACGACCTGCCCATGCCGCCCGTGCTTTTAAACAACTATACGCTGGTGCCCGCAAGAGAGGTGTTTGAGGCACTCGGCGCAGATGTGGAATGGGAAAACGCCGACAGAAAGGTATACGTCTACCACGAAAACACCACAGTTATCATAGGCATAAACTCCACTACCGCCCTTGTTGACGGCGAGGAGCGTGAAATGGACATCCCCGCAAAAATAATAAACGACAAGACAATGATACCGCTGCGCTTTGTTTCGCAGGCGATAGACAAGGCAGTCGGCTGGGACAACGACACAAGAACAGCCTCCGTAAAGGACAAGCCGAGAGAGACTTCCACCACGGAGGAGACCACCACCGAAACAACTACCGAGACCACTACCGAGGAGACCACCACCGAAACTACCACAGTCACCACCACCGAGACCACCACAAAGGCGCAGGAAAAGCAGCGTATAATCGCAGTTGATTTTATGAGCACCCCCGGCGCGGATATCGTGTCCATAGGCGGCGAAAGCTATGCCCCCGATGTAAATGTGCTTATATCCACGGACGGCAAGCTTCTTACAATTGATGTGGAAAACGGCACCCTCAGCGCCGATAAAAAGGATTTCGGCAAAGGCAATTTTATAAACAACGGTTATTTCTATCAGCTTTCCGAAAAATATGTCCGCATTTCCGTCGAGCTTAACGAGGGTGTGAAATACAATATATCCAAAAAAGACAATACCACAATGGTAGTTTTAAGCGAGGGCGGTGCGGAATTTAATACCAGCGCCGATGACTACAGCTATATAAGCGGCAATTTTTCATACGAAAACAATAAGATAGTAATAAAAAATGCAAACGGTCTTATAGACCTTAAAAAGGTACAGTACACCGACAATTACCTTAGCAGCGAGTATATAATAAATATCCCCGCCAACCTGACAAGCGTGCTTACAAGCAACTCGTTCAGCGTTAAAAACGACCGTGTCAACAGCGTTGATATAAACACATCATCCTACGGCACCTCCATTACGATACATTCCGCCTCAATTATTGCGGTAATACCCGAAAAGGCAGGCGAATACGTCGTATTCAGGATCGTTCCCCCGCAGGAAAAGTATGACAGGATACTTGTGCTGGATGCTGGCCACGGCTTGCAGGACAACGGTGCATCTGGCAACGGCCTTATTGAAAAGGAAATAAATCTTGACATTGTACAGCGTGCCTTAAAGCTGTTTGAGGACGACGGCAGCATAAAGGTATACTGCACAAGGCTCGGCGATACCTACCCCACACTTTGGGAAAGACAGGAAATGGCTTCGGCGATAGCGGATGTGTTTGTTTCGGTGCATATCAACTCCAACGACTCGTCCTCACCAAACGGAACGGAGACCTACTGTCTTTACCCCAACGACCAGGGCAACGGTCTTACCAGCTATATGCTGGCCGAAAAAATACTTGATAACCTTATTGATCAGCTTGGTACCGTAAACCGCGGTGTCAAGAGCGAGCCCTTTATAGTGCTTAAGGGCACAAAGCCCTCTACTCTGCTGGAAATGGGCTTTATAAGCAACTATTCCGATGCACAGATACTCGGAGATGCATCATGCAGACAAAAGATGGCACAGGCGATATTCGACGGCGTGAAGGAGCTTCTTGACGACTATCCGCCGGTCAGATAAAATTATCACATAAAAGGGCAAGCCCGTTGTGACATATTAAAAAAATAGGTTCTTTGTCAACTGGTGTATTCAACTAACCAAATAGTAACCCAGTAAAAGCAGCCAAATATCGACATTTCAAGATTACACTAAAAAAACACTTGCAAGAATGAAGCGATCATCTCTTGCAAGTGTTTTTTATTTTGTCCGATTTTGGGCGCAGAAAAACCGCAGCTGGGGTGGCTGCGGTTTTCTGCTAATCGGACTTTTTTTATTTTTGCGGCAGAGAATTTTTCGGAGAAATATTTTCTCTATTCCAGCCGTTTTGGAAATGGGCGTTGAAGTGTTCCGCAAAGACGATATTTTTGTTTTGCGATATTCTTATATGAAAAATAACATTTTCTCCGCCCATTTCACATACATTCAACCGCAAAGATAAATGCGGACAATTGCACAGCAATTGGCTTTTGGCGCAGCCAAAAGTTGTGAACTTCGATATAACTCCCGGTTCCTTCATAACATTTTCCACAACTTTGTGATTGACTTCTATGCCGTAACTTCGCTTTAATTCGTGTTGTATTTTTCGGCTCCCGTAAATGCCGAAATATTCTATATAAATGCGGCGAATAGCCTGCCGCAGGGTTTTCTTTTTGTTTCTTCTTCCGTCTCGGGACGATTTAAGCGCCTTTTCCACGCATAATATCCCGCTTCAGTTACGCCCAATACTTTTGCCATCTTCACTACCTGAAATTTAGAGCGATTATCATACATAAACCGAAATCTTATTGCTTTTGGTTCTGTGCAAAGATGGCTGCCGCTTTTTTTAACAAACTAAGTAAGTCCCCCGCTTCTAAAGCGGGGGTGCTTACTTAAAATTCAGTGGGTCAGCACTTTTGCTGCGCAAAAGCCAGGCAAAGCCTGTCCGCATCTATCTTTGCGGTGCAATGTTCAAGCACCCACTGAATTTGGAATTGCTTGCAATTCCGTTGGTTATGAGTTATACCGAAATTCCTACTGGAATTTCGGCGGCAGATGAAGAGCCTGTACGCTATGTTGCCTCGGCTAAAGCCGAGTGCAATCCCCGAGGGGGATCGGGTTTGCTTTTGTGAACCACCCAAATAGGCACAACTGTTTGGGTGGTTTTAAAATTAGGCTGTAGTGGTGGCATACAGCGTTCTTTTATTCGACAATGGTTTGTCGATAAATTTATAATAGATGTTGATCTCTCGCGGCTTATCGTCTGTTTTGGCATTTACGGTCACATATTCGATAAGTTCGAGACAGATCTCTCTTGTCAGTTCCCGAACATCAAAATACTTTTTCAGTCTGCGGATAAACTCATCAACATCTTCTTTATCCTGCTTTTCTGCCGAGAGTTTTCCCTCAAGTTCGGATATGTATGCTACAAGGTTTTGCTGCTCAGTTTCATATTTTTGCAGAAGATTTATACATATATGTTCGGGAATTTTGCCCATAACCTTATCTTCATAGACCGACTGCATCAGTTTTTCGAGTTCTTCGAGGCGGTGTTTACTTTCGTTCAGCCTTTTGGTATCATTTTTTGTTTGGCGAGAGGTGCGCTGTTGTTTTTTTGAAAGAAAAGAATTTCTTGCCGTGTTTTCATCTTCTATCACAAGTTTTGCCATTGAACGAATATCGGCTAAGATTACCGCT